>JAFRYA010000006.1 GCA_017441295.1 Lachnospiraceae bacterium
ATCTGGCTCATACCCTTAACAATACAGTTGTTGCTCCGCCAAGAATGCTGATCGCTTTCCTTGAGAATCATCTGCAGGCTGACGGCAGCGTGACAATTCCTGAGGTACTCAGACCGTATATGGGCGGCAAAGCAGTACTTATTCCTAATAAATAAAGGCTTTACTCTTTGCGGAAAATGAAGTAAACTAGTCACCAAACTGATTTACCTCAGTGAAGCATGCCTCCTTAGTTAAATGGATATAACAAGCCCCTCCTAAGGGCTAGTTACAGGTTCGATTCCTGTAGGGGGTGTTTTTTATTTATAAAATGTAACTGAAAGAAACCTCACACAAGTATTTTAAGAAAGAAGGGAAACTATGATGAAATCCACACTTAAGAAAATTGTAGTCGTAGTTCTGGCAGTTGCCCTTGCATCTATGGTCCTTGCAGCTTGCGGCGGTGGTAACGGCGGAAACGGTGGAAACGGCGGCGGCGGTGAACAGCCTGCAGGAGATTCAGGCTACACAGCTAACAACACCAAGTTTGTTCTTGGAGCTTCCGGCCCACTTACAGGCGGAGCAGCAATCTACGGTATCGCCGTACAGAATTCTGCTCAGATGGCAGTTGATGAGATCAACGCAGCAGGCGGCATCAACGGCGTTGAGATCGAGTTCAGAATGCTCGATGACATGCATGATGCTACCAAGGTTAAGACCAACTTCTCCTCATTATATGAAGGCGGTATGCAGGTTTCACTCGGATGTGTAACCAGCGCACCTGGACAGGAGTGGACAAACCTTTCACATGAAACACCTGTATTTTTCATTACACCATCAGCTTCAAATGATGATATCCCTAAGTATGACAATGGTTATCAGATGTGCTTCGCAGATGGCAATCAGGGTCTCTATGCAGCCGGATATGTAAATGACAACTATGCAGGTCAGACAATCGGTATCTTCTACAAGTCAGATGACAACTATTCTTCAGGAATCTATGACACATTCATGGCTAATCTGGATCCTTCAATTCAGGTTGTTGAGACTACCTTCACAGGCGATGCTTCAACATTTGACTCACAGATCCAGCAGCTGAAGGACTGCAAGTTCATCTTCATGCCTATTTACTACACACCTGCTTCACAGTTCATGATCCAGGCTAAGGGCACAATCGCTGATGACGCTATCTACTTCGGATGTGACGGATTCGACGGAATCGACAGCGGTATCGAAGGCTTCGATATCACCACCATTCCTCAGGAAGTTTCAATGCTGTCACACTTTGACTCCAAGGCTTCAGCAGGAGCAGAGAAAGACTACATTGACAAGTATGTTGCTGCTTATGGAGCAGACACACTTAATCAGTTCGGCGCTTCAGCATATGACTGCGTTTACGCTATTGCTAAGGCTATGACTGAAAATGCAGACAAAGTCAGCGTTACTATGAGCGCTGAGGAACTCAACGAAGTTCTGAAGGCTGCATTCCAGGAAATGACATTTACCGGTGTTACCGGCGGCGGCCAGCCTATTACATGGGACGAGAATGGCTATGTTAATAAGTCTGCTGTTAAGTACACCATCAAAGAAGCCAACAAATAATTAAACAAGACTTTTTTACATACATTTCCACGGCGGAAGTCCCCGCCGTGGAAATGCGTATTTATGGAGAATTATGGAAATAATCACCACAATAATCAATGGATTAAGCCTGGGTGGAATATATGCCATGATCGCCCTGGGATACACAATGGTTTACGGTATCGCCAAGATGCTGAACTTTGCCCACGGTGACATTATCATGGCTGGCGCGTATGCCATCTTCGTTTTCTTCAATATGACAGGCCATCCCGTTATTGCCATCGTCTGCGCGATCGTAATATGCGTGATCATTGGCGTGTCTATTGAGAAACTGGCGTACAAGCCGCTCCGTGGAGCCAGCCCGCTGGCAGTTCTTATCACTGCCATCGGTATGAGCTACCTGCTCCAGAGCCTCGCTCAGATCATTTTCGGATCTGCTCCGAAGATGGTTATTATGGGCGACCTGGGAGTAACCACTATCGGATCCCTCAGGATCCAGAATTACACCCTTATTACTCTGGTCTGCGCCATTATCGTAATGGTCGCGCTGACTTTGTTTGTCAAATTCACGAACACAGGACGAGCCATGACCGCGGTTTCAGAGGACAAGGGCGCTGCCCAGCTTATGGGAATTAACGTAAACAAGATCATCAGCATCACATTTGCCATTGGTTCATCCCTCGCGGCTCTCGCCGGACTTTTCTATCTGCTGAAAGCACCGAGCGTTATACCGACTTTGGGAGCGATGCCCGGCATCAAAGCCTTCACCGCGGCAGTTATCGGCGGTATCGGCTCTATTCCGGGAGCTATGGTCGGCGGATTCCTGCTGGGTATAATTGAATGTATCGTTAACGCGCTGCCGGGCATTTCGCCGTACGTTGACGCGATCGAATTCGCGATACTGATTATCATCCTGCTGGTTAGACCGACAGGCATTCTGGGCAAGGTAAGGAGGGAGAAAGTATGAAAAAGAACATACAATGGAAGAACTTCCTCAACTACTTTGTTGTCGTTATACTGGGCATCATTTTCACAGTGCTTACAATGAGCGGAGGCTTAAGCACCTCGTTCAGATATCTGCTGGAGCAGATCACTATCGCAGCTATCGCGGCAGTTTCCCTGAGCCTGGTAGTAGGCTTCCTGGGCGAGCTGTCCCTGGGCCATGCGGGCTTCATGTGCGCGGGCGCTTATATCGGCGGCAAAGTCGCATATCTGCTGGCTGAGAATACCGGCCTCGGCAACAGCCTGATCACGATGATCATCGCGCTGGTTGTTGGCGCCATTGTGGCTGCTGTTCTGGGTCTGGTGATCGGTCTGCCGGCGCTTAGACTGAAGGGCGACTACCTGGCTATTGTGACGCTCGCCTTTGGTGAGATTGTCAAGTTCATCTTCATGAACTCTGATAAGAAGACCTTCGGCGGCGCGCTGGGCCTTGACACCCCGAGATTTAATTCCAAATACCTGTTCATCGTGGGCTTCGTGCTGATCCTCATCACTCTGGCGGTTGTTCAGAACCTGATGCGCAGCAAGCACGGACGCGCTATCACAGCCATCCGCGACAACGAGATCGCTGCCAGGGCAACAGGTATTAACGTTACTAAATACAAGCTCATCGTATTCATGATCTCCTCCATGTTCGCGGGCATGGCGGGCGTACTGTACAGCTATGCAAACTATACGATCCAGAGCTCCAAATTTGATTATAACTACTCCATCGAGATCCTCGTTATGGTAGTTCTGGGCGGTATGGGCTCGATCAACGGCTCAATGATCGCCGCGACTATCATTACAGTCCTCAATGTAGAGCTGGCCACTATCCTGACAGGCAACCTGGCCGTTCTGCAGAGACTCGTATACTCGCTGATCCTTATTCTCCTGGTAATCTACAACAATGCTCCGGCATTCAAGAACTTCAGGGAGAAGAACAACTTCAGGGCGCTGGCAGGGCGATTGCGGCCGCATAACCCGTCCAGGATCGACAATGATGAGGGCCAGTGGGCACGTATCCCTACCAAGATCAAGATGGACGAGATCTTATCCACAGATTTTGCCAAGGTAGATTCATTCTCGCCGGACAAACCGGACAAGCCGGAAGGAGGACATTAAAATGTCAGAATACGTTCTTGAAACAAAAGATCTGGGCATTTCCTTCGGCGGTCTGAAGGCGGTCCAGGACGTGAATTTATCAATAAAGAGAAGACAGCTCTATGGTCTGGTCGGTCCTAACGGAGCCGGCAAGACCACGATCTTCAATATGCTGACCGGAGTTTATCAGCCGACTACAGGCACATTCTACCTGGAGGGCGAGGAACTCAAAGGCCTGAATCAGGAGAAGATCAACCACAAAGGCATTGCCAGAACATTCCAGAATATCCGTCTCTTTAACAACATGAGCGTTATCAGGAATGTTATGGTCGGCCTGCACAACCAGCCCGAGTTCAAATGCGGCATCGTGTCCAGCATTTTCAGGCTGCCGTCCTATTATAAGACGGAGAAAGCCATGAGAGAGAAGGCCAAGTCCATCCTGCGTATTGTAGGACTGGAGGATGAGCGCAATAATCTGGCCTGCAACCTGCCTTACGGCAAGCAAAGGAAGCTGGAGATCGCGCGTGCGCTGGCTACAAATCCTAAGCTGCTGCTCCTTGATGAGCCGGCAGCAGGCATGAACCCGCAGGAGACGGCTGACCTGGTAGAAATCGTTAAATCCATACGTGATCAGTTCGACCTGACAGTACTGCTCATCGAACACGACATGAAGTTCGTAGCAGGCCTGTGCGACGAGATCACTGTCCTCAACTTCGGCACAGTTCTGGCGCAGGGCAAGACAAATGACTGCCTGAACGATCCGGAAGTTGTTAAAGCATATTTGGGAGGTTGAGAGACATGGCATTATTAGAAGTAAAAGACCTTCAGGTATTCTACGGAGTCATTCAGGCCTTAAAGGGCATTTCCTTTGAAGTAAATGAAGGCGAAATAGTGACACTGATCGGCGCCAACGGCGCGGGCAAGACCACCACAATGCAGACCATCATGGGACTTCTGAGAGGCCAGGGCGGCACGATCACATACAAAGGCCACGACATTACCAGAACTCCGGGCCACAAGATCGTTAAAATGGGCATGACCCAGGTGCCGGAAGGCAGAAGGATATTCCAGGAACTGAGCGTTTACGACAATCTGGTACTGGGAGCCTTCCTGCAGAAGGACAAAAAGAAGATTAAAGACGATATTGAAAACGTCTTCGACCAGTTCCCGATCCTGGGAGAGCGCCGCAACCAGATTGCGGGCACCCTTTCAGGCGGCGAGCAGCAGATGCTGGCAATGAGCCGCGCGCTGATGGCCAGACCTGAGCTGCTGATGCTGGACGAGCCTTCGATGGGACTGTCACCACTGCTCGTAAATCAGGTCTTTGACATCATCAAGGACATGAATTCCAAGGGCATCACAATCCTTCTGGTCGAGCAGAACGCCGAAAAGGCGCTGAAGATAGCCGACAGGGCATATGTTCTGGCAAATGGCGAGATTACCCACCAGGGCACAGGAGCTGAGCTGGCGGGATCAGAGGAGATTAAGAAAGCTTATCTGGGCGGTTGATAAAAATAAAATCTGGGCTGCTGCACATTTGTGCGGCAGTCTTTTTTTTGCGGTGGCAGCCTGTTTTACATACGGCTCGAAAGCTACTAAGCTCACAGCCCATTTGGATAAACGCGGCCCCTCGTGCGGAACTCGCACGTCTGAAGCCGTGCTCAGACAGTCCTGAGCTCGGGGCCTATCCAAAAGGGCTCTTCGCTAAGGGCTTTCGGCTTATTGTATGTAAAGCAGGCTGCAACCGCATCAAGAAAAACTGCCATACAAAACGATATTAGCCAGATTTTTGTCAACTGCCCGGGAAATGTCTGTAAGTGTTTGCTCAAGTAACCTGGCTGTGGTATGCTTTATTACTGAAAATATTTATTTGCGGGAATGTGTTATGATCAGGACTTATTTATTAAACAGAAACGAATTAGAGAACATTAAATATGACAGCGCAGTCTTTTCTGCGCGCAGGAATGAGGGCATTGAGAGGATGGAGCCGGAGAAGGGCAAGCAGCTCGCGGCTGCGGCTGAGCTGGCACTAATTTATGCGCTTAAGACCGAGCGCCCGGACACGGTTCTTCCGCTGGACATCACAGAAAATGAGAAGGCTAAGCCGGAGATCAAAGGCCTCGAGGGATTATTCTTCAATCTTTCACATTCAGGCGATTGGGCGGTCTGCTCGATATCCGATGAGCCGGTGGGCGTAGATATTGAATATATCAAGGGCGGCGCGCTGCCGAACCCGGAGAAGATTTTGCATCCATACGAGCTGGAGACCTTCGCTTTTATCACGAATCAGCTGGAAAAGCAGAAATATTTCTTTGAGTGCTGGGTGGCGAAGGAGAGCTACCTCAAAAACCTCGGCATCGGCCTGACCGTCAGACCGACTGAGTTCTATGTTGAAGAGGACAAGATGCTCACAGAGGGCGGTCACAAGCTCAAGAAGAGATATGTCCATATTTTCAAGTCCGAGGAAATCCGCGGCACTGACTGGAAGTTCGGCACCAATTACCGGATGGCGGTCTGCAGCATGAAAAAGGACCCTGATTCCAGGGCCCGTATCATTACAGCTAAAGACGTTAACGGCGTACTGGCCTCCTGACGGCGGCCTGTGCCTTAGCGCGTTTCTTGCCTGAGATTTCGAAGAATGCGATGAGCACGATGATGACTGCTCCTACGATGATCAGGACAAACCAAAGATTTACATAGACTACCTGAGTGAATCCCGCCTTGGTGATCTCCAGGTTGTCATTTAAGAAAACATTTACTTTACCCAGATAATGGTCGTCCAGCGAGTACTCCATAATGGCGTACAGATGGCGGCCGTCATTTGTTGTTATGCCGGCAGCTTCCTTGGCCGCTGCGTATTCGTCCATGTCCATGTCATATGTGAAATGGACGCGCGAATCCAGGCTCTCGAAGGCCACCTTGTTCGGCAGCAACAGCTGCGAGGTGGAATCCACCACGACTTTGGCCTTGTCGTCAGCGTAGCCAAACCGGATTTCTGACTGCGAAATATTTCTGATGGAGAAATTGTTGAAAGCGTAGTCCAGAAGCTCCTGAGTATCTGAGAAAACGCCGGTATATGTCGGGCAGAACATAGTGACGCAGATGATCGTCATGTTGTCCTTCTTGGCCAGGGTGATCAGGCATCTGCCGGATTCTACGAGGTAGCCGGTCTTGCCGCCCACAACATATTCGTTATAGTACTCCGAGTGAGGCAGGATCATGTAATGACTGTTGGTCAGGGTCCTTTCCTCCTCGGTTTTATTCGTTGGTTTGATGGTGTATGAGGCCTGGCTGATGATGTCCAGGAGCGATGAGTTGTTGAACGCTGCCTGAGCAATCTTGAGCATGTCGGCCGCTGTTGTGTAGTGGTTTTCATCAAAGAGACCATGCGGATTCACAAAATGTGAGCCTGTACAGCCGAGTTCCTCTGCCTTGCGGTTCATCATTTCAGCAAACTTAGGAATGGAGCCCGCGATGTGCTCCGCGATAGCATTGGCGCACTCATTGCCGGATGCAACCATCAGGCCGTAGAGACAGTCTTTCATGGTCATCTGCTCGCCTGCGACCGCACCGATATTGGAGGCATCGTCCTCCAGGTTAACGGCGTTTTCGGAGAAGGTAACCGTTTCGTCAAACGTGGAATTCTCCAGAGCGACCAGACATGTGAGCAGCTTGGTCGTGCTGGCAGGATATATCTTTTCGTCAGGATTCTTGGAATACAGAACGGCCTGCGTATTGGCCTCGATCATTAAACACGATCCGGAGAGCAGATCCGGCGCGGCTGGCCATAACGAATAAGAAGAAGCAGACGGTTCGGTCTGTTCCTCCTCGCCATCCGCGAAAACTACTGAAGAGTTCGCGAATACCAGTATTAACGCCATAAGCATGGCAATTATGAATGTCAGCTTTCTTTTCATCCATAATATAATATAAAAGATTTCATAAAAAATAAAGCATTCTTTTGCTATAATGTCATCATGAGACTTAGAAACATTCCCGGCAGCAGGGACGTAATTGCTGAAAGTGAATATGTAGTGAGAGAGGCGAATGCCACCGAAGGCGGCAAGTCGCTCGGTGATGGCTGGGCCGTGAAAGGCAGATGGAGTGAGGTGTTCGGAAACGATCACCCGATACGCATCGAGATCGGCATGGGCAAGGGACAGTTCCTGATGGAGCTGGCACGCAGGAATCCTGATATTAATTATGTTGGTATTGAGAAGTTTTCGAGCGTTCTGCTGAGAGCCATCCAGAAGGAAGAGGTCATGGAGCTGCCTAACGTCAGATTCATCAGGATGGAGGCTGAATATATATGCGACGTTTTCGCGGCCGGCGAGGTTGACAGGATATACCTCAACTTCTCTGACCCGTGGCCCAAGGACAAGCACGCCAAGAGGCGCCTGCCGTCCCGTCAGTTCCTGGCCAAGTACGACCGGATTCTTAAAAAAGACGGCGTAGTCGAGTTTAAGACGGACAATAAGGAGCTGTTTGAATTCGCGCTGGAGGAGGTGCCGGAGGCCGGATGGCGCATCAAAGCCTGCACTTTTGACCTGCATTCGGACGCAGAGCTCTGCAGAGACAACATCATGACTGAATATGAGGAGAAATTTTCCTCTCAGGGACAGCCGATCTATAAATATATAATAGAAAGATAAGGTCAACGAATGTTGACTTTTTCAGTTAAAGGAGTATAGTTAATTAACGTTGATTTTATAAGTAAAAGAGATGAAATTATGAACAAAAAACAGAAAACAAGGGCAATTATTATTTTTATTTGTCTGTTCGTAGTTATTCTCGCAGGTACGATTCTTACAGGGACTGCAGGACATGGCGCTGGGGAAGACATCTCCGTAGCCATGAAGGACGCGGTTCTTCATGAGACTTACAAGGTCAGTCTGTTTGGCCTGATCGATGTTAATCCGGGATTGATATCGGCATTTATAGTGACCGGAGTCTTCCTGATCTTCTGTATCATCGTAAGGATATTCGTAATTCCTAAATTTAAGACTATCCCAGGTAAATTCCAGCTGCTTCTTGAGACAGCAGTAGGACTGTTCAGCAATATGGCAAAGGCCAATTCGCCGCACAGCTATAGTTTCCTGGGAGCTTATATTTTCGTTGCGGGAGCATATATCTGCGTCAGCACATTATTTGAGCTGTTCGGCATCCAGGTAATGACAACTCTCGGCACACCGATCTCTCTTCCGGCGCCTCTGTCGGATATCAACGGAGCTGTGTGTCTGGGTGTTTTATCATATCTGGTAATCTTCATCGGTGGCGTAGTTAAGAATAAGTTTAAGGGCGTAGGCAAAGCACTCAAGGAATTCTCACTTCCGATTTCAATGAGCTTCCGTCTCTTCGGAGCGCTTCTTTCGGGTGCTCTGGTAACGGATCTTATTTACCATGCTTCCGTAACCAGCTACGGAATTCCGGTAATTGTAGGAGTGCTTTTCACTATCCTGCATGCGCTGATCCAGGCATACGTCCTTACCACCATCGCATCCACATACTTCGGTGAAGTAACGGAGCCGTCAGTTAAGAAACCAAAGAAAACAAAAAAGGCTTCCGCATAACAGAAGCTTTGGATTTATAAAAAAGCAGGAAATTCCTGCAGGAGGATAAAGAAATGGCAATTAGAGGAAAGAAAATCATAATGGTTCTTGGCATTGTTATCGTGCTGCTCATAGCATCCATGGCATTCCTTGCAATCACATCAAAGGCTGATACAGCAGATACTGTTGAAGCAACAGTTACTGCAGCTGAGAGCTCAACTGACAGCTCAACCGGAAGCAAAGCAATTGCAGCAGGTATCGCAATCGGACTTGCAGCACTTGGCGGCGCGCTTGGCATGGGCTGGGCTATCCAGAGAG
Organism: Lachnospiraceae bacterium; assembly: GCA_017441295.1. Lineage (GTDB taxonomy): Bacteria > Bacillota > Clostridia > Lachnospirales > Lachnospiraceae > RGIG5612. Next base: position 9,510 of record JAFRYA010000006.1, read on the forward strand.
CAATGGAAGGTATTTCCAGACAGCCAGAGGCTGAAGGCAAGATCCGTACCACAATGATGCTCGGACTGGTATTTATTGAGACTGCGATTATTTATGCGCTGGTTGTTGCTATATTGATCATATTTGTTTTGTAAAGGCGGTAGCAGATAATGACTGGAATACCTCTTAATTTGGACTGGCAGCAGATACTGCTGCACCTGCTCAATTTTGTAGTCCTGTTCGCGATTCTTTATTTTCTGCTTTATAAGCCTGTCAAAAACTTCATTGAAAAGCGTAGGAAAGCTTATGAGGATATAGATAATCAGGCAAAGGCAGACAGGGAAGAAGCTGAGAAAGTCCTTGCGGAATATAAGGAGAAGCTGGCGGGCGTTGACGCTGAGATAGAAGAAAAGCGCAATGCCGTACTGGAAGAGGCTGCGCATCGCGCCGATGATATCAAAGAAGGCGCAAGAAAAGAAGCCGAGGAAATCCTTGCAAAAGCTGAGCAGCAGGCAAAGAACGACCTTGACAGAGTCGTTGCTGAAGCCGGAGATAAGGTTGCACAAATGGCTCAAGAAGCTGCCGAGAAAGCAATGTTCGGCAGCACTGAGGATGCATACGATGCTTTTTTGGATAAAGCGGAGGAAAAATAATGGCAGAAGTATTAGAAGCTGTTTTGTATTCTGATGTTCCGCCATCTGATGAGCAGACCCTCAGATTCGAAAAGTTCCTGAAAAACAAATACGGACAGGACCTTACCCTCAAGTGGGTGGAGGATCCTTCCATTAATGCGGGCTTTAAGCTGGCCGTTGGCGCGGAAGTCTATGACTGGAGCCGTGACGGTCTTTTTAGGCAGCTTTCAGAAAAGCTTTCAAAAAGAGTCAACAGCAAAGATACAATTCCTCTGCTGACGAAGGCACTGGAAGATTGGGAGCTGGAAATCCTTCCGCAGGAGACCGGTAACGTAACAAGGGTCGGCGACGGCATTGCCATGCTGGACGGCCTTAAAAACGTTGCTTACGGCGAGATCGTTATTTTTGAAAACGGCGCCAAGGGAATGGTTCAGAATCTCAAAGAAAATGAAGTCGGATGCCTGGTATTTGATGCCGATGAGAGAATCATGGCAGGCAGCAGCGTGCGAAGGACCGGAAGGACAGCGAGCATGCCGGTAGGCGATAAGTTCCTGGGCAGGGTTGTTACTGCACTTGGAGCTCCGATGGACGGAAAAGGCCCGATCACGGCAGAGGATTATTATCCTATTGAGAAAAGGGCACCCGGAATAATCGACCGTCAGCCTGTTAACCAGCCTCTTAATACAGGTCTTTTGGTAATTGACTCGATGTTCCCTATTGGACGAGGACAAAGAGAGCTGATAATAGGCGACCGCCAGACAGGCAAGACTGCGATCGCTCTCGATACAATCATCAATCAGAAGGGTAAAAACTGCATCTGCATCTACGTTGCAATCGGACAGAAGACCAGCAACGTGGTTCAGGTTTACGAAACTCTCAAAAGACACAAGGCAGACGAATACAGTGTTATCGTAGCCGCAAATGCCGGCGATTCAGATTCTCTTCAGTACATTGCTCCTTACGCGGGCTGTGCTCTGGCTGAATATTTCATGGACAAAGGCAAAGATGTTCTGATCGTTTATGATGACCTTTCAAAACATGCGGTTGCCTACAGAGCTATTTCGCTTCTTTTTGAACGTCCGCCCGGACGTGAGGCTTTCCCGGGAGATATTTTCTATCTTCATTCAAGGCTTCTGGAAAGAAGCGCTCATTTAAGCGAAGAAAAAGGCGGCGGCAGCATTACAGCCCTTCCTATTGTTGAGACTCAGGGAGGAGATGTTTCCGCATATATTCCTACAAATATTATTTCAATTACTGACGGACAGATTTATCTGGAGAGGAATCTGTTTTTCTCAGGACAGCGTCCTGCAGTAAATGTCGGCCTTTCCGTTTCACGTGTAGGCGGCGATGCCCAGACCAAGGCGGTTAAGAAGGCAGCAGGTTCATTGAGACTGGATCTCGCCCAGTACAGGGAGATGGAAATCTTTACACAGTTCTCAAGTGATCTGGACGACGTTACAAAGAAGCAGCTGGCATACGGAACAGGTCTGATGCATATTTTAAGGCAGCCGCAGTACAGCCCTTATTCACAGCATAGACAGGTTGTCCTGCTGGTAAGCGCAACAAATAAATGCATGCAGGACATTGATCCGGATGATATGGATGCATTTGTTTCGGAGCTCCTTACAGGCTTTGAAAGCGACCTCGGAAATCTCTGCAGAGAGATTGATGCTACAGGTCAGCTGAGCGATGAGACAAAGAAAGCCATCATTTCATATGCTAACAAAGCAGCAGCTGATTATAAGAAAAAGATTGGTTAAATATGGCCGGTATTAAGGAAATCAAAAACAAAATAGAAAGCGTTAGCGAAATCCAGAAAATTACCAATGCCATGTATCTGGTGGCTTCGGTCAAGCTGCGCAGAGCCAGGGAGGCGCTCAATAATACAAAGCCTTATTTCGATGCGCTTAAGGGCGAGATTTCCGTGATGTTCAGCAATATTGAGCATGTTGAGAGCGTGAATTTTCTGCCTGAGGGCGTAACGGAGGATAATGATACTCCGCTTCCGGGCAAATATGCGTATCTGATCATCACTGCCGACAAGGGACTGTGCGGTGAATACAACCACAGGGTGATCAGAGAGGCCGAAAAGCTGATCAAAGAGCACGATGATAATCTGATCTTTGTTGTCGGAGAAAACGGACGAGCTTATTTTTCCTCTCACGGATATCCGGTTGATGAAAACTTTAAGTATACTGCGCAGAATCCGACGGTTGACCGCGCAAGGATGATCTGCGACGAGGTCGCCGGACGTTTTGAAGCCGGTGAGTTCAGTAAGATATATCTGGTTTATACAGAATTCGGAAACGGTATGAATTCGAAATGCATTTCAAAGAGGCTGCTGCCTCTTCACAGGGCGCATTTCAATGAACTGCCGGGTGAATCCGAGAATATGTTTGAATTTGTTCCTTCTGTAGAGAAGGTTTTGGAAAATGTCATCCGTAATTATGTAGTTGGCTATGTTTATTCAGCTCTCGTTGAGAGCTACTGCAGTGAGCAGAACGCCCGAATGAGCGCGATGAACAGCGCGAATAACAATGCGGCAGAAATGCTTGAGACCTTAAGGCTGCAGCATAACCATGCAAGACAGGATGAGATCACACAGGAAATAACGGAGATTTCTTCCGGCGCGAATGCGCTGAAGGTATCTTCAGACAAAAGGTGACACATAATGACAGGTAAAATAGTTGAAGTATCAGGATCTGTTGTTGACGTAGCTTTCGAAGACAAACGGCTCCCCGGAATTAAAGAGGCGCTGGTTGTAAATGTTGGCGGAACTGACAGGGTGATGGAAGTTGCAAGGCACATAGGAAACCGCGTTGTCCGCTGCATCATGCTTTCGGAAGGCGAAGGCTTAAGCCGCGGCATGGAGGTTCGTGCAACAGGCGCAAATATCTGCGTTCCGGTAGGAGAAGCAACTCTCGGCAGAATATTTAATGTTCTCGGAGAACCTATAGACGGCAAAGGCGAAATACCTGAAACCGTAGAGCGTTGGCCGATCCACAGAAAAGCACCTGCATTTGAGGACCAGCTGTCATCAGTCGAGGTTCTTGAGACAGGTATCAAAGGTATTGACCTCTTAGAGCCATATCCAAAGGGCGGCAAAATAGGCCTCTTCGGCGGCGCAGGCGTAGGCAAGACCGTTCTGATACAGGAACTTATCCATAATATAGCCATGGAACACGGCGGATACTCTGTATTTACAGGTGTCGGCGAGCGAAGCAGGGAAGGAAACGACCTGTGGCATGAGATGAGCGAAAGCGGCGTCCTGGACAAGACTGTGCTGGTCTTCGGACAGATGAATGAAGCGCCTGGCGTTCGTATGAGCGTAGGTTTTACCGGCCTTACCATGGCAGAATATTTCCGTGACCACGAGCACAAAGACATACTGCTCTTTATTGATAATATTTTCCGTTTTGTTCAGGCGGGCAGCGAGGTTTCCACGCTGCTGGGCAGAATGCCTTCAGCCGTTGGCTACCAGCCGACGCTGGCATCTGAGATGGGAGCTCTCCAGGAGAGGATCACATCCACCAAGAACGGTTCAGTTACGTCCGTTCAGGCCGTATACGTACCTGCAGACGATGTTACTGATCCGGCTATTGTAACTACATTCTCACATCTGGATGCAACAACCGTTCTTTCCAGAAAGCTTGCTGAGCAGGGAATTTATCCTGCAATTGATCCGTTGGAGTCCACCTCCAGGATTCTGGAGCCGTCTGTGGTCGGAGATGAGCATTATTATACAGCCCGCAGAGTTCAGGAAATTCTCCAGAAATATGCTGAGCTGCAGGATATTATTGCCATCTTAGGACTCGACGAGCTGAGCGAGGAAGACAAGATGGTTGTAAGCAGAGCCAGAAAGATTCAGAGATTCCTGGCACAGCCTTTCCATGTAGCTGAGAAGTTCTCAGGCATTCCGGGCATCTACGTACCTGTTTCTGAGACTGTCCGCGGCTTTAAGGCAATCATAGAAGGCGAAATGGATGGCTACCCGGAAGCTGCATTTTACGATGTCGGCACAATTGAAGATGTAATGAAGAAAGCGGACACTCTGAAAGAATGAAAAAGTTTAACTTAAAGATTATATCTGCAGAAAAGGATTTCTACGAAGGCCCCTGCGAGTCGCTGGTGGCTCCATTAATGGACGGTCAGATCGGAATTCTTGCAGATCATTATAATATGATGGGCGCAGTGGTCCCGGGGGAGCTTCATATGAAGATAGACGATTATGAAAAGTATCTTCCTGACAAAAGCGTTATGGACCCTAAAACCATCAAAAACCGTACGGAAGGCATTGTTGATGTGGTTGTCTCAAGCGGACTTTTGAAAGTCGAAAACGGAGACGTAACCATGCTGGTGGACTCTGCAGAGCTGCCGCATGAGATTGATGAGAACAGAGCACTGAGGGCTGCTGAGATGGCCAAGGAAGAGCTCCGCCATAATCTCAGCATTGCTGAGCACAGAAACGCAGAGCACGCCCTGCTCCGTGCAACCGCGCGAATCAGCTCAAAAAGGAGACATTTCGGTTGAAGCAGAACATCAAAAGACCGGAAATAGCAATGATTATCCTTGCAGCTGTTGTGTTCGCAGCCGGACGTATAGCTTTTTATTTAAGCGGAGAGGTTATCTGGGTAACTTCAGTAAGCAAAGCAGTAATGACGATGATCATAATGATTATCGCGATCTCTGTCTTCAGCCGCAAAAGAACCCGATTTAATGCATTTATTCTGGCCGCAATCGCCGTATACTGCGCCGCGGACATAATGATAAATATCAGCTTCCCGGTCGGAATGGGGCTGTTCGCATTAGGGCATATAGTCTTCCTTGTGGGCAGCCTGATAGAGAATCATAAGATCAAACCTTTGCAGATCATATTGTTTGCGGTTGTCGCGGTAATAATTGTTGCAGGCTTTATCATTTTGAGAAAGATGATTCCTGCGCAGCTTTTCCTGCCGGCCCTGATCTATGCCATTCTTTTGATTACGGCATGGGCATCTGTTTTCAACAAGGGACTGCTCCTGCGCATAGGTTATTCGATTTTCGTCATCAGCGACATGATGCTGGCGCTCAATGCAGTTCTGAAAGGCAATATTATTGTGGCGGTCACAGAGCTGGCAATTTACTATGTAGCGCTGGTTCTGTTCAGTTTTTCAATGCTGCGCGAAAAATAGAAAAAAGTACTTGATTTTATCATACCGATGTCATATAATTGCAAAGCGTCACAAATGACGGACGTAAGCACCTCTAGCTCAGTTGGTAGAGCACCTGACTCTTAATCAGGGTGTCCAGGGTTCGAGCCCCTGGAGGTGCACAAGAAAAAGGATTCCGGAAGGAATCCTTTTTTTGTGCACCGGAAGTGGCTCGAACCAGGAGGGAGCGCGAAGCGCGGAAGGAGAAGGTCCAGTGGACCGCCGACTTAGGCGCTGGCCTGAAAGGCGCCCGAGGCGCCGGTGGGAGCCCCTGGAGCAGGATTCCGAAAGGAATCCTTTTTTTGTGCACCGGAAGGGGCTCGAACCATTCATTTTCCGTCTTTGCCACTCCGATTTTGTACGTAATTAAGCAAAACAGAGGTTTTAGTACAAAATTTGACCTCATTTTCGGCTTTGAAAAGAAGTGTTTTTTGTACTAAAAGTGTCGAAAGCGGCATCTTCGAACAAAAATCTGTCGAAATAATTCTGAAAAATGAAGTCAAATCGAGAAATTTTGTGTACGTAAATGGCGAATTAGGTGGTTTACGTACAAACATAAACAGAAAAATATTGTCTGCCGCCCGCATTAGGGCTAAAATTGTCATAAGATTTTTAAGAAAAAGGAGCAATCATGCAGACTATTCTTGAGACAAGGGGACTGACTAAGAAATACGGCAACAAAGCCGTGGTCAATAACATCAGTATGCATATTGATCGCGGGGAGGTTTACGGATTCATCGGCAGGAACGGCGCGGGCAAGACGACGTTTATGAGACTCGTGCTGGGGCTGGCGCTGCCGGACGCAGGCGAGATTTCACTGTTCGGGGGCGAAAGCAGAAAGAGCGCGGGACAGAAGATCGGCAGCATTGTTGAGGCGCCGGCGCTGTATACTAACTGCAGCGCATACGAGAATCTCAAAAGATTTTCCACGCTGATCAACTATAACAGACGCGGCGCGCAAAAGCGCGAGATCAACGAAGACCAAATGATTCACGAGCTGATCGATATCGTGGGGCTGACTGACGCCGCCAAGAAAAAGGCAGGTCATTATTCGCTGGGAATGAAGCAGAGGCTGGGCCTCGCTATCGCTATGCTGGGCGAGCCTGAGTTCCTGGTGCTGGACGAACCGGTTAACGGCCTGGATCCTGCCGGCATCAAAGAGATCAGAGACGCGATCAATAATCTGAAACAGGCCAAGGGCGTTACCTTCCTGATTTCCAGCCATCTGCTTGACGAGCTATCCAAAATCGTTACGAAATACGGTATCATTAACGATGGCTATCTGGTAGAAGAGGTCAGGGCGAGTGATCTGGACAGAATGTCCAGCAGGTCCGTGACGGTTGTGGTTGATGACCCTGCGAAAGCTGTGGAAATCATTTCGGGGCTGGTTCCTAGAGAAGATATTTCGGTTGTGGAACACGCGGTTAATATTTCCTGCCATAACGTGCCGGTTCCTTCGGCGGAGCTGAACAGGCGGCTGGTTTCGGCGGGTGTCTCTGTCAGCGCGCTGCACAACAAGAGCGTCAGTGTTGAGGATTATTTCATAGAAAGGATGGGCAGATAAGATGAAAGATTTACTGAAATTTGAGTCCAGAAAACTGTTCCACGCCAAGATCCTCTACATCTGCATCATTATTGTTATTGCTGTGCTGCTTTTGTTCATGGGCGTTCAGAAGCTGACCGACGTTTTAATGGAGGAGATAAGCGGCGCTGAAAGTGATATATTCCTGATCGGAACGGGCAACAGCGGCCTGTCGTGGATGCTGTCATCACTTACTCCGTACGTTATAATGGTTTTCGGCGTTTTTACAGCCATATATGTATGTGGTGATTTCGGAAACGGAACCATCAAAAACATCTTTTCGAGGGGATATTCCCGCACGGAAGTATACTTTTCGAAATATTTTATTTCGCTGTTTGTTCTGCTTGGATTCGGTCTGATCTCTATGCTGATCGGATTCCTGGGCGGAACGTTAATGTGGAGAATCGGAGGAGGCTGGAGCTTCAAAGTGATTCTTCTGATGCTGATTCAGCTGGTCGGAATAGCTGCATATAATGCGCTGTTTTGTTTCTTCGCCGCATTACTTAAGAAGATGGCGACAACGATGATACTGGCCATTGCCACGCCGTTTGCGTTTTCACTGATACTGTCACTTATCGATCTGCTGGTGGATCTCAGAAGGGTAAATGTTTCCGATTTCTGGATCAGCGGATGCATTAGCAGCGCATCGTCTGTAGGAGCGTCTTCCGGAGATATGATAAGAGGATTAGTGGTCGCGCTTGTTTATATCGCAATATTCACTGTTTGTGGCTGGCTCCTCGCCAGAAAGCGCGAAGTATAAATAAATATTTTAATAAAAACAGAAAAGGAGCGGCTCTTCGCCGCTCCTTTTGTATAACAGTTGGGGTATTTTAATTACATAAACATGTTGCTTACTGCGAATTCCTGAGCTGTTAAATCGCTCATAGCTTCCAGGCCCCATGCTCTAAAGAAATAATTTGTTCTTTCCATTGTTTTGATCTCCTTTTCTGTAATAATTGGTATTGGTATTATTGGTTAACTTCTGACTGAAGGATAACGTTTTTTGAGCCGAAAAAGAAGAACGGAATGAGACGATGTGTTCAGAGACCGAACGATTCAGGACAAATCGTTCGATTTTATTGCCTAAGAAGGCCGTTTGGGATATTATTTTACTAGAAATCGCCTTGTTTCAAGCGAAACAGAAAGGAAGGAATATGGATAAGAAAAATATTGCGGAGCTGCTCTCAGAGAATGCGCTGAATACTCGCTTCGAAGATCTCAGCGAGCGCAACGTCCGTATATGCAAGGATAAACTGCTGGACAATATCGGCAATCTGGCCGGCGGCGCCCTCGCCTTCGGCAACAGAGAAGTGCTGGATATTGTAAACAGCTACGAAGAAAGCCAGGAGGCTCCGGTCTTCTTCCTGAAAGGCAGGGCTTCACTGGGAAACGCAGCCATGGTCAATGCCATGAGTTCGCGTTCCAATGACTATGAGCCGATGTTCATGAATCTGGACGGGGTCAGGATGCCTTCCAAGGAATCAGCAACGCTGATCAACGCGGCGCTCACTGCGGGAGCTGTATACGGATTCTCAGGCAAGGACTATATCACCCATGAGATCGTGGGCGAAGACCTCTCTGTCCGCATCATGGCAGCAGGCGGACGCTGGGATTTTGGCGTTGGCTGGGACAGCTCATTTACAATGCCGATCTACGGCGTTTGCGCGCAGTTGGGCCGCATGCGCGGACTGACTCCGCTGCAGCTGAGGGATGCATGGGGCATCGCTATGGGCATGGTCGGCGGCACAATGTCACACATTTTTGACTACGCCACATCAGCCAAGCTGGGCGCTGGCTACAATATCCGCAACGCGGACTTCGCCACACGACTGGCCAAAAAAGGATTCCCGAGCCTGATCAATATCTTCGAGGGCCCGAGAAACCTTTACCATCAGTACCGCGGCATGGACGAGGCCTGCAATCCGGAGTATCTGACGAATGACCTGGGCCAGAAATACTTCATGGAAGAGTCCATCAAGCTTTATCCGGTCGGATCGCCTGCTACTATCGTTGCATTCGCCGGCAGCGAGCTTTATGGAACCTGCAATCCTGCAGACATCGTTGACATTGAGCTGGCGCTTCCGAAGGGATATACAGAGATGTATTACTGGCCGCCATATGAAGTGGGCCGCGACGCGCTGACGCATGCGCAGTTCAGCTACCAGTACGCTCTGTGCGCACCGATCCTCTGGGGTCCGTTCCGCACAACGCATTATTCAGAAGAACATCTGCATGATCCGGAGCTGTTAAGATTGTGTTCAGTCACGAGGATGATCCATGACGACACACTGCCGACCATCCAGAACGGCGGTGCAACGACCTCATATAATGTTATCCGTGTAACCATTACCACGAAGGATGGCCAGAAACATGTTGCGGAGAAGAACAGCACCGAATTCAGCATGCATACTTATCCGACACGCGAACAGCTGCTGGACAAATTCTGGGATCAGGTGAACGCCTACGGACTGCTGAGCAAACCGGCGGCGGAGAAATGTATAGAACTGGTCGACCATCTGGAAGACCTGAAAGACATCAGGGAATTGACGGACTTGTTAGTATAAATAAAAGGAGCGGAAATCCCGCTCCTTTTTTTATTTTATAAGTGCTCTTAAATCGTCGAGATAATGCACGTCCGCATAGTCCGGCGTGAGGCAGACCGGAGCCCCTTCCGTGGACATCCAGGTGTTGCCATACAGCAGACCGTCTTCGTCGCTCATAACGCTCGGGTGGAGCGTGAGAATCATGTTCGGCACGATTTCCATGGTGTTTGATGTGCCGATGTCCACGCAGTCGCCCAGGTCGGCGCCCATGCCGTGTCCGCTCCAGACGCCCATCTTCAGATTGTTCCTGAAAACAACCTCCTCAATGGCCGCAGCCACGTCACACACGCGGTTGCCAGGCATGAATTTGGCCGCGCCGGCAGCTTCTGCCTCGTGGATGATCTGCAGAATGCGGTATGCCTCAGGGTGATTGCCCTTCTTCATGAAAATCGGTCGAACGCATTGCGTCCAGTATCCTCCCGGCCCGGCCATTTCAACTGAATAAATGAACAGATCTTCCTCAGTGATCACTCTGTCGGTGGCTCGGGCAATAAATGTGTGCGGTTTCTGAGCACGGATGAGGATCAGGGTGTCTTCTCCGCCATGCGCGCGCACGTATCCTTCGGCCAGTCCGACCATCTCGCGGTCGGTTTTGCCAGGGGCAATGTTTCTGACTACATGTTCTACAGAGCCTATTGCGATACGTGAGGCTTCTTTGATGCGGTCCAGCTCATATTCGGATTTGTTCTGGCGCTCGGTGGTCAGTTCAAGAGTGATGTCAACAACCTCAATATCGCGGCAGTTCAGCGCGTTCCAGATATATGTGGGAACCTCTCTCGGCTCATATACGCCAATTCGTGGGCGAGCAGCCTTTAATCCCTGCACAAATTTTGCGGTGGCGACATCCAGTTCATCTGCCTGAATGTGGTCTGCCGGCAGCCAGCTCACTTTGCGCGCCCCTACAGCCTGTCCTCCCGTTGGAACGTACAGATAAGGCTCGTCGTCAGGAGTGACATAAGCGATATCCCTTCTGGTCGTAAGTGTGTAGTTACTGAGCCATTTACAGCCCATCTGATAGGCCTGTTGAGCCGTGGACGTGAAGAACAAAGCGTCCAGGCCGTCTTTGGCCATGATTTTACGGAAAATACCAAGGCGGCGTTCATATTCAGCCGCAAGAACTTCCTTTGAAATACCCATAACTTTCTCCTTTATTTCTTAAGAGCTCTCACCAGTCTCCAGACAGAGCGCTGCAGCTCATCCATTGTGAGCGTGCCGTCATCCAGTGCCTGGTTCAGCTCATCGTGATCAGATTGTCTACCCGGCATGATCAGGTCGTTGCCGGCGCGCAGGCAGCCTGACGCTGTGCAGTCAGGTCCCTGATTAGTGGTGGTCCAGTCAGTCATGACGAGGCCTTCGAAGCCCCACTCGTCTCTGGCCAGGGCCGTGCACAGGTCGTAAGTATTTGCTGTATGGAGGCCATTGATCAGATTGTAGCTGGTCATGATAGCCATCGGCTGGCTGCTCTTTACCGCAATTTCAAAACCTTTTACATATATTTCGCGAAGGGTGCGTTCAGACAATATGGCATCGACACCCATTCGGTTGTCCTCCTGGCTGTTGCATGCGAAATGCTTAATGGTAACGCCGCAGCCCTTGCAGCTTTCGACGCCTTTCGTGACAGCTGCCGCTGTAAGGCCTGCAATGAGCGGATCCTCTGAATAATATTCAAAGTTCCTGCCGCACAGAGGGTTGCGCTGGATGTTCATGCCCGGTGCCAGCCAGAAGCGGATAGCGAATTCTGCCATTTCTTCGCCTATGGCGCGTCCGAATTCTTCATAAACGGCTGTGTCCCAGGTCTGCGCGATCAATGTACCTACCGGAAACGCGGTGCAGAACTGATACCAGGTTTCATCGCCTTTGACCTTTTCGCCCTGAAATAGAATACCGCCTTCAATGGACTCTTCCAGCGTTGGGACGATCGGCTGACCGTCTACTACCTGATATTCCTGGATCAGGCGCACGCCGGCAGGGCCGTCAGCCAGCATTCCCACAGGGATGCCTTCCTCTACTGCGCAGCCGCTTGTCTGGGCAGCAGTGCCGGGCACAGTCCAGCCTGCGGAGCCTATCGCGCCTTTATCATTGGTGTCCGTGAAGTCTCCGGTACACAGTTTGATGAGCTGCTCGCGGGAAAGTCTTTTAACAAGAGCCAGGTCAGCATCATCAGCAGCCTGATCATATCGGCCATATGTATGTTTGATCGCTTTAATATCTGCGGCTTTCAGCTGCAGCGTTGGGAACAAGCCAATCTTATCCAGCCATGCTGAGCGCAGCTTATCAATTAATTCTTTGTCAGATGAGAGCTCCTCCAGAGGCTCTTTGCATGGGCAGATGCTGCGGGTCTCTTCAGTAACAGCGTCATGATCCAGACAGATGCTGCCCGCAAATACAGATTCTGCCAGACTGCAGCCTGAGAAGATTCCGTAAATGCCTTCCTCCAGAACCCACGCGCTGCGGGACTCATCAAATGAAGCCAGGTCTCTTACAGAAAATTTGATATTAACGCAGGCTTCTTCACCGGGAGCCAGTTCAGGTGTTTTGGCAAAGCCTGCCAGTCGGCGGTACTCCTTCGGCTGTTTCTCCTGCGGGCAGGAAACATATACCTGCACCGTTTCTTTGCCTCTATAAGAACCGGTGTTTATAACCTGAGCCTGTACGTTTACGGTTTCGCCTTCCAGAGAAATGTCAGTGACGTGCTGTTCAAATGTCGTGTATGACAGGCCGAATCCAAAGCCATAGCGGACCGGCACGCAGAATGAATCAAAATACCGGTATCCGACATAGATGCCCTGTTTGTAATAATCGTGCTTCAGATCTCCGTTCAGATGTGAATACTCCATCGCGAACGGCAGGTCCTCGTAATGGAGCGGCCAAGTAGCCGCGAGGCGTCCGCTTGGAGCAACCTTGCCCAGCAGAGCATCAGCCACAGCATTACCGCCTTCCTGGCCGGGCTGGGAAATGTACAGAATGCTCTTTATATTTGGGAACTCGTCCGTGAAATTCATATCGACGGCACCGCCCGCGTTGATGATCAGAATTACATTTTTATATAATCTGCAGACAGCTCCGAGCAGCTCGTGCTCCTGGTCTGTCAGATAATAATCTCCTTTGTCCAGACGCCTGTCCGCGCCCTCGCCCGCGCTGCGAGCCAGAACGAAGACGGCTGTGTCCCCGCCTCCATCGGTAGGAGCATCGCCGGCCGGAATATTAAAAGGCGTGAGCATATAAGCCTCGAAGAGCGGCCCAATGGCATGTTTTAATTTGGCCAGTTCATAAGATTTCGCCCAGACAGCATCTCTCCACTTCTTGCGGGCTTCATCATACAATTCCTGATAGCCATCCAGCCAGCCGCGGTTGGTGATCCTGAAACCAGCGGATTCCATGCCTTCCAGCACATTTACGATGTGCCGCACGTAGACGTTTCCTGAGCCGGTGCCGCCTTTAACCAGCTGCGTAGCGCCTGCACCGAACAGAGCCACCTCGCATCCCTCGTTCAGGGGCAGTAAATGGTCTTCGTTTTTCAGCAGCACAAAACCTTCAGCCGCAATCCTGCGGGCCAGAGCCCTGTGACGGATCTCGTAAGGTCTTTCTGACGGATCCTGTGTTCCGGACCTTTTCATAATGCGTTCCTCCTTGAGACTTTTATGATTTTATTTTGACAGATATGGTGCGGAATTTCAATTGAGACATAACAAAACCCGCCGGTAAAGGCGGGCTTTAGAGGAAGGAGAAAAAAAGAAAAAATTTATATTATTCTTGCACTTGGTGTTCTTAAATTGTGTTAATCATAAAAAACAATCCTAAAATCAACTTAAAATCATAAAAAAGTCGAACGTTTTTTCTGAAATCGTTCGGTTTCTAAACACATCGTCACATTCCGTTCTTCTTTTTCGGCTCAAAAAACGTTATCCTTCGTTCAGAAGTTAACCAATAATACCAATACCAATTATTACAGAAAAGGAGATCATAATTATGTCATTCACAACATATTACAACAAAGTATGGGGCAACATGGAGGCTTTGAGCGATTTAACAGCTCGCGAGTTTGCAGTTAGCAACATGTTTATGTAATCAAAAACTTAAATACAAATTTACCCTCACCTTTATGAAAGGAGCGGCGAAGAGCCGCTCCTTTTCTGTCTATAAAAGAAAGTTTGTGGTATACTCTTCCCGAAAGGACATGGTATGAAGCTGACTGTTTTCGGAGAAATTCTCTGGGATATAACTGAAGATGAAAAGAATATCGGCGGAGCGCCGTTCAATTTCGCTGCTCACGCTGCCAGACAAGGTGCTGACGTGTGCCTGATAACTGCTGTCGGAAATGATGAGTCCGGAGATGAAGCGCTGCGCGAGTGTGAACGCATGAATCTGCCAACAGACTGCATAGCCCGCGTGGACCGGCCTACCGGCAGCTGCCGTGTGCAGCTACAGGATGGAACGCCCGCTTATGATCTGTCGGGTGATATGGCTTATGATCATATTCCTCTGCCGGAATGTTTCAAAAGCATGAGGGTGCCTTCGAAAAGGGAACCTTCAGCTTTTTACTTTGGAACTCTGGCTCAGCGCAGCAGCGATTCCCGTGAAACGCTTAAAGAATTGCTTAAAAGGCGCGAGCTCTTTGACGAAGTATTCCTGGACATCAATATCCGCCAGGATTATTACAGTGATGAACTCATTGACGAGACCATCCGTGCCGCCACGATCCTGAAGATTTCACGCGATGAAATCCATGTGCTGAATATTCCGGGAGAACCTCAGGCCATCTGCCGTCAGCTTTCGCGTAAATATAAGAATCTGAAGATGATCATAGTCACTCTGGACAGTGACGGCGCATTTGTATATGAGAAAGGCGGCCGGATCACCAGGTCCGAAAAGCCGGACTGCGAAGTGGTTTCGACTGTCGGTGCAGGCGATGCTTTCTCTGCCGCATTTCTGGTCAATTATATGAACAGGCTGTCCGTAAGGGAATGCCTGAAACGCGCGGCCGCTCTGGCCAGCCGTGTGTGCGGCAAGGTAGAAGCTGTGCCGACATATCTGATGGACGACGTGCGCAAATGGAAGGCGGTTTACCGCCTGCTGGACCATGTTGAAACTGAAACCTTTGACTGTGGAACACTCTGCGGCAGTGCCTGCTGCATGTGCAGAGATGCGGAGAAGGAGATGGGTATTTACCTGTTCCCGGGAGAACATTTGCTGCTAAGGGAATCAGAGAAGGAGCAGAATTGGCTGACATGGGAGAGACAGGACCCTGCAGAGATTGACTTCCCTGAATCATGGGAAGGACCTGTGTATTTCGTAAACTGCCAGACACCGCCTAAATGCCCGCGCAAATGGAGGCCGCTTCAGTGCAGGACATTCCCGCTTAAGCCGGTGATCGGTGAAAGCGGAGTGCTGGAAATGATATGGGACGATGACGAACTGCCTTATACCTGCCCGATAATAGAGAAAAATATGCCTATCCACGATTCGTTCTACAAGGCCACGTATACGGTCTGGACGCACCTGCTTAAGGATCCGCGGATCCTGGATCTGGTGCTCAGCTGGAGCTAAAAGCAAATAAAAAAGAGCTGCCATCAGGCAGCTCTTTTAAGCTGTTTACAGATACTCGACGAGGGCGATAAACCAGCCGATATCGATGATAGCCAGGACTATGTTGACAAACATAAAGATGAAGGCCGTGATACCCTTGCCCTTGCCGACTTTCGTCTTGAGACAGCGCACAAAACCGATGATCGAGAAGATAATATCCAGGATCAGCAGTATGAATGCAACTATGGTAATAATAATATAAGCAATAGAGCCATCCACAACGCTGGAATAGCTGTAATAGGAAACTGCGCTGACAATCGTGGTCAAGAAAATAATGATCGCGATTATAAACATTACCATAGTAATGATGCCGATTACAAGACCAGCGGTAGCAGGACCATTAGTTCTGGCCGGAGCAGGATGTGCATATGTCGGCTGTGCATATGTTGGCTGAGGTGCAGGCTGCTGGTAAACCGGCTGCTGATAAGTCGGCTGTGGTGCAGGCTGTGGATTTACAGGCTGCTGGTATGTTGGCTGAGGAGCCTCAACCTTTGTGCCGCAGTTGGTGCAGAAGAGAGCACCATCAGGAAGCGGCTGTCCGCAATTTTTACAAACCATATTATAATCCCCTTTTTATTATAAATAATGATATATAATTATATACGATTTTGCTTCAAAATAAAACTATAATATTATGCCATCGGCCACTTCAATGCCATATTTGGCCAGGTCTACGCGGCCGTCCGCCACTTCAATCCCGTCCGCTTCGAGCAGAGCCTGCTGTCTGCCGGCGCCGCCGAAGGCAAATTCTCCGGAGAGTTCTCCTTTGGAATTTACCACACGAAAGCATGGCGTACCGTCAGGGTCAGGGTTCTTGTGCAGCGCGTTTCCGACCGCCCTGCTCATTCGCGGATTCCCTGCGAGCTCGGCAATCTGTCCATATGTGGCCACGTGACCGGCAGGGATCTTTCGAACTGCTTCGTAGATGCGCTGCGTAGGACTGACCGCGATCATATCATAGCTCTCCGCGATCATTCTCTTAATATCTTTATCGGGAATGGAGCCATCCAGGATGATGGTGTTCCAGTGATCTTTGTTCTGATGATAGCCCGGCTGGACAGACGCGAAGGTGTTTCTCCAGAAATCTCTCCACTCGGGGTCAGCCTTGACGTTCAGACAGATATAACCGTCCTTTTCGTAGGTCCAGAGAAAAGCCTTATTGTTGGGCTTGTAGCGGACCAGCTGCCAATTCCGGTCGTGGAAAGGCGCGTCCTGAAATGTGTCGGGAAACGATAATCCGTATTTTAGAGCCTGTGCGCGTGTTTTCATCTTCTTTTCCTGATCAAATTATAAATACTGAACGGCAGATACATTATAACCAGAACAATCATGGCGAATATGCCGAAGAACAACAGATACAGCGGAAGGATTCCGCCTGCCAGATTATATAGCGGTTCCAGAGGTGAGCCCGGTACAGGCCTGTTCAGGAACATAAAGTTCGTGTGCAGATAGAAGTTGGCCATCCAAGCGATGGCGGCAGCTACAACCAGGAACACAGCAGGTTTCCATATGGCCCTGAGCCTTGGACGGATCCTGCCTGAAGTGAGCTGCATGATAATATACATAGACATCAGACAGTGCATAGTGAAGCTGTGCAGTGACGGATAGCTGAAGATCGGATACATGGTCCAGTTCGGGAAGAGCAGCGCGCTCCACACTCCCGGCAGGCAGACTGCATAAAGCGTCTGGGCCAGCCAGTCCGACAGGTGTACGCTGTGGAATAATATCAGATAGATCGTCATCGCGCACAGATGCAGCGGGATAGCGTTCACGCTGAGCTCGCCGATGAAGTAAAAGATAATATAGTGGGCTATATCCAGCACAACCAGAAGCACGGCCAGCAAAAAGCCGGTCTTGTTCTGTGAGTCGCGGGATGCCCTTCTATAGAAAATGCCCGCG
The DNA here is from genome assembly GCA_017441295.1 of Lachnospiraceae bacterium. Taxonomy (GTDB): domain Bacteria; phylum Bacillota; class Clostridia; order Lachnospirales; family Lachnospiraceae; genus RGIG5612. Next base: position 26,980 of record JAFRYA010000006.1, read on the forward strand.
CACACGCTGGCAGCAGCGCAGATCACCAAAATGATAATGTGCGGCGCGGAATATAATGTGAAACCGTACATAGTTTATAAATAACTCCTGAGTGCCTGAAGGATCTCGTCTAAGTCTTTGCGCCTGAGCAGCAGATCATAGATGCTGTCTTCTGTCAGCGCGCCGCGGTCAATACTCTGCGGAATGAGTCCGGCTTCGTCGTCTTCGAAGTCTCTCATCCACTCGTCGCCCTCATAATACTCTGTGAGGATATCGAAATTCTCCTGCTCCTTGTCGTACTGCGCCAGAGCCTCGGCCAGACGCTCGATAGCGCCGTCCAGCTCGTCGCAGGCCGCTTCGGCAGATTTTAACAGGGCTCCCATTTTGCTGATACGTTCAATCTGGTTCATAGTCAGCCTCCTTTTCCCTGATTATAGCCTAATTATAATGAAAATTCTTTTAAAAATATATGAAAAAAGAGTTGACAATAACTGAACGTTCATTTATTATTAAATTGCCAAGAAAAATACCAAGTTAATACCAAGAAAAGACGAACCAAGTAGTCTTCCGGGAAAATCCCGACATGCAAACCCCCGTTTTTCGGGGGTTTTGTTGTGTTATTAATAATATAAGTGCTATAATGCTTTAAAACGATAAAAGGAGGGCATAACATGAAATGTACAGCTTGCGGCAATGAAAACGCTGAGGGAACCAGATTCTGCATTTACTGCGGAACTCCTCTGACTGCGCCGGCACCGGCGCCGGAGCCTGCAGCGCCCGCCGTTGAAGAAATAAAAGAAGAAAAGGTAAACCTGGTTCTGGAGGAGGCTCCTGCAGCAGATCTGCAGCAGAGTTCCTTCCGGTCTGAGCCAGCTCCGGCTCCTGTGCAGCCTGCAGTTAAGCAGCGCCCGTTCAGGGACGGCAGAGGCAAATATATAGTTAAGAGACTGATATTCTTTGGATGTGCTCTGGCAATATGGATACTCGGTGTATTCCTGCTGAAAGGCGCGGTGCCGGACGGCGGCTATGGATGGCTGCCGCCGGATATATTTAACCGTCTGCTGCCGACGCTTATTCTGCTGCTGGTTCCGATTATTATAGCATTTATTATCAGTATGTTTGTCGGGCTGGCTAAAGGAGCTAAGGCTAAGAGCGTCATACGCATCATTTCGGCAGTCCTCAGGGCGATGGTTCCGTTCTCGCTGTCCCTAATGCTGATCTACTTGTTAGCATTTAAGGCCGGCTGGTTCCCGATCATGTATATGGGCTCAATTGACTCGCTGATATTGCCGTTGTTAACTCTGACTTTGCCTCTTACAGGATATCTGATGAACGCTGCGGTCAGCAACGGACGCAAACCGGGATTCGCGGGCTCTATAGGCGCAGTGGCAGCCTGCCTGGCGGACCATATGATAATCATCGTAATCGCGGAAATGGCGATGGAAATGCTTTTCGCTGTTCCGGGACTATGCACAATGATGATACAGATGATATATTCATACAATTTCGGACCATCATTCGTGGCCGTTGGCATCAGCCTGGGCGTGCTGGTATATCTGCTTAAACTCCTGAACGACGTTATTGCGTCGCTCTGCGCAGGCGGAGATCCGTCCGACCAGGTATACGGAGAGAGAGACAAGTCAGACAAAGCGGGCAAGGTGCTGCTGCTCGTTGGCATCATTTTCGCAGCTGTAATTGTTGTGGCAGCTATTGTCCTGCCGCTCTTTGCTAAAGAGAGCCTGACAGTCGTTAGTTCACAGAACAATCTGCCTGCCGGCGCATCAGGACATATCCTGGGAACGGATACATTCGGCAGGGATCTGTTCGATGTTATGGCAGCAGCGCTTAGAAATACAATGATCGCCGGACTTGTCAATACAATAGTTGCCTGCATCATCGGCGGCATCTTCGGCATCCTGGCAGGCTTTATCAGAAACTGGGCGGCCGAGATATTCAAAGGATTCAGATATGTATTTGGTTACGGCGCACCGCTCACGATAATGATCCTGGCGGTACTGCTGGGCGTTAATTCACTGTTTACAACGTTTGTTGTAGTTGGAATGTACTGCTGGGGCGGCATAGCAGATCGCGTTGCTGGCGCGATCAGGGCGAGAAAGAGCCATGCTTATGGCAGAACAGCCATCGCGCTGCCGATACTGGAGCAGATTGTACAGACATTCTGTACATCTATGATCGGCGTTATTGTTATCGGCTTCCTGGGATTGGCGCGCAGGAGTCAGGCATTTCCGACCTTTGGACAGTTGCTGAGCGACTTGAGATCAATGATCGGCAGAAACGATGCCTTTACAATTAGCATCTTCCTGGTAATTACATTGATGTTCACCGGCTTCTACCTGCTGCATGCAGGACTGTCGGCTAAAGAGAAGTATACGTTTAAATAAAAAAGAGCCCCTCGGGGCTCTTTTTTTATGGCTTTTGATATTACCAGTTTGATTTTTCTTCTGCGTATACTTTAGGCAGAATCTTGTTCAGATTGGTGAATTCTTTAATGTTGTGGCATAAAAGACCTTTTGCGATGGCTTCGCATTCTGCTTCCGGAATCAGCTTGGTTACAGGCGCAAGGCACTGACCTTTTCCGTCAATGATATGATATCCAACCCAGAATCTTGCCTGGAATGTCATAATACCGTCAACTTTCTTGGCGACCTCGGTCATAACTACAGGTACTTTCATAGGACCCATCAGAGCGTTTGCGCAGATCAGGAAGTCGCAGGTCTTTCCAACCTTGCTCATATCAAATCCCATTTCGCCCGGATTCTTAAAAGCAATTTCAATGTCTGTTGCAGGACCACCGGTTGACTCTTTTACATAGTGGGTAGCTCCCCAGGTCTTTTCTTCCATTGGAACTGAAGGATCAAGGGCAAGCCTTCTGCCTTCTTCGTTAATTTCCAGTCCAAAATGATCTTCCGGATCCCAGATTGCGTAACGGATCGGCTCCAGACCGTGCCATGCCCACCACCAGTAAAGCATATCTGCAGTAACATCCGGCATTGGGATGTTTCCGGCTATGAGCAGTCCGCCGTCCTTGGTTGGATAGAATCCAAGCTTTTCAGGATATGTGCCTGCTTCAAGCAGTTTGTTTCTGTCTTCAATCTCAAGGCATTCTTCAACTGTTCCTTTGCTGGCATCAACCATTGCCATCTGCTCCGGTGTTGGAGATGCAATTCCCTGCTCGTAATACTTATAAAAACTCTTTGTTTTAGCGTCTTCTGCTACTGGTACTAATGCCATATCTGTCTCCTATTTAACAATCTTAATTGCTGCAACTGCGCAGTCCTTGGCTGACTGTTCAGCCTGTTCTGCATATTCTGCCGGGATCTCATCATAGAGAACATCGATGCAGTGCTCATCATAGTTTCTTTTGAAAAGGCATGGGAATTCGTCTTCACAAATGCCACAGCGGATACAATAGTTATTATTAATCTCTATTCTCATAATATTATCCTTTCTTAACAATGTGGCTGATTAACAGCTCTTTACATATGCTGCTGCGCTGTCGCCTGCGAGCATGCCTGTTGTCATTGAACCGAATACCGTAGGACCTGCATTGGATGTTGGATTGCCATATATGCTGCCGGCAACCATGTCGCCTGCACCATAAAGTGCTTCAATAGGATTGCCATTAACATCAAGCAAGTTTCCGTTTTCGTTGATCTGCAGACCACCTAATGTATCATATGATCCTGCGAAGATACGGAAACAGTAAATGTGGCCGCTTTCTTCTTTGACCGGAGCGATATAGTCTGCGCTGGTGTGGAATTCCGGATCATAACCGTCTTCGGCTGCTTTGTTGTACTTGGCGATGGTCTCTTTGAGGCCTGCCTCGTCAATGCCCATATACTCGGCTACTTCGTGAATGGTGTTGAAGTGACACATATGCTTGTTGCCTTTTGCGATAGCAGCATCCATCTGCTCCCTAAGACCTGTCAGTTTAGCGCCCTTGAAGATGAAGTATACATAGTTCTCTTCAAACGCCTCTTCCATGCGTTTTACAGTAGTTTCGTCGAATATCATATATCCATGCATGTTTGTCTGAGCGCAGTAAGCACGGCTCATAGCTGTATGCTGGTTGCTCATTTCCTCGTTGATGAAACGCTTGCCCTGCTCGTTTACACGGAGCCAAGGTTGCTCGGTAACAACTTTGATCTGATTTGGTGTAAGCCATGGAGTGTTAGGGCCGAGACGCACGCCCGGATTCGGTACTTCCGGATCACCGCTGATAACCATAGGAGTCTTCATTCCGCCAATGCTCCATACGGCCTTTTGTCCGTCACCATCTTGGCAGCTGTCAGGGAATGTGATCATTACCTGATAACCATCTGTATATACTTCTTCGAATTTAGGATCAACATGAAGTATGCCTTCTTCTTTCATCATTTCCAGATTTCCTGAGCATCCTCCTGATGCTACGATGAGGGCTTTGCATTTAAGCTCGATCTCATTGCCTTCTTTGTCATAAGCGATAGCGCCTGTTACTTTATCGCCTGTCTTAACTATTTTTTTGATAGGTGTCTGGAAGAAGAACTGAACGCCTTCTTTTTCCAGTTTGAGACGTAATCTAAGAAGGGCAAGTGACAGAGCGTGTCCCTGTCCGCGTCCCTGAATAAAGTAATAATCTCCTACATCAAGTCCGTTTGCGTGACCCTGAGTATATCCGCGCATGTTTCCATAATCAGCCGGATCTCTTGGAAATACGAACGGTGCTTCAATTTTCAGTTCTTCCAGGAAAATACGAGGAAATTCTGAAGAATACTTTACAACTTTGCTGATAAGATTCATGTTTCCGCCGTAATTTGAAAACCTTGCCAATACCTCGTAAGCTGCCTTCTGTGCTTCCGGTGTGTCCGGAGTAGAACAGAAGCACATCGGACAGTTAGAAACTGCGCCTCCCTGTGCCGGATACTTCTCAAATACTGCGATGTTAGTTACTCCGTTCTGGACGAGTTTGTAAGCCGCGCCCATTCCTGAAACGCCGCTTCCCATTACAACTACGTCAAAAGTCATTGTTTTGCCCATAAAAACTCCTTTCTGAAATCAATAATAATTTGATTAAGTTCTGCCCATAAGATAAAATATTAAATGTGGATGAAGAAGTTCTCTTTTTGGGAAAAGTATTATAATCGTACTTTTTTGCAAAAAGGTATGATTAATGGTGAGATAGTATGATTAAGGACCGTAAAGAGTTTAACCGTCAGGAAACGCAAAAACATATACGCAGCGTGTTTTTCTCTTTATATAAAGAAAAGGGAATTGACGCTGTTTCCGTAAATGAGATCTGCAAAGAGGCAGGTATTGCGAAGTCAACATTTTATTTTTACTTCGATGATAAATACTCTGTGCTGGAGGCAATAGAAAATGACCTGCTGGAAGGGCTTAAAGGTCTTGTAGAGGACATTCACGGAGTTGACATTGGATTGGTATCCAGAGGTCTGCCGATAGATGGCGCTGAGCCTATAGTAGTATTCATAAAAGAGAATATGGATGAATTCAAAGTTATTTTGGGACCAAAAGGCGACGCCAGCTTCGAGAGCCGCTGGCGTCAGAATATATCCCGAAAATTTATGGAACTGTTTATAAAAGAAATGACAAAGTCTGCCAATCCGGGGCTTTCGTGTTCAATATTCTCATCCGCGCTGATCGGTGCATACAGATACTTTATTTTTGACAAGCCTGACACGCCTGTTGAGGATGTGGCCGTGATCATTGGTAACACATATAAATACGCATTAATGGATTTCCAGAAATAATTGCAGATAAGAAAGAAGGACGCATAAATGGCATTAGACCGCAGAGAATTTAATCGTCAGGAGACGCAGCGGCAGATCAGGGATACCTTTTTGGAAATGTACAGGCAGAGAGGCATTGACGGAATAACCGTCAGTGACATCTGCAAGGAGGCGCAGGTCTCCAAATCCACATTTTATATGTATTTTGAGGATAAGTACTCAGTACTGGAGACCATTGAAAACTATCTTCTGGAGCAGCTGGCCAAGATAAATGAATCTGTCTCTGACAGTTCGATCCTGCACGGACTTAACAACAAAGAATTCCGGGAAGGCAGGATGACGGCGGATTTTATTAAGGAACATATGGAGGAATTCCGCGCCATTATGGGACCGAAGGGAGATCCAAGCTTCGAAACCCGCTGGCGTCAGCATATTATGGAGAAATACCGGGAAGCCTTCCGCAAGCAGAGAAAGGATGACAGCAATGCGGGTGTTGCGTGCACCATTTTCACTTCCGTGCTAATAGGCGTTTACAGACATTTTATCTTTGAAAACCCGGACATTCCGAGAGAAGAGATTTCCGCAATCATCAGCGATGTGCTAACGTATACGATGAGAACATTTCAGACAAAATAAAAAGGAGAAGCGAAAGCTTCTCCTTTATTATCATGCTTTTGAAAGGGCATCGACCAGTTCCTGAATGACCGGGTCGTTGGCTTTTTCTTCATCTACGGCTATACCCACCGCGCATTTAAGGGCCGGCGAGAATGGAACCAGTGAGATATCGGCCGGTGTGCGGAACATATTCGCATGCAGGCGGTCGAGGAGCGCGATGCTCTTCTTGGCAGCGGCTGCTCCGAGGAGTGTCTGCGGTCTGGAACGGAAGATCACATGAGGCTTAACACCGAATTTCTTGAAATACAGCTCATAAACCTTGTTGAGAGTGGTGAAATCCTGGGTGCCCATAACGCTGACTTTGTCCAGCATCTGAGGCGTGAGGACCTTCTCCTGTGACAGCGGCAGGCTCTTGTGGACGGCAGCAACCATCTCATTCTCGATGATCGGGTAGAAATGCACGTCATTGCCCATGTGCTCCGGGTCAAAATAGCAGATAGCTACGTCATAGTCCTTGGAAGCGATGCGCTTGTAGAGTTCGTTGTCTTCCATCTCGTACAGTTTGACTTCGCAGTTCAGGTGGCTGTCTTCGAATGTGAAGATAGGCACGTAGAAATTCAGGTTGCCTACGAACGGCAGCGCGATGATGTCGATCTTGCGGCGTCCGCCGAGGCTGAGAGCTGCGGCGTGTGTCTTGATGGCGCGGATCTGGGAGAGCAGTGCTGCTGCTTCCGGATAGAGAGCCTCGCCTTCAGGAGTCAGGGAAGCCTTCCTGGTGGAACGGTCAAAGAGTTTAACGTCCAGTTCGCTCTCCAGCTGAGCCACCTGCTTGCTGATAGTGGACTGTGAAATGTTCAGCTCCAGAGCGCTCTCTGAATAACTGCCGCACTCAACTATAGAAGTAAAATATACCAGTTGATCTTCAGTCATAGTCTTGATTCCTTTCTCATTTTTAGAGATAATATTAGTAATGATTGCATTTTGGAATGAATCACCCGCTGAAAAAGGGTTAAAATAGTCCAAAATTATCAATAATTCTATTTCGGAATAAATCATATCATAAATTGAAATTGATTGCAAGCGTTTTGGAATATATTATATAAGTAAATAATGAATCACAGCGAGGCACAGTTTTGAGAACAGAAGATTATTTACAGAAAATCAAGATCAAAGGGATTGAAAACGCGGGCAAATCCTTCTTCGACAAATGTGAACCTCATATTATTGAGGTAACAGATGAGGAGAAGATTGTTTCTACTGCCTGCCGCGCATGCATCGCCAACTGCGGCGTGCTGGCCCATGTCAGGAACGGCCGCGTAGTCAGCCTGGAGGGCGATCCGCGCGACCCGATGAGCAAGGGCAAGATGTGCGCTAAAGGCCTGTCCGGCATTTCAGCACTTTACCATCCAAACAGAAATAAATATCCGCTCATCCGCGTAGGCGTAAGGGGCGGCGGCAGATGGCGCAGGGCCACATGGGACGAGGCTCTGGGCATGATTGCTGACAAGCTCATGCAAGTTAAGAAAGACTTCGGCGCGGAATATGTTTTCTGCTCAACGGGCGGCGGAGGAAATCCTGAAATCTGGTCTATTGCCAGATTCTGTAATATTTTCGGCACCCCTAACTGGTTCGAGCCTGGCTGCGCGCAGTGCTATCTGCCGCGTGTATTGGCGGCAACCATGATGTATGGCGGCGCTGATAATTCCATCGCTGACTCCAACTGCCTCGAATTCTATGATGAGGAGCATAACCCGATCAAAACACTGGTCCTCTGGGGTACAGACCCTTCATTCTCATGTCCGTCCAGCGGCGGCCGCATGGTAAATGAACTCAGGGCCAAGGGTGTCAAGACCGTCGTTATTGACCCTCGATTCACTCCTGACGCAGCCAAGGCCAATATCTGGCTGCCGATCCGCCCGGGCACAGACGTGGCTCTGCTGATGGCTTGGATCAGATATATCCTTGTTAATAAATTATATGATGCGGACTTCGTTCTGCATTGGACAAACCTGCCATATCTGGTAGACGCTCAGACCAAGGAAATGCCCCGCGCGATTGATTTAGGGCTGGCAGAAACCAGGACTGATGAGAATGGTGTGGACATATTCGCGGTATGGGATCAGAAAGCAGGAGCCGCTCGCGCTCTGAGATACCCATGGAATGAGGAAATGGACGCTGCGCTCTTCGGCACATTTGAGATCAACGGCAGGACATATAAGACCGGCGCACAGATGCTTCTCGAAAGATGCGACGAATTCACTCTGGAGAAGGCTGCTGAAATCTGCCAGCTGGATCCTGCGAAAATTGAAGAAGCTATTCATTTATATACAGACAATTCACCGAGCGGTCTCTGTCTGGGCGTTGCTACTGACCAGACACCGAACTCTGTTCAGGCCGCTATGGCAGCTGATACCATGGACATGCTCATGGGCAATATGGAAAAGCCGGGCGTTCCGATGCAGCGTTTCCGCACCAGCGGAGTGCTGAAAGTGCCTAACTATCCGGTGCCTGTAGCCCAGAAATGTCTCTCTGAGGAGCAGTACAGGAAGCGCCTCGGAGGACAGGAATTCAAAGGACTCTCTATCTGGTACGCCGGTCATCCGGGCAGCGTGCTGGAGGCTATCCTGACAGGCAAGCCGTACCGTCCGAAGGTCTGGATCGACCGTTCCGGCAACAAGCTGGGTGTATTGGCGGAAGCCGGCAGATGGAAGGAAGCCATCGACAAGCTGGAGTTCATTGTACACATGTACATGTATCCGACTTCATTCTCAGCATATGCAGACGTGCTCCTTCATACTGAAGAATGGCTGGAGACAGACATGATCGTGGAGACCTGCAACATGCTGGTAGCCAGAAAACAAGTTGTACATCTTTGGGACACCAAGGACGAGACCGTTATCTGGTCCAATCTCGCCAAAGCCTGTGCTGAGCGCGGCCACGAGATGTGTCAGAAGGCTTTTGACCCTGAATTTATGGGCGAAGATATGGCTTACTGGGATTCGATGGACGAATTCTTTGATCAGCTGACCCCTGCAGTCGGAATGACGTGGCAGGAATTAAAAGAGGCTTCCCCATATCAGTACATGACCCAGGAAGAATGGAAGACATATTACGTATATCTGCAGCAGGATGAGACAACAGGTCTGCCAAAGGGCTTTGATACGCCTTCACATAAGCTGGAGATCTACTGCGAGCGTATGATAGAGCTCGGCAGGAGCGGCGCGCCATTTATGCCTTATAAGATGGATAGAGCCTCCAAAGACTACGACCCGCTGCCATATTATCTGGAGCCGGTTGAAAGCCCTGTCAGGGACGACGAGACAGCCCGGGAATTCCCGCTCGTTATGACCAACGGACGTGTGCCGTTCTTCCACCACGGCACACTCAGGAACGCGCCGAGGATCAGAGAGATGTATCCTGCGCCTGAACTGTGGATCAGCCCGGAAGATGCCCGAAAGGAAGCCATCGAGACAGGCGGCTGGGTCTGGGTAGAATCCAAACGAGGCAAGATCAGGGCCAAAGCTCTGGTTACCAAGGGCATCAAGCCCGGTACGGTCTGCATGGAGAGATTCTGGAATCCGGAGACCTTAAATACAGAAACACACGGCTGGCAGGAGATGAACGTCAACGTTCTGTCTAAATCCACCGCGCCGTACAACGATATAGTCGGCACACACACCCTGAGGGCTTATCAGGTCAAGGTTTACAGGGCTGAAGAGGGACCTAAGGGCGTGTGGACCAGACCGGAAGAATTCAGATCATGGCTTCCAATGGTGAAGTAGAAAGGAGGATATTATGACCCAATTAGCAATGGTAGTAGAAGTTGACAGATGCATAGGCTGCAAGGGCGGCTGCCAGATCGCCTGCAAGACGGAGCATAATATCTCCCTGGGCAGGAGCCGCAGCACGCTGTACACCATGGGACCGACAGGCACATTCCCGGACCTGGAAATGTATTATCTGCCGATAATGTGCCAGCAGTGCGAGAATCCCGCGTGCACCAGAGTCTGCCCAACGGGCGCCTGCATGAAGAGGGACGAAGACGGAGTTATCGTGATCGACACAGACGTCTGCATCGGCTGCCGCGCATGCATTAACGCTTGCCCGTTCAAATGCAACAGCTTTAATCAGGAGATGAGAGTATCTGACAAATGCACCCTCTGCATTGAACGCAGGGAAAAGGGTTTAGAGCCTGCATGTGTCAGAAACTGCGCCGGGGGCGCGCTGCATTTCGGAGATATCGACGATCCTGAGAGCGAGGTTTCTAAACTCCTGAAGGAGAACGAAGGCTTTGTTTATTCCCTGCCTGACAGAGGCGGATGCAGACCTTCGAACAGATATATCTTAAAGAATGCGAAATGGATCGACATGATGCCGTACACATTTGAAAAAGCATTAAGGGAAGGAACGCTGGAAGATGAATAACGAACAGGAATTAATACAATACCGCAGAGCCATGTACCGGCTCCTTTCAAACATATATATTAACGAGGTCGACGAGGAGATGCTGCAGACTTTGATGGGCGCTGAATTCCCGGAGGTTGAAGATGGAATCGGCTGGCAGCAGAACCTTAAGGCCGGATTTGAGATGCTGCAGGGCGTTCTGGCCGGATTCGAAGGCAAAACTCAGGCAGAGAAAGCTGAAATGCTGGAAGATCTGGCAGCAGATTATGCCAAGACATTCCTGGCAGCAGGCGACGCTGCGGGAAAGGCGGCATTTCCATACGAATCTGTATATACCGGCGCTGACAGCCAGTTCGGCGGCAGCGTGCAGATGCAGCTGAACGCTTTATATGCCGCGAACGGCCTGACCATGAGTAAGGAAATGTTCCCGATCATGGAGGACCACATCGGTCTGGAGATGGCCTTTATGGCTGAAATACTGGATAAACACGACGAGGCTAAAGCCTTTTTCAAAGAACATTTGGAGAAATGGGCTGTCCGCTTCGCCAACGACATTTACAAATACTCTGAAAGAGACTTTTACAAGGGCATCGCCCGCATTACCATCGGCTTCATTGACGCTGAGACAGAGTACTTCAAAGGATGAAAGACATGGGATACAGAATTGACAATGCTCAGATGAATGACATCTTGGCGCGGCTCGCTGAGGATTACCGGATTTTCGCGCCGGCCTGGGACAGACAAAAGAAGAATGTGCGTTTCTGCCATGTCACCATGGTGGAACAGATAGTTCTGGACAGGCAGACTGACTTCTCCACCAAGGAGATCTATTATCCGATCTCGCAGGTCATGATGCGCTTCAGTACAGACCACATTGAGGATGAGGAACTCACCGATGACAGGGGCATTCTGATCTTCGCGCGCGCCTGTGATATTAACGCGTTGGGACGACTGGACCGGATCTTTTATGATAACGGCAATCCGGATTATTACTATGCCCGCCTGAGAGAAAAGGTCAAGCTGGCGCTGATCGAGTGCACGGAAGGCTTTGAAAACTGCTTCTGCGTATCACTCGGAACTAACAAGGCTGAAAATTACGCTATGGCGGTCCGCTTCGAAGAAGGCTCTGTGCTGGTAAAGGCAGATGATGAGGATCTGGCAGTATATTTCAGCGGTGAAGAAGAGCCTTTTGAGCCGGAATTTGTTCAGGAAAACCGTAAGAGACTGACCGTTCCTGATATTAATAAAGAGAACCTCAGGACCATAGGCAAATCAGAGTACTGGCAGCAGTTTGATGAGAGATGCATCGGCTGTGGAGGCTGCAATACGGTCTGCCCGACCTGCAGCTGCTTCGATACAACCGACATTCTGATGGGAGAGGACAGCCTGGAGGGTGAAAGGCGCAGGATATGGTCTTCCTGCATGATCCCGACCTTCACAGAGACAGCAGGAGGCACCAGATTCAGAAAGAGCCAGGGCGAAAACATGCGCTTCAAGGTTTTCCACAAATTCTATGATTTCAAGGCCCGCTTCGGCGAGGCGCACATGTGCGTCGGCTGCGGCAGGTGCGATATGAGGTGCCCGAAGGACATTTCCTTCTTTGACACAGTAAACGATCTTAACAAAGAGATACCGGAGCAGAACAATGACTGACAGACAAAAGGCAGAAGCCATGATCAATATAATGAAACCGGAGCCCCACAGGGTTCTGAAAATCGTCCGCCAGACCAGGGCGGAATACACCTTCCGTGTTGAGTGGCCCGGAGTGACGCGTGACGGCCAGTTCTTCATGCTTTCTCTTCCCAGGGAGGGCGAGGCGCCGATCTCCATTTCCGGCAGAGGCCCGGGCTATGTGGAATTCACTATCAGAAAGGTCGGCCGTCTCACTGAGGGCGTATTCGGCCTGGAAGAAGGCGGTCTGCTCTATATGAGAGGACCTTACGGCAGCCATTGGCCGGTAGAAAAATTAGAGAATGAAAATCTGATCGTTGTAACCAGCGGTACTGGTCTGGCACCTGTCAGGACCAGCCTGATGCATTTCATCGAGCATCCTGAGGCACGCAGGGAGGTCTATCTGATTGCGGGCTTCAAGGACAGGCATTCCACGCTGTTCGATGAGGACAGGGAGATGTTCAGCCAGCATTTCCACACGGTTTACCCGCTCAGCCGAGAGAAGGAGAAACTCCCCGGATATGAGACCGGCAGGGTTACGTCTTTTCTGAAGGACATCCCGGACGAAGTTGTGTCCACGGCTAATTATATTATTACCGGCGCGCCGGCAGTTATCGCCTCAGTCACAGAGGAATTCTTAGGACGCGGCGCGGCCCCGGAGAAGATATGGGTTTCCTTTGAGAGAAGGATGCAGTGCGCGGTAGGCAAATGCGGCCACTGCAAGATGAACGGCGTTTACGTCTGCCTCGAAGGACCGGTCTTTAATTTCACTCAGGCCAGAGAAATGTTTGATTAAAAAAAGAGCTGCCATAAGCAGCTCTTTTTCATTTTCTTTAGTCGTTCTTGATATGTACGTCCAGCTGATTGAACGGGATAACGATTCCGTTTGCTTCGAACGCGTCTTTGACGTCATCCAGCAGATTGAAATATGCATCCCAGTATTCGCCGGAGTTGCACCATGCTCTCATGGTGATCTTTACGCCGTTGCCAGCGCCGTAGTCTGTGATGCGGGCGAATGGTGCCGGCTCCTTGAGGACTTTCTCCTCATTCTGGCAAACCTCTAACAGAAGATTGCGGACCTTGACCGGATCGTTGCCTGCAACTGAGAACTCCAGGTCTACGCGGCGGATATCCTTCTCTGAGAAGTTAATGATCGTGCCGGTGGACAGAGCTCCGTTTGGCAGATAAACGGTCTTGTTGTCAACAGTAGTGATCTTGGTGTAGCAGATCTTGATGTCTTCAACGGTGCCGTCGTTGCCCATAGCGGAAATATAGTCGCCGATCCTGAACGGGCGGGTGACAATGATCATGATGCCGCCGGCCAGATTAGCGAGTGTGCCGTTGATAGCCAGGCCTGCAGCTACGCCAACGGAAGCGATCAGAGCTGAAATGGCGCCGGTCTCAATGCCGACATATCCGATCAGGCATACAACGACGAGAATCTTCAGGACAATTTTGCCAATATAGGAAAGGGTCTTAACAAGAGTTGGGTCATATTTCTCATTGGACTGAAGCTTCTTGGTTACTTTCTTGGTTATAAAGTTAATGATCTTGAATGCAATGAACATTACGATCAGGGCGATGAGGATTTTAACGCCTGCCGTAGTAGCCCATTTTATGATAGTATCTAAAAATTCCTGCATTAGATAATACCTCCTTCCTTTTTACCAATTATACAACCATTAATTCAAAAATAAAGCCTCTGTTCTTGAGATGGTCACAAAAACCCTGTATAATTACCCCCATGAGAAAGCGCGCATCGTCTTACAAGAGATATGAGAAGAAATATTTCATCAAAAGGCACAAGTTCCTTTTCCTGGGACTTGGCTTTTTAGCTGTACTTATTATCGCTTCAGGCATCCTGTTCTGGGTGATGAAGAACCGTCCCGCCAGACAGATTGAATATGACGAAATGACAGATGCTACCCTCCCTGTGCTCACGATCAGCTATGAGAATATGCAGCTGAACAAGATGATGGGCCACACGAGGGATATGAATCCGCGATATATGAGAGATACGATCTTCGTTCTCCAGAACACCTACGATATCCATCTTGAAGGCCAGAGCTACGGCATTGACCTGACAAACGTCAGATGCAAAGTCTATGACACTGCTGAGAACAAGCTGATCCAGGATACTGACGCCAAAGCATTCGAGGTCACCGACACGAGGCTCTCAATAGACCTGACCCTTGACAAATCGATGGAGGAAGGCAAGGAATACGTGCTGGATGTTATCCTGGAGGAGAACGGCGGCCGCCAGATCCATTATTACACCAGAGTCACCAGAAACGTCACGGATAAGGTTTACGGACAGATCGACCTGGTACTTCAGTTCAACAACAGTCTCTACAGCCCTAACGGAGATGAGTTCATCAAACCGTATATGGAGAGCGATGGTCTGAAAGACGGCAACAGAAATCTGGGCCACGCGAGCCTGGTTTCTTCCCTCTCCCATATTATGTGGGGAGATATGGATGTCAGCAAGGTGACCGAGCCTGTTGTAAATATTATCGATGCGGACGGAGAGATTGGCTTCTTCCGTCTGGAATACATGGTCAGCCGCGTTAACAGCGACGATGCCACTGAATATTACAATGTTTCCGAGTATTACAGGCTGCGTACCACCAGCTCCAGGACCTATGTGCTGGACTATGAGCGCAGCGTTGATCAGATGTTCATTCCGAGCGTGGACAATGTAGGCACAACGATGGCCGAGCTGGGCATCCGCAACGAATACACTGTCGATATGATGAGCAACTATAAAGGCACGCTCAACTGCTTCGTAACGAACGGCTCGCTCTGGTGCATGGACACCGAGACGAAATCTATTATCCAGATTTTCTCATTCTTCAAGAGCGTTCTGGATGAGCGTGAAACGTACGACAGGCATGATATCAAGATTATTTCCGTCTCTGACGAGGGTGATATTAAGTTCCTGGTATACGGCTATATGAATAAGGGCGTGCACGAGGGCATGACCGGCCTTGGCTTGTACAAATACAACGCCGAAGAGCGGCAGGTAAACGAGGAAATGTTCATTCCGGCGGACGTTCCGTTTGAAATTCTGGACCAGTCCATTGGCTCGCTCTGCTATCTGAACAATGACAACGTCCTTTACCTGATGATGGACGAATACTTATATGCCATCAGCCTGAATGACAACGACGCTGAGCTGATCGCGTCCGGTCTGACCGAGAGCAACAGCAAGATTTCCGCTACAGGCCGTATGCTGGCATGGCATGAAAACGGCAAGCCAAACACGGCGGAGCGCATTACCGTCCTCGATATGGAGACCGGTGACAGTTACGAGGTCACGGCCGAGAAAGGCAAATGCATTAAGGCACTCGGTTTCCTCAATATGGACTTCGTTTACGGACAGGGAACCAGCGGCGCAACCTATGTTACCGCCGAAGGACGCGAATACCTGCTCATGCCTGAGATGATAGTTACGAATAAGAGCGGAAAGGTACAGCAGAGAACGCAGTCCGACTATGGATACTTCGTTGACTCGCTGGTTGAATACAACCGCGTCATCATCTCCAGGGTTGTAAAGAGCGGCGACAGCTACAATGAAACCGATGATTTCACACTGTTCGCGACGGATTTGGAGGACTATCCGGAGCCGAGGCTTTATATTTCATACGAAGAGACCAAGAAATCTGTTTATTACGTCAGTTACGTAGACAATACCACCACCGCCGGAGACCTCAGGATCGACAAGAGCATCCCGGTATATCAGTCCAACGCGGAAGTAACCAGCGTGAGCGAGATGCTGGCTGTTGACGGCAGGTATTATGTATACGCTAAGGGTATGCTGCAAGGCATTGTAAACAGCCCGGCAGCAGCCATCCAGCTGGCGTATGAAAACGGCGGCAGCGTGCTGACGAACAGCGGCGGCTATTTCTATAGAAGGAGCACCAGGCCTTCAGTCATCGACGTATCTGAGGAGAGCATGAAACAGGCAATAGCTGCGTACAAAAACGAGGAACTGCTGAACGTCACGGGCATTACCCTCACGGAGGCGCTGTATTTTACCGGCTCCAAGATACCTGTTGTCTGGGAATATGACGGCGACGTATACGTCCTGCAGGGCTACGACGTGAGCGACAATATATATCTTATGAATATAGAAACAAACGAATATCTGATCCTGACCGAGAATTACATGAGCGGAATCTTTGTGGAAACAGGCAGATGCTTTGTAATGGAGTGAAAATGAAATTTATATCCTGGAACGTTAACGGAATAAGAGCCTGCCACGGTAAGGGCTTTATGGATTTTTTCAATCAGGCGGATGCTGATATTTTCTGCCTGCAGGAGACCAAGATGCAGGAGGGACAGTTTGAACTGGACCTGCCGGGTTATTACCAGTACTGGAATTACGCTGAGAAGAAGGGCTATTCAGGCACCGCTGTATTTACCAAAAGGAAGCCTATCAGCGTCACATACGGCATCGGCGTTGAGGAACACGACCACGAAGGCCGTGTTATCACATTGGAATATGAGAATTTTTATTTCATAACTGTCTATGTGCCGAACTCTCAGGATGAGCTGAAGAGGCTGGACTACCGTATGGCGTGGGAGGATGCGTTCCTCGAATATATCCGCGCGCTGGACAAGGTAAAACCGGTCATTTACTGCGGCGATCTGAACGTAGCGCACCAGGAGATCGATCTTAAGAATCCTAAGACCAACCGCCGCAACGCGGGCTTTACAGATGAGGAAAGAGCCAAGATGAGTACGGTCCTGTCATCCGGATTTATTGATACTTTCAGATATTTCTACCCTGATCAGGTAACTTACAGCTGGTGGTCATACAGATTCCGCGCGCGCGAAAAGAACGCCGGATGGCGTATAGACTATTTCATCTGTTCAGAATCATTAAAGGATAAACTGACTGACGCGGTGATCCATACTGAAGTTATGGGTTCTGATCACTGTCCGGTGGAACTGGACGCGGAACTGTAAGCAGATTGAACCTATGCGAATACGCCTTACAGCGGCCTTTTTCGATGATTTTCGCCCCTTGTCGCTTAGCGGGCGGTCAGCCCGCCTGCACTTCGCGGGACAAAAATCCCACGAAAGATGCTCGCTGTAAGGTGCTTTGCAGTTTTGACGGAGCTGGTTTTTTTCAAGGCAAGGAAGGTTTCGCAGGGAATACTAGTAGTATTCTCAAGAAACCTGACGCAGCATTGGAGAAAACCAGCCCATCAAAACCATATTAGTATAGGTTCAATCTGCTTAATTATTTCAGGAACCACATCTCCAGGATGCCGTACATCTCCCTGACGTAATTGGTCGGGAACAGCCACCACAGAGTCTTCGCGGGGAGAGAGCCTGCGTCATAACCATATTTTTCTGAAATTTTAAGGGCACGGTACATGTGATAGTCGTTTGTGGCTATCACTGTTACCGGATTAAGCCCTTCTTTTTGTATAATGGCTTTGGAGAAAAGCAGGTTTTCATCAGTGTCTTTGGACTGGTCTTCAATATAGATTCTGTCCGGACTGATGCCCTGCTCAATCAGATAGTCATACATGGCCGAAGCTTCGGTGCGGCTTTCGTTGTCGCCCTGACCACCGGAGACAATGCAGGCAGATGAAGGATTCTCGTTCAGATATTCGATCGCTGCATCCAGACGGGCCTTGAGGGTCAGGCTGATATGTGTATCATATACTCTGCAGCCCAATACAACGACAGTAGCATCCTGCTTCGCAGCGCGCGAATTGCCCCGTATCATGGAAACGGTTGTGGCAGCAGCCAGTCCCAGAATAGCCACAATGGCGAGGATGATGATTGAGAGTATGATCTTGCCCGGGATGCTCTTCCATATCAGGCGCAGCAGGGCATTGATCCATCCGCCCCACAGACCATAGATGATCAGTATGAAGGAGACGATCATTCCTGTGATCGCGCCAATATTAAACGTTCCTGTAATGAATGCAGGAATGAGGAACCAGGCGAGGAGTATAAATCCGATAACCGCTAACATTCTTCTGAAAAAAATCCTTATTAAAATTCCCATGCAGAGATAATACCATAAAAAAGGACTGCGGATGCAGTCCTTTTTTTAAATATTAGAAATAAAATGATTAATGGAAGGATGACGGATTACTCGATTGAATCGAATGCGCTGTCCTGATTGAGCTCTCCGTTATTATATTTCTCGATCAGAGACTTGATCCTGTTTGTAGGATCCAGCAGGTCGCTGATGGAGGCATTATGATTCAGCGTGTCAATGATGTAAGAAACGAATTTGCTCATGTCAACACTGGTGTAATAATCAGTTCTTGAAAGCAGCTCAGGAGACTGATATGTCAGGTTGGTGGTGAATATTCTGGTGATGTCGCCTCTCTCATGGGCTGCGTCAAACTTCTCCATGCCGTTGGTGAACAGGCCGAAGGTTGAGAATACGAAGATTCTCTTAGCGCCCATTTCTTTCAGTCTCTTAGCAGTATCGATCATACTGCCGCCTGAAGAGATCATGTCGTCAACGACGATGACGTCTTTGCCGGCCGGGCTGATGCCCAGATACTCATGTGCTACGATCGGATTGGATCCGGTCTTCGGGTCGATTACTGAATAATCACGTCTCTTGTAGAACAGAGCCATATCGATACCCAGGACACTGGCGAAGAATACGCTCCTGTCGATGGCGCCCTCATCCGGGCTGATCATGAGCAGGTGGTCCTTGTCGAAGATGATGTCCTTCTCAACCTTGCACAGGTTCTTAAGGAACTGGTATGACGGCTTGATGTTCTCGAAACCATTCTGTGGTGCCGCGTTGATTACACGCGGATCATGTGCGTCGAATGTGATGATGTTGTCAACGCCCATTGCGTAGAGTTCCTGAAGGCCCATAGCGCAGTCCAGAGACTCGCGGGCGTTTCTCTTGTGCTGGCGGCTCTCATACAGGAACGGCATGATGACGTTGATCCTGTTAGCCTTGCCGCCCATCGCGGCGATGATCCTCTTCAGATCCTGGAAGTGATCATCAGGTGACATACGGTTGAGTGTCTGGCCCATTCTGTATGTCAGTGAGTTGTTGCAGATATCGACCAGGATGAAAACATCCTTGCCGCGGACAGTGTCTTTGACGACGCCCTTAGCCTCGCCGGAACCGAAACGCGGGTTCTCGACGTGGATAATGTAGCTGTCCTTCTCATAGCCGGTCAGAGCGAGTTCTTTCTTGAATTCTGACTGACGGCTCTTTCTCCAGGACGAGATCCTCTTGTCGATGGATTCGCCCAGGCCCTCGCAGCTCTTAAGCGCGATGATGCCAAGTGGTCCTACAGGTATGGTGTTGATTACGATTTCTTCACGCAGCATATTAACCCTCCAATTTTTTAATCATTCTAATATCTTTGCCATATAGTTTAATAATCGTATATCTATTTACTAATCGGGAGAAGATTCTCTCGGAATAGTTGTTCTGAAGCTGCTCCAGCGACAGATTGCTGGAAATAATAGTGGATTTATCTGCCAGCAGACGCTCATTAATGCAGTTAAACAGCTGGGTGGTCGTAAATGAATTAACCAGTTCGGTGCCCAGATCGTCGATTATCAGCAGGTCGCATTTCATGATCTGCTTAAGGATCTGGTCTGAATCCGCGCGGTCCGAGCCGAAGACAGCGTCCCCAAGAATATCGAACAGCTTGACCGCGGACAGATAGATCACGAAATAGCCCCTGTCGATCAGCTCCTTGGCGATGCAGTTGGCCAGGAAGGACTTGCCTACGCCGGTCTCGCCGCAGATGAGCAGGTTGTCATGCCGGGCGTCAAAGTTGTTGATGAAATCTACTGCCACACGCGCAGCATGCTTGGCGGCCTGCAGAGGATTATTCTGGGAATCCGGCTCATCCGGATAATATTTGAAAGAAAAGGTGCTGAAATTCTCCTGATCCAAGACGCGGCCGATATTTGACTGGTCGTACAGGACTTCTCTGATGCGCTTCTTGAAGCAGCTGCACATCTCATCTCCAATATAGCCTGTGTCGTTGCAGAGCCTGCACTCGTAATGAGGCTCCAGGTCGGACGGCTGATAGCCGGCTGATGAGAGCAGCTGCTGCTTCCGGGCTGAGAGCTCTTCAATCTGCCTGCGGTAGGAATCCAGATCGGCGCCTGCGCCATTGATGCGGGCGATGGCGGTGTCAACAGAGAGAGACGCGATGCGCCCATTTATCTGCTCAACCTCAGGAAGGCGGGAATAAATCTCCGCCTTTCGCTCGGCCAGCGCCCTCTCGGCGCGCAGCCTCTTGTCATTGTATTCTCTTAAAATGCTCTCAAAAGCAGCTCGCGTTATGCTCATTTCAGCCCCTTATTGATCAGCTTGTTCTCAAGCTCTTCCCAGTCGTAATCGCGCTGAGGGAAGTTATTGAACTTGTTGCCCTGCGCCGGCTTGGAGGCAGGCTTCCTGGCGGGAGCCTTGGTCTTGCTCTTGTGCTGGGCATCCAGCTTCTTAAGATCGTTGATGGTGGTTACTTTATTGCTCTTCCAATTCTGCAGAATGGAATCGGTATAATCAAAGCTGGGCTTGTGGATAGCATTCATAGTCCTGTTGCAGGCTTCGAGGATCATCTCTGTGTTGAAGCCGTAGGACAGATTCCACTTGGCCACCCATTCGGACTCACTCCTGGACGGATCGCGGCCGCTCAGGCCAAATGCGCTCAGAACCTTACGGCATTTGTCGGTGTAAACAGAGTTCAGCAGTTTGGCGGCAGCGACATTCTTGATGCCCTGCTCGGCCCAGTTGATAGCTACTGTCTCGATATAGCGCATGTCCTTGTGACCGCCGTCCGTACAGTAGTCAAACAGATACTCGATCAGGTCTGAAGGGAAGCCCAGCTCTTCATGGAAGAACATGAGGGTATTGATCTCGGTGCCTGTGAAAGGCCTGCCCAGATACTGCTGCGCCATGGTAATGGTGACGCTGAAATCATCCCTGCAGCTGAACGCGTCGATCTCTTCGCGTGAATGGGCGCGTTTCTGGTATTTCGCGGCAGACTGCTGCGGAGCAGCATCTACAGGTGCCGTCTGAACAGCACCTGTGGACGTGGAAACCGTGCTGGTATAACTCCTGCTGCCGTCTGCTGAAACATGAGTAACGCAGAGGGAAGAGAGCTCGCCGTCGTCGAATGTCAGCTCCAGCAGCCCTTTCTTCTCCCAGTACTTCAGTGCCCGGATAACGTCCTTCTCGGTATTGTTGAATACGTCAGCAATATCAGAGATGGACAGAGAAGATTCCTTCTCCTCCAGACACATAAGCAGATATATATATATTTTCACGAATTCACCGGCGGCCTTCGGCATATAGTCTCGGATGAAACTATTAGTAATGCTCGTGGAGCCGATATATCCGTCGTGTTTCAGTGTAAAGTTACTCATACCAAAAACCTTATTGCCAATTAAAGTAAGTGAAATATAGCATATAAATTTTTATAAAAAAAGGACTTGACAAACCGCCATTATTAAGGAATGCGTAAAAGTGGAAATTGTGGAAAAAGTGGATAAAAAAAGCGAATAATATTGACAAAAAAATGCATTTAAAAAACCCTGTAAAATAGGGGCTGTCAAGCAATATTTTTAAAAATGCAATCCAAAAAATTGCTGTTTAAATTTAAAAAAATTTGTGGACAATGGGGATAACTTTTTTTACATTAAAAAACCCTTGAAAAATCAAGGGTTTTTAAAATCGGTTATAAACAAAATCCAATGATGATAAAAAACACGGAATTTATTTTCCTGTTAAATGGTCCGCAATCTGATATACGTCGCCAGCGCCCATTGTAATGACCATATCACCCGTGCTGCAGTGATCTAAGATGAAGTTTTCCACCTCATCAAACGTCGGGAAATAATAACTTTCACAGCCAAGCGAGGCGATTTTTTTCTGAAGATCCTTGGATGAGATGCCCAGTGTGTCCTTCTCGCGCGCCGCGTAGATATCTGTCAGGACGACAGCGTCAGCGGCAGACAGGCTGGCAGCGAACTCATCAAAGAGGGCCTTGGTCCTGGAGTAGGTGTGCGGCTGGAAGATGACCCAGAGCTTCTTGTGAGGACATTTGAGGGCTGCGCCCAGAGTCGCGGCAATCTCGTCCGGATGGTGAGCGTAGTCATCGATTATGGTAACGCCGCCGATATTGCCCTTGTACTGGAAACGGCGGTCAACGCCCGTGAACTTGTCGATCGATCTGACGGCATCAGCAGGATTAATGCCGATAGCATCAGCCGCAGCAAAAGCCGCGAGGGAATTGCTGACATTATATTCACCGGGAATGCCCAGCTTGACGTGGCATACGAACTCATTGTCCTTGTACAGGTCGTATTCGCCGCAGGCCAGGTCGTCATATGATACGTTATGCGCAGTGAACGCGTAATCTCCATCCATACCGAAGGTGATAACGCGGCATTTGAGGTCATCTGTAAAATAAGGAAGATTGTCAATCTCGCCGTTGATGATCAGAGTACCGTCGTCAGGCAGCAGGTGCGTATAAACACGGAAGCTGTTCCTGATGTCATCGAGATCCTTGAAGAAGTCCAGATGGTCAGCTTTGACGTTGAGGACGACCTCCAGCGTCGGGAAGAACGACAGGAAGCTGTTGGTGTATTCACATGCTTCTGTGATGAAATTGCCCGAATGGCCGATGCGTGTATTTCCGCCGATGGCCGGGAGCATGCCGCCGACCATGATAGTCGGGTCGGTATCGTTGTCCAGAAGTATCTGAGAAATAAGCGAAGTGGTAGTGGTCTTGCCATGGGTGCCTGATACGCAGATGGCCAGATCGTAGTTCTTCATGAGCTGACCGAGGAATTCGGCCCTGGTGGCTGTCGGGATGCCGAGCTCAATTGCGCGTACGAGCTCAGGGTTGTCCGGTTTGATCGCGGCGGTATAGACCACGAGAGAAATGTCTTCAGTGATATTGTCCGCACTGTGGCCGATAGCGATCTCAGCGCCCATCTCCCTGAGGCTGTGAACCAGTTCAGAATCTTTGAAATCCGAGCCTGAAACAGTAAAGCCCCTTGTCAGGAGAACCTGCGCCAAAGAGCTCATGTTAATTCCACCGATTCCGATGAAGTGTATATGTTGTTTTTTAGTAAAATCCAGATTCATTTTATCCTCAAATATATATTAAAATCGGTGTAAATTTTACAATATAAGAGCGGCAACGTCAAGTTGCCGCTTTCATATGGTCTTGATTAAAGATACCTGTGATCAGATATTAGAGTTCAGGCTCTTTTGCAGCCTCTTCCTCATATGCCTTCAGAATCAAAGTCTGAAGTGAGTCACGGGTCTCTGAATTGATAGGATGAGCAATGTCGCGATATTCGCCGTCCGGATTCTTCCTGCTCGGCATAGCGATAAATAAACCCTTCTCGCCTTCGATAACCTTAATGTCGTGAACTACAAAAACTGAATCAATTGTGATGGAAGCAACAGCTTTCATCTTGCCTTCTTTACTGATCATTCTGATTCTTACGTCTGTGATTTCCATAAGTCTTAATACTCCTTTTGAGGTCGAATATCCAACACACTGTTGATTAGGCTGCATTTTAGCATAAGTTGTATAAAAAAACAACATTTTTTTTAATACTGTCACAAAAACCGAAACCAAAGGTAAACTTGAAAGCTGACAGGGAAACAATTATAATAAAATGAATATTTTCATTATATAAAAGGGAAAGAAGATGTATCTGATTGTAGGGCTCGGAAATCCGACAAAAGAATATGAGAAAACCCGCCATAATATGGGCTTTGACTGCATTGACCTGCTGGCAGACAAGCTGGGAATAAAGGTCAACAAATCCAGATTTTCAGCTCTGGTAGGCACAGGCGCTGTTAACGGCGAGAAGGTCATGCTGGCCAAGCCGCAGACCTTTATGAACCTGAGCGGCAATGCGGTAAGGCCTCTGGCCAGATTCTACCGCATCGACCCCAAGGACAAGCTGATCGTCATCTATGATGACTCAGACCTGGATGTGGGCAGGATCAGGATCCGCAAACAGGGCTCTCCGGGCAGCCACAACGGAATGAAGCATATAACGTCCGTACTCGGCACGGGCGATTTCTGCCGTGTGCGCATCGGCATTGGCAAGCGCCCTGAGTACATGGACATGGCGGACTACGTTCTCAGCAGATTTAATAAGGAAGAACGTGCAAAGGTAGAGGAAGCCCAGAAGGAAGCCTGCGAGGCTGTTATTGACATTATCAAGGACGGCGTTGACCGCGCGATGAACAGATACAATTAACTGATGTTCTACGAGATTTTAGAAAAACTGGATACATATAAAAAGGCTGAGACTGCACTTTCGGAACATAAGAAAGTGCAGTTAAATGGCTGTGTTCCTGTACAGATGGAGCACTTCATCTCAGGCCTGGGACGCAGCTGGCAGCAAAAGCTCATCGTTACCTATGACGAGGTGAGGGCCGCTGAGATCCGCAATAATTATATGTCCTTTGATAAAAATGTGCTCTATTATCCGGCGCTGGATTCGATGTTCTACAAGGCGGACATCCAGGGCAGCTATATCTCCGAGCAGAGGCTCGAGGTAACCAGGAGCATTTATAACGGCGAGAATATCACCATTGTGACCACGCTCGCGGCCTTCCGTGACAGGCTGGCTTCATTCGCCGATATCAGGGAGAAGTCCATCACTCTCCGCAAAGGCGGCGTTGTGGACGGACAGGAACTGGCTGCCAGGCTGGTAGCCCTGGGCTATGACAATGAGTCCCAGGTGGCCGGACACGGCGAATTCTCGGTCAGAGGCAATATCATCGATATCTTCCCATATACGGAGAGCGCGCCGTACAGACTGGATCTGTGGGGCGATACTATTGAGACCATCAAGGTGTTCGATGTGGACAGCCAGAGGTCCATCGAAGAGGCGGAAGAGTTCACAATTTTCGCGGGAGGAGACCGTGACGAGAGCGAACGCAGGGAATCAACCTTCCTGGATTATTTCAAGCCTGAAACCGCGCTGATAATCTTTGACGAGCCGGCCAGGATTTATGAGGAGGAAGAGCCTCTGGACACAAAGGACTTCGCTTGTTTGTATCTATCAATGCTGGGCGGCAAGGTAGAGGGGATCAAGATACAGAAAACCCTCAGCATCAACGCTAAAAACGTGGCCAGTTACAATGGCCGTTTTGAAGATCTGATCTCAGACGTCAAGAAATACAAAAAGAACGGCTGGGACGTCAGACTCTGTGCCGCAGGTCAGGCGAGAGCGGATAATTTAAGAAAGAGCCTGGTCGAAAACGAGGCCGACGCGACAGTATTCTCCGGTGCCATCAGGACAGGCTTTGAATACCCGGACATCAAGTTCGTTGTTGTTTCGGAAGTTGATATTTTCGGACAGAGAAGGCCTTCGAGGCGCCGCAGGAAGAGATTTGCGGGCGATGCCATCAAGGATTTCACCGACCTCAATATCGGCGATTATGTAGTACACGAGCAGCATGGCATCGGCACATATCTGGGCATCGAACGTATCATGGTGGACGGCACCGAGAAGGATTACATGAAGATCCAGTACGCCGGAGGCGCGAACCTCTACGTACTGGCGACTCAGTTCGACAAGATTCAGAAATATTCAGGCGCGGAAGGCGCCAAACCTAAGATAAACAAGCTGGGCGGCAAGGAATGGGCCAACACCAAGGCCAGAGTCCGCGGCTCGGTTCAGGACATTGCGGGCGAGCTGGTAAGGCTCTACGCCGCCAGACAGGCCAAGCAGGGCTACAGCTACGGACCGGATACAGTATGGCAGAAAGAGTTCGAAGAGGCCTTCGAATTCGAAGAGACCGAGGACCAGCGCATGGCCATTGAGGCTGTCAAAGCCGATATGGAGAGCACCAAGATAATGGACCGTCTGATCTGCGGTGACGTAGGATTCGGCAAGACCGAGGTTGCGATCAGGGCAGCGTTCAAGGCCGTACAGGAGGGCAAACAGGTAGTTTTCCTGGTCCCGACGACCATCCTTGCGCAGCAGCACTACAATACGATCAGCCAGCGTGTGGCACCTTATCCGGTGACCGTGCGCATGTTGTCCAGATTCAACACTCCTAAGCAGACCAAGGAAATCCTTAAGGAGATCCAGACGGGCATGGCGGACATCGTAGTCGGCACGCACAGGCTGCTTTCCAAGGACGTTAAATTCAAAAATTTAGGCCTGCTCGTAGTAGATGAGGAGCAGCGTTTCGGCGTAGGCCATAAGGAGAAGATCAAGCAGCTCCGCCAGGACATTGATGTCCTGACCCTCAGCGCGACACCTATCCCCAGGACCCTGCACATGAGCCTGACGGGCATCCGTGACATGAGCCTGCTCACAGAACCGCCGGTTGACAGGGTGCCGATCCAGACCTATGTAATGGAGTACTCTGAGGCAGCCGTTCAGGAAGCCATCCTCAGGGAGGCCCGCAGGGGCGGCCAGGTTTATTATGTTTACAACCGCACGAATAATATCGATCACGTAGCGGCGCAGATACAGGACATGGTTCCGGGGCTTAACGTGCGTTTCGCCCACGGACAGATGTCCACCCGCGAACTGGAACAGATAATGTACGATTTCATTGACGGCGAGATCGATGTGCTGGTCTCCACAACGATCATCGAGACCGGCCTGGACATTTCCAACGTCAATACGATCATTATACATGACGCTGACAAGTTCGGACTCTCCCAGCTCTATCAGCTGAGAGGCCGTGTAGGCAGATCGAACCGCACGGCATACGCCTTCCTGATGTACAGGAGGGACAAGCTCCTCCAGGAGGTGGCGGAGAAGAGGCTCAAAGCCATCCGTGAATTCTCGGAGCTGGGCAGCGGCATCAAGATCGCTATGCGTGACCTGGAGATCCGAGGCGCGGGCAATATCCTCGGCGCTGAACAGTCGGGCCACATGGAGGCGGTAGGCTACGAGCTTTACTGCAAGCTCCTGAACGAGGCGGTCGCCCTGCTCAAAGGCGAAACCGTATCAGAGGATTACGATACGACTGTAGATCTGCGGATTGACGGCTTCATTCCGGCTTCCTATATCAAGAATGAGTATGAGAAACTGAATATGTACAAGAAGATTTCGAATATCACCTGCAGGGAGGAGATGGAGGACATTCACGCCGAGCTCGAGGACCGTTTCGGCGAGGTGCCTTCCGAGACAGAGAATCTCCTGAACGTGGCGCTCATCAGGGCACGCGCGCATGACAAGTTCATTACAGAGATATCCGGGTCCAAGACCGAATTCAAGATATGCATGTTCAGGAATGCCAGGATTGACACATACAAGATGCACGGCTTCCTGAATAAGAATAAAGACACACTGAAATTCGTGGCGGACAGCCAGCCATACTTCGTTTACAGGCCTCTCAAGGTACCGCGCACCCTCGAAGAAATGGAACAGACCCTCGGAGCGTTCTTTGACAGCCTGGACGAGATAATGGAGAAAGACGATGAATAAGAAAGAGCGTGTAGAAAAGATAATAGAGCAGCTCGACGAGCATTATACAGTCGAGAAGAAGTGCTGGCTGGAGCATGATAATGCATGGCAGCTGCTGATCGCGACTATCTTAAGCGCCCAGTGCACGGACGCCAGGGTCAATATCGTGACCAAGGACCTGTTCGTGAAATATCCGGACCTTACAGCCTTCGCCAATGCGGACCTTAAGGAGATGGAGCAGGACATTCATTCCACTGGTTTCTACCACAATAAGGCCAAGAACATCATCGCCTGCGCCAAAGTTCTGTTAGAAGAATACGGCGGCGAGGTGCCTTCTGATATTGACCTGCTGACTAAGCTTCCGGGCGTAGGACGCAAGACCGCGAATGTCATCCGCGGCAATATCTATGACATCCCGAGCATTGTCGTGGACACTCACGTAGGCAGGATTTCACGCAAACTGGGTCTTACAAAAAACGAAGATCCGGTGGCAGTGGAGCATGACCTCGAGAAGGTTCTTCCGAAGGATCATTGGATCCTGTGGAACATTCAGATAATCAATCACGGCAGGAATGTGTGCATCGCGCGCAGGCCTAAGTGCGGCGAGTGCTGTCTGGCACCATATTGCCCGTCGAGGGAGGACAAATGAAGATAGGCATCAGCGGGATAATTGGATATTCCAAGGCGGCAGAGCTGCTGGAGGAGAACCGGGAATTCCTGGCAAGGCGCTTCCCGGGCTTCTTTATTGAGCAATTTATTATTGCGAAATCACAGCCAAACAATTATAGTATGAAAAATATAAAGGAAATCGGCGAAGGCGGTATTTTCCGCGCTCTCTGGGAGCTCTGCGAGGAAGCGGAGTGCGGCTGCGAGGTGAGGATCCGCGACATTCCGATGATGCAGGAAGTGATCGAGATTATGGAATGCTTCGACGAGAATCCGTATGAGGCTGTTTCAGGCGGGGCCTTCCTGACGATGGCAGACGAACTGCCTGAGGGCTTCGTGCTCATTGGAGAGACCAATTCCTCGAAGGACAGGGTGGTCGTAGACGGAGAATCCAGGAGATTCCTCACGCCCCCGTCCAGGCAGGACAAGGATATATTAGACAGAAAAAGAAAGTAAAGGAGAAAGATCATGAGAGAAGAATTACTGCGGTTAATTGAGAACAATTCCAGAATCGAACTGGCGGAGCTGGCCACCATGCTGGGGGCGAGCGAAGCGGCTGTCGCGAATGAGATCGCGGAGCTGGAGAAGTCCGGTGTCATCTGCGGTTATTACACTCTCATTAACTGGGACAACACCGACGAGGAGAAGGTGGACGCCCTGATAGAAGTCAGAGTAAACACTCAGCGCGACATGGGCTTCGACTCCATCGCAGAGCGCATCTATAAATTCGACGAAGTTAAGACATGCTACCTGATTTCAGGCGCATATGACTTCCTGGTAATGCTCGAGGGCAAGACCATGAGACAGGTCGCAGCCTTCGTATCCAACAAGCTGTCACCTGTAGAATTCGTTACCGGCACGGCTACACACTTCATTCTGAAGCGCTACAAAGACTTCGGCACAGTACTGGGCGAAGTCAAAAAAGATGAAAGGGAGAGAATATCACTGTGAGAGATCCAATATCAAAGGTCGCAAGAGATATGCAGCCTTCCGGTATCAGGAAGTTCTTTGACATCGTAGCTGAGATGCCCGACGCCATATCACTGGGCGTTGGCGAGCCCGACTTCGATACTCCCTGGCACATCAGAGAGGCCGGCATCTATTCATTAGAGAAAGGCCGCACTTTCTACACCTCCAACGCAGGACTTATGGAGCTCAGGAAGGAAATCGCTGCATATTACGAAAGAAAACACAGACTCACTTACGATCCTGTAAGCGAGACATTTATAACTGTCGGCGGCTCCGAAGCCATCGATATGGCGCTGCGCGCCATGCTTGATCCGGGTGATGAAGTCATCATCCCTGAGCCGTGCTACGTTTCATACGTTCCGTGCGCTCGGCTCGCGGGCGGTGTACCCGTCACCATTCCTCTTAAGGAATACAATGAATTCCGCCTGACACCGGAAGAACTGGAGGCGGCTATCACGGAGAAAACCAAGGTTTTAGTCCTCGCATTCCCGAACAATCCGACCGGCGCGATCATGGAAGAAAAGGACCTCGTGCCGATCGCCAAGATCTGCCGGGAGAGAGACATCTTCGTGGTTTCGGACGAGATCTACGGCGAGCTCACCTATACTGGCAAGCCGCATATGACCATCGCTTCGCTGCCGGGCATGCAGGAGAGGACCATCGTCATCAACGGCTTCTCCAAAGCCTACGCGATGACCGGCTGGAGACTCGGCTTCGCAGTCGGCCCGAAGGAGATCATCAGCCAGATGCTCAAGCTCCATCAGTACGCGATCATGTGCGCTCCGACCACATCCCAGTACGCGGGCGTGGAGGCCCTGCGCAACGGCGACGAAGATGTAGCCAAGATGCGCGAAGCCTACAACCAGCGCCGCCGCTACCTGGTCAAAGAGCTGAATGACATGGGCCTGCACTGCTTCGAGCCTTACGGCGCATTCTATGTATTTCCGTCGATTCAGCATTTAGGGATCACATCGGATGAATTTGCCACGAGGCTCCTCGAGCAGGAAAAGCTCGCAGTAGTTCCGGGCACAGCCTTTGGTGACTGCGGCGAAGGATTCTTGAGGATTTCCTATGCATACTCGCTGGCAGAACTTAAAGAAGCTCTTGGAAGAATCAGACACTTCATAGAGAACAACTTTTAGATATGTTTAACATAGTTTTACTGGAGCCGGAGATCCCGGCCAACACCGGCAACATCGGCCGCACCTGCTTAGTTACAGGAAGCCGCCTGCACCTCATCGAGCCTTTGGGCTTTATCTTAAATGACAAGAACTTAAAGCGTGCGGGGATGGACTACTGGAAAGACCTGGACGTGGTCAGGTACGACAGCTGGAGAGATTTTTGCGAAAAGAATAAAGAGAATTTCCAAAGCGTACGCCTCTGGATGGCGACCACCAAGTCAAAGCAGGTGTACACAGACGTACATTATCAGGATGGAGACTATATTATGTTCGGCAAGGAAAGCGCCGGCATCCCTGAGGACATCCTGGTAGATAATAAAGAAACCTGCGTGCGCATCCCGATGGCAGAGGGCCAGCGGAGCCTGAACCTGTCAAATTCCGTAGCTATCGTGCTCTACGAGGCACTCAGGCAAAACGACTTCCTGGAACTGGAGCTGCAGGGGCAGCTGCACCATGGGAAGTGGTAAATAATGCCGTGTTGATTGAACATTTACGGACTACATCATTGATTTAAGCGATGTAGTCCGTAATTTTTCTGTCTTTTGCCTTTTTATGGCGTTAATGATCGGGTGTCAGAAGTTTAACAGCTACATTTGTTGATTGGATTACGTACTTTTTCTTGAATAAACGACAAGTAGTACGTAAAAAATAACATTTGAATCATATTCTTTACGTACCAATTATTAAAAATAATAAGTGTGGTACGTAAGTGACACAACGCCAACTGGCAAAATGAGATCCGATTTAAGAAAATGGAATCAAAGCATAAAGTTTTCACAATTCTTTAGTATAAAGCAAATATAGTAAACAGCCTTAAGTCAAAGAAGGAGGTGGAAACATGCGGATAATAAAGAAAAGCCTGATATTTTTCTTAATAATATCGGTTCTTATTACTGCGGCAGCATGTTCTTCTTCGTCAAACGATCATGAAGAAGAACCATACACAACCATTACTTCAGAGGACATCTCAGGAATCTGGGCGTTCACAGAAGATACTATTATATATAGCAATTATATGAGCCAGGATATTGTTTATTATTCTTATAATTTTAAAACAAGTAAACTTCAGAGATTAGGCTCGGTCTCAAACTTCGCAACGCAGGTTACAAACAGTGTTTTAATGGACCGATCTATGTATATGTGGGTCGCTTCCGGCACAGATGACGGAGGAACAAACAGCGTTCTGGTTAAAATTAACACTGAGAATAATAAAATGGATGTGCTGACAACAGATACATCGGAATCATTACTTCCGGTAGTTTATATGTTTGCCACGGACCGGGGGCTTTTATCATTAAAGTTTTCCCGCGACGAAAGCGGAAAAAACGGCTGGTTTGAACTTAGATCCCCTGACGACGGATCAGTGATCGAAACGCTTGAAGAACCTGATGGGGAGCACTTTGAAATGGCTTCTTTTTATGGAGACTCTATATATGTTTTGGTGAGGCAGGCGTATGACTATTTTCTGCGTGAGTATGACATAGAAACATTTTCGGCAAAACGTGAGATCAACCTGGACAAGATCAATGACTTTATGCGGTCGGGTCTCACCGAAATGAAGGTTATGGGGGACTATATATATTTCAAAAACATCTCTGATTATGTAAGAATAGCAATGATAAAAGATGGAGAGGTTTCTGAAGTTCTGAGCGATGAGAATCTTTCCTCGACGTTTGATAAATTTAGCATAACAGGTTCAACTGATATCTTATACAGATGCTTTGAAGAAACTGATAATTGTTATCTGTTCGACTATTTTACGGGAGAAATGACTGAGCTTACCCTTCCTCTTAAATCGGGCTATACTATTCGAAGCATTTTCCTTAGTGGGGACCAGGTGCTTGTCTACAGCCGAAAAGAATACTCGGAGCAAAATATTATAAATATATTTGACCGTAACTATTTTGAGAGCCTGACCGGGGAAAAGCAAACGGCGAACGAAGAAACAACAGAGGCATCAGACAGTCCCGATTCGGAGTACCCGGAGTATTTAAATTGGGTAAAAGCACCAATAAATAATAACATTACCTTCGGCGGCGAGGAACTTGCAAGAGGCCAGGAAGTATGGGATAGGGCCTGTGAGTATTGGAAAGGACAGGTGGTGCCCAATATAATCAAGACCTGGACTCCGGATGAAGTTGAGTGGCTTCTGAGCAAATATTTCACAGCAGAGTTTTCATCCAATATGCCCGTATATGAATTCTCTTATGAAGACATCGGAGATGAAAACGGTGCATCCTTTAAGGTTTATGTTGAGAAAACAGACGCATTTCAATTCATGGATTTTAATTATCACCCTGCTATTGAGCTGATAAGCGCAGAAAATTATGATTCTCAGACAGTGTCAATGATTGAATCGCTGCAGTTTTTGCTGGTTGAAGACACTGATCATAATACTTTGTATTCGCAGTTTATAAAGATTTTCCCGGAACCTATTGATGAGGCTGGAGAAATTGATCCGGATTATGTAGATGAGGCTGGAAATCCAAACAGAATTATAATAACCATAGTATCATATTGTGACCTTACCAAAGATCAGATGATAGAGATAACCAAAGAAATAGGTTTCTATTAAATAATTGCAATCTACATAATTGAAAGGCACTCCTTCGGAGGGTGCCTTTTCATTTAAACTCCACAATCGTAACTCCCGCATCTCCATCGCCGTACTCGGCCTGCTTGAAGGATTTGACGCGCTTGTCGCGGCGCAAATGCTGCTGCACTGCCTGCCTGAGCGCGCCAGTGCCTTTGCCGTGCACGATGCGGGCGCTTGAAAGGTGCGCCATGCAGGCGTCGTCCAGGTATTTATCCAGCTCCATGATCGCGTCGTCGACGGTGAGGCCGAGGAGCTTTAATTCTCCTGAAACCCCGAGAGCCTTGGTATATTTCAGGTGGCCGATGCCTGTGCCTTGCAGCTTCTTCTCTGCGGCGGACTCGTCTTCAGGGAGTTTCTCCAGATCAGATACATTCACCTTCATATTCATGCTGCCGAGCTGCACGTCTACTTGTTTCTTGCTGTTCGGCCTGGAAGTAACGGTGCCTGTCATGTTCATGGAAATGACTCTGACAGCCATGCCCGGAGCTACACTGTCTAATGACAGTGGCTCTGCCTTGCCGCTAGGTTTGGATGGACGCATTGCCATGCCCTCCAGGGCATCTTTCGCACGTCTGCCGACCTCGGTGCGGGTACGCTCGAGAGCGCTGAGGTTCACATCTTTTGAGACTTTGCGGATGTCCTTGATGGTCATGTCAGCGTAGTCTTTGGCCTGCTGAAGAACCTCGTAGGCCTGCGCCTTGGCATCGCGCATTACCGCGTCGCGCTTGCTCTCGAAGGCGGATTTCTCCGCTTCCAGCTTGGCTTTCAGCGCGTTGGCCTCAGCGATGGCCCTGTCCGCTTCGGACCGCTCCATCTCAGCGGTTTTCTTATTTATTTCAATATCTGCCAGCAGGTCTTCGAAGGCGATATTGCTCTCGTCCATGCGGGACTTGGCATCCTCTATGATTGAGCTGTCCAAGCCCAGTTTGCTGGAGATGGCAAATGCATTACTCTTGCCCGGCAGGCCGATCAATAATTTATATGTCGGGCGCAAAGTCTCCACATCGAATTCGCAGCAGGCGTTCTGTACGCCCGGGGTCGAAATGGCGAAGACTTTCAGCTCAGGATAATGTGTCGTGGCCATGCATTTCACGCCGCGCTTGTGCAGCTTCGTGAGGATAGACTGAGCCAGTGCGGCGCCTTCTGTCGGGTCAGTGCCTGAACAAAGCTCGTCCAGGAGCACGAGCGATTCGTAGTCCGCCTGGTCCAGTATTTTAACTATATTCGTCATGTGCGACGAGAACGTTGAAAGGCTCTGTTCAATGCTCTGCTCGTCGCCGATGTCTGCGTAAACGTCCTTAAAAATGCACAGCGACGATCCGTCGAGTGCCGGTATATGCATTCCTGCCTGGCCCATAAGGGTCAGAAGGCCTGTGGTCTTAAGAGAGACTGTCTTGCCGCCGGTGTTAGGACCGGTGACGATCAGCATGTCGAAATCCCTGCCCAGCTCGAGGCTGATCGGGACAGCTGTCTTCTGGTCCAGCAGCGGGTGGCGCGCAGACTTCAGGATAATATAACCGTCGTCATTGAATGACGGCGCGTTGCCCCGGATCTTCTCGGAAAAGCGCGCTTTCGCAAATATGAAATCCAGCTCCACCAGGAGCCTGTAATCTACCTCCATTGCCTTGGCCTGTACGCAGCAGCTGCCTGTGAGATTGGCCAGGATGACCTGTATTTCGGCTGCTTCTGCCAGCTCGAGCTCGCGCATCTCATTGTTCAGCTTGACTACGCTCATTGGCTCGATGAATACGGTCGCGCCGGAACCGGACTGGTCGTGGATCATGCCCGGCACGTGGTTTCTGTGCTCGAATTTGACCGGGATGCAGTATCTGCCGTCGCGCTGGGTGACCACGCTGTCCTGCAGATATGTCTTCATGCTCTGCGCGGTGATCAGGTTGTTCAGAGTGCGCTGAATCTGCAGGTTGGTCTGCACCATGTGGCGGCGGATGTCCTTGAGTTTAGGAGATGCATCATCAGCAATCTCGTCGATACCTAAGATGCATCTTTTAATTTCGTCGTTCAGCACCCTGCACGGGTCCAGCGCGTTGTAATACGCGGTCAGAGTGTCTTCAGGCTCCTCATCATTCTCAGGAGTAAGGAATCTTTTCATATAGTAAGCCGCGTCCAGAACGCCCGAAATCTCCAGGAGATCCTGGCAGTTCAGGATGCTGCCGACATCCATTCTCTTGATGGATGGCAGGATGTTTTTCAGCCCAACGAAGCCCGGACCGGACTTCTTCCTCAGGCGCGTAACAGCGTCGGTTGTCTGCTGCTGGGCGGTGCGGATGGCCTCAATATCGGTCATCGGCAGGAGCCCTGAGCACAGAGCCTTGCCTGCGTCGGATGATGCCCAGCTGCTGAGCTGTTCGGTTATTTTATTAAATTCAAGTGTCTTTAATACTTTGTCGTTCATTTTATCTGGTCTGTCTGATGTTGCTGTCGAAGAGCCTGCTGTAACCCAGCCAGCCGCCGTCTACCAGAGGAGAGCTCTCAAAGAGCTCGGTCATTGCCTCAATCTTAGCATCGGTGTTGTCGGCAAAATTCAGCGCTACGGCCTCGACCAGGGCCGGTTTCTTAGGTGAGCCAAATTCGAATTCGCCGTGGTGAGCCAGAATGCAGTGCTTGAGCTGATCGGCCTTTACTTTCGGGAATCCCTTGACCTCGCGGAGCTTCTCATCCACGATTTCAACGCCCATGACAATGTGTCCCAGGAGCTGACCTTCGTCTGTATAATCGTTCAGCGGGAAGTCAGAGAGCTCGCGTACCTTGCCGATGTCGTGGCAGAGAGCCGCGCTGATGAGCAGGTCTCTGTTGAGCGCAGGATATTTGGTGCAATAGAAATTGCACAGGTCGCATACAGCCAGTGTATGCTGCATCAGGCCGCCCACGAAGCCGTGGTGTATGGATTTGGCTGCGGAATGTTTCTTGAAAACCTCCACAAACTCAGTATCTTCAATGAAAATTTTCTCCAGCAGGAGCTTGTAATACGGGGACTGCAGAGAATTGATGTAGGTTTTGAGCTCCTCATACATCTCGTTGATATCCCTGGAAGAAACCGGAAGGTAATCAGCCGGGTCGTATGAGCCTTCGCTGGCCTTGAAAGCCCTGTCGATGGACATCTGGAGTGCGCCGTTGAACAGGGTGATGCGGCCGCGCACCTCGACGTAATCGTTTACATCGAAGTCGCCGATGCCCATGGAGTTCGGCTCCCAGATCTTGCAGGACAGGGTGCCGGTTTTATCTGTCAGGGTGACGTTTTCGTAATCCTTGCCGTTCTTGGTCTGTGCCATATTCTTGGCTTTGCACAGATAGATGCCGATTACGTTGTCACCGTCTTTTAATTGGTTGATATATCTCATTTTCATGCCTTTCTAATCGAAATACTTATGTACGAAATCAATGATTGCCTGGTCAAAGCCCTCTGTGTTGCTGAACCTCAGATGTGAGTGATTGCCGGTCGGAAACCATACAATCTCTTTCTTGTCTGAGCCGCATTTAGCGAAGAGCTCCCTGCTCTTCTCCGGCAGTGAGAATGGATCCTTCTCGCCGCAGATGAAGAGGAACGGAACTTTGACTTTGTCAATATAATCAATAGGTTTGGTTTTGCTTACGTCTGTACCGGTATGCTTCTTGATGAGTGACATAACCATCGGCAGAACGGGGAATGTAGGCCTCTTCTGTTCGATCATGTGGCGCTTGTAGCTCTCATAAAAGCTGATGTAGCAGCCCTCGCTGATCTGGCCCGCGATGTACTTCGGATAATCCGGACGGGACAGGATCAATATGCCTGTGCCTGCGCCCATGCATATGCCGTGGATGAGCACCTGCTCATTGCCGAAACGGTCGTGCAGAAGCTCAGCCCATTTCATGGTGTCGCGGTCCTCGCCTACGCCGATATAGTCATATACGCCGTCAGATTTGCCGTGTGAGCGGATATCAATGACGAGTACGTTGCAGCCGGCCTTCTCATAAGGCGGAGCGAAGAAGTACGAATACATCAGGGATTCGGAGCGGCCGGGGATGATGATAACCGCCCTCTTGCATCCGAAATCATAGTATTCTCCATACAGATGGAAGCCGTCATTTTCAATCTCAACTTCCGTCATTTTATCCTTGTGCGCGTCTGCCCATGCGCAGCCGGCATTCCACATGGCGAGCTGTTCTTCATTCTCGGGAGCTGAGCAGCACCTGCCCCATTTCTCAGGGCTCGTGCGGACCAGCGTGGTCTCGTAAACTACTTTGGCGACTTTTCTGCAGTAAAAGAAAGAAAATACAGCGCCTCCGATGATCAGAACAGCAACAATTATTAATATGATAGCCAACGGTGTCATATAGTTTCCTCATTTCAGAACATAAATCTACAGAGTAAATAATATCAAAAATATGAATATTTGCAAATATTATAAATAAGGAGTAAAATACCAATATTAACCTCAAAATGGGGTAATATGGCTAGTAATTAATAATTGGAGGAAGAATAATGAGTGATTTTGTAATCGTTGCAGATTCAAACTGCAGCATGAGCAGGGAAATGAGAGAAAAGTACGGTATCGTGGATTATATCCCTTCCAAGATTACTTTTCCTGACGGAGTAACACATGACACAGATCTGGATTGGGAGATCATTTCCGCTGACGATTATTACAGATCAATGAGAGAAGATAAAGTACTTTACAAGACCGGTGTTAACTCTATCGATAATGTTGCAGCTATCATGGAGAAGCAGCTGAAGGAAGGTCATGACATCTTAAGTATCGTCCTTTCATCCCGCATGAGCAGCACTTACAATGTATTCGTACAGGCTGCCAAGCAGCTCCTGGAGAAGTATCCTGAGAGGAAGATCCGCGTGGTTGACTCCCTCAGATTCTCAACACCTATTGCTCTGATGAACATGAAGGCAGCTGAGATGCGTGACGCAGGCAAGACTCTGGACGAGACTGCTGACTGGCTGGAAGAGAACAGAAACTGCTTCCGTCAGATGGGACCTATGGACGACATGAAGTTCCTGGCTCGTACAGGCAGAGTAACTAACTTCAAGGCATTCTTCGGCACAATGGTCGGCATCAACGCGATGGGAGATTTCGCTCCTACAGGCATCAGCGAGATCCTTTCCAAGGTTAAAGGCAAGAAGGCAGCTCTCGCAACCACCCTCGAGTATGTCAAGAGAACCATCGTTAATCCTGAAGACCAGCTGATCCTGATAGGCCATACTCTGAAGGCAGAGGACGCTGAGATTTACAAGAAAGCTGTTGAGGAGACCTTCCATCCGAAGGCAGTAGAGATCCTCAGAGTAGACATGAGCTGCGGAGCCAATATCGGACCGGGCATGTTAGGTGTTTACTACTTCGGCAAGAAGGCTTCAGAAGGCCTTGAAGAAGAAAAGAAGATAATGGATGAAATCGTAGCGAACCTGAAGAAATAAGGAGGCTCATTATGAAAGAATATCTGATTTATGGCGATTCCACCTGCGATCTGGACAAGACAGTCAGAGACGCATACGGCATTGAATATTTCCAGATGAATTATGTTCTGGACGGCAAGGAATATCCGGCTTCACTGGACTGGGAAGAGCTCTCAGCCAGGGAATTCTATGACGCAATGAGAGCCGGCAAGCGCATTACCACCACGCAGGTGCCTACTGAGAGCTATGAGCGTGTATTTACTGAGTGCGCCGAAAACGGCAAGGATGTGCTCTATGTAGGCTGCTCATCCGCTCTGTCAGGCTCCATCAACCTGGCCAAGGTTGTAGCCAAGGACGTAATGGAGAAATATCCAAAGAGCAGGATCGTCTGCATTGACGCACTGAACAGTTCTTTCGGACAGGGCATCATGCTGATGTGGGCATCTGATATGAGAAAGGCCGGCAAGAGCATCGATGAGGCCGCTTCATATATCGAGGAGAACAGACTGAAGGTCAGCCAGTGCGCCACAGTAGGCAAGCTGGACTACCTGAGGAGAGCCGGCCGCATTACCGCGTCCAGCGCATTCTTCGGCAATATTATCGGCATCAAGCCTATCATCATTTCCGATGTGATCGGACAGAACTACGCGATCAAGAAGGTCAAGGGCGCACAGAATGCCAAGGAAGAGATCGCGGCTTATCAGGCTGAGCAGATTGAAAACGCTGCAGATCAGACTATCTGGATCTCACATGCTGACGATGAGGAGAGCGCAGCATCTCTGGGCGAGCTGCTGAAAGCCAAGACCGGATGCAAAGATATCCGTCTGGGCTGCATTGGACCGATCGTCGGCGCATCAGTAGGTCCGGGTACCATCATTTCATTCTGCGTCGGCAAAGAAGTAACCATCAAAGGTGAGGCATAATGACAACAACGCATTTGGACGGATCGGCGCTCAAGGAGCTGTTCCTGGGCGGCCTGTCCGTATTAAAGCTTAATAAAGACAGAATAGACGAACTGAACGTTTTCCCTGTTCCTGACGGAGACACGGGCACGAATATGAGCATGACCCTGGAGGGCAGCCTGGAATCAGCAGCGCATGAGGAAATCGTGGGCGTTTCGGAACTGATGCAGAAGGTTTCCAGGGGAGCTCTGCTGTCAGCAAGGGGCAATTCAGGCGTCATCCTTTCCCAGTTCATCAAGGGCTTTGGCAAAGGATGCGAAGGCAGGAAGACCATCAGCTGCGCAGATTTCGTTAAGGCTTTCAGAGCGGGCGTGGAGAAGGCTTATGACGCTGTCATCACTCCGACTGAAGGCACTATGCTCACAGTCATGAGAGAAGGCTGCGAGATGATGGAAAGCAGGAGTTTCGCGTCATTCCAGGAATGCATCGGAGCATTGAATGTCCGTATGGATGAGTCTTTGGAGAACACTCCGGAGCTGCTTCCGGTACTCAAGGAAGCCGGTGTTATTGACTCAGGCGGTGCAGGCTTTATCTGCAT
The DNA here is from genome assembly GCA_017441295.1 of Lachnospiraceae bacterium. Lineage (GTDB taxonomy): Bacteria > Bacillota > Clostridia > Lachnospirales > Lachnospiraceae > RGIG5612. The sequence continues at coordinate 67,135 of JAFRYA010000006.1, forward strand.
CTTCAAGGGTATGGAGAAAGTCCTGAACGGCGAGAAGATTACCGCGGCAGACGTTCTTTCTGAGAAGAAAACTGGCCATACCGGAGTATTTAACGCTGACAGCGAGCTGGAATACGGCTACTGCACGGAATTCATTCTCCAGCTGCAGCACAGCAAGGTAGATATTGATCATTTCGAGATCAGCAAGATTGTTAAATATCTCGAGGGCGTGGGCGATTCCATCGTGGCGGTCAAGGACGATGACCTGGTCAAGATCCATGTTCATACCTTCTTCCCGGGACAGGTGCTGGACTACTGCCAGAAGTTCGGTGAGTTCATTACCCTGAAGATTGAGAACATGTCCATCCAGCATAACGAGACAATGATTGTGCAGATGCAGGAGCAGGAACAGAAGAAGAAACTCCCTGCTCACAAGCCGATAGCTTACGTGGCTGCGCTGAGCGGCGATGGACTGATCTCATATTTCAAAGAGCTCGGTGTGGACGAAGTCGTAAACGGCGGCCAGACGGACAATCCGTCAGCTGAGGACTTCGTCAAAGCATATGAAAACCTGAACGCGGACACGATCATCGTGCTTCCGTGCAATTCAAATATAGTTATGGCAGCAGGCCAGTCCGCTGAGATTTACCAGAAGGCGGATGTGCGCGTGGTGCCTGCCAAATCAGTGGCTGAAGGCTATGCGGCAATCTCCATTATCGATGTTTCCTGCACCGATCCGGACAGGATCATCAGCGACATGGAATATGCTGTCAGAAATGCGGGCACGGGCCTCATAACGACGGCTACCCGCGACATGACATACAAGGACATCACCGTCCAGGAAGGCCATTACATCGGGCTGGACAGAGACGACATCTTGTCGGACTCTCCTGACAAGCTGACGGCGGTCAAGGACATGCTGAACGCGATGGAGGACATCTCGGACAAGGAGGTCCTCACGATATTCTACGGCAAGCACGTGACGGATGACGAGAGGTCAGAACTTGCCGGCATGCTGGATAAGGAATTCTCCTGGCTGGAATATGGCTTTATCTACGGCGGCCAGGAAGTATACGACTATATATTTACGGTGGAATAAATGAGAAAGAAGATCATTGTAGACATCTGCGGTGCCGATGCGGCGCCTGAAGTAATAGCCCGCGGCGCGGCCATGGCTCTTAAAGACCAGGACGAATACGATCTGGTCCTGGTTGGACCTGAGGGTGTTATTAAGGCTACTCTGGATGACGCTGCACAGGCACGCGTCGAGATCATAAACGCGGACGAAGCTGTCACTAATTATGACGATCCTCGCGAAATGATCAAGGGCAGGAACGGCACATCCATGGTGAAGGCTCTGGACGCGCTGAAGGCGCGCGAAGACATTGCCGGCATGGTCAGCGCAGGCAGCACAGGATGTCTGATGGTCGGTTCTATTTTCCACCTGGGGCTTATGGGCAAGCTCCTGCAGCCCGCCCTCTCCAGTGCGCTCTACAGCATTAACGGCGGCTACGTCTGCCTCGTGGACTGCGGCGCGAATATTAACTGCAAGGTTAAAGACATGGTGGCATGGGCCCGTATGGGCAGTGCCTTCATGGAGGCCATGAACGGCGTTGACAGCCCTAAGGTCGGCCTGGTAAACGTCGGCCGCGAGAAGGGCAAGGGCACCGACCTGGTCAAGGAGGCATACGAAGCCCTGGAGCAGGATGAAGGCATTAATTTCATAGGAAATATCGAAGGAAACGACTGCCTGATGGGCATCGCTGACGTAATCGTCTGCGACGGTTTCACGGGCAACGTCCTTCTCAAGAATATGGAGGCCTGCGGCCTTATTGCCGCCCGCATGATGGGCGACCCGGAGAATGTAGTGAAATTCTTTGACTACAATTCACAGGGCGGCGCAACATTTTTAGGAACCAGAAAGATTATCGTTAAAGCTCACGGCGCGGCCAATGAGAGCACCATTTCCGCCTGCATCAATCAGGTGTGGAAAATGGAAAAGGGCGGTTTCACAGAGAAACTCGCGGCCCGCATGAGCTAGGAGAACTGTTTGTCAGCATTAGTACTTATTCCAGCATATAATCCGGATGAGAAACTTGTTCGGCTGGTCGACCAGCTGCAGAGCAGGTCTTTTGACATTCTCATCGTCAATGACGGCAGCCGTCCGGACTGCGCTCCTATCTTCGAGAAATGCGCTGCGCATGCCACAGTCATCGGCTATGACGACAACCACGGCAAGGGTTCAGCCCTCAAGACCGGCATGCGTTATATCAAGGAACATATGCCGGAGCAGACGGGCTTTATTACAGCGGACGCTGACGGCCAGCACAGCATCGACGATATCTGCAAGGTCCGCGACAGCCTGGAAAATGGCGCAGACTTCGTGCTCAGCGTCAGGAAACTGAGACGCGACGCGCCTCTGCGTTCCAGAGTTGGCAATACCCTCTCCCGATTCCTCTACGCTAACGCGAACGCGCATTATCTGCCCGATAATCAGTCAGGCCTTAGAGGATTTAATGTGAAGCATCTCGACTGGATGCTGGAGGTGCGCGGCGACAAGTACGACTACGAGATGAACGTGCTGCTTTTTGCTGAGAAGCAGGGCATTAAGCTCACCAGGATTCCGATCCAGACCATTTATTTCGACAACAACGCGGGCTCACATTTCAGCCCGATCAAGGATACAATCCTTATATATAAAAGATTTTTTGAGACATATCTCTTCTCGATCATCGGCACGCTGATAGGCATCGGACTGCTGATCGTGAGCGAGATTCTGTGGGGCAGGCGCTTCATGGCTCCGACCCTCTATGTGGCATGGGGAATCAAGGCGCTGCTCACGTTGGTTATTGAGAGATACACGCTGTTCAGGCGCATCCGCTACACGCCTGGCGTCAGAAGGCTGATTTTCTCAATCTTCCTCTACACTATTTATGGGCTGATTATTTTCGCGCTGGGATTTTTCCTGCCGGGCATCCCGATGGCGGTTGACTTTGTGCTGGCACTCATTATGACCGCGTTCGGAGAATATTTCGTCCTCAAGATTTCTTATGAATAAAGGTTGACAATTAAAGGGCTGATGTATATAATGGCTCTTGCTGAAGGGATATCGCCAAATGGTAAGGCAACGGACTCTGACTCCGTCATTTCAAGGTTCGAATCCTTGTATCCCTGCTAAAGGAACTCGAGAGAGTTCCTTTTTTTGTTAGGTCTCGGCCGCGTCAAATTTTCAGGTTTCGTGTGGTTTTAGACCCTGCTTGCGCCAAAACTGCAGTTTTCGTGTAGATAATGTACACGAAACTTGAAAATCTGGCATCAGCCACAAAAAAACAGCCGCCCGCAGGCGGCTGCTTTTACATAAAACTATTATTTACTTAAAATATCCTGTACTTCCAGCGGAACGTCTTTGATGAAGCAGTTGTTTGCGTTGAGAATGAACTTGTCGTCGAAGTTCAGGATGAAGTCTCCGGCTGCATGTACAGCGTGTGAGAGGTTGCCCGGACGGTCAGAATCGCCGATGTTGAAGACCTTGAGGCCTGCATCAACCATTTCCTGATAGAAGGCGATGTTCGGACGAACGTAGCATGTTACGATGTCGTCGCATGCGATCACCTGCTCATTGAATGCCTTGTCCTCTACTACGATCTCGCCCTTGCGGACCTCGCGGATGCGGCTGTTCTCGATAACGGTAACCGGATATTTGTACGGCTTGCTGTCGAGTGCCTCAGCGTCAGTCTGAGCGAAACGTTTACGTGTTACATACATATGGATAACTTCGGTCGCGCTGCCGAATTCCTTCTGGTCGGTAACGATGATGACCTTCTTGCCAATGCTGGCGAGGAAGGTGGCTGTGTCGATGGCCGGATAACCATCGCCCCATACAACAACTGTCTCGCCAACCTTCTCAGGCTTTCTGTCCTTCGGATGGTACGGGCATTTAACTCTCGGGCAGGCAATGACCTTTTCGAACGGTTTGATCCTGTCAACCTCTCCGTAAACGCCTTCAGGAACATATGAAAGAGCGCCTGTAGCATTGACTACGAAGTCGAACTTCTTGTGGTCCTTGAGCGTCGGAGCGGTGTTCATCTTGACTTCAACGTTGGACTTAGCAATCTGGGTGCGGATCCAGTCTGCGTACCATTTCATCTTCTCTTTGCCAGGAGCCATGCAGCAGCCGAGGATGGCGCCGCCGAGCTCACCGGATTTCTCAAATAATGTAACCTTGTGGCCTAAGAGGGCTGCTCTTCTGGCTGCCTCCATACCAGCAGGTCCGCCGCCGACAACGGCGATCTTCTGCGGATTTTCAGTCTTCTTGAGAGCGTCATATTCAGCTCTGCCGCAGGCCGGGTTGATAGCACAGGTGATTTCCTTCTGAGCCATCATGGACTCCTGCCAGCAGCCTTCCAGACATGAAATACATCTTCTGATATCTTCCACCTTGCCATACTGAACCTTGAGCGGCCAATACGGGTCGCACAGGAGCTGACGAGCCAGGCCGATCATGTCGGTCTTGCCCTCTGCGATCATCTGGTCGCAGTACTCAGGATTCCTGAGAGTGTGGCTGTTGAGAACAGGTATCTTAACAGCTTTCTTGATTGCTTCAGAAGCATACATTGTCCAGCCTTCCGGATACTGCATCGGGTCAAAGCCTGAACCCGGAGTCTCCTGGATGCACTGGCTGAGGTCGAGGGCGTCAACGCCTGCCTCTTCCAGAACCTTGGCTACTTCAATGCTTTCTGCCAGGTCACGACCGCCTTCAACCCACTCATCTACGGAGTAACGGACGAGTACCGGATAATCCTTGCCGCATTTAGCCTTGATCTGTGAAACAACAGCGAGCAGGAAGCGCATCCTGTTCTCGAAACTGCCGCCGAAACGGTCGTTTCTGTTGTTGAGATATGGGCTCATGAAGTCTGAGAGCAGATAGCCGTGTGCCGCGTGGAGCTCAACTCCGTCGAAGCCGGCCTGTTTAACTCTCCATGCTGCCTCTGCGAAGATGTCGATCATTTCCAGAACTTCCTCAGTGGTCATGGCGCGCACTGCCTTGCCGGTCTCTTCAGCATTGGCATATACGATCTCGTGGCCGGCTGACCATGGAAGCTTGATTACTCTGTCAGTGGATGACATATAGTTGTGACGCGGAATAGCTGACTGACGGCCCGGATGCTGCAGCTGGCAGACTGCCTTGGCGCCGTAGCGCTGGATGCTCTGTGCCAGACGTGCCAGACCAGGGATATAATTGTCGCCGTCGGCTACCAGACCGGTAACTGTAGGACGTCCGGTCTTGGAATCAGGAGCTGTGGCACCAACAATAAGCATGCCTACGCCGCCTTTGGCGATTTCGCTGTGATGATGGATGTCGCGCTCGCTGACTTCACCCGTGGAATGTGATGAGCTGACGTCAGTTGGCTCGTGAACGATCCTGTTCTTCAGGACCATGTTTCCGATGCGGATCGGAGTAAATAAATGTTTGAATTGTGTTTCCATTTCTAACCCTTTCTATAAAAACAAATACCTTTTGTTTCTTTATGTAGAATCTATCAAACCGTAATGGTTTCGTCAATAAACAGAGATGGATTCTTATTTAATTGTAACCTGCGCAATAATACGAAAACTCTTCATTACCATTGCAGTCAGTTCTTCCGGCGTTTCATGCCTGCCCTTTTCAACCCACAGACCGATGTATGCGAAAAGTGAGGATGTCAGGATCCTGATAATGCAGTCCAGCTCGACGGGGGACAGCTCTGAATCAAAAGTGTTGAAATAACGTATAAACAGCGGAGAATATTTGATCTGAGTATTGTAAAGGATGTCTGTTCTGCCGCTTCTTTCAAGGGCTGTGATGACTGTGCTCTTGGACATTATCTCACGGTTCAGCGTAGCCATCATATCAACCGGATTGTCAAAGCGCGTTTGGCTGATGTGTTCGAGGACCGTTTCGAACATTGTATCGCACATATATCTGAGTATGTCTGAAGTATTATCAAAAAGCCGGTAGAAAGTTGAGCGGCTCACAAAACAGATTTTGTTGAGATCTGAGATTGATACTTTGTCAAAATCCTTATGCTTTAAGCATTCCGTCATAGCTTCTGCGAGTAGATCAGCAGAATGTTTTGCACGCTTATCATCTGGGATGTGATACATTTTTTCTCTCCTTTGTACAATAAGTTATGAGAATATTGTATCACAAAAGTCCGAATGTTAGAATGCCTTTGTAATAATTAATGAAATAAAAACAAAAATAAGGAGGATTATTTCATGAAAAAGATGGAAACAGATGTAGTTGTTATTGCAGCAGGACTCAGCGGACTTGCAGCTATAGTACAGGCTGCACAGAATGGTCTGAGCGTAATAGGCCTTGAGAAGGCAAATATCACCGGCGGCGCAGCAAATATGGGCATGGGACCATTTGCAGTCGGAACGAAATATCAAAGAATGGCAGCATATGATCTGACACCGGGCGAGGCATTCCGCCAGCATATGAATTTTACACATTGGAATGTTGATGCAAGACTGGTAAGAGATTATTATTTCCGTTCAGCAGACACAATCGAGTGGCTTGAGGAAATGGGCGTGGAATTCTTCCCTCCTGCACTGCCATATCCTGTATCAGAAAGAATGCGTGCATATGCATCACCATTCCCGACAGGACATTGCGTTAAGCCTGAAGGCGGCGGCATGCCTGGACCAAGATGCGCATCAACAATGATCAAGCGTCTGACAGAATGCGCAGAGAGCCTTGGCGCAAATATTATGTTGAACACGCCAGCTACAAAGATTATTATGGAAGATGGAAAGGCAGTAGGTGCAATGGCTGTTGACGAGTCAGGCGAAGAGATCGAGATCCGTTCAAAGGCTGTCATTATTGCAACCGGCGGTGCCGGAGACAATCCGGAGATGATCAAGGAATACATGGGCTATGACTGGGGCAAGGATCTGTTCTCCTTCCGTATCCCTGGCGTTCGCGGCGACGGAATCCGCATGGCCTGGGAAGCAGGCGCAGGACATACCCCGCTGACAATGGAACTTATGTATCAGTGTCCTGATAATATGTCAGTTTTCTCACTGGATGGAGCTTTCAGAACACCTGATCTCTGGGTAAACCTGGACGGCGAGAGATTCTTTGAAGAGTCTACCAGCATTAATTCAACATTTACCGGCAACTGCATTAAGCGTCAGCCTGGCGGATGCGGAATTTCAGTTCTGGACAGCGCTCTTGTAAAGAAATATGCAAAACAGGGGCCGGCTTTTGTTGATCATGTTCATGGCTTCCATTGCTTCGACAACTTTGATGGAGATGTTGAGACCGCCATCGAAAACGGCTATGAGTATGTATTCAAGGCTGATACTTTGGAAGAACTGGCAGAAAAGGCCGGCATCAACAAAGAAAGATTCCTTGAAACCGTTGAAGAATACAACACAATGTGTGATGAAAATGTTGATTCTTATTTCGAGAAAGAGCATAAATATCTGACACCTATCCGCAAGGGTCCGTTCTATGCACTGAAGTTCTATATCGGCGCATACGGCACACTGGGCGGAATCAGAATCAACCATCATCTTCAGGTTCTCACAGAAGAAGGCAAGGTTATTCCTGGCCTGTATGCAGTAGGAACCGACAGCTGTGCAATTTTTGGAGACACATATCCATTCACATTGGGCGGCAACACCATGGGATACTGCCTGAATTCCGGACGTATGGCAGCTGATTATATAGCTGAATCAATTAATGGATAAGGAGAAAATCTATGGAGGAGAAAAAAGCGTTGAATTTCGTCGGCGTGACCGATGACATTCTGAAAAGTGTAGACACTGATATTCCGGTAATTTCCAGGCGCGCGCCGGAGCCGGTTCCGGTCAGGAAGGTCGTTCGCACCAGCGATAAATACAAGAACATCCTGAGCCCATTAAAGCTCAACGACAAGTACACGATGAAGAACCGTGTAATGTGCGCGCCTATGGTATTCGGCACCGCTGTTGTAGGCAACGAGTATGGCAATGCAGCATACGCGCCGGGCAAATACGGCAAGCTGGAGATGCCTGCAGCCGGCGGCACAGCAATGGTCAGCGTTGGTGAGACCGACATAAATAACTTTGACGCTAAGAGAATGCCTCTTCCGGACGTTGATTATTCCATCAGATCAGGCGAGGCTTTCAACGCTATCAGCGAATACGCGTGGAGGATCAAGAGACATGGCGCTATCGCCCTCATCGAGCTCAACCACTGCGGTTTCATGAAACCGCCTATCCCGGGCACGGAAATCTGGGGACCGAGCGCAGGCTTCACTCCTGAAGGAGCGCCGATCAAAGAGATGGACGAGGAAATGATGGACAGCGTCTGCAGAGACTTCGTCAACACAGCACTCTTTATGCAGGAGGCAGGCTTCGACGGCGTCTGCATCCATGCCGGACACGGATTCCTGATGATGCAGTTTGTTTCACCTCTTACAAACAAGAGGACCGACGAGTACGGCGGCAGCATCGACAACAGATGCAAGTTCCCTGTCAGAATCTTCCGCGAAATCAGAGAGGCCGTTGGCCCTGACTTTATTATCGAGGCACGTGTCAGCGGCGTGGAAGGTCTGCCGGGCGGCATGACCATTGAAGATACCGCGCGCTTCATCCAGCTCAGCCAGGACTATATTAACGGCGCCCATGTTTCCTGCGGTACATACAGCGGCGAAACCGTTGAGGCCAGCGGCATGCATGCGATTTTTGAGCCTCACGGCTACAACCTGCCGAACGCGAAATACGTTAAGGACAGAGTTAATATTCCGATCGGCGTGGTCGGATTCATAACCGATCCTGACTTCGTAGAGGCAGCCATAGCAGACGGTTCTGTGGATTATGTAGTAATGGGCAGGCAGATGATCGCCGACCCTGAATATGTCAACAAGCTGGCTACCGGCAGAGAGAAAGAAATCCGCCGCTGCATCGGCTGCATTACATGCTTCGAGTTCCCGGATCCTGAGCAGGAGATCAAGTTCGACGGCGTAATGCCATGGTTGAAAGTCGGCAACTGCGCGATCAACCCGATCGCCAACTCAGAGAAGACCGTGGATGAAATGCCAAAGCCTGAGGGCAGCAGGAAAGTCCTCATCGTAGGCGGCGGCCCTGCAGGCATCCAGGCGGCCATTACAGCTGCAGACAGAGGCCACAAGCCGATCCTCGTTGACGAGAATGACAAGCTCGGCGGCACCCTGTTCTTTACCGACGTTGACGTTGACAAGAAGGACATCTCACAGTTCAAGGATACGATTATTTACGAGGTCAGCATCCGCGACATCGACGTGCGTTTGAACACCAAGGTCACACCTGAGATGATCAAGGAAATCGATCCGGACGTACTCATTCTGGCTACAGGCTCGACCGAGAAGGTCATCCCTATCCCGGGCATCGAGAACGCCATTCCTGCGCTGGAAGTCTACAGGCATCCTGAGCGCGTGGGCCAGAAGGTTGTCATCGTAGGCGGCGGTCTGGTAGGCACTGAGGAAGGCCTCCATCTGGCCAAGACAGGCCACGACGTAACCGTTGTCGAGATGATCAAGAGACTGGCGCACGAGTCCTGCGGCACATACCGCAATCAGCTCATGTACGAGTTTGAGAAGGCTGGCGCTAAGGGCTATGCCCGCACCAAGGTTATCGAGATCAAGCCTACAGGCGTAGACGTTGAGAAGGAAGACGGCAGCCGCGAATTCCTGCCGGCAGACACCGTCATCGCAGCACTTGGTTACAATGAGAAAGACACATCCGAACTTGAGGCCGCGGCCGGCAGAGCCAAGGTCTACAAGATCGGTGACTGCAGCAAGGTTGCCAAGATCGGCGGAGCCATCAGGGCAGGCTTTGACGCAGCAATGGATATACTTTAAACAATATTAAAAAGAAACCGGCGTGATCGCTTCACGCCGGTTTTTATTATGCTTTTGCCATCAGTCGGGCCTTTTCTTTTTTCGCTTCCTGCAGTACCGACTCTTCGGTCAGTCCCCATTCGGCTTTCAACAGTTCAATAATCCTGTCATATGTTTCAGCCGCCTTTCGGTAGTTGCCACGGATTTCATGGATTGTCGCGATTCCATTCAGCGCGTCCGTAAAGCGGGGCTTGCGGTTTTCATTCGCGGCAAATGATGCTTCATAATAATCGATGGCCTTGTCGTATTCACACTTGCCGGCGTAATATTGCGCCGCCTCAAAGAGCATGTCCGCATTATCAGGGTATTCTTTGAGAGCCTGCTCTATAATGCCGTCAGCCTTTTGCTCATCATACTCGGCCAATGCGATTGCGGCTTCGTATGTTAGTCCTAAGACCGGCTTAAATCCGGTCAGCTTTTTGACGCGCTCCAGATACTCACCCGCCTCCTCTGTGCGATGGTCCGCAATCAGATTGTCTATCAGATAATAGTACGGGGACGGAGAATCACCCTTTTTAACAACCTCTTTATAGAATTCGATCGTCTTGCTGTGGTTTGCGATATTCCAGTCCCATGTCACGGCGCCTTCGGCCTTTTGCAGGATCCACTGGCAGTCCTTTTTGTCAGGGTACTGCATGATCGATTCGCGCGCATAGAAATCAGCCTTTCTGGCATCGGCCTCCAGCTGGAAGTGGTAAAGGTGCGCGATCAGGCTGAGCGCGCGCTGCTTGTTATTACCATTTAGCTGCTCCTTGAGGAATTCCTCATATTCGCGGAAAATATCTGACGGCAGTTCGTCGTCCCAGTCAAGGCGGCTCTCGATGCGGTTAAGGCGCTGCTCCGCCGACAGGTCGAACAGGTCATCGATGCTGACGCCGAAAATCTCCGCCAGCAAAGGCAGCGTGGAGATGTCCGGCATTGCTACCGCGTTCTCCCATTTAGACACGGCTTGCGGGCCGATGCCGATTCGCTCAGCCAGCTGCTCCTGTGTCATTCCCAATCTGCAGCGCAGCTGTTTGATTTTCTTTCCCAGTTCCATGATTTTTCTCCTTTTCGGTTTCTGAGCTCATTATAGTAGAGCAGATTTGGAAAATCCATAGCTCAGATTGCGAGCGGACTCGCCTGATGAGGGAATTTGAATGATTTTGAAGTGGCTTTGCCACGGAATTGCGTTTGTGGGTGTTTTTTGCCGCGAAATGGCCATAAAAAAACGTTTCTGGGTGTTTTTTAAGGTCATTTTTCACCCAGAAACGTAAATTTGTGGCATCAACCACCCGAAATCAATCCTCCAGCAGATTCAGTATCGCCTGTACGTAAATGTCGACCTGGAGCAGGAATTCCTCGACAACGAGGCTTTCGTTGGCGTCGTGAATGTGGTTGTTGCCGTCCTGGAACTGGCAGCCGAATGCGATGATGCCCGGGATGCTCTTGGCATATGTGCCGCCGCCGATAACCATTGGCTTGTGCTCGGTGTCGCCTGTGGCGTCAACGTATGCCTGGTAGAGGCGGCTGACCAGCGGAGAATCCAGCGGGTAGAAAAGTGTCGGGCCAATGGCCTCGATCTCGATGCGGCCGTTCTCGTCCTCGAGATATGGGGCAATCCATTCGCGGATCTGCTCTTCGGTGATGGTGACCGGACGGCGGATGTCGAGCGTGCAGCTGATTACGCCGTCTTCGGTTCTGACTATACCGTTGTTGAGGGTCAGGACGCCATATTCGTCTTCGCATTTAATGCCCAGGCCTGCGCCGTCGCAGGTGATGCCGATATGTGAATTATAAAATTTAACGAAGTCGTCTTCGAAGCCTGCAGCCTCGAGGGCCTGCATGGTGCAGCCTGCGGCGTTTATGCCTTTCAGCGGACCGGCTGCGTGAGCTGATTTGCCGACAGCCTCGATGGTGATGGTGTCGTCGTCAGCAGTTACTTCGAATGATGTCAGAGCTGTCTCGGACAGGGCTTTCCTGAGGCATTCCGGGCAGAGATCTCCGCGCGGGATCACTGTGGTGCAGCGTGTGCAGACTGCGTTCTTGACGATGCCGCCGTTCATGGAGATGATCCTGGTGTTCTTGCTGTATGCGTTCAGGGCTACCATGCCCTTCTCGCCGTGGATGCCCGGGAAGTCGCCGTCAGGTGTGAAACCTGTGGTGATCGGCTCGCAGTGAGCGTTGTAATATGCCATGCATTCGCTGCCGGACTCTTCGTTGCAGCCCATGAGCATGCGGACGCGCTTCTTCATAGGAACGCCCATGTCGCGGACAATCTTCATCGCGTAGAGGGAGGCGATGACGGAACCCTTGTCGTCGCTGACGCCGCGGCCGTAAATGCGGCCGTCGTCCTTGCGGGTGACGGTGAACGGGTCAGTGTCCCAGCCTTCGCCGGCAGGTACGATGTCCAGATGTGATACGATGCCGATGATGTCTGTGCCTTCGCCCATTTCAGCGTAGCCGCAGTAATTGTCGACGTTCGTGGTCTTGAAGCCTTCTTCTTCAAATATCTGCAGGGCTTCCTTCAGGCAGGCTGCAGGGCCCGGGCCGAATGGCATACCAGGGCCGGCCTCGCCGCGCTCTGAATTGTGTTTAACGAGACGCGCGAGCTTCTCGATCATTTCGCCCTCGAGCGGGCGGATCAGTTCTTCTCTCTTCATAATATTAACCTCGTGAAATAAGTTTATTACTGGGCCTATGATAACATTTTCGGCGGCGGTTTTGTAGCATTTGCTGAAAGATTCGTACTATATTAGCAAAGAATTAAAGGAGAAAGCCATGAACGGAAAAGACAAATGCAAAATGCTGAAGGAAATCCGCAGACAGATCGCCGAACAGAACGATATTGAATGGGTGACCAGCGAGTGTCAGCACAAGGGCAATTGCAAGGGCACCTGCCCGAAATGCGAGAGCGAAGTGCGCAGGCTTGAGCGCGCTCTGGAGAGACGCCGTGCGCTGGGCAAGGCTGTTATGGTCGTAGGTGTTTCCACACTCGTCCTCACCGGCATGGCCGGCTGCAGGATGATAAGGGGCGGAGGCGAACTGGAAGGCGATGTGCCGTACGAGGGAGGCATTGAAACAGCCCCTCTCGAGGGAGAAATCGCAACGGACGAATACCCTGAGCTGGACGGAGATATTGCAATTGATGAGACACCTGGATTAGGCAGGCGAGAGCCGGTGGATGTGCCTGACAAGGAAATAGTTACAGAGCCGATCGGCGAGATTGAGCCGCCGACAGAAGAAGTTGACAAATAAAGAAATAAGCTTTGCTTCGATAGGCGTTGACAGGCTGCGCGTGGCGCGCGACGGCGACGGAATAACGACGCTGGTGGCCGGCGCAGGGTGCCCTTTAAGGTGCAGGTACTGCCTGAATCCGCAGTGTTTCAGGGCGCCGCTGCACACGTATACACTGACAGAACTGCTGGACGAAGTGAGCATGGACAATTTATATTTTCAGGCGACAGGCGGAGGCGTTACCTTTGGCGGAGGCGAGCCTCTGCTTCAGGCTGCGTTCATTCATGAATTCTGCAGCGCATGCCCTTCTGAATGGCACATCTGCCTAGAGAGCTCGCTGGCCGTGCCGCGCGAAAACATGGAAATGGTATTGGACGATATAGACCAGTTTATTATAGATATCAAAGACATGAACCCTGAGATTTACAGGGCATATACCGGGCAGTCCAACGAGCAGACCATAGAGAATCTGAAACTGCTCATTGCCCGCAAGGATCCTGAGTGCATCAAGATCCGAATTCCGCGGATTCCGTTATTTAATACCAAAGCGGATCAGGCGCGCAGCTCGCGCATTCTGAAAGAAATGGGCTTTACAAACTTTGAGTTTTTTGAGTATGATACTGATATATCAAATTCAAAGAGGTGATCATATGGAATTCAAAGAACTTATTAAAGTTAGAAGAAGTACCAGAGATTATGACAAAGATAAAAAGGTGACCAAGGAGCAGCTCGAGAAAGTCATAGCGCTCGCTCAGATGGCTCCGACATGGAAGAATTCACAGAATGCCAGATATTACTGCGTGATCGGCGACCAGCTCGAGGCATTCCGCGAGAAGGCTCTGCCATCATTCAACCAGAAGAACAGCGCAGGCGCAGCCCTCGTTGTAACCACATATGTTAAAGGTCTGGCAGGCTACGGCCCGAACGGCCCTGCTGACGACATTGAAGCAGTTTGGGGCGGCTACGACCTGGGTCTGCAGAACGCATACTTCGTACTGGCAGCTAAAGAGGAAGGTCTGGACACACTGATCATGGGCCTGCGCGACACAGACTACATCCGCCAGGAACTTGCTATTCCTGAGGACGAAGTGATTGCAGCAGTTATCGCAGTTGGCTACCGCGCATCCGAGCCTAAACTCGGCGGACGCAAAGACCTCGGCGAGATTGCGAAATTCTTCTAGACATGAGTATTTTCAGCAGAAAGAAAAAGATCATACCTGACGCTCAGCTCCTTCAGGCTGTCCAGCGCTTTATTGACGAGCATCTGGAACAGCCTGAAGAGATGTTTGCCAATTATTCCGCGGCGCCGATGCCGCAGGTCAAGGCCAAGGGCCGCATGCCGAAGGCAGGTCTTACCAAGCAGGATGACAATTGGCCGCGCTGCATGGACACCTTCTGGGGCGATCAGCTGAAGTCCAAGACACGCGTGGAGAAAGAAGACGCAGAGTATTCAGGGGCCTTCTTAGACGAGGACCTTGATTATACGCCGGTAGCTAAGAAAGCTGCTCCGCAAATGGCTCCGCCGGTTTCGCGGATGGCAGGCTTCGCGCCTGGCCCGCTGGATGAAGGGTTCTCTGAAAGCCTTTTGAGGCTGATCGATGAAAAGGGCATGACAGACGTGGAGTGCTACAAAGGCGCGCTGATCGACAAGAGGCTTTTCTCCAAAATCAGGAGCGACGCGCATTACAGCCCGAGCAAGCAGACGGCAGTGGCTTTCGCGGTGAGTCTCAGGCTGGATTATGACGAGACGCAGGAACTCCTGTCCAAGGCAGGGCTGACGCTGTCGCGCAGCGCAATGTTCGACGTCATCGTGGAATATTTCATCAGGAACGGCCTGTACGATATCGACGAGATCAACGCGGTGCTCTACAAATACGACCAGAAACTTCTGGGCAGCAGATAAGTCGCCCGTCAGGCGACCCATTCATAATGAATCTTGATTAAGATGTGGTTGTAAAAAACAATCACATCTTTTTTAGGAGGAAAAATTATGAATAACATTACAGAATTAGTATTTATCTTAGACAGGAGCGGCTCAATGGGCGGACTCGAGAGCGACACCATCGGAGGCTTCAACGCCATGATCCACGAGCAGAAGGAAAAGGACGGCGAATGCTACGTTTCAACCATTCTGTTCGACAATGAAATCACTACCATCCACGACCGTATCCCGCTGGCGCAGGTGCCGGAACTGACCCGCAAAGAGTACTTCGTCAGAGGCTGCACTGCCTTGATTGACGCCATTGGTCTGACCATCGATCACATCAGCAGCGTCCACAAATACATCCGTCCGGAAGACGTGCCTGAGCACACACTCTTCGTGATCACCACAGACGGCATGGAGAACGCGAGCAGCAAATATTCCAGCGATGAAGTCAAGAAGATGATCAATCAGAAGAAAGAAAAGGGCTGGGATTTCGTCTTCATCGGCGCGAACATCGACGCGGTAGAGACAGCCAGACACTTCGGCATCGACGAGGACCATGCGGTGGACTGCATATGCGATGAGATAGGCACACAGACAGTTTACAAGTCTGTTTCCAAGCTGGCGTGCAACATGCGCGCGAACATGCCTTATTCAGCTTCATGGAACGCAGACATTAAGGCGGATTATAAGAAACGTAAGAGATAATTTGCCTGCCCGTATCCCATGCAGTAGGGCTGCAATTCCAAAAGACAGAATTGCGGCCCTACCAGTTAAATGCCGCAACTTTTCAAACCAGGCAAGCTCTGCTATACTGAATCCATGAAAAAGATAGTTTCACTGATCTTAATACTGGTGACGGCGTTCACATTGGCAGCCTGTGGCAGTAGGCCGCGTATCACAATCCATGAGAAGGAGTACTACACTCAGCCGGCCGTGGAGGCGGCAGCGGACGATGTGGTAAGGCCTGAGATACAGGCGGTTTTCGATGAGTACGAGAATGGAATGCGCGAATATTGTGACTTCATGTACAGGTATAATTCGAGCGGCAACAAGCCGGCCATGGCGGACGAACTGACAGAGTACGCGACCATGATCAACGAGCTGGGAGCATATTTTACCTGCTCGGCGGAGTGGGATCTGACAGAGGCCGAGCGGGCTTACCGCGACGAGGTCCAGGAGCGCGTCACACGGATTTTAGTAAATTCAGCAGCGGGGATTGATTGAATGGAAACAGGTATCAAAGGAAGAACAGAAATGACAGTTGCGCCTGAACAGAGCGCAAAGAATGTAGGCAGCGGCTTGGTTGACGTTTTCGCAACGCCGGCCATGGTGGCGCTCATGGAGAAAACAGCGAGCTCCAGCGTCCTGCCGTATCTCGAAGAGGGACAGGGCACGGTCGGCATCTCGCTGAACATCACTCACGACGCGGCGACCCCGGTAGGCATGAAGGTTTGGTGCGAATCAGAGCTCATCAAGGTGGAGGGCCGCAAGCTGACGTTCAAGGTGGAGGCGTTCGATGAGAAGGAACGCATCGGCGGGGGAACGCACGAGCGTTTCATCATCACCACCGAGAAGTTCCAGGCGAAAGCCAACGCGAAATAAATGAACGGCAACCAGCTCAAGTTTATCGCAATAGGGGCGATGACCATCGGCCATGTAGCGTGGGTGCTGCAGCCTGGCGTGGATGTGGCTTGGTACCTCATCGTGCTGCAGACGGTCCTGCGCCTGATGGTTCCGATCATGTGGTTCTTCGTCGCGGAGGGCTGCGCGCATACGCATAACATCTGGATGTACGCGCTCAGGATGGGTATCTTCGCGGTGGTCTCGCATTTCGCGTACTGCTTCGCTTTCGGCGTGCCGTTCTTCGGCCTGGAGGGCGGCTTCATGAACCGCACCAGCGTGCTCTGGCCGCTGGGATTGGCGGTGCTGCTGATCGCGATACTTGAGAACACATACATGTCCATGCCCGTGCAGATACTGGTCGTGCTGGGATTCTGCGTGCTGGCCTTTCCGGGAGACTGGTCGTGCATTGCGCTGCTGGCCACGGTATTCCTGTATTTCCAGCGAGGAAACTGCCAAGTGCAGATGATCGGCATCACGATAATCGCGGCGCTGGTCGCGGGAGCAGGCTTTATTCTGATGGACTGGCGGAGCGCGCTGCTGAACGTAGGCCTGGCATTGTCCGTCCCGCTTTTGATGACATACAACGGCGAGCGCGGCAAGTGGAAGGGCATGAAATGGCTCTTTTACATTTACTACCCTGCGCACCTGGCGGTGTGCGGTGTGCTGCGGATTCTGCTCCACGGCGACATTTCACTTTTCTAAGGGGGAATAATCATGATCTGTCCAAAATGCGGCAGCACTGACGTCAACGTCAGCGTAATAAATGAAGTCTTTGAAAAACCGGAGCATGGCTGCTTGTGGTGGCTGTTCATCGGCTGGTGGTGGAGGCTGCTGTGGTTCATCTTCTTCGGCTGGTGGTACCTGCTGTGGCGCGCCCTGAGGGGCGGCCCAAAGACCGTTAACAAACAAAAAGAAATCTGCGTCTGCCAAAGGTGCGGACATAGATGGGAAATGAAATAAATCGGCATTTATAAAGACTGATTTTGCAACGAAACTGAGAGTCAGCACATTTTTTTCGGTTGTGTGTCAGTTGATAAAAGAATTTATCATATTATAGGCCAAATTCAGGCTTCGAACGCCTTTTTTTAGGCGCCAGCTCAGGTTTTTGAGAAGAAAACCTTAAAAATAGATAGGGATTTGACACACAAGCGCAAAAAACATGCAATTTAATTGATATTTCTTTTATTTTGACACATAAGCGCAAAAAACATGCAATAAAACCGGCGTGACCGTATTGGCCACGCCGGTTTCATGTGCCATGAGGGGGCGTTTCTTTTATTTTACGAGTTTCTTAGAATCTACCCTTGTCCTTAAGATGAATATCATCAGCAGCGCCATGAAGATGCTGAACGCGGACAGGATAAGCGAGAGCGCGTAGGTGCCGGACAGCTGGAAGAGGCCGCCGTAAATGAATGACGAGGAGGCCGCGCCGGCCAGCGTGCACATTTGCAGCTTGCTGAAGGCCTGGTCGAAGCGCACATTGCCGAAGACGTACCGCGCGTAGATGGAGCTGTACGCGGTGAAGAGTCTGGCACCGCCCATCAGCATTACGACGATGACGATCAGAATGAACGGTGAGCCGCTGTTGATGAAGATGCCCGCGATTGCGCCGGCGATCAGCAGCGGCATGGAAATGAAGGCCACTTTGGCGGGGCCGATCCATGAGCTGATAAAGCCCGGCATCAGCTGGAAGAGCATTGTGCCCAGCTGGTAGAAGCTGATGAAGAGCGCCACCTGAGCAGCGTCGAAGCCCTTCGTGTACAGCGAACTGGAAATATGCATGTACATGCCGCCGGAGAGCGATCCGAAGAAGAACATGATCGCGCACATGATGAGGTTACCCTTGTTATAGGCGGTGTCATTCTGCGCTGCCAGCGACATGGTGACATTTTGGGTTTTGCGCTTGATGCCTTCTGCCGGTTCGAGGCCGCGTCTGGCAGGTGAATAGTCCAGCAGGATCAGTGAGATCGGCACCAGGATAACTACAACGGCAATCGCCATGATGATGTAGCCCATGCGCCAGCCATGCTCATTGATCAGGTTGGACATAACCGGTGTAATGATTACGCCGCCCAGACCTCCGCAGGCGATGGCGATGGAGATTACTGTGGCGGGTGCCTTGAACCACTGATTCAGGACCATCGGAATGGTGCTGTACAGGGACAGGCCGCAGCATACGCCGATGACGGCGTAAAGCAGCATTATTGACCATACCTGAGTAGTCCTGGACAGCAGGAATATTGCCGCGCCCATCACAATAACAACTGCGCTTAAGAAGAAACGCAGATTGGTTCTCTGGTAGATTTTGGCCACTACGCTGGTTACGAGCGTGCCGCACAGAACACGCACAGTTGGCGTGAGCGACAGCGTGGCATATGAGATGCCGAGGTCATTGCTCATCGGTGTGAGGAACAGACCGAAGCTCGAGTACAACAATCCGAACGCAACGAAATAATATATACACAGGCCGACGAAGACGACCCATGCTCTTTTACTACTCTTTGAATTCAAAACGATTCCTCCGTTTTATGGGAATAAATGGCTGATTACCAGCGACCAGAGCGGGATGGTCACGGCCGACAGCACGGTCGAATAAAGCACGCATGCTGCAGACATGAACTGTGTTTCCTGATGCGGGTTGTACTTAGTTGTGAAGGCTGCGATCAGGGATGCGACAGGCAGCGTCGCAAAGACGCACAATACCTGCGAAATAACCGACGGGATCTTAAACAGCCAGCAGACGCCGATGAACAGCGCCGGCAGCAAAATATTTCTTATTATAGGAAAAATAATAAACTTCGGCTTTATCAGGCTCTTCAGGTTGTAGCCCGCGAGCACGACGCCGCACAGAAGCATTCCGAGCGGTGAAGAGCATGCGCCGAGCGAGTTGATCACGTTGGTGATCGGGGTCGGCAGATGCAGCTGGGTGACGTACAGGATCAGGCCGATGAAGACCGCGACAACAGGCGGAGAGAACCAGCCTTTGAGCTTCTGCAGGAAGGTTTTCTTCGCTGAATGGAATCCGCGCGGTGCCAGGAAAGCCTCGGCGGTGCTGTAGTAGACCATCCTGATCGGAACCAGGAAGACCATGAAGTAGAACACGCCAATGTCTCCGTAGAGAGCCTCCATTACCGGCACGCCGACGAAGGTGAAGTTCGTGTAGATCATGCCGAATCTGAGGAGCTGGCCGTATTCAGTGCGGCCCGAGATAATGTAGACAATCTGGCCCAGCGCAAAGGTGACGCCCCATGTGATGATAGCCGCGATGATCAGGAAGCCGCAGTTCTTGAGTTCCTCGATCGAGAAAGCTCCGGACATGGATTTGATGATCATGCATGGCAGGCAGAGGTTCATGACCAGGTTGGTCAGGACCTTGTTCGCGTTATCACCGAGGATCTTGAAGTGCGCCAGCACATAGCCTGCACCGATGATTATTATCAATTGAATAGCAAGAAATAATGCCGTCATAATCTTTGAAAAAAGCCGGCACGCGCGTCGGCGTGCCGGCTGCAAAAGCAATTATAATATTATTCTGCTTTTTCTTCAACAGGAGCTGCTGACTGTGGGAGCGGTTTTACTAAGAAAACAAGGATGAAAGCGATTACGCATGCAGCGATCAGAATGAAGAATGCATTTGATACGCCCACAGCAACTTCCATGTTGCCCATGTAAACACCTGCGCATGCGCAGATGAGCTTGGTGATGGTTGAAACTACACGGTTTACTGCCGGGAAGTCTTTCCATCCGAAGATTGTTCCAACGAATGATGGGATCAGGTTGCAGATACCGCCAACGGAGATACCTAACATGAAGATACCAACATAGGTAAGGAAGTGTACCTTCGGTGAGAATCCCATGCAGAGCAGTGCGATAATGTACCAGCAGCAGTACAGCAGACATGCAGTTCTGGTTGAAAGCTTCTGATCCAGCCAGCCCCAGATATAGGAACCGAACAGTCCGAAGAAACCAACAACTGAAAGCATCAGAACGGCTTTGTCCTGTGTCCAGCCTGACATGATCAGAGTAGGAACTGTACGCATAACCATACATACGGTTACCATCCATACGAGGCCGAGGCCGATGGAGATGAACCATACGCGCTTCTCAGAAAGGCATTTGCCAAGAGTCCATGGGCTCTTGTACTGGGCGATCATCTTCTGCTGTGCAGCAATCTCTTCAGCTGACAGAGGATCGTTGTCCGGAGCCTTGCCAACTTCCTGAGGAGTAACCTTGCACCACCAGATGGTAGCGATAGCGAACAGGCAGATGAAGATAGCGATTACCAGGAACATTCCGCCAACACCAACGGTCTTTAACAGAAGGTTGGTAACAAAAGGCCATACCATTGTACACAGCGGGAAGCCCATTGTGGACCAGCCAAGTGCCAGAGCCTTACGACGTGGGAACCAAGCAGTCTGGATGTTGTTGGTTGCAATCTGGCCATAGCCGCATCCGATAGCGGAAACGCCGGCGATACATACGCATACCAGAGCAGTGCTGTCAGTATGTCCATACAGATACATAAGGATCGCGGTAATGAACAGAGTAACGATCATGATCGGCTTGGTAGCTTTAAGATTTTTAGCAGTGATCTGACCGCAGATGTAGGTTACAACAACGCCGATCCATCCACCGATAGAACTGAATGAAAGCATCTTAGCGGCGTCGAGTGTTGGGTGAACTGCTGTGATGGCGCCAACATAAATGTTCAGGCCGTCGGCAGCAACACCACCTGAGATGAAGTATGCAATGAGGCACATGATGATGATAGACCATCCCCATTTACCAAAATTGCTACTCAGGTCTTTGTTTTTTTTCTTTTCCATTGTGTTACCTCCAAAAAAATACCAGGAAAAATTAAACCTTTAGTGCATTTTGCCCAATCATTATATTCACAATTTGTTCACAAATCAATATCCAATATGCATAAATCAAATAAAAGGCGTTGTGCATTCATAGTATATATTTAATGAAAAACAGGGGGCTCCTGTGACGCGAAATTGCGTTTCTGGGTGGAAATTCCCCTCAAAAACACCCTGGAACGTAAATCCATGGCAAAATCCGGGCAAAAAACACCCTGAAACGCAAAAACGTGGCGCGCAGTGACACAGAAATGAGGTTCTGAGCGTTTTTTCGGACTGAAAACGCTCACAGATTGGATTTCGTGTCAAAAACAGGTTTAAAAACACACACAAGCGTAAATCTGTGTCACGCCCGATCCAGAAACGCACATAACCTTAAATCCGTGTCACAACCCGCCGTCCCTTCAGGTATGAACGCCACGAAATTGCGCTTCTGGGCGTTTGCGCAGGGCGCCGTGCCACAGAATTACGTTTCTGGGTGGAATTTCCCCTCAAAAACACCCTGAAACGTAAATCCATGGCAAAATCCGGGCAAAAAACACCCTGAAACGCAAAAACGTGGCGCGCCCCATCAAACCCAAAGCAAAATCCAGGCAAAAAACACCCAAAAGCGTAAAAATGTGGCACGCCCATACAGTCAGATATGCTACAATATCTAAAACAATCTTTTATGAGGCTTAATTATGGAAATGGCGCTTGAAATACTCGGCACGGTTGCGTTCGCGATCTCCGGAGTTAATGTGGCAGTATCAAAGAAGATGGACGTTCTGGGCGTGGTCGTGCTGGGACTCGTGACGGCTGTGGGAGGCGGCATCATCAGGGACATCATCCTGGGGATTACACCGCCGACGGCGTTCCGCGAGCCGGTGTATATGATGGTCGCGATCGGAGTGTCCATTATTTGTTTTATCCCGCCGATCAGGCGGTGGATCAACCGCAGGGAAATGATCCTGAGAGTTATTGACGCCATCGGTCTGGGCGTGTTTACGGTAGTTGGCGTGCGCGCGAGCATTCCGTTTACCAGCGGGTTCCTGTCAATCTTCGTCGGAACGCTGACCGGCGTGGGCGGCGGCGTGCTGAGGGATGTTTTCGCGACGAACAAACCATATATTTTTGTTAAGCACTTTTATGCATGCGCATCGCTCCTGGGCGCGATCGCGTGCACTTATCTGTGGAGAGTAATGGATGGCATCTGGGCAATGGTTATCGGTGCCGTGCTGACGATTGTGCTGAGGCTCCTGGCGGCGAAGTTCAGGTGGAGCCTGCCCAAGGCACATGGAGATGAAGAAACTGAGTAAATGGATTTAACGGTAATCGTTCCAATATATAACGTTGAGCAGTATCTCCTGCCCTGCCTGGATTCGATTGCGCGGGCGGCCGGCGGATTAGAGATGGAAGTGATCTTGGTTGACGACGGGTCAACGGACGGCAGCGGCGCGCTGGCGAAAGAATATGCGGAAACGCACAAGGGCTTTCATTATTATTATAAAGAGAACGGCGGCATCGGCAGCGCCCGCAACATGGGCGCGGAGAAAGCGGCAGGGAAATATATAGCTTTCGCGGATGCGGACGATCTGGTTGCGGACGGTATTTATGAAGACATGTACAGGGCCGCTGAATTTCATGGGACGGACATGGCTATCTGCCATGCGGCCCGCATCAAAGTCGAACGGATAATAGCGTCGGATATTCATCTGAGGGCGTTTCATAATATAGAGGGCGGCGTGGCGCATATTACACAAAGTGCGCAGCTGGTCTACGATTCCACGGCTTGGAACAAGCTGATCCGCAGGGACTTCTACGAGAGGCACCACTTCAGATGGCCGGAAGGGGTTGTTTTTGAGGACATCCCGGTGACAATCCAGATGCATTACCGCGCGAATGGCGTGGCCGTAGTCAGGGAGACAGGATATTTCTGGCGCATACGCAGCGAGGGCAGCAGATCGCTCACGCAGCAGTTCGCGAGTGCCGCCAATCTCAGTGACAAGATAGAGATGATAGGACGGGCGTTCGCATTCCTGGACGAAGAGGTCAGGGATGAGCGTATCCGCACGTCGCTGGAGCAGAAGGCGGCCATGCTGGATTTCTCGAGATATATTTATGGAATAGCGGACCTCAGGCCGGCGCAGGCAATAGCATACATGGCCAGACTCAGAGAGTTCTTCACGGAATATATCAGGCCGGAGACGGTGGGAACGCTCAGGCTGATCTGGCAGCAGATCTGGAAGGACATTGCGGAGGGCGACCTGGATCACCTGAAGCGAACAGTTAATTATAATAAGGAGTATTATTCCGGCGCGCCGGTGCTGCACGAGGGCGGACAGTACATACTGGATGTGCCGGATGAGATATTTAAGATTGAGGACAGGTCGGTCCTCAATGAGTTCAGGGACACCCCGCCGACGACGATCATCACGGATGCTGAAGAGGCGGACGGGTGTGTGACGCTTAAAGGCTTCCTGTATTACAGGCGCATTGAGTGCCCTGCTATAAACGACCAGCATCTCAGCGCTTATCTGCTGAACGACATCACGGGCGAGACGAGAGATATTGAGCTACGCCAGATTGAGTCGGATGAGATCACGCAGGAAAGAGGCGCGGCATACAACTACGACGGTGCCGGCTGGGAGGCACTGATCAGGCCGGAGGACGTGCCGGCCGGCAGGAATAAGCTGATGATCAGATATGACGGCCCTGTTGGCCGCGGCGTGCGCATTACGCGCGGCATCAGGGATGAGGCCAAAAACAAACTGAAAGGAATGACAGCGAATGGCGCGCTAACATTCGGATCTGACGCGCGGGATACGCTGGATATAACAGCAAATGACAGGCAGGAAAGTGGTACTGAATAACAAAGAATATGTAATTTACGGAGAGGCAGGTCCGTGCTTCATCTACGGTGTTGACGCCCGTGATCCTGACGAGATATCAGAAATCTACGACCATGTCAGGACGGACAAGCCTTTCATGATAGCCGGAGTCGTGGCTGATAACTGGGACGATGAATTCTCGCCATGGGAAGCACCCGGTGTGCGCGCCGGCCAGTCGTTCGGCGGCCAAGGCGATGCGACGCTGCGCAGGGTGGTCGGAGATCTGCTCGGGTATCTGGAGGATAATTATCCACAGGCCGGACCGTTTATCGCGACCGGTTATTCGCTGGCCGGACTGTGGGCGCTGTGGGCATTCCTCGGGGACCCAAGATTCGCCGGCTGCGTGTGCGGCTCAGGATCATTGTGGTTCCCGTCGTGGGACCAATATGTCACGTCACACGTTGAGAAACGGGATGCGAAGGTGTACCTGAGCCTCGGAGATAAGGAAGAAAAAGCGCGCGGCATCATGGGCAGCGTGGGCGACAACACACGCCTAACATACCAACTGCTTACCGAGAAAGGCATAGACTGCAAGCTGGAAATGAACCCCGGCGGCCACTTCGCCAACGTGCCCGAGAGGATGGCCAAGGGAATAGAATGGTATTTGGGAGACGAATAATATGAGAAAAGAATTCAAACTGGCAGACTATGAAGAAACCATCGACCAGCTGGATGAAGAATATGATCTGCTTTTTGATTGGGATAACGTCGACATCCACGACGGCAGCTTCTACAACATATACAGATTCCTGGTAACCGTCCCGCAGCTGGGCATCAAGCTGCGCGAGGGCGACATCTGCGATGCAGACGACGAAAACAGCATTGACGGAGGCTTCTTCATCTACGGCGAAGACACCTCCTACGCAAACTTCGAGGAAGTCTACTACGGCCATGCCAACGGCTACATCTATGCCATCGGCGAGGAAGCCGGCCTGAGCGAGGAGGAGCTGGATGAAGTGACGTGCGTGGTGGAGTGGTGAAGAAAAAGCGGAAGAAATAGTAGAGTATCCGACATTTATTAGACCGATTTAGTATAAAACCAGACAAATACTTTCTTTAAGGACAGGAAAAACCTGTCCTTTTTATTGTACAGTAAAAATGTTTTATACTTTGTATATAGCTATTGATTTAGATACGATAAACAATTACAATAAAATCGCGGCGCGCCGCAATATTCTTAAAAAGGGGTTATTATGAAAAAATATACATGCGCATCTTTCTTTGCCGGCGTTGGAGGAATTGACTTAGGATTTGAAAAAACAAATCGTTTTAAGACAAATTATGCAAATGAATTTGATCAATATCCTGCTGAAACATTTGAATTAAATTTTCCGGATATTAAGGTTGACGTTAGGGACATTCATGAAGTAAAAGAATCTGAACTTCCTGATTTTGATGTTCTGCTTGCAGGATTTCCTTGCCAAGCATTTAGTATCGCTGGTTATAGACAAGGTTTTGATGATGAAAAGGGGAGGGGCGAATTGTTTTTTGAGCTTACAAGAATTATTGAAGCAAAAAAACCAAGAGTTTGCTTTTTCGAAAACGTTAAAAATTTAGTTGGGCATGATAATGGAAATACTTTTAGGGTCATCTGCAAACAACTTGAAATATTGGGGTACAAATATACCTATCAGGTGCTTAATGCTATGTATTATGGGAATGTGGCACAAAATAGAGAAAGAATATATATTGTTGCATTCAAAAACGAAGAAGACTACGAAAAATTTCACTGGCCATTATCCACACCGTTAACAAATACAGTAAGGGATATTATTGATTTTCAGAACTCGGTTGATCCTAAATATTACTATACTGAGGGAAAATATAAAGGGGATATTTATTCACAGCTGATTGAGACTATGAAAGATGATGATCATAATAATCCTGCCATTTATCAATGGCGAAGAAAATACGTTAGAAAAAATAAATCAGGAGTTGTACCTACTTTAACGGCAAATCAAGGCGAAGGCGGTCACAATGTTTGCCTTATTTTCACGGATGATAATAGAATAAGAAAGATGACTCCGAGGGAATGCTTTAATACGCAAGGATTCCCTAAAAACTTTAGGCTTCCGGAAAGTATGAGTGAATCAAGGTTATATAAACAGGCGGGAAACAGTGTTTGTGTATCAGTAATTGAAAGAATTGCAGAGCAGATTGCAGCTGCAATGGATTAATAATAGTGAGGGCTTGAGATGTGGCGCGAATTACCAGTAGAAGATAAAGAAGAATATAAAAAAATGATCCTTGCTTTTGCTAGTCTTACAGAAGCTTTTGCTCAAAAGGCAGAAAAAAATGCATGTGATATTCCTGCGCCAATTATTAATTCCAAATATCAGGAAACCATTTTCCAAAAGGCTTTTCATGGATCAATAGAAGATATTGGAAACACCTCATATGATGTGGCGTTAAATATATATTTAGCAAACCAAAATAAGAAATACTTAATTGGAATAAAAACATTTGGTATTGGGTCAGGATATCAGAAGATTGCTCAGTTTAAGGCAAAGAGATCTGATTGGAGTCCGATTATTAATCAAATAGAAGCAAACTCAATTAATGCTAAAGGAAAGAAGAAAGAAAAAGAAGAAATAAATAAGATCAATTATGATTTATATAAACAGCTTGCTGTTGAAATATCAGTATTGAGAAATGAAAGAATAAAATCCTCTGTAGCAAATATCCAGGGGTTTAAGATATCTGAAAATGATGAGGTTGAATCGGTTTATCATGTTTTAATGCCTTCAAAAAAAGGCGCCGATCCTGAGATTTCTGTTGGAGAAACGACATATGATGAAATTAATATAGACAAACTCGAAGTACTTGGCTGTACAACTAATAATATTCCTGCCAATTTTGAATTTACTGATGGAAAACATTTTTATAGATATACGGATGCAGATAGTCAGCTCAGTATGAATTTTAATAATAAAGAGATTGTTTTAGAAAAATGGCCGGTTAGATATGCAGATAATGCATATAAAATATTAGCTGATATAGCTGATAAAATATATGACGATAAATTAAAAACCCAAGATAATTCAGAAAGAATCATAGAATCATATTGCTGGAAGATAACCAATAAAAAAGATGAAGTAGAAAAATATTCTGGGTTTAATGGGTTCTATGGAATTGGATCAAAACTGCCCAAAAATCAAAGAAGAAAAAAGATACAAAACCTTGAAAACAAATATTGTCAGCTGATTGATAAAGCTTTTCTAAAGAAGGTTGTTATAAAATTAGAGGAATTTTTGTTTAACGATTCTTCTAAAGCAAATGAAAAAGAGCAAAAGATCAAACTAAGAGAAGACATTCTTGGCTTGGTAGAGCAAAGTAATAATTCACAATTCTCGGAAGATGTTAAAAAAGTATTATTTAGACCGAAGAATGAAATGTATATTCCAATACCAAGATCTAAAGAATTTCACATGTCTCATCCAGATTTTTTTGGTAATAAGATAGGAACATTTGAGGAAGGGACAAGTAAGCTTGCTTTGTCTAAAAAAGAGTGTGAGTTTGATCTTGTCTTTGAACCCTCTGGAAATAAGGTGCGCTCTTTTATTACTCAAGATTATGGTAAGGCTATTGAATCAGAGGATAAGCAATCTATACTGGGAGAATGGATATTAAATAAAGTTTTCCAGTTAAAAGAGTATGAACCATTAACTTCAAAGAAATTAAAAGAGATTGGAATAAACGGCATTAGATTATTTAAAACCAATCGGGACTCAGATGTTCATTTGGAATTTATTTGGATTGGAGAAGACGCACCATTAGATTATATTGAGCGATAGTATATGGATAATCTTACACCCGAACAAAGACATAAAAATATGAAAAATATAAAAAGCAAAGACACAAAAATAGAGGTGCTTTTGCGTAAGAAGTTGTGGGCTAAAGGTTATCGATATAGAAAGAATTATAAAGAGTTGCCTGGTAAACCAGATATTGCTATTACTAAGTATAAAATTGCTGTTTTTTGCGATGGAGAATTCTTTCACGGCAAAGATTGGGAGATTATTAAACCAAGAATTGAAAAAGGGAATAATAGTGAATATTGGGTAAATAAAATATTGAGAAACCAGAAAAAAGATGATGAAGTTAATAAGGCTCTAAATTATCTTGGCTGGACAGTTGTACGATTTTGGGGAAAAGAAATAAAGGGCAATGTAGATTTATGCATTGAAGCTATAGATGAGCTGGTTTTTGAGAAGAAATTAGAAGCTATAAACGAATGAGCTAACGAACTATTATGAAATTGCGATATTCTTTAGATAAACAATAAAAATTGTTAAAAGGAGTTTGAGTATGGGACAGGCACATGTGAATGAAGGATATGAGTTATATCAAATTATTACAGATTTCGGAGACCCATTAGAGATTTTCCGAGAAGGAATACAGAATTCTTTTGATGCAGATGCAACAAACATATATATTCGTGTTTTTGAGGAAGCGCATTTAAGTGGAAAAAAATTAATTATTGAATTAATCGACAATGGACATGGAATAAAAAAAGAAAATGTTAATGTTTTTTTCGATATTGCTAATTCAACAAAAGTGAATAGTGCATTCCTTCCGGCAGGGAACAAACACGGTTACAAAGGACATGGTTCAAAAGTATTTTTTAATGCGGAACAAGTAACTATTTGTTCAAAAACAAAAGATGGGGAATACTGGGCGGCCTCTTTAGATAATCCACTAGACCAAATAGGAGTTAAGGGAATCCTTGAATACTCAGAGCCTTGCGATGATCCAAGTTTAAAAAATATTAGTTTGCCGGAAGATTGGGAATCAGGATTTATAGTTCGCATAACATCTCCAAAATTGTTTTTAACTCAACATACTCATGCCCAGCTTAATCATAAAATACTTAGAGACTATATAAACTGGTACACAATATTTGGCACAGTTGAAACAGCATATAATGATGAATTAAAAAACAAAGGGGTAAAACTTTATCTTTGTGGCCTGAACCTGGAAAGTTTTAAAAATTCCTATAATTCGATAGAGATTTGTGACCCTGTGCCGGTAATAACACATGATACTGGCTATAATTGTGATTTCGAAATAGTTCCATTAGGACATTATTTTCCACCGGAACGAAAGGGTGAAACGGAATTAAGAAAATATACAGATTCTATTAAAAGTACAAAAGCGTGGTTTGATTATTACTCTCGTATGGTATACAACAATAATGTTGTTGAGGGAGGAATAAGTTTTCGTTTAATAATAAATATAGAAGGATATGAAGCAAAAAGAAGATATGATCTTCTTCTTTCAAGAAGAGGAGTTGCAAATGAAGAAGGTACACATACTGATGCTTCGCGTTATGGACTCTGGGCTTGTAAAGGAGGTGTCCCAGTAGAAAAAGTTGACGACTGGATTGAAGGCGGGCGAGGAGTCGGAACGTATACTTATATGCAAGCTTTTGTTGATTGCGATGAGTTCCAATTAACTGCAAATAGGGGTTCCATTCGTAATACAGATATTGAAAAGCTGGATTTGATAAAACGCGGGATTAATAGAATACTCAGTGATTCAAAGGTTTCAGCCGCAATAAGAGAACGAGCTGAAATTGAAGAATTTGAAAGGTCAATGATGTCAATAGATGAAGATAGAACCGCGTTAGAAAAGAGATATAAAAGTGCATGTTCTCGGAAAGAAATTACACTTCCTAATGGTCGTAAGCTTTTAGAGCCCACAAAGACTGGAAAAAACAGCTATAATGAATCTAAAACTTTTGCACTGCTTGTTGAGGTTATTGAAAATTATCCGAACCTTTTTCCTTTCCAAATCCTTGATTATAATACAACAAAAGGAATTGATTTTGTTATTGACCACAATGGATCGCCAAAATATATTGAGCTAAAAGGAATGTTAACAAAGAAAATTAATCATCCATTTAGATATTTATACAAATTCATTTGTTATGATATTGATGTCAAAAAGAATGAAACAGTTGAAGATTTAGAATTCAAGACAACACTCGTAGTCAATAACAATGATTCTTTTGATTCTCCAGACATCAATTATAAGGGGAAAAAATATACAAGTTATGTTCTTCAGCCAGCTACAGCAACCATTCAAAGCATGGAGATAATTAAACTCAAAACTTTTTTGACTGAAGTGTTAGGGGCAACAATAGGATAATAATAGGAGGTCCCCAATGTTCGAAGGATTTAAACTCGGCAAGACCGAAGACGACAAGAAGCAGGCTGCGATTGATCAGATTCAGGCCGAAAAGGCCGAACTCATGATGATGAGCGAGAAGGAGCTCCTCATCGAAAACCTCATGCGCCTGAAGATCGTCGAGACCAAGCTCGACCTGCTCCAAGCTCGCCTCGACAAGGTCAGCGAAGAGATCGCACATATATTTGTTAATACTAGTGAATAAAAATAGCTGTTATAGTATTTGATCATTACGAGGGAAACAAATATGCCGGGGATAATAAAATACCAGTCTTTCATGTCAAATGGATATTTTGTGGTTGGCGATAAGGGCGTGATTGCTGTTGACACAGGTGCAGAATTTGGAGCAGAAGCGGTACAAAGAATTTTAGAAAATGCCGGATTAAAACCGGAAGATATTACATTGATCCTCATTACACATGGACATGTGGATCACTTCATGAATATTCAGGCGTGGATTGATGTGACGCGCGCCCCTGTTATGTGTCATGAGAATGCAAAACGTTTTATTGTGGAAGGCTTACTGCCTGATGTTGATCTTCAGGGAAGGACTCGTATGGGAAAGGAACTTTGGGCAGCGCAGCAAAAAGAAGGCAATCCGATTGCTCAGTCTCCATCGGGCAAGGTAGATATTGTGTTTGGAGATGATGGAATCGATTTGAAACCATGGGGCGTGAATGCAATAGCGGTATATACACCGGGGCATACAAGAGGTGATTGTTCGGTCGTTGTTGGGGATGAGGCTATTGTAGGAGATCTTTTTACTGCACCGGCCTGGACGGATTTAGCAGGAATGACGTACTTTACATATTTGAATGCGCCATATGAACAGGCGCAGGAAAGCGTCCAAAAACTATTGAACCTGGGAGTAAAAAGATTCTGGTCAGGTCATGGAAATCCGAGAGATGATGTATTTGTCCGAAAGGCGTTAGAAGACGAGAAAAACGGAAAAGAAATGTATTATACAAAAGAAGAAATAATAGCGAATACACTCAGCTCTTATATGGGGAAGATAAAAGACTGATAGTATGAAGCTAAAGCGGTATCTGAGAGAAAAGATACCGCTTTTTTTATAATTGTACAAATGAACAAAAAGGCTCTTTCTCTAAAAAAAGATTTTTGATTGTTGTCCATTACGAGCTTTACTAAATGCCTTTATCATTTAAATAACAGAAATTGTGTTGAAAACTAAGTTGATTATATGAGGAGAGGTATAAAAATGGGCGATTATTTAACAAAAGAAGAATGGACGCAGCAATTAGAGGAAGGCTTCCAGAATCTGGCTAAAACTGCTGGAAAAAGAGTGACTGCCCCGATTATGGGTCAAGGTAACTTCCACACAAATGAAATGCCGTTATGCAATCGAATAATTACACAGGATATGATCCGCCTTTTCGCATCCGCATTAGGTGATTTCAATCCTCTGTGGGTAGATGAAGAATATGCCAAACAGACGAGATGGGGAGGCATCATTGCACCTCCAATGTGTGAAGTCATGATTGCAGAGGCGGCTTCTGTTCCACCACCACTTCCGATTCCAGGACTGACCTATATGAATGGTGGCTCTACTCGTAAATATCATACTCCAATCCGCCCGGGCGATGAATTCCGTGCATTTGACACTTTTAAAGGAGTAATAGAAAAATCAAATCCTGAAAAACCATATCGTCTGTTTATTCTAACCGGTGAAAGAGAATTCTTTAATCAAAAGGAAGAACAGGTTCTGACTGTTTCTTCCAACATCTTAGTTATGGCTCGTTATCCGGAACCGGGCAAAGAAAAGAAAGCCAGGGATTTCAGCGATGCCAAACGTCATTTCTTTACAGATGAAGAACTTGCAGTATTCCATAAATCTTATGATGAAGAAATCGAAGGAACTAATCGTTTCGGATTAGGAAAGCGCGACTGGGATCAAGTAAATATTGGAGATGAAATTCCGGAATTATATAAGGGACCATATGACTACTCTGACGCAGTTTCTTTCTTTGCAGTAACCGGATTTTCCATGGCATTTGCAAAGAAATGGATGACCATGAGAGATAATTTAGGCGCTTTCCGCAGAGACAGCGAAACAAACGAATATCACGCAGCTCCGGATTGGCACTTCAGCGATGAAATGGCAAGAAAGGGAGGCGTTCCGTTCGCTCCTATTTTTGGAACCCATATCGAAGCATCAATGATGCAGGCTGTAACACATTGGATGGGAGCAGACGCTAAAGTTGTTGAGGTTTCCAGTCAGATCCGTCAGATGATTTTTATGGGCGATGTATTTATCTGTAAAGGTAAGGTAGTTGATAAATATGAAGAAGACGGTAAGAAGCTGGTTAAGATTGACGTTTGGGCAGAAAAATATGGAACGGATATCGTAAGCTCGAAAGGATATGTCATTGTTGAATTATAAATAACAGGAGGCAGAAATGATTTTAGATCAGAAACATTTGAGGTTTCAGAAACTGTGCAGACAATTTGCTGAGACCGAGTTTACAAAAGATCTTCTGGACAAGCTGGAAGAGACCGGTGATTTTGATTGGGATATTTTTAGAAAAATGTCAAAGTATGGTTTCTGCGGCGTAAAGATTCCGAAAGAGTACGGTGGCGCAGGCGGAGACTATCTGTCTTATGCAATCCTCGTAGAGGAATTTGCGCGGGTATCTCCTGTGTTATCCATATATGCTAACACATCGAACTCCCTCGGAGGAGGACCACTGATGCTGGCTGGCTCTGAAGAACAAAAGCAGAAATACCTGCCTCCGGTTGCAAGAGGTGACAAAATAATGGTTTTTGCGCTGACTGAGCCTGGTGCCGGATCGGATGCCGGCGGAACAACAACACGTGCAGAAGAACAAGCTGACGGCAGCTTTATCCTAAATGGACGAAAGACTTTTATCAGCGGAGCACCGGTTGCAGATTACTGCATTGTCTTTGCAAAGACGGACCCGAAGCAGAAGGGAAGCAGAGGCATCTCCATGTTCGTTCTTGATATGAAGCTTCCAGGTGTTTCTTTAGGAAAACCAGAGCACAAAATGGGAATTATAGGCTATCCAACATGTGATGTCATTATGGAAGATGTCCATGTTCCTGCTGATGCGCTTGTAGGAAAGAAAGATAAAGGTTTCGGTTATGCGATGCAGACTCTGGATGGTGGACGTCTTGGTATGGCCGCACAGGGTGTCGGAATCGCACAGGGATGTCTGGAAGAAGCTGTTAAATATTCAAAAGAAAGAAAGCAATTTGGCCGTCCGATTGCTAATTTCCAGGCCATCAGTTTCATGCTAGCAGATATGGCTACAGAAACTGAAGCCGCAAGACAGCTGGTTTATCACGCTGCTGAACTAAAGGATGCTGGAAAGGATGCTGCAATGGCTTGTTCCATAGCGAAATATTTCGCCGCGGAAGCTGCAAACCATGTGGCTTATAAGGCTGTCCAGATTCATGGTGGATACGGCTATATCAACGAATACAAAGTTGAAAGGTTTTACAGGGACGCGAGAATCGTGCCTATCTACGAAGGAACCAGTCAGGTGCAGCAAATGGTCATCTCAGGAATGTTATTGAAATAAGTTAAGGAGGATTAAGGAATATGAAAATTTATGTATGCGTAAAACAGGTTCCGGATACCTCCGGTGTTGTTGCGGTGAATCCGGATGGAACAATGAATCGTGCCAAAATGCCAGCAATCATCAATCCGGATGACCTGAATGCAATGGAGGCAGCACTTCAGTTAAAAGAAAAAGAATGTGCAACCGTTGTGGCGGTTTCTATGGGACCGCCACAAGCTGGCGAAATGATGAGAGAGCTTCTTGCGATGGGAGCAGATGAAGCGGTATTGATTTCTGGAAGGGAGTTTGGCGGATCCGATACTTTTGCAACCAGCCAGATTATTGCCGGTGCAATCCATCATTTAGGAATAAAGGAAGAGGATCTTATTCTTTGCGGAAGGCAGGCAATTGATGGTGATACTGCGCAGGTAGGACCTCAGATTGCAGAAAAGCTGCACCTTCCTCAAGTGACCTATGCAACAGAGATCATAAAGGAAGGCAACACTTATACAGTTAAAAGGGCATTAGAGGATGGATACATGAGTATTCAGGTGAAATCCCCATGCCTTATTACGTGCATCAAAGAATTGAATGAACCCAGGTATATGACTGTAGAAGGAGTTTTTTCAGCGGATGAGAAACCGCTGACGGTTTTAGATTATGAAGCACTGAAGGACGAGCCATTGATTGAGACTGAAACGATTGGTCTGAATGGATCTCCGACTAATATCTTCAAGTCCTTTAACCCTCCAGTAAAAGGAAAGGGTGAGATGTTTGTTGGAAGTGATAAAGAAATGGCTATGCAGTTAGCAGAAAAGTTAGCTGAAAAACACGTCATTTAAGGAAAGGAAATCATTATGGCAGAGTATAAAAGCAGTGCAATAGAAGAGTTCTCCAATATCTGGGTCTTCTGTGAGCAAAGAGATGGAAAACTCATGAATACGGATTTTGAGCTGATTTCCGAAGCCAGAAAACTGGCGGATCAGAGAGGCTCAAAACTGGTAGCACTTCTCCTTGGCGGAGAAGGTATTGGTGATTTAGCAAAAGAGCTTGGAGGATATGGCGCGGATCAGGTTATAGTCTGCGAAGATCCTGCCCTGGCAGTATATACTAATGAAGCTTACTCAAAAGTTGTCTGTGACATGGTTATGAAATACAAGCCTGAAGTACTTCTGATCGGAGCAAGCAATATCGGACGAGATCTTGGTCCGCGTTGTGCTGCAAGGCTGCATACTGGTCTGACTGCGGATTGTACACATCTGGATATCGACATGAATACTTATGTCGATTTTCTTGACAAGAACTCTAATGTGGATGTGAAAAATACGGAATTTAAGATGGAGGACGTGAATATGAAGATGACACGTCCGGCGTTCGGTGGACATTTAATGGCAACCATCATCTGTCCAAGATTCCGTCCTTGCATGGCAACGGTTCGTCCCGGCGTGTTAAAGAAAGAAGAATATGACCAGACAAAGGCAGAAGCATGCGAGATTACCATTGTTAAACCAAATATTGATACTGCAGCGCTTCATGAAAAAGTTTTGGAAATTGTAAAAGAAGCGAAAGAAGTGGTTGATCTGATCGGTGCGGATGTTGTTGTTTCTATTGGCAATGGTGCAGCGAAAGATATCGAAACAGCAAAAAAACTTGCCTTAGAACTTGCTGATGCCTTAGGCGGCGGAGTTGTCGGATCAAGCAGAGCTTTAGTTGATGCAGGACTGATGGATGCGGACAGGCAGGTTGGACAGACCGGAAAAACCGTACATCCGAAAGTATATGTGGCACTCGGAATAAGCGGCGCAATCCAGCATCAGGCAGGCATGCAGAATTCAGAGCTGATTATTGCAGTCAATAAAAATGAAAATGAACCAATTTTTGAAATTGCTGATTATGGTTTAGTCGGGGATCTTTTCAAAGTGGTTCCGGAGATGATTAACGCAATTAATAGCATGAAATAAAAGGTCGTGTTGATATGGGTAAAAAAATATATGAGGGAATTCGCGTCATTGAAATAGGCAGCGACAGATGCGCTTTCTGTTCGAAACTTTTAGCCGATCTGGGGGCAGAAGTTATCAAAATTGAGCCTGAAAAAGGAGATACAACCAGAAAAATTGCTCCTTTTCTCAATGATCAGGAGGGAATAGAAAACAGTCTGTTTCATGCATTCTATAACGCTGGTAAGAAAAGCGTGGTTCTTGATTATTGCGGCAAAGATAAGGACACTTTTTTGAAACTAATTCAGACCGCAGATGTTCTGATCGAGGCGACGAAACCAGGCTATCTGGATAGATTTGCTTTAGGATATGAAGAATTAAAGAAGGTAAATCCTGGTCTCGTCATGTGTTCTATTACTCCATTCGGACAAAAAGGCCCATGGAAAGAATGGGAAGCTCCATCAGATATCATTCTGTATGCAGCAGGAGGAGCAATGTATGAGTTGGGAGATAAGGATAAGCCCCCAATTCAATTAGGCTACCATTTTTTGACCAATGGAACAAACTTATATGCTCTGACCGGTATTGCCGGTGCTCTGCTTGCACGGGAAAAACAAGGAGAAGGCAGTTATATTGATATTTCTATTATCGAGGTAGCAGCGGCGTGGAGAGGATCAGAACTTGGTTTTACACAGCAAGCTCCGGATTACCGTGTCTGTCAGAGAAAGGGCAGCCAGGGAATTATGATTCCTGCGAACTTTTATGAGTGCAAAGACGGACATGCATTTATTATGGCATCTGGCAGATGGCCGGAAATGATCCAATGGATGAAAGACGTCGGAATGGATATTCGCGGGAAAGACGATCCGAAATATCTTCCTGATCAGGGCTTTAATAAATATCTTTGGGAAGAAATCGATGAGATAAATGGCATGGTGAATGAACTTACCCGCCATTATACGATGAATGAGCTGACTGTTGAGGGCCAGAAAAGGAAAATTCCTGTTGGCCCGGCGGAGACTATGGAGACAGTTTTGAAAAATGAACAGTATATCGGCCGCAATTATTTCAAAGAAATCGACAGTCCGGTTCTGGGAACTGCTAAATATCCAATAAGAGCAATTGGATTTACACAGGGAGAAATGCTCACAGACCGCCCTGCCCCATTATTAGGGCAGCATACGGAGTCTGTGTTAAATGAAATAGCGGTTGGAGAAAAGAAACAGTTCGTTAAAAAGCAAGAACTTCATAAGCTTTTAGAAGGAATAGTTGTTCTTGATCTTGGATGGGTTGTTGCCGGACCGCATTGCGGAAGAATTCTTACAGATCTTGGAGCAACGGTTATCCGTATAGAAAGTGCTTCCAGACCAGATCCTATGCGTATTGATGCCAGAAGATATGGTATCAGCGAAAAGGATGCTATGCAGGAAGGCGGCTGGTGCTTCCAGGATAATAACCGCAACAAAATGGATTTGGGAATTAATCTGAAAACAGCAAAGGGTCGCCAAATCCTGGAAGAAATGGTGGCAAAAGCAGATATAGTAATCTGCAATTTTGCTCCACGTGGCTTTCATAGTATGAAGATTGATTATGAAAGCCTTAAGGAATACAAAGAAGATATTATTGTTATCAACGCCTCCGGACTGGGCGACTGGGGACCGTATAGCAGTTATATGACTTTTGCGCCGGTACTTTCCTGTTATACAGGCATCACAAGTTTAATGGGATATGAAGGTCATGGTCCGTATGGATACCCTGGACCGTTTGCAGACTATACAGGTGGTGTTTGCATGTCTGCCGCTGCTCTTGTTGCTTTATATTACCGGGATAAGACCGGGAAAGGACAGTTTGTAGATCTTTGCCAGGCGGAAGCAACAATCCAGAATCTTGGTCCTCAGCTGCTCGATTGGCAGTTAAATCATAGGATTCCGGATATGTATGGAAATCATCATACATATGGTCAAATGGTTCCACACAACTGCTATGAATGCAAAACAGATAATACCTGGCTGGTTTTAGCGATTGCTGATGATCTTCAGTGGAAACAACTTACGATGATTCTGGGGCAGGATTTTCCGGAGTTAATGAATAAAGAATATTGCTCCTTCGCCGGACGTAAAGAACACGAAACAGAAATTGATCAATTATTAAAATATGCTTTTCGAACAAAGGAAGCTGCAGAAATTGCAGTGATTCTTCAATATGCAGGAGTCCCTGCTTCTAAGGTACATAGTACGTGGGATACTTTGTATGACAATCCTCAACTGAAAGAACTGGATTATTTCAAAAAAATTGAGCTTGCTGATAATGGTCTGGAACCGAAACACTTCCTGGTTACCGGTCCATTGATCCACAGTTCTTTTGGTGATCCACAAAAATATATTCAGGGACCGGCTTTTGCTCGGGATAATAAGTATTTAATTAAGACTGTTTTAGGTCATGATGACAGTTTTTTGAAAGATGCAGAAGAAGAACACGTATTCTCATAATTAGGGAGGGTAAAAAATTGGGAACTATTTATGAAGGAAAAAGGGTATTGGAAATATCCGACGAAAAAGGAATGTATTGTGGGAAGCTTCTCACAATGGTAGGAATGGAAGTCATTAAGATTGAGCCGGAAGAGGGAGACCCTCAAAGACTCTGGGGACCTTTCGCCGGCCATGTGGAAGACAAAGAGAGAGGCTGTTTCTGGATCTACTATAACACGGGAAAGAAGAGTGTAACTCTCGACATTTACAGCGAAAAAGGCAAGGAAATTGTGAAAAAGCTTGCTTCGGAAGCGGATGTCCTGATTGAAACACTGAAGCCTGGAAAAATGGCAGAACTTGGACTTGGATATGATGATATCAAGGCAATAAATCCAAAGATTGTTTATTGTTCTATTACTGCTTTCGGACAGGATGGACCATATGCACAGTGGAACGCTTCTTCCGATATTATTCCATATGCGATAGCAGGAAATATGAATGAGTGTGGCCGCCCGGGATTTGGTTACGCACCATTAAACATAGGTCGTAATTTTACTTATAATGCGGCCGGACTATATTCTGCGGTAGCTATCCTGGCATTTGTCAGACAGGCAGTTAATACAGGAGAAGGAGGATATCTGGATACCGCGGCAATTGAAACCGCTGCTTTATGGCGAAATGAAGACATGGCAAATGGACAAAGATTTCCTTATAAGCCGGACAGAAAGAAAGTTGGAAGTGCACCTCCGTTTCCTCCTGGAGGAATGTATAAGTGTAAAGATGGCAGCGTTTTTATTGTCGGTATGTCTCAATGGAGATCGCTCAGTGAGTGGATGAAAGAGGTTGGCATGGATATCGGCGAATTTGATGATGAAAAATATAAGATTGCCAATAACGATAATCCGGATGTTTGTTCCCACAGCGATGAATTGAATGCGCTTGTTGCTGCACTGTGCCAAAACTATACAAAAGACGAGTTATACAAGGAAGGATTGAGATGGCACATTCCTATCGTACCGATGAATTCACCGGAGGATGTTTATAACGATGAACACTTTAACGAACGAGGTTTCTTTGTGCGCGTAAATCATCCAATTGCCGGAGAAACGAATTATCCGGGTGCACCCGCTAAATTGACGGCAACTCCGTTGACCGTTGATCAGGCTGCACCTTTGCTTGGCTCCGCAAATGAAGAAGTCTTAGGAACGCTGTAAGGAGGTATGGGATGATGACAAATACAAAAAGACCTTTAGAGGATATTTTGATCATAGATAATTCTTGGATAGTTGCCGGCCCGCATGGTGTGCGTTTGCTTTCTGATCTCGGCGCAAAAGTTATTCATGTAGAGTCTTCCAAAAAGAAGGACATGGTTCGTTTTGACCATATAAGGCTTGGTGTAAAAGATCCAAAGAAGGAAGGCGGCTGGGTCTTCCAGGATAATAACCGAAATGCAATGGGTCTCCAATTGAATATGAAATCTGCAAAAGGCAGAGAAATTTACTATAAACTGGTCCAGGCTGCTGATGTCGTTGTATCGAACATTACTCCGAGGGCTGTAAAAAGCATGGGAATCGATTTTGAGACATTAAGCCAGTAC
The DNA here is from genome assembly GCA_017441295.1 of Lachnospiraceae bacterium. Classification (GTDB taxonomy): domain Bacteria; phylum Bacillota; class Clostridia; order Lachnospirales; family Lachnospiraceae; genus RGIG5612. The sequence continues at coordinate 107,250 of JAFRYA010000006.1, forward strand.
AATCCGAAAATCATTTCTGTCAACGCTTCAGGTATGGGAGATTACGGATGCAAAAAAGATACAATGGTCTTCGCTCCTGCACTGAACTGTCTGACTGGATGCACCTACACCGTTGGATATGAGGGTGAGGAAGGTGTCGGAATAAGTGTTTCAACAGCGGATGATGTCGGAGGTGCAATGCTTGCATTCTCAGTACTTCAGGCAATCGCACAAAGAGATGCAACAGGAAAAGGTCAGTTTATCGATTTATCAGAAGCGGAAAACATGCTGAGTTTTATTGGATCCACGATTCTTGAATGGGCATACAACAAGGAACAGACAGGACCGATCGGGAATCATGCATACTATGGTCCACTCTGCCCTCACAATGCATATAGCGGAGCCGGCAGAGATAATTGGATGGTTATTGCGATTGGATCAGATGAGGAATGGCAGAGGTTTGTAGCTGAAGTTGGTGATGAAGCCCCGGCTTTAAAAGATGAAAAGTTTGTTTCTTATGAAGGCAGAAAAGCGAATGAAAAAGAATTAGATGACATAATTGCCGGAATCGCTGTGAAACATAATAATAGGGTTTTCGCGGAAAGACTTCAGAATGCCGGAGTATCGGCAGCACCTGTGAATCCAGCTTCTGAGACACTTGCAGATGAACATCTTAATGCAAGGGGTTTTTGGAATCTGGTTGGTCTTCCGGAAACTGATCCCCGTCAACCGGATTTCCTGATTTCGGCTGATGTTCCAAAGTCAATGCCGCGAAATGAGAAAACCTTCAAACCGGGTCCTGCAATGGGACAGGATAACGAATGGATACTGAAAGAACTACTTCATTTAACAGGTGAAGAAATAGAAGAAGCAAAGAACGATGATGCATTTATTTAAATACAATAGAAAGTTGTACAAATGAACAAAAACCGTTCCTTTTTGCAAAACAATTTTTGACGATTGTTCATCTTGAGATTTCATTAAATCAATTATCATGAAATCAAATAACAGAGGAGGCAAAAACAATGACAAAAGCAAGTGACATAACTGTTGTTACGGGAACTATCGGGGATGATATTCATAGCCTTGGGATTACAGTTATTGAACATGCCCTGCGAAATGTTGGGTTTCATGTAGTCAAGCTCGGCATACAGGTTTCACAGGAAGATTATATAAAAGCAGCAATAGAAACAGACGCAAAAGCAATCCTTGTTTCTTCTATGAGTGGGCATGGCAGAGTACTTTGTCAGGGGTTCCGTGACAAATGTATAGAAGCTGGCATTCCGGATGTATTGCTATATGTCGGCGGTTGCCTGACAACAGGAGATACTCCTTGGGATGAGATAGAGAGATACTTTTTGGAGGATTTGAAATTTAATCAAGTAATGCCAAATACATCTCTTCCCGGAGATGTTATAGAGCATCTTAAAGATGATCTCGAAGTGGAACTCAATGCATAGAAAGGAGCAACCATGGGATTAAGTAATCAAAGGATTGATGAAGATCAGTTCCTGGCATCAAGACAGGAAGTATTAAATATGTATAAGACCGGAGCGCAGGTCAATCTGGAAGAAGCAATTGCATATTGCAAGGCTATTCCTGCTCACAAAAATCTGACGCATCAGTTAAGGGAAGCAAGAAAAAATGAGACTGTAATCATGCATAACCTTAGCGGTATGGCTACGATTGAAATGCACCGGAATTTATTATCGGCGCTGCAGGATCAGGGAGGCGCTGGTCTTCTGCATTGCATTTATGACAGTCTGACAAGAACATGTCGTTTTGATGAATCAGAGCGATTAATGAAGGAAAGTGAAAAGACCGGTAAAAATATGTTGAACGGCTTCCCTGTCGTTGCATATGGTGTAAAAGGATGTCGTGAATTATTTGAATCCCTCGATCGTCCAATTTCAGCTTTGGGACCATCGATTGATTCAAGGCTTTGTACTGAAATCGCAATGGCATCCGGATTTTCTGAATTAGTTCTGAATACGTTTACTGCTTTTGAAACTTATACAAAAACTGTACCCCTTGAAGAAATCATTGGTTATCATCAATATGCTGCCAGACTTGCCAGCTATTATCAGGATCATGGTATAGACATTTGCTGTGTAGTACCAAATGGGCCTGGAGGTGATAATGCACCGGGTATTGCGCCACCATCTTTAGGAACCGCAGGTAATATTCTTGGAGCTCTTATGTGTGCCGGCCAGGGATTGAAATATCTGGTGTTTGATTATCATTCTCATGGCAATCTCGCACAGGATGCAGCCAGCTGTTTTGTCAGACTGAAGCTGGCAAAAGAGTATCTGGAGAAGCTAGGCTATCATGACATCGAATGCTATCTTGAAAATGGCCAATTAGGTGGACAATATCCACAGAACTTTGATCAGGCAAGGATTCAGGTGGCTTATGGTGCAAGTATTTCCGCAGTAACAAATGCGGAAGTCTGCCAGGTAAAAACGTATGACGAGTCCTCTAATATTCCAACTCTTGAGAGTCAGGTAAGCTCGTTGATCATGGGCAAGATGATGTATGACATCATCAAGACCCAGCATATAGATTTCCGTAACATGAAAGAGATTCAAATAGAGATGGAGGAAGAGGAAAAAGAGACAAGAGCAATTGTTGATAAAGTCCTTGAACTGGGTGACGGAGATCCGATGGTCGGTTCTGTGAAGGCATATGAACTGGGCGTACTGGATAATCCGGTAGCATCAAATCCGCGTGTTGCAATGAAAACCGTAGGTATCAAAGATCTGAACGGTGCTGTTCGTTATCTGAATACTGGAAATCTTCCGTTTACACAGGAGATGAAAGATTTCCACCTTGACCGCTTAAATGCCAGAGCGGAAAAACTGGGACATAAACTGGACTTTGACACATTGGTTGCAGATATGAGAGCTATTGCAGCCGGAGAGTGGATAAGTAAGAAATAGAATTTACATCGGGGTGTAACAATTGTATCTATTGATCGATTTTGGAAGTACATATACAAAGGTTCTGGCAGTTGATGTCGAATCAGAGACCATCCTTGGAAGGGCGCAGGCACCGACAACCGTTGAAACCAGTATTTTGGAAGGTTTGCATCATGCACTCGAGAAACTGGAAATAGGCGGACGAAAGCTGACAAAAGAAGAAATACAGTCTTCTAAGAAACTAGCATCAAGCTCAGCGGCCGGCGGTCTCTGTGTAGTTGCAATAGGCCTGGTTCCGGATCTGACGCTGGAAGCCGCCAGAAAAGCGGCTCTTGGTGCCGGAGCGAAGATCATAGGCTCTTATTCATTTGAAATTGATCAGGAAACAATTGAAGAGATTGAAGAAACGGGATGCGATATGATCCTTCTCGTTGGCGGAACCGATGGAGGCAATAAGACTGTGATTCAGCATAATGCGCAGATGCTTGCAGAATCAAAGCTTTCAGTTCCGATAATTGTTGCCGGAAACAGCAAAGCATCTTCAAAATGCATGCAGATCCTTAAAGCAGGTGGAAAGTATGCAGTTCAGACAGAGAATGTACTTCCGGAGCTGGATAAGATTAACGTAGAGCCGGTCAGGGAATGTATCCGTGAGATATTCATGAACCGTATTGTTACAGCAAAGGGATTGGATAAAGCACAGGATTTTATTGGCAAGATTGCGATGCCGACACCTATGGCGACACTCAATGCCGCACAGCTGCTTGCAGATGGGATCAATGATGTGGAAGAAGGAATCGGCGAGCTTATGGTTGTGGAAGTAGGCGGCGCAACGACGAACATTCACTCCGTTGCAAAGGGTGAAAGCATGGGAGTCAATGTTATGCGGAAAGGTCTACCGGAACCATATGCAAAGCGTACTGTCGAGGGAGATCTTGGAATCCGATATAATGCGGCAACAATTCTGGACCTGGTCGGACCAACAAGAATTTGCAGGTTTATGAATCCGGAATATGTTGCTTCTGACACGGATGTAGAACGTTATATCCGCTCTCTGCGTGCCAATGTGGAACATACCCCGGAGAATCGTATTGAAACTGAAATCGATGTGGCGATGGCAGGAAATGCAGTTTCCATTGCGGTTGAACGACATGCAGGAACCATAAAAAGCGCTTGGGGTTTAAGCGGAGAGATTCAGGTTCTGCAGGGAAAAGACCTTACCAGATGTAAAAATGTTGTCGGAACAGGAGGAGTCTTTGCATATAACCCTTATCCGGAGCGTATTTTGGAAAAGGCATTATATGACGAGAATAATCCAATGTCGTTGAAACCTATCCATCCGCGTCTTTATGTTGACAAAGACTATATGTTATATGCAATGGGGCTGCTAAGCACTGTTGAGCCGCTCGCGGCGCTCCACATCGAAAAGAAATATTTACTGCAGAACGAAGTGGATTATAAGGAGAACATTGTAAATGACTGAACAGAATGGGTTTTGCTATTTTAGTAATCAGGCTTGTGAATTCTACCCCTGCCATCATGTGGATGACCCTGAATTTTTTAATTGTATGATGTGTTATTGCCCTCTTTATTTTCTCCCGGAAGATTGTGGAGGAAACTATACACTGAGTTCTCGGGGCATACGTGATTGTTCAAATTGTACAATACCGCATGATCCTGGTGGATATGAATACATTATTAACAAGTTAAAGCAAATTATGAAAGATATCCAAACCCGTCCCGAACCGTATTTCAAAAGTCCGGAAGGGGAGCGGATTCATTTAACAGGTAACAGGAAGGAGGAGGAATGAAGTCAAGACCGGAATATTTGCAAATGATTCTAAACAATATAACGCAGGCGACATTCGATGATTTAGCTGAAGATGCTGTTGAAAACGTAAAACGCAGGCTTATTGACATTTCGGGCTGCATAATTGGCGGTATGTTTGGTTTTAAGAATAAGGAACTTGCGGAAATGCTTTTTGATTGGGGTGGAAAAGAAGAAGCATTGGTTTTTATGTATGGCAAGAGAATACCCGTAGTCAATGCCGGTTTTATTAATTGTATACTGGCACGTTCTTATGATTATGGGACAATCCGCTGCCATGTAAAAGACATCTTTCTTCCATCTCATATGAGCGAAACCACAGTGCCAACGACAATGACGCTTGCCGATATGACCCAGTGCTCGGGCAAAGAAGCAGCAGTTGCAATGTTATTGGGCGATGATTTTGCAGGAAGAATGCTGGCTGCATCCGGATTTGGTTTTGCAGGCGGATGGGATAACGTAGGACAGATCAATTCCTTTGGAGCTACCGTAATTGCGTCCAGATTGCTGAAACTGAATCAGCAGCAAAGCGCACAGGCATTAGGAATATGCCTGAATCAGATCTGTGGTACATTCCAAGCTATCTACGACGGAACATCATCGTTTAAGTTGTTGCAGGGATATGCATCCAGAAATGGTATACTGTCTGCTAATTTAGCTAAAATCGGTGAAACCGGAGCTGAGGATCCGTTACTGTCAAGATTTGGTTATTACGCTAAATACACCGGAGGCTGCGAGAGACCTGAGCTGCTGACAGAGGATATGGGAAAAGTATTCTATTACGAAGATACTTTTAAGTCTTACTCCTGCTGCCGCTCTACTCATGACGCTATTGAAGCAACCTTAAAACTGGTCTCAGAAAACCAATTTGATGTGGAAGATATCGATAAAGTAGTGTTATTGCTTCCACAATTTGTTCTTGATATGTTTGTGGCTCAGCCTTTCGAAATCCGATATGCTCCGCAGATTGATGCGGCTTTTAATGTCAGGTATTGTACTGCAAATGTTCTTATGCGAAAGAGCATTGAACTGGAGCATTTTACGGAAAAGATGGTTTTGGATCCAAAACTGCATGAATTAATTAAGAGAATTGACCTGGTTGAGTTGAAAAATCCTTTTACTATCGATCTTGGAGCCGGAATTAGAGTTTATATGAAAGATGGCACAGAATTAAAGGCCGATGTGGATTTTCCGAAAGGAGAACCAGGACTGTCAGAAGCAACCAAGGAAGAAATTATTTCTAAGTTCTGGAGGAATGTTGATTTCTCAAGCGCTATTTCCAAAGAAAAAGGGCAGAAAATATTAGACACCATTGATAATTTAGAAAATTTGGAAAATTTCAGAGAATTAACAGATCTTCTGATTGCAGACTAATTAACCCTATAACGTAGAAATATTGTAGAAACAATATTGAAATATTTAACAGTTTAAAAAAGGAGAAAGGTAAAAATGAAGAGATTATTAGCTATGATTTTAGCAGTATTAATGGTTGTTGCCTTGGCTGCTTGCAATGGCAGCGGTGGAGGTGGAGGAAATCCTGCTACGCCAGAAGGGGGAGGTGAAACAACTGCTCATTCAGGCGACGGTGAAACAACTGCTAGCGATCCACAGTTGACTCTTAACTATTCCACACACGTAGCCAATGTTGGAAGTACAGGTGAAATTCTTGGCGCTTGGCTGAAGCAGGTAGAAGATGAATCAGGCGGATCAATCAATATTGAAGAATATTGGTCTGCTTCGTTGGTACCTCCGACGTCAGCCTATGCGGAAACAAGCCAGGGTGTTTGTGACATCAATACACAGGCTTCAGGCATGGAGGGTGATCATTTTGTTATTGGTTCAGCACTTTCCTATTTCTATTATGGAGAAGGAACAGAAGAACAAAGAATGCAGGCGGTTCATGAAGTTTATGCAACAGTACCTGGAGCATTGGATGAGTATTCAGATGTCGAAATCCTTGGTTATGGAAATGCAGGAGCTGAATTTTGTATTTATTCAACAAAACCAATCAGAACCATTGACGACTTAAAAGGTCTGAATATTCGTATTATGGAAGATTGGGTCTTTGACGTATTTGTGGAGCTCGGAGCAGCCCCTGTAAAAATGCCACTTGGTCAGATGTACGAGTCAATCGAAAAAGGTGCAATTGATGCTATTCTTTTAGGATGCTCTAACTATGTTTCCGAGAATCTTGCAGATTATGTACAGTACATGACTTATATAGGTGTTGGTTCTTCTCCAAATGTATGGACCTATGTTAATAATATCAGCTGGGATAAAATGTCAGACCATCAGAAAGAGATAATGAAAACAACAGCTGAACAATGTGAGAAGAATTTGATTGAAAACGTTTGGTCAATTGACGATGGTCCAGTAGCTGAAGCCAATGGGGTTGAATTAATTCATTTCTCAGAAGAGGATACAGCTAAAATTATTGAAGTTGCTAAACAAAAAGCACAGGATCAGATTGATAAATTGAACGCAGCAGGATTAGATGGACAGGCAATTTTTGATGCAGCTCGTGCAGCAATTGAAAAATATATTCACTAATAATTACAGTTTCTTTTTCAAGCAGCAGGCGCGATCTTTGTGCCTGCTGCTCCGTTAAAAGGAGAATACAATGAAAGTGCTAGAGAAAATACTAATATGGATTGCCGGAATCGCACTTATAGCAGCAGCGCTTTTAATGGTTGCAAATATCATTACGCGTTTAGCTTTTCATTATGCGATTCCAGGAACCTATGAGTTGATTGGATATTTTGCGCTTCTATTTGGATGCACAGTTCTTCCTGTAGGAACAATCGCGAGATCCCATATTGTGGTGGATATTGTCACTTCACATCTTCCGGGGGTTCCTTATAAGGTCTTTCAGATTTTTACCGGAATATTAGAAGTGCTGACATATATTGCGCTTGCGTATGGCGGGTTCATTTTGGCTATAAGTAAATTTGCATCACACGAGGCAAGTGATACTTTGAAAATACCAGTTGCTCCATTGCGAATGTTTTGGGCCGTTTGTGTGGCAATAACGATAATAGTTAGGATAATCCAGCTTGTCATGATAATTAAAAATCCGCCGGTAGTTAGAAGTAAAGAAAAGGAGGATGTAAGAGAGAATGGATAGAGTTATTATTGGCGTCATTGCAATTGCAATTATGCTTGTTCTCCTTTTCATGGGAATGACAATTGGTACTGCCATGATTTTTGTTGCAGCAGCGGGAATGTTGATATTTTTACCAAGTACTGCAGCATTCAACAAGTTAGGTACGACACCTTTTGATACATTTACATCATATACTTATTGTGTTATACCACTATTCTTGCTAATGGCGAACATTGTGGCGTCGACCGGCCTTGGAGCGGATCTATTTGATTTCTTCCACAAAACAGTTGGAAGGTTCAGGGGAGGTCTGGCAATGGCAAGTGTTCTTGCATGTGCTTTGTTTGCGGCTATTAGTTCTTCTACAGTTGCGACGGCACTGACAATCGGAATGATTGCGCTTCCTCAAATGAAGCGACTGAAATATGGACCTGAACTCCGTACAGGGGCCGTAGCTGCCGGAGGCACATTGGGTATTATGATCCCTCCAAGCGGCACATTGATCATATATGGATTAATGGCATCGGTTTCTATTTCAAAACTGTTTGTAGGCGTTATTATTCCTGGCCTTATTCTTGCCGGTTTCATGTGTCTTTCTGTTTTTATCTGGTGTCGAAAGAAACCTGATGCCGGTCCTGCAGGAGAAAAATACTCAGGAAAAGAATGTTTGAAAGCATTTGGAAAATGTGTTGACTTCTTTGTTTTGATTATTATTGTTTTAGGCGGACTCTTTGCAGGATTCTTTACACCAACAGAGGCATCCGGAGTTGGTGTTATCGGAGCGCTTATTATAACAGCAATCAGAAAAAAACTAACGAAAAAGAATTTTACTGAGGCAATTGTAGGAACTGTACGAAACAGCGGAGGAGTATTCCTGATCTTATTAGGTGCGCAGATACTGAATTATTTTATTGCCATGAGCGGAGTGCCAACGGCATTGGCCAATTTAGTATTGCAGGCAAATATGAGTAAAATCATGGTTGTTGCGCTGATGGCAGTGATTTACTTTGTTCTTGGATGCTTCCTTGATTCCATGGCGATGATTTTACTTACACTTCCGGTATTCAATCCAATTATTGTTGCTGTAGGTATCGACCCGTTATGGTTTGGCGTTATTGTGACAATATGCGTAGGTATTGCATGCGTATCTCCTCCGGTAGGCATTAATTCATACGTCACAAAAGGTATTTCAGATGGAGTGCCTCTTTCCAAGGTGTTTAGAGGAGTCCTTCCTTTTATAGCTGCGCAAGTGTCAGCTTTAATCTTGTTACTAATCTTCCCGCAGCTTGCTACGTGGCTCCCATCATTAATAGGTGGCTAATAATACCGTGAACTGAAGTGGCCGCTGTCTTATGGCCACTTCAGTTTATTAAGCCAAATAGTTCATTTGTAGCTTAGAGGAGAAAAATATGAATGAAAGAGAAAACTATGAGCTGCTCTTAAAAGGAGAACAGCCCAAGTGGGTCCCTTATTATAGAGATGCCGTTGATTGGGTTATACCTAGTGTGATCACTGGCTTTTTGGGGACCGAAGAGCGTATTGATTTCTTCGGTGTTAAATATGCAAATTCTCCAATTGGTAATATCGCAGATGTAAACTATATTTGTCTGGACGATATCACGAAATGGAGAGATGTCGTTCATTTCCCGGATTTAGACTCTTTAGACTGGAAAACTCTTGCAGAAAAAGATACGAAGATACATGACCCGAATAAAATGATGTCAGCGATGATTATGCCTTGTCCGGGCGGAAACTTTTTCATTCCGTTAATGAATATGATGGGATTTGAAGAAGGATTGATATCTATGTTAGAAGAAGAGGAAGAGGTAGCCTCTCTATTTGAACATATCTGTCAGTTCCTGGAAAAACTGGAACAATATATGATTGATTACTATAAGCCGGATATGGTGCATATTGGAGATGATATTGCGTCTGCTGGATCCATGTTTATTTCCAGACCAACATTTGAGAGATTAATAAAGCCATTTTTTAAGAGATTGATTAATCGGGCAGTTTCCCAGGGGGTTGCTGTAGAATGGCATTGCTGTGGAAAATGTGAAAGCGTTGTCGATGATTATGTTGAAATGGGTATTTCCACTTGGGAATCCGCACAGCCAATGAACGATTTAGATGCTATTAAAAAGAAATATGGGAACCGCCTTATCTTAAATGGTTGTTGGCAAGGTAATAATCCTGCAGAGTATCCAGGTGCATCTGAAGAAGTTGTCCGCAAAGCGGTACGGGAAACTATTGACCGTTATGCTGTGGGAGGAGGATATAGCTTTTGGGATGGAGATCCGGTTGGCCCCGGACAGGATATGAAAAATAAAATAGCATGGATAGCAGATGAAGTCAGAAAATATGGCAGAAGTTTTTATAAATAAACCATTGTCTATATTTTTTATTATAGATTATTGAAGCAGAGATGGATTATCTGGTTAAAGATAAGGCTTTCTATAAAAAAACAATCAGTATTGGTCTGCCAATTGCAGGACAACAGTTAATAACTGCCGGCGTTAATATGGTAGATACAATTATGCTGGGTCATGTAAGCGAAACGGTGTTGGCTGCAGTATCACTTGGTGCGCAGGTTCATTTAATAAGCAATTATATTGGCATGGGAGTTGGAGGAGGAGCAAATACTCTTCTTGCAAGATTCTGGGGAGCGAAAGATGAAAAAAGTCTTCGAATGTCTATTACGATTGCTTTTCGTCTGATCGTTGCGGTCATGGTAATTTACACATTGCTTGTGGGGGTGTTCCCTGTGCAAACAATGCGTATCATGACAACAAATACAGGAGTCGCTTCGGAAGGAGTTAAATACCTTCAATGGTCGGTGCCATGCTACCTGCTCGTTGGAGTAACTATTGTTGCTTCCTGTGTGCTTCGGAATATCGGAAAAGCTAAAATTCCATTATATGCTTCAATTGGCGCATTTTTTATTAATATTTTTTTTAATTGGTTATTTATTTTTGGTAAGCTTGGTGCCCCTAAGATGGGGATTGCAGGTGCTGCACTCGGTACTTTAATCAGTAGAGTGTTTGAAGCAGCTTTTGTAATTGGATATTTATTCTTCATTGAAAAAAAAGTCTGCTATCGATTAAAGAATCTATTTCAACCGTGCGGGGTTTTGGTCGGAGAGTTTTGTAAAATAACAGTACCTGTTATGATCAGCGATACCCTTTGGGGTATTGCAACGGGTCTTTTGTCGGCTGTAGGAGGAAGAATCAGCGAAGCATTTATGGCGGCCGCATCGATTACTGCTGTTTTACATAACTTTGTGGTTATTTTTAATCTTGGACTGGGACAGTCAGCGCAGATAATTGTTGGTAATACTCTAGGAGAAAATCGTCTTGACGAAGTACGAAAACAATGCAAAACCTTTATTTTGCTTGGTTTTGCTATAAGTATTATTACTGGACTGGTTTTAGTAATACTTGCTAATCCGATACTGAATGGATATTCACTATCAGAAAACACCAGATCAGTTGGTTTAGAATTGATTTATGCACAGGCCATTGCTTTGGTTTTTATTGTACCGGGAGCATTAATGGTAAAAGGGATTATCAGAGCGGGTGGAGATACCAGATTCTTAATGGCTACAGAACTAATAACTATTTGGCTTTTCAGCATTCCCCTTGGATACATTGCGGGAGTGATACTGCATTGGCCTGCGTTTACGGTATTTCTTCTGTTAAAAATAGATAATCTGCTGAAGTTTCTTGTTTGTATGATCAGATATCGCAGCAATAAATGGATTAAGGTTATTAAAGGTGCGAGATGAATACCTTATAACAAGTAAATGGTTTTTTTCATTTCTCCTTTTGTTTCCTTGGCAGGGACATCAGCCGATGGTGTCCCGTGTCAGGGAAAGATCCATTAATCGAAAGCAAGGAAAGCTTTGCGCGAAAATTCATAAACACTGTCAATAAATAATTGTGGAGGTGCGTTAAAAGCAGCAACAATGTTGTAGTTTTTATAGTACTCTACAAATTGTTGAGCTATTTCCCGTATTTGAGCATTTGATGCGTCTTCTGGAATGAATGGCTCAGGAACTCCAAATATTAAACCACTAGCTTTATATTCTTTAACGAGAGACGCAATATCATTTATAGGTTGTGGACACCACATATCAACACCCGACTCGATGTAAACAGGAACCATGATTTCGTTTTTGCCGCAGCTATGAAGCTCCAAAGGTATGCCCAAAGAGTGACAACAGTCAGCAACACGTTTTAGATAAGGCATAAGCATTTCACGGGCTGTTGAAGCAGAGAAAAATGTGCTGCGTTGATGTCCCCAATCATCATGGATCTGAAAAATATCAAGGTTAAAAGTTTTTTGCATTTTTATAATGTATTCACAATAGAAATCTGCAAGTTGGTCAAATAGTCTGTGAACGCCGGGTTTTTGCTCGTCATCTATTAAAGCAATAGCTGCATTTTCCACATCCATGAGAGAAATAAGTCTTTCCCAAAACCCGGTAAAAATGGTGCTTCCATTTAATTTATCTTTGATTAAAAAACCGGAATTCTTATTGAAACAATCCTCAAAATCAAAATCTTCTATTTTAGGAACAGAAACCTCATCTTCCCAATGATTAATGTCTGATACCTTTGGTGCCCCAGGCCGTACTGTGGCACCGCCAACAGCTGGAACATATTCCCATTCCAAATCAAACCAGCTGCTTTTCATAATATTGGACACATAATTATAACGCGGTTCTGCATCCACAATCATATGACGTACGATAAACTCTTCGTTCATTCTTGGAAAGAAAAAACGCACGTCACTATTCAGAACTCCACTATATGGAATCCAAAAAGGAGTTTTTCCTTGTAGCCTTAATATGAAGTTTTCTCGTGGTGTAACAGGCCACTTCCTTTTCGGGCCGCCTGGTACAGTTGTGAACCCCAGCCTTCTAAAAGCGTCTGTTTCTCCACTATCTTGGTAGGAACCAATAATTGTCAGTTCGTCCGGATTGAATTCAATTCTTTTCATTGCGGTTGTTTTTTATTAAATAATTAATATCTTTTTTACATTTTCATAATATCATTTTGAAAAAAAGCTGAAGTGTTTATTTGTCCAATTTTTCGCTTATTTATTTATTGTTTTTTATAATCGTTTACAAAGTTAAAACATTGTTATAGCCTCAGCTTTTGGGCGTTGGAAGTATTTATATATTTAGGGTATTGTTTTTCAGGTATTTATATTACAATGATTAAAGGGAGGAGGGATTAAGTAGTATGACAATCAGAGAAATAATAGAACGTGATGCAGTAAATAAACGTTTGACCACTTTCAGAAGCATTGTTGATCCTAATTCGATAGTCAATAAGGCTATTATTTATGATCCTGTGCTTGAGTCATCATTACAGCCGGAAACATTGTATTTGATAGATTATGATCATCTCCCCCATATTATTCCGGATGATCAAGTATATAATTTTTTGATTTCCACAAACAAGAAAGACGCTGAAATAAAAATTGATGAAATGTCTTATTTGAACTGTAATATTTTGACAACAGCAATTGAATTGGAGGATATATACCCCAGTCTTATTTCTATGTTTATAGATGATAGTGTTGTAAACGCCTGTATTAAGCAAATGCTTCAGGCAAGACTGGAAAAAGGAACCAAGGAGATGCTCAATATCTGTGCAGGATATATTAAGTCAGATATTTTAATCATGGATCAGACTGGCAGGGCTTTAGAACAGGCATTTTATCATTCTGATGAGGCATTATTGGATACTTTTCATTTGTTATATCTTCAGGAAAATATAGCACCATTTAAAGAAGTATTACCAGGTGAAATGTATGTGGATGAGTTCTTGCAAAGAGTAATGGAAAATAGAGGTGTTGAAGCCTATTTCGATCCAATTGTAGACAAATATATCATTATTAAACATATCAAGGTGAACCATATTTCTATTGCCAAAATATATGCATTTTCAGATACTATGCATTTTCGTATTCCGGATATAGAGATTCTTGGGATGTTATCTGAATTCATGTCTGAAGATCTTGCCAGAAATCCTATATATAAAATCAGCTATCGACAAAAATATGAATCGTTTCTGGTACGTCTTTTAGAAGCCAACGTAACCAATAATGAAGTGTTTGAAAAAGAGAAGGAGTCTTTAGGCATTCAGTTCAAAGGCTTGTATTGCGTTGCCGTTATTAGTTTTCAGGCGGGATTCACTCCTGAGGAAATCATGCGTTCATTGGAAACATTGAAAGCCAAAATTATGGCTGAGCTTCCTCAAACATTCAGTATTATATATGAGAATAGTCTGGTAGTCATATTTAACTTGGAAAAAGAGAAAAGAATCTTTGCACAGGATAATGCTGTGCTTAGAAAATTGACTGCGCTTGATCAGGTTGTAATTGGAATAAGCAGATATTCAGAAAAACTGGAAGATATTCATCAATTATATATTCAGGCGGTAAGAGCAGGAAAGAACGGCCTTTTATTTAAGAATCAAATGATAACATATTATGGCGAGATTACGAAATATGTCATTCTGGAAACATTACAGGAGCAAGAAGATCTTATTGGGCTGGTAGATGATGATATAATGCAGTTATATAGGTTATCAAAAGAACGGCAAAAAGAGCTTTTTTTTACATTGTATTATTATCTGCTATATACAGGAAATGTGCTTGAGGTTGCCAATAAAATGCATGTCCATAAAAATACCATTTTTTATAGGCTGGAGAAAATCAGGAATATGTTTGGCTCAGACCTGGAAGATGGAGAGACTTCCTTGAGATATCTATTTTCCTTTGAAATTTTGAAATATCTGAAATTGATTGATTTTGAGTAATTATAGAATTATTGAAAGGTCTACATCATTATATAGAAGGGAGAGTATTTCATATGAAACTTCAAATCCGTGAATATTGCATTCGCTGCGGCATGTGCGAGGATCTGCACCCGCAGCTGTTCAAACTGAATACCGAAGCTGACAAGGTCGACATTCTCTATGACGAGATTCCGGCCGAGCTGGAAGACGATGCGCGGCAGGCTATGGCGGATTGCGCGATCACTGCCATTTTCAAGGACGGCGCGCAGACCATTCAGGAGATCAACCGCATAGGCGAAGATCTGGAGGTGGATGTGGCCGTTATGGGTTCCGGACTGGCCGGCTTCACCGCGGCTGTCACTTTAGCCCGCAAAGGGGTCAAGGTGGCCGTGTTCGAGAAGCGTCCGTTCCAAGGCGGCAGTGTTTCCAACACCCCTATCGCGTTCGGCAATTACAAGAGCGACAACAGGAGCCGTGCCAAAGCGTTCAAGGAATTCTTCGGCATGAACCACTACAACGCCAACCCTGACGTCATCCGTTCTTTCATCAATGACAGCAGCCGCATTCCGGAGTTCATCGAGTTCATCGGCGAGAAGATGATCCCGGTCGGACGCGGTGAAATCAACATGAAGCTGAAAGAGGCGAAAAACAAAGAGAACATTGTGCCTGAGGACGAAAGCCCGAGGGACAGCTACATTATAAAGGGCCGCGGCAACGGCCACGGCGCAGCCGTCGTCATCTACAAATGCATGCAGAAGCTCCGCGAGCTGGGTGGCGAGCTCTATCTGGACAGCCCTGTTGTGGACCTGATCCGCGACGGCAACAAAGTGGTCGGAGTGGTTGTTAAAAACAATCAGACAGGCAAGACTTATAACGTAAAGGCCGGCGCGGTCATTATTGCATCCGGCGGATTCCCGGAGGACCGCGAAATGGTCAAGCAGTACACCGGCCACATCTTCACCGACGAGAAATGCTCGGACGGCGGCAACGTGCTGTTCAACTACTTCCCGGGCAGTCGTCTCACCGGTGACGGCCACAAGCTGGCGTGGGCCGCAGGCGGCGCCAAAGGCTCCATGGGCATCAACGGCCACAACCTCGTTCCGGGCCCGGGCATCATCGGCAACACCCCGTGGGTTGTTTTCAATGAGACCCGTACCATTCAGGAACAGCCTTATCTGTGGGTCAACCAGAACGGCGAGCGCTTCATCGACGAGACCCAGAGCCGCAACCACCTGGCCATGGGCACCTCCATTTCCAACCAGCCGCAGAAATGCGGGTACATCCTCTTCGACGAGGACACCAAGCTCCACAGGGAGAACGAGGGCGTGGAGTTCCTGTACTTCATCTTCCCTGTTCCGAAGCTGACGAACGTTACCGGCCAGTTTGAAAAGCTCATCAACGAGATCCACAACGAGCACGTCTTCATGGCCGACACCCTCGAGGAACTGTGCTCACAGACCGGCATCGACTTCGCCGGCCTCACCAAGACGCTGGAGAACTACAACCGCTACTGCGACGAGGGATTCGACGAGCAGTACTTCAAGGACGCTGCTTACCTGCGTCCTGTACGCCGCGGCAAGTTCTATGCCCTCAGAGTATTCTGCGGCGGATACTCCACCACAGGCGGCATCAAGATCAATGGCGACTGCGCTGTCGTTGACGAAAACGGCCGCGCCATCCCTGGCCTCTACTCCGCCGGCGACTGCGCCTGCGGCGAGATCTTCGGCAACCCGCCAACGGGCGGCATGGGCAACGCCACCATCTCCATGTCCCAGGGCTTCACCTGCGCCGACAAGTCGATGGAGTACATCGGCAAATAAACCTGATTTGCGAAAGGACTGCCTGCGGGCAGTCCTTTTTTACATCACCACCATCGCCTCCGGATACTCATCCGCGAGCTCATCCACCGGCCTCTTCGTCTCAGGCACGAAGTCCACGCACGCCAGCGCGAACCCCTTCAGCCTGAGATCCAGCCCCGCCAGCTCGTCCAAAGTGATACACCCCGCATCCATATGCTTCAGCAAAGCCTCGAGTTTCCTGAACTCGGGCTTTTCCTGCAGCGAAACGAAATACTTGCGGCTTTCGTACAGCTCGCTCAGACCCGCGAGGCTGCGCAGCTTGCCGGCCACGGATATTGTACTTCGCCCATATATGATGTACTGCGCGCGGCGCCGCCCCGCGCATTCGAACACGAATACCTTCATGCCCCTAGTATATGACGCGAGGTGGGTGATAAATGGGACTGGATTTCTGACGCGGAGTGCGGTGGTTGTGAAAAAATAGGATTTTTGCGGGGAAATGAGGGATTCTAATGGCCAGTTTGCAGAAAGATTGGATTTTTGCGGTTGCAGGTAACGCTTTAAACAGGATTAATGACCGCAAAAATCCAATCTTTCTGTTGGCAACAGACTGAAATCGGGAAATTTGCCGCAAAAATCCATTTTTTCGCATTCCCTGATTTGTAAGCCATTAAAAAGCGTTCTTCTGGCGTGCTTGACACCCTCGCGCCTGTTCTTTATTATTATTTCATCACCTTCCAAGGAGGCTCTTATGAAGAAAACGATTATCACCGTCCTGGGCAAGGACCGAGTCGGCATCATTGCCGCCATCTGCAACTACCTGGCGGACAACAACGTCAATATCCTGGACCTGAACCAGTCGATTGTCGACGGCTACTTCAATATGATCATGATCGTGGACGCGACGCAGGCGTCGGTGCCGTTCGGCGAGCTGAGCGACGGCATTGCGCAGCTGGGCGAGCAGCTCGGCATGCAGATCAAGATGCAGCAGGATGATATTTTTGAGGCGATGCACAGAATATGATTAATTACTACGAAATCAACGAAACCAACAAAATGATCGAGCACGACAACCTCGACGTGCGCACCATCACGCTGGGTATTTCCCTGTTGGACTGCATTGACGGCGACCTGGCTGTGATCAATCAGAAGATATATGACAAGATTACGCGCGTGGCAAAGGACCTCGTGCCTGTCGGCTGCGAGCTCGAGAAGGAGTTCGGCATTCCGATCGTCAACAAGCGCATTTCCGTGACCCCGATCGCCCTGGTGGGCGGCGCGGCGTGCCGCGAGCCGGCGGACTTCGTGACCATCGCGAAGACGCTCGATGCGGCGGCGAAGGAGATCGGCGTCAACTTCGTGGGCGGCTACTCTGCCATTGTTTCCAAGGGCATGACGGCTGCTGACGAGATGCTGATCCGCTCCATCCCGCAGGCGATGGCCGAGACTGACATGGTCTGCTCGTCCATCAACGTCGGCTCCACCAAGACCGGCCTCAACATGGACGCCATCCGCCTGATCGGCGACATTGTGAAAGAGGCGGCTTACCTGACGCGCGAGCACGATTCCATCGGCTGCGCCAAGTTCGTGGCCATCTGCAACGCGCCTGACGATAACCCGTTCATGGCGGGCGCGTTCCACGGCGTGAGCGAGGCTGACGCTGTCATCAACGTTGGTGTTTCCGGCCCCGGCGTCGTCAAATCCGCCATCGAGCAGATCCGCGGCGAGTCCTTCGAAGTCCTCTGCGAAACCATCAAGCGCACGGCCTTCAAGGTCACCCGCGTCGGCCAGCTGGTTGCCCGCGAAGCCTCACAAAGGCTCGGCATCCCGTTCGGCATTGTGGACCTCTCTCTGGCTCCGACCCCGGCCATCGGCGACTCTGTCTCCGACATCCTCGAAGGCATGGGTCTGGAACGCACCGGTGCTCCAGGCACCACTGCTGCACTGGCCCTGCTCAACGACCAGGTCAAGAAGGGCGGCGTCATGGCGTCGTCTTACGTGGGCGGTCTGAGCGGCGCGTTCATTCCGGTCAGCGAAGACGCGGGAATGATCCGCGCGGCTGAATGCGGCGCGCTCACCATCGAGAAGCTCGAGGCAATGACCTGCGTTTGCTCTGTCGGTCTGGACATGATCGCCATCCCGGGCGACACCCCTGCCACGACAATCGCCGGCATCATCGCCGACGAGGCTGCCATCGGCATGGTCAACCAGAAAACCACGGCGGTCCGCGTCATTCCGGTTTACGGCAAGTCTATCGGCGACTCCATCAACTACGGCGGCCTGCTGGGTCACGCCCCGGTCATCCCGGTCAGCCAATACGGCTGCAGCGAATTCGTCAGCCGAGGCGGCAGGATTCCGGCCCCGATACACAGTTTCAAAAATTAAAGCATGCGCGCAGCGCCCGCTGCGCGCTTTTTTATACCCTGAAAATCCCGCTCTGCTTCTGGCCGAACAACCGCTGGAACACCTCTTTCCTCTTGTCCGCGTACTTTCTCAGCGTGGCCTCCTCGTCGCGCATTCCCAAAACACCCCTGAGCGTCGTGAACGCCATATAACTATTCTCCGGATTTTTAAAGTCCGCCCTCGTGAAGGAAATCCCCTTGAAGTCCGACGCTGTTACTGCGTTGGAACGGTTTTGGTCGCGGTCGTGCTGCTCTGAACTCAGATGAGTCAGGTCGCTGTCGTACTCCAACGTCACGCGCTGCCTGCGCCAAAGCGCGTCTGGAACAACCTCGTCCTGCCGCAGCGCCTTTTCACCTTTGACTGTCAGCTGCGCCCGCTCGTTGAGCACCGGAAACGGCACCGCATACCCGCCGCGGAAGAAAGGCAGGACGGCGTTAGTCACAATCTTGGACTCCATCGGCGAATTGGAGTTGTCAATCAAATACCTCGCTGCCTGCCGGGCCTTGATGAGCCCCTTCATGTCATGCGCCTGGCTGACGTAATCCCTGATGCTGTCGGCCGTCGCAATCTGCTCTCGCCTCAGCTGCCCGGCCGCGGCGAACTTATCAAAAACATACGTACCGCACAGCTCGAACCCCAGATACACCAGCTCCTCAAAATGCAGCTGCGGCGCGAGCTGCACAAAGCACAGCTCCGGGCACGCCACCAGCACCTTATGCATCGGCCCAAGCCCCGGACATGGCACCTCCACAAAGCTTCGCGGCGGGAGATGCTTGGGACGAGTTGAGCATTTTGTTTCTATACATTCAGAACGCAGCCCTGCTCTTGGCGCAACTACATAAAGTGGTGGCGATATTTTAAGCTGTTCAGTTAAAAATAATGCCAGCTTATTATTCATCTTAAATTCATATTCTAGTGGTAAATCAACAAGGTCTCTGTTTTTGAATGAATACTGATCCGCATTCAGCTGACACCTTGCATTCCGCCAGAACTCAAAGGCGGAAACAGAATTGATCGCGATAATCATAAAATAATAGTAGCTGTAATACAAAGAAAAAACAATCAGTTTTTATTATTTGAAAATAATTGGGTTTTTGCGGAAAAAACACCTGCTAAGCTGGGAGATTTGCAGAAAGATTGGATTTTTGCGGTAACTTCATAGGGGATATAGGTTCATACTAACCGCAAAAATCCAATCTTTCTGTATACTCAGCTTGAAAAGTTGAACATTTACCGCAAAAATCCAATCTTTTGCCATATCAAAGCAAGTGAAAGCTTGTAATCACTGTAAACAGCGCATTTTTGCCTGACATTATGAGTCTTTCACAAATAATCCACAAAAGTACACCAAAAACCCCCTTGCTTTTTGTGTATTTTGTATTATCATAGTAGAAAAATAACCAAAAGAGTTATGTTAAATGTGTACAAATTGCAAAAAGGTGGGAGAAGGTATGATTTCTAATCAGTTATTAAAGAAAACCATCGAAGAATTTAAAGATATTTCGGGAGTAAACTTGGCGGTTCTGGATATCGACGGACGTGTTGTTGTACGCACTTTCAGTGATGAGAATGTTGACGCGGGCGCAGTGAAGGATTTCGCGGCGTCTGAAAGGGAGAGCGTCACCATTCCGGGGTTTCATCTGATCAAAGTGAAGGAGGACAACCAGGACGAGTACATTCTTGCGGTCCGCAGCTCTGACGCGAATTCTGTGCTGGTGTGCCAGATGGTCAAATACCAGCTGGAGACACTGCTCGCTGCGTATAGGGAGAGGTTCGACAAGGACAACTTTATCAAGTCACTCCTCATGGACAACCTGCTGCTTGTTGACATTTACGGCAGGGCGAAGAAGCTGCACATTGAGCTGGAGGCCTACCGCTGCGTTATCGCTATCGAGCTGAAGGAACGCGGCCAGGAAGAGGCAGTCAGCAGCCTGCGCAATGTCTTCAACGGCAGCAACGAGGACTTCGTTCTGGCGCTCAACAAGAAGACCATTATCGTGGTTAAGAAGGTGGATTGCGCGGACGGCTATGACGAGATGGAGCAGACCGTGAGCCGCATGCATGCAGCGCTGAAGGCGGATATCGGCGAGGACGCTTACATCGCATACGGCACGATCGTGCCGGGACTCAAGGAGGTTTCCAAGTCTTACAAGGAGGCCAAGATGGCCATGGACGTTGGGCACATTTTCTTTGAGGGCAGGAACACCATTTCCTACAACAAGCTGGGAATGGGACGTCTCATTTATCAGCTTCCGATGCCACTGTGCAAGCTGTTCATCAAGGAGATTTTCGGCGACTCCATGCCGAGCGAGATGGACGAGGAGACCCTCAACACCATCAACAAATTCTTCGAGAATTCCCTGAATGTGTCTGAGACTTCCAGACAGCTCTACATTCACCGCAACACGCTGGTTTACCGCCTGGACAAGATCCAGAAGGTGACCGGGCTGGACCTCAGGGTGTTCAGCGATGCCATCACTTTCAAGATTGCGCTGATGGTATCACATTACATGCAGCATGTTGAGAACCTTGAATACAAATAGGGGCAGATTCGTAAATGATTAAACTAGATCACGTAACAAAAGCATATAACAACAGCCACGTCAAGGCGCTGGACGACGTTTGCCTGGAGATCAACGAGGGCGAATTCGTCTTCATTGTGGGCGATTCTGGCGCGGGCAAGAGCACAATCTTCAAGTTGCTGACGAAGGAGCTGGAGCCGTCGGAGGGCGAGATTTATATTGCGGGGCAGCCGCTCAGCAAGGTCCGCCACCGCAGGGTCCCTGCGCTCCGCCGCCAGATCGGCGTGGTTTTCCAGGACTTCCGTCTGCTTGAGGACAGGAATGTTTACGACAATATAGCGTTTGCGCAGAGGGCCATCTCCGTGCCCGCTTCGCAGATCAAAAAGAACGTCACCGAAATGCTGACACTATGCGGCATTTCCGAGAAGTACCGCTTCCTGCCGAAGCAGCTGTCAGGCGGCGAGCAGCAGCGAGTCGCTGTGGCCCGCGCGCTCGTAAACCAGCCGAAGATCCTGCTGGCCGACGAGCCGACCGGCAACCTGGACGCGGAGAATGCGCGCGCCATCATGGACCTCCTCGAGAGGATCAATGAGCGCGGCACCACCGTCGTTGTGGTTACACACAACCAGGAAGTTGTCCGCTCCATGAAGAAGCGCGTCATCAATATCAAAAAGGGCGTCATCGTCAATGACATCCCGGAAGGAGGTCGTCTGGCATGAAAACAGGAACGTCCTTCTTCTACTGCCTGGGACAGGGCTTCAAGGGAATCAAGAGAAACCGGCTGTTCTTCGTGGCTTCGGCGGCCACGATCGCGGCCTGCATATTTATGATCGGACTTTTCTTCGCGGTGGTCTACAATCTGAACCACATGCTGAAGGAAGCCGAGCAGTCGATCTGCGTCACGATCTTCTTTGATGAGGAACTGAGCGAATCAGAGATTCAGAAGATCGGCGGAGACATCGCCAACTGGAGCGAGGTTTCCCGCGTGGAATACACATCCGCGACAGAGGCCTGGGAGAAATTCAAAGAAGAATATTTCGCAAACAATCCGGAACTGGCCGACGGGTTCGCGGACGACAACCCGCTGGCAAATTCGGCATCATATGACATTTTCCTCAAGGACATTTCCACGCAGAGATCCGTGGTGGCGCGCCTTGAGACAACGGAAGGCATCCGTCAGGTCAACCGCTCAGAGATTACGGCAGACGTGCTCTCTGACGTGGGACGTATCGTGGGCATCGTGTCCATAGTGCTGATCGGCGTGCTGCTGGCCGTTTCCATCTTCCTTATCACCAACACGATCATCACCGGCATTACGGTGCGCAAGGAAGAAATCAAGATCATGAAGTACGTCGGCGCGACGGACTTCTTCGTCAAGTCACCGTTCGTCTTCGAGGGCATCATTACCGGCCTGATCGGAGCGATCATTCCGCTGGTCGTATTGTTCTTTATTTACCGGTGGGCCATGAACTTCATGGTGACTGAGTTTTCAATGATCACCGGTACACTGTCAGTGCTTCCGCTGTGGGACGTATTTTCGATCCTGATCCCGGGAGCGCTGCTGATCGGCGCAGGAATAGGTTTTATTGGAAGTATTATTGCAACAGGAAAGCATATAAAGGTCTGATATGAAAAAGAAAATATTTCGCATAATAATAGCAACATTGATGATCGGCACACTGACCACCATGACACTCTTCGCTGACGACATCGACGACCTCGTGGAAGAAAACGAGGAACTCGAAAGCCAGATTGAGGAAGAGCGCGCACGGCTCGACGAGATTCAGTCGAACATCACAAATATCGAAGATTACATAATGGAGATCGACAGCGAGATCTACAGGATCCAGAGCACCATTGACGATTATGCTCAGCAGGCCGAGGAAAAGCAGGCCCAGATTGAGCAGCTCCAGCGCGAGATCGAAGAGAAACAGGCCGAGATGGACAAACAGTACGAGGCCATGAAGAAGCGCATCAAGTACTTCTACGAGAACGGCAACGTGACCTTCATCGACGCGCTCTTCTCTTCCGAATCCATCGCGGACGCGCTGTCCAAGCTGCAGTACATCGCTCAGCTCACCAACTACGACAGAGAGATGATCGAAAACCTCAGGATCACCAAGGAGGCCATCGAGGCCAACAAGGCTGAGGTTGAGACGCAGCTGGCCGAGATTGAAAATCTCAAGGCCGCGCAGGTAGCTCAGCAGGAGCTCCTGGACGACGCCAGGGCTCAGAAAGAGCACGAGCTGGAAATGGCCTACTCCGAGAAATACGAGGCCGAGGAAGCCATGGCCGCCATGGCTGCTGAGATTGAAGCAAATGAAGAGA
Source organism: Lachnospiraceae bacterium (assembly GCA_017441295.1). GTDB lineage: Bacteria > Bacillota > Clostridia > Lachnospirales > Lachnospiraceae > RGIG5612. Next base: position 130,936 of record JAFRYA010000006.1, read on the forward strand.
AAATTGCCGAGCTGGTCAGATGGTATGACGAGCAGCGCGCTGCCCAGCAGGGAGGAGACAACTCCGGCGGAGAATATATGTATGTTGGCGGTGATTTCATGTGGCCACTGCCTTCACCGTACGGCCCGGACTGCATTACGTCACGTTTCGGCTTCCGTGATGATCCGGAAGTTATCGGTACAGGCGCTGGCTACTTCCATGCAGGCCTGGATATCTGGGCACCTGAAGGCACACCGATCTATGCGGTGCTGGACGGCGTAATCGTAGCCAACTTCTACAGCGACAACATCGGCTATGTGGTAGCTCTCTATCACGGCGATGGAGTTTATACTGAGATGCATCATATGTGCCAGTATTCTCCTTGCGCAGTCGGAGATTCTGTATCCCAGGGCGATGTTATCGGATATGTCGGCAGCACAGGCCGGTATGTAACCGGTGCACACCTGCATCTGGGCGTATGCCTGGGCGACAGCGGCTGGGCCCTGACCAGCAACTATGTTGACCCGGCACCTTATCTGGGACTTTATTGATAACACATCGGAGGCAAAAATTAGATGGATGAATATAACGGATATAATGTAATGCCGCAGCAACCGCTGCCGCCGCAGCAGCCTGCGCCAAAGAAGAAAGCGCCATTCTGGCTGGGCCTGTTAATAGGCATAATTATCGGGCTGGTATGCCTGTTTATCTGCATTATGGTCTTCCTGACAGGCAGCATTGGCAGAAGAGGCCAGAACATCAGCCGCGGAGGCTACTACGACAAGATCGACACACTGCTTTCTTATTTGAACAGCTATTATCTCTGGGACCTGGATGACGAGACCATTGAGACAGCCCTTGCTAAGGGCCTGATGGACGGCATCGGCGACAAATATGCTGAGTATTATACTCCGGAAGAGTTCGAGGATCTGATGGAAGGCATGACCGGCGAATATGCCGGCATCGGAGTCAGCATCACAATGAATGACAACAACGAAGTTGAAGTATACAAGGTATTCAAGGGCTCACCTGCCGAGGAGGCGGGCATCCACCCGAAGGATATTATTATAGAGGCCGCGGGCATCACAGATTTTACTGATCTGGACGCAGTTGTAGCGGAAGTGCGCGGTGAGCCGGGCACGACCGTTGACATCAAGGTCAGACGTGACGGCGAGTTGATCAGCATGACAGTTGAGCGCCGCCAGATCTCCATGGAGACAGTGGAATACAGAATGCTGGACAACCACATCGGCTATATCATGATCTCCGAATTTGACTCTGTCACCGTGGGTCAGTTCAATCAGGCAATCGACGACCTGACCGCGCAGGGAATGACTTCGGTAGTCATGGACTTAAGGGACAACCCGGGCGGCAGCCTGGACGCTGTAGTCGCTATGTGCGACCGCGTGCTGCCGGCAGGCGTTATCGTATCAACAGAAGACAAGCAGGGCGGCATCCAGACCGAGAATTCAGATGACGCCAACCAGCTGAACATCCCGATCGCGCTGCTCATTAACGGCAATTCCGCATCGGCGTCTGAGGTGTTCGTCGGAGCTATCCAGGATTACGGAAAGGGCGTTGTTGTAGGCGAGCAGTCCTTCGGTAAAGGTATCGTTCAGAGCATTTTCCAGCTGAGCGATGGCTCAGGCCTTAAGTTTACTACAGAGAATTATTACACTCCGAGCGGCCGCAGCATCCAGGATGTAGGCATCACTCCGGACATCCAGGTAAGCATTCCTGATGAAGCGTACGAAGATGGCGTGGTATCAGAAGAAGAGGACACACAGCTTCAGGCTGCAATCAATGCCCTCCTCGGCAAGTAAGGAGTTTGTTATGAATTATGAGGAAATCGCCGGCAGGCTGGAAGAACTGACCAAAGTCAACTGCAGCGTATGCAGCTCCAATTACGAGGGCGTAAGAGACAATATCATCAAAGCATACAGATATTATCTGGACGCTATGTTTCCGTCGTTCTGCGAGCACCCTGAGGTGCCGGGTTACGGCGACAACATCCGCGCGCATTACATCCACCGCGCGAATGACTGCCTTTACACCGCGATGACCCATTTCGTCACCAAGCTGGAGGCTGAGGCTACGGTTGAAGCCCTCACTGAACTCCTTCCGGACATCTATGAAGTGCTGCTGACCGACATAAATGCCGGCTACGAAGGCGACCCGGCCGCCAAGAGCCTGGACGAAGTCATCCTGGCTTATCCGGCGTTTGTCGCTATCGGCGCGTACCGGATCGCGCACCAGCTGTACCTGATGGGACACACACTCGTAGCCCGTCTCATGACAGAGCACGCGCATTCCCGCACAGGCATCGATATTCATCCGGGCGCGACCATCGGTAAGCATTTCTTCATTGACCACGGCACCGGTGTTGTTATCGGTGAGACCACAGTGATCGGCGACAACGTCAAGCTCTACCAGCATGTAACCCTCGGCGCGAAGAGCTTCAAAGTGGCAGATGACGGCTCGTTAGTCAAAGGCATTAAGCGTCACCCAAACATCGGCAATGACGTAGTCATCTATGCCGGCGCAACCATTCTCGGCGGCGATGTCTATGTAGGCGACGGCTGCACGGTAGGCGGCAACGTATGGCTGACACATTCGCTGGAACCGGGAGAGACGATTTATTTCGAAGAATAATAATAGTGGCCGGCTCGGGGCTTCGGGCTGGCCACTTTTTTCAAGTTCGGGGCGTTATTTAAAAACAAGGACACATTTTGCAGGTTATGGGCGGAAAAACGCCCTCGAGTTGCAAAATGTGTCCATTTTTATTGAAAAAACGCCCATAAGCTGCAGATCATGGCTGAGCCAAAAACTGAGCCAAAAACTGAGCAGCCTTAGATCTGGAACCTGTCTCTATACTCCTGATAATACAGGCTGTACGCGTTATCTTTCATTTCTTTCAGGTTGCTCAGGTACCTGTGCTCGCCTTCAACCTGGATAGTGTCGTCTTGGCTTTCGATTACAACAACGGCGATGTTGCTGCAATGGTCGGATACACGCTCGAAGTTGGTCAGCAGATCGTTGAATACGAAGCCGTCCTCGATGGTGCACTTGCCTTCCCTGAGCCTGTCAATGTGGTGGAACTTCAGCTCATCGCAGAGCTCATCCACAACTTCCTCAAGTGGCTCAACGCGTTCAGCCAGAGCAGGATCATTATTCCTGAATGCCTCAAAACAGGTTGACACAACTGTTTTAACTGCGTCTTCCAGAACGTCGAGTTCATGAGATGCCTCGTCTGAGAATGACATCTTTTTATCATGCATTTCCTGCATGCTCTCCGCAATATTCTTCGAATGGTCAGAAATACGCTCGAAATCTGACAATGTGTGAAGATATTTGCTGACTTCTTCTGCCTGCTCAGTTGTCAGGCTGTTGCCGGCCACCTTGGCAAGGTATGCGCCTAGCTTATCTTCGTAGCGGTCAACTGTTGCTTCGAGGTCAAAGACCTTGTTCAGCACTTTGGCGTCATAAGCCTTTCTGAGACCGATAGCATCTTCCAGACCGGTCAGGGTCTTGTCAGCCATGGCATTGATAACGAGTTTGCTCTGCTCAATGGCCAGAGGCGGATGAGCGAGGAATCGGCTCTCCAGACGGTCCATGTCGGCCTGTGTCTCAAGCGCGGTCGGATCATCAGGAATGAGTTTCCTCAGCAGTTTATCCAAAGGCGTCAGCAGCGGTATCATAATAAGCACTACAACGAATCTGTAGAGTGAGTTGACCAGCGCGATGAGCACCATGGTCAGAACCAGGCTCATGAACGGAAAGTCCACGAATATATTGACCACATAGAATATTACACCCACTACGATCGCGCCTATCAGGTTTATGAAGAAGTATCCGAAGGCGGACCGTTTGCCCTCCGGGCTGGCACCTAATGATGTCAGCAGTACAGGAACAGAAGCACCGATGCCGATACCCAGGATGATAGGGAAGCCTACGTTGAAGGTGATCGCGCCGGTGACAGCCAGGGCTTCCAAAATACCGACGGCAGCGCTGGCGCTCTGAAGGATACCTGTGATGACAGCACCGACCAGGATGCCGAGGAGCGGATTAGAGAACTTGGTCAGGATGGAAATGAATTCCGGGCTCTCCTTGAGTGGTGATACGGCGCCGCTCATGGTGGACATACCGAACATGAGGACCGCGAAGCCGATCAGGATCTCGCCAATGCTGCGTGTGGATGTCTTCTTGCAGAACATTCGGAGAATGATACCGATCACAGCTACAATGCCCGTCAGCACCTGCGTGCTGAAGTACTGCGCGATGTTCGAGCCGCCGCCTCCGAGGCTGTTCAGACAGAGGATCCAGCCGGTAACACTGGTGCCCAGGATAGAGCCGAGGATGACTCCCAGCGCCTGCCTGAATTTCATCATGCCGGAGTTTACGAAACCGACGACCATAACGGAAGTAGCCGAAGAGGACTGGATGACAGCCGTGACTCCGGTACCCAGCAGGATGCCCTTCAGGGTTGTATTTGACAACTTATATAAGATTACTTCGAGTTTATTGCCGGCAACTTTTTTCAGGGCGTCGCCCATGACATTCATGCCGAACAGGAAGAGGGCTATACCGCCCAGAAGTTCAATTATATTTATTACAGTCATAATGCCAATTTCCTCCATATAACATATTAACATCAGGAGAAAAGCCGTTCAATAATAATTTTTTACTGATATAATAAAAATGTAGCATTTCCCTCTGGACAGGTACTAAATAGACAGAGACAACCTAAGGAGGAAGTACAATGAAGAAATTATCAAGATATATCTGCCTGCTCCTGGCGGGGCTGATGATCATTCCGCTGGCAGCATGCGAACAGAAAACACCTGAGAATCAGGGGAGCGAAGAATTGGGAAAATATGAGATTGTATCAGTTAAATATCCGGAGATGGCACATTATCCTAACGAGTCGGAATTTATCAATAGCAACGGAGAGTTCGATGACGAAGGCTTTGAAAAGGTGTATGAGGCATGGCGCCGCGACAAGGAAAAACAGAATGCCGGCTACGTTAATGGTTACCAGGGCGAATTAAATGATTTCATTTCAGCGCTGATTAATGAACTCATGAAGGACAATGGCGGAGAGAACGTCACCTGCTCGCCGATCAATATCTACATGGCGCTGGCGATGTTGGCTGAGACCACCGAAGGCGAGACCCGCGCGCAGATTCTGAATCTGCTGGGTGCAGGGTCTGTTGAAGAAGTCCGCGAACAGGCCAAAAATATCTGGAACGCGGCTTATATTGACGATGGCGCATCTACCAGTGTGCTGGCGAACTCACTCTGGCTCAGGGACGATCTGGAGTATAAACCGGAAGTATTCAATACCTTAGCTAATAACTATTACGCATCCTCATTCAAGGGCAAGATGGGCAGCGAGGAATTCAATCAGGCGCTCAGAGACTGGATCAACGAGCAGACAGGAGGGCTTCTGAAAGAACAGGCATCAGGCCTGGAGCTGGACCCTGCCACAGTGCTTGCTCTCGCATCCACTATCTATTTCCGTGAGAAATGGGATGCTCAGTTCTCACCTAATGCGAATGATGAGAGGGTGTTCCACGGTGCGAAGGGCGATGAGACTGTCACTTTCATGAACCAGAGCGATACGCAGACATATTGCTGGGCTGACAAGTTCGCGGTTGTGGCCAAGGAATTTACGAACAACGGCTCAATGCTGTTCTTCCTGCCTGACGAGGGCGTTGCACCGGAAGAACTGCTGACAGATGAGCAGTTCCTGGGATTCGTCAGCGGCTCAAGAAGAATCTATGACTGGGCAGACTGCAAGTATCTCATCGTAAATATGTCAGTTCCTAAGTTTGACGTTTCATCAGACATTGACCTGGCCAATGGCCTTAAGCATCTGGGCATCGTAGACGCATTTGACAGCGGAAAGGCAGACTTTTCACCTATATCTGAGGTTGAGAACGTATATCTGGACACAGCGAAACACGCTGCCAGAGTCAAGATCGATGAGGAAGGCTGCGAGGCAGCAGCATATACCGTAATGGCTATGTGCGGAGCCGCCATGCCGCCACAGGAAGAAGTGGACTTCGTCCTTGACAGACCGTTTATCTTCGTAATAAAAGACAGCAGCAATCTGCCGCTGTTCGTAGGAATCGTAAATACATTGAATTAATTATCAGACATCCATGATGAAGGACTCTTCATCAATTAGATTCCAAACCAGGAGCCTTCCCGCAAGGGAAGGTTTTCCTGATTCATAAAAAATTGTCAAATAATAAACAAATAGTGCAATGACAGATAATTGATGTTATAATACCAACACAAAAACCTGTAACCGATTTTGGGAAAGGAGACAAAATGAAAAAAAGACTTATTGTTATTTTAGCAGTTGTTTGTGCTCTGGCACTGTGCCTGTGCGCTTGCGGCGGTAACGGCGGCGGCGGACAAGGCGGCGGTGGCCAGCAGGGCGGCGGCGAGCAAGGCGGCGGCGAGCAGGGCGGCGGTGGCGCTCAGGTAGCCGGCGAGACTATTGATACAGGCCTTGTTAAGGGACTTTGCCCGGATGGATGGATGTACTATCAGCAGACAGATATGTTTGCAGAGAAAGATGCTGACGGCAAATATCCTGCAGACCCAACTAAGATGGCATTCTGCAAGGGCGGCGAGTCAGAGTGGGATCTGTTCTCTAAACCGACACTGTATGTAAACTACTACGAGGGCGAACTGACTGACTCAGAACTCGAGTGGGCTAAGGCTTTCGTTGATGATGTAGCTGATACCAAGGTTACTGTTCAGGGCAAAGAGTGCGCAGCATTCACAGGCAAGTCATTAGTAGATGATGAGAACCCTGAGACAGATTACTGGGAGAACCTCTACATCTTCTTACCGCTTGACAAGGGATACTTCCAGATCAACATCCCTACACATTGCGGCGAGGAGCCGGGCGTTTCAGTTGACGATGCTGACGTTCAGGCAATCATCAACAGCATTGCTGTAGACTAATCTTATAGACACAATTTAATATCGACATGAAAAGGGGAACTGCATTGCAGTTCCCCTTTGCGTAGGTTATAATCGGCTCATGAAAAAAGTGACTATTGGAATAATCGCACATGTTGATTCGGGTAAAACCACACTTTCCGAGGGCTTGCTTTATCTGGGAGGCACCATCAGGACGATGGGCCGCGTAGACAAAGGGTCTTCTTTTTTGGACAGCAATTCCATGGAAAGAGACCGCGGGATCACCATTTATTCCAAGCAGGCCAGACTCGCATACAAAGATACTGAATTCATTCTGATAGATACTCCGGGCCACGCGGATTTCTCTGCTGAAATGGAGAGAACCATGCAGGTTCTGGATTACGCAATTCTCCTGATTGCCGCATCTGACGGCATCCGCGGCCAGACTGAAACGCTTCTGCGTATTCTGGCGGAATATCAGGTTCCAACCTTTATTTTTATAAACAAAATGGACCAGGCCGGCGCGGATGCGCAGGCTGTGCTGGATGCTCTGCACAGCTCATTTGGTTCAGAGATAGTGGACTTCTCCAAAGAAGACGGAGAAGAATTTTTTGACCAGACGGCCATGTGCTCTGAAGAGGCCATGGAGGAATTCATGGAGACAGGCAGAGTCTCCGAGGAGACCATCTGCAACATGATAGCGGACAGGCAGCTGATCCCCTGTTTCTTTGGCTCTGCGCTGAAAATGACAGGCGTAGAGGAATTCCTGAACGCTCTGGACAGGCTGACGTTGTCTGTAGACTACCCTGAAGAATTCGCAGCCAGAGTCTTTAAGATTTCCAGAGATGAAAGCGGCGAACGCCTGACGCTCCTCAAGGTGACCGGCGGTGAACTGAAAAGCAGGACTGCTCTGCCTGACGGCGGCTCTCAGAATAAAATAAACCAGATCAGGATTTACAACGGCACCAGATATACTCTCACAGAGAGCGCTCCGGCGGGAGAAATCTGCGCCGTGACAGGCCTTAGGGAAAGCTGGGCCGGCCAGGGCTTTGGAGCCGAGAGCGAAGAGTCCGCTCCGCTCCTTATGCCGATACTGAATTACAGGGTCATACTGCCCGAGGGCGAGGCACCGGTCAAGGCGCTGCCCAAATTCAGGACGCTGGAAGAAGAAAACCCTGAACTGTCCGTCAGATGGGACGAGGACAGGCAGGAAATATATGTATGCGTCATGGGCGAGGTACAGCTGGAGATATTGTCGCAGCTGCTCATTGACCGCTTCGGGTTAGCAGTTTCGTTTGATACAGGCGAGGTAATGTACAGGGAGACTATCGCCAAGCCCGTGATAGGAATAGGACATTTCGAGCCGCTCCGCCACTATGCGGAGGTACATTTGCTGTTAGAGCCGCTCCCGGAAGGCAGCGGTCTGGAATTTGCCACTACGGCCAGCACGGATTATCTGGCGAAGAACTGGCAGAGGCTTATTCTGACGCATTTGGCTGAAAAGAGACATAAAGGAGTGCTGACAGGATCGCCTATCACTGATATGAGGATCACACTGACAGCAGGCCGCGCGCACCTGAAACACACAGAGGGCGGCGACTTCCGCCAGGCAGTTTACAGGGCTGTCCGCCAGGGACTGATGATGGCGGAAAACGTCCTGCTCGAGCCGTATTACAGGTTCATTCTGGAGGTGCCTTACGATAATGTGGGCCGTGCGCTAAATGATATGGGGCAGATGAATGCCTCCTTTGGCGCACCTGAACTGGACAGCCAGAGAAATATGTCCGTGATCAGAGGCCGCGGTCCGGTATCCTGCCTCATGGATTATCCGAGAGAACTGGCCGCTTACACCAGAGGCCAGGGCCATATCACACTGATATCAGATGGCTACAGCAGGTGCCATAATGAGGAAGAGGTAGTGCTGGCCAGAAATTACGATCCGCGCGCGGATCTGGCTAATAGTCCGGATTCAGTATTCTGTTCACATGGCAGCGGAGTGATCATTCCGTACGACGAGGTTTACGACCATGCGCACATTGCCGTGGACGGCAGCCTCAAGGTCCCTGACGACAAAGAATACATGCCTGAGCGTGCAGGAGCGGCCCGGGAGATCAACCTTGGCACAGAGGAAATCGATCGGATAATAGCCGGCATTTCCAGGAAGAGCAATAGCACGCCGCACAGGGCTAAGAAATGGAAAAAGAAACAATCCCCGATCAGGGCTGAAAGCACTGAAAAAGCGAAAACTCCCGCACTTCAGGTCTTTACTCCTGAAAGCGCGGACTATATAATTGTGGACGGCTATAACGTCATTTTCGCCTGGGAGGACCTGTCCGATCTGGCGAGGGACAATATTGACGGGGCGAGGGATGCCCTGCTCGATATCGTGACGGAATTCAAGAGCCAGGTGAATGCTGAAGTGACAGTTGTTTTCGACGCATATCGCGTCAAAGGGCATGTGACCGAAGAGGGCGTTTACCAGAATATCAACGTGGTTTACACCGGACAAACGGAGACGGCGGACCAGTTTATAGAGAGACGGACCAACGAACTGGGCAAGAAGTCCAAGGTGGCGGTAGTCACCTCAGACGGGCTGGAGCAGGTGATCGCGCGCGGACAGGGCTGCATGCTTGTTTCCTCACGGGAGTTCAGGTCCATCGTAGAGAACATGAAACAGAGATTAAGAGAAGATTACAGGTTGGGGACTGATTAGGAGAAGGCAATGGCAAAGATAGATAATGATAGCAAAGGAAAGAAATTCCTGAAATTTTTACTTAGAATCCTGATAATGACGATCGGCGCTTTCCTGTATGCGGCGGGAACCAGCCTTTTCCTGGATCCTAACATGCTGGCACCGGGCGGCGTCATGGGTATAGCAGTTATCCTGTCGAGGTTCATTCCTATAAGTACAGGTATCCTGTTCTTCATCCTGAACGTTCCGATCTTCATTTTTGGTATAGTCAAATTCGGCATCAAGTTCATGGGCGTAACAGTATATACGGTTGCGGTCAGCTCTGCCTTTACTAGACTGCTGGCGCTGCTGCCGCCTGTTACAGATGACCTGATCATCGCCGCGCTCGCTGGAGCAATCCTCATGGGCGGAGGCATTGGACTGGTATTCCTGTCCGGCTCAACTACGGGCGGTTCGGACATCATCGTCAAGGCGATCAGACAGAAGCATCCGTTCATGCGTACGGGCACGCTCTTTTTCCTGACTGACCTCGTGGTAGTTACAGCGTCAGGCATCGTAACTAAAGATATCAGAATAGCCATTTACGCGCTGATCGCGGTGCTGGTCGCAGGATTCACCATGGATTTCGTGCTCTATGGACGAGACGAGGCGCTCATTATTTATATAATCAGTGACAAGACAGATGAGATAACCAAAAGGCTTATTGACGACCTGGATGTTGGCGTAACTCACCTCAGCGGCAGGGGCGCTTATACCGGAAATGAGAAACAGGTCATCATGTGCGCGGTCAAGAAGACCATGGGCCCGCAGATTGAGGACGTTGTCAAAGAGGAGGACAGCTCGGCTTTCTTCATAATATCGTCCGCCAAGGAGATTTACGGAGAGGGCTATAAAGACATCCTCAAGGAGAAATTGTAATGAAAGTAGTTGTTGCCCTTGACTCGTTCAAGGGCTCACTTAGTTCAATAGAAGCAGGCGAGGCTGTCCGCGAAGGCATCCTCAGAGCCGTGGACGCGGAGGTGGTTGTGAAGCCTGTAGCCGACGGCGGTGAAGGAACCGCAAGAGCCCTGACCGAGGGTCTCGGAGGAGAGCTTCAGACGGCTATGGTCACAGGCCCTTTGGGAGCGCGTGTCCGGGCTGAATACGGCATCTGCGGACAGAGCGCTTTCATGGAAATGGCAGCAGCTTCAGGCATTACGCTGGCCAGTGAATTAGACCCGCATCATGCGTCGAGCTGGGGCACGGGTGAAATGATAAAGGCTGCTTTTGATAAAGGCTGCAGGCGGTTCCTGATAGGGGTCGGCGGCAGCGCCACCACGGAAGGCGGTACAGGAATGCTGCGTGCTCTGGGCTTTAAGTTCCTGGACAAAGACGGCAATCTGGTACGTGAGGACATAACCGGTCTGGGGGAAATCGCCCGGATAGATGATTCTGACGTTGACAGAGAACTCCTGGAATGTTCATTCGATGTAATGTGTGATGTGAACAATCCGCTGTGCGGCCCGGAAGGCGCAGTATATGTCTTCGGCCCGCAGAAGGGCGTCAAAGCTGACGAAAAGGAACTGCTGGATACATATATGTCGGTATACGCTGCAGCGGCTGAGGAGTACTCAGGCAAGGCTGTTCAGAACGAACCCGGAGCGGGAGCTGCGGGAGGCATGGGATTCGCCTTCTTAAACTTCTTCCCAAATGCCAGACTGATGAGAGGCGTGCAGAGCGTATTTGAAGCCACCGGTCTGGAGGAAGAAATCAAAGGCGCGGACATAGTTATCACAGGCGAAGGCCGCCTCGACGGAACGACTTCAATGGGCAAGGCACCTATGGGCGTAGCCACGCTCGCAAAGAAATACGGATGCAGAACCTGCGCTCTAGCAGGAACGGTCATGAATGATGCAAGGACCTGTAATGACCTGGGAATAGATGCATTCTTTTCAATAATACAAGGTCCCTGCACGCTGGCTGAGGCAATGGATAAAGAGACAGCTAGGGAGAATTTAATCATGACAGCGGAGCAGTTATTCAGATGGTTGTAAAAGAAAAAAAGTTTAATCCGGGACCGCTTTTCGCGATCCTCACAGGTTTGTCCTTCAGCATAGGAGGACTCTGCATTAAGAACATCAGCTGGAGCCCACTCGCGATCAACGGCGCCAGAAGCCTGATTGCAGTTATAGTTTTCGGGATATTCCTGCTGGCAACAAAGCATAAATTAAAGATCAATGTGCCGGTCATCATAGGAGCCCTGTCGGTTTCATTGACAACGATACTCTACACTACGGCAAATAAGATGACCACGGCCGGGAATACAGTTGTACTGGAATTCACGGCGCCTATATTCGTGCTGCTGCTGGAAATGATCATTTTCAGAAAGAAGCCGACTAAGCTGGACGTCGTTGCGACGATCCTGATATTTGCCGGAATTGTCTGCTTCTTCGTGGACAGCCTGTCCGCCGGAAACATGCTGGGCAATTTCCTGGCGCTCCTGTCAGGCATCACGTACGCCGGAGTCTTTATGATGGGCGAAGCGAAAGGCGCAGACTCCAGATCCTCCACGTTCTTCGGAATGTGCATCAATATTATCGTCTGCCTGCCGTTCGTATTCAGGGAAGATATTCCGGCGACCCAGAGTAATGAATGGATCGCGCTTATTGCGCTCGGTGTGGTGCAGGTAGGACTGGCATATGTATTCCTGAACCTGAGCTTAAAGACCACCAGCGCGGTCGTTTCCTGCCTGATGGTAGGCATTGAGCCGATACTGAATCCAATATTGGTAGCGGTATTCTACGGAGAACATCTGTCCACACTTTCCATTATCGGCGCGGTGATAGTAATCATATCAATATTAGTTTATAATCTTCTTAAGCTGAAGAAAGTAAAGGTGACGGCATGAAGAAGTTTTTGAAAATATTAGTTCCTATAATGCTCATCCTGACATTGCTCCTGTCTGTGGCAGGCTGCGGAGGCAAGAATAAACCTACAGAGCCATCCTCAGAAGCTCAGACTGAAGAGATTACGACTGGTCAGGAGGAGACCACGCCAGAGGAGACCACTCCGGAGGAAACCACGCCCGAGGAGGTCATTGCCCGGGACGGCAGCTACACGAGCAAGGAAGATGTGGCGCTTTACCTGATAACCTACGGCGAGCTGCCGGGCAACTTCATCACCAAGGATGAGGCCAAGGAGCTGGGCTGGGATAACAGAAAGGGCAACCTCTGGGACGTTGCGCCGGGCATGTCCATCGGCGGCGACAAGTTCGGCAATTATGAAGGCCTTCTGCCCAAGGCGAACGGCCGTAAATATTACGAATGCGACATTGATTATGAGGGCGGCTACCGTAATGAGAAGAGAATCATTTTTTCAAATGACGGCCTGATCTTTTACACGGATGATCACTATGAAAGCTTTGAACAACTCTATGGAGAAGACTGATGAAAGTATATCTGAATGCTGAAAAACTGACCGAGAAACAATCGGCTCACGAATACCTGAAATTCATGCTGGATCTGCCGGAGTATTACGGCAATAATCTGGACGCGCTCTACGACTGTCTGAGCGAGTTCAGCGACCTGACGCTGGTCATCGTAAACTCAGATGCCGGCGGCTATTTTAGCAGGCTGCTTCCTGTAATGCAGGATGCCTGCAGGGTTAAACTGATCTGACAATGAAGAAAAATACGAGATTATTATTAGCGGGGCTCATTCTGCTGGCGGCCTTGGTTTTGGCGGCCTGCGAAGAGCTCCATTATATTGATAAAGAAACCACGGAAGCTCCTGAAGCCGGGGAGTTCAGCATATATGCGTTGGACATTCCTGATTATTCAGGCTCACCAACGGTGGTGATCAACGATGACACACCTTTCTTCACAACAGCTGAGCTGACGGAGGAGTTTTATATTGAACTGGCTGAACTGGACGTTTACGGCAGGTGCGGCAGCTGCATGATGTGCGCAGACGAGCCGCATATCCAGGAGGGCGAGAGGGAGAGCCTCTATGATATCGAGCCTTCAGGATGGCACGGCAGGAGCATTTACCAGAGGAGCCATCTGCTGATGTGGAAGCTGGGAGGCCCCGACGAAGAGAGTAATATTATTACAGGCACGGAGACCTTCAACCAGGAAGCCATGCTCGAATATGAAGAAAGGGTCACAGCCTATCTATGGCGTAACCCTTCAAATCACGTTATTTACAGAGTAACCCCGCTTTTTAAAGACCGGGAACTCGTGGCCCGCGGCGTGCTCATGGAAGCGTATTCCGTGGAGGATGCAGGCAGGCTAAAGTTCTGCGTCTTCGTCTACAATGTGGAGCCGGGGTATCAGATCAATTATTCAGACGGCACTGTGACGGCTGAATAATACAGCATCTCCGCATTCGGAATATATTCTGCAATATCTGATGAAATAAGACCCATTTCGCCCTTGGCCTGAGCGGCCAGGTCGCCTGCCTTGCCATGCAGGAAGACGCCAAGGCGCGCAGCTTCTTCAGGGGCATACCCTTGCGCAGCTAATCCAGCGATGAGACCAGTGAGGACGTCTCCGGAACCGCCTGTGGCCATGCCCGGATTACCCGTTGTATTAATATATGTTTCTTCGCCGCAGACGATGGTGCCCGCGCCCTTCAGGACAGCGGTGCAGCCGTATTTCTCAGCAAGCGTCTTGGCTGCGGCCAGCCTTTCTTCTTCGGTATTGATAGGATCTCTGGAACTCAGAAGCCTTTTGGCTTCTCCGACATGCGGAGTGATTATTACCGGAGGGGAAGATTTCACGAAGAATGCCAGTTCTTCATCTTCAGAAAGCATGTTCAGAGCGTCTGCGTCCAGAACTATCACGGATTCGCTGAGCAGGAGGAGATTCTTGAGAATCCCGCGTGTGACCGGGCTCTGCCCCAGTCCCGGGCCAGCTGCGATGGCGGTATATTCAGAATAGTCTGAAATCCTGTTCTCGAACACGCAGGTGGCTTCAGGCACGGCAGTCTGCAGGATCGGATACAGAGGGCTGTCTGATGAAGGCAGCAGGAATCTGACCAGGCCTGCTCCTGCCCTCAGCGCGGCGCGTCCTGCCAGAATAGCGGCGCCAGCCATGCCCGGCGAGCCGGCATAGATCAGCACCCTGCCGAAATCACCTTTGTGAGCCTCTCTTTTCCTCGTTTTCATCAACTTTTTTGCGTAATCGTCTGTTATATAGTTCATATCCTGCCTCATTTCGCGAATATAAGTTAATAATATATATAATAATTGAATATCACATTTCTAACTTATGTTGTCAAGAAATAAAAATCGTATTAAAATACTGCCTATGGGTAAGATATATTTTCTGATGGGAAAGAGTGCTTCCGGCAAGGACACGATATATGGCAAACTGCTGGGCGATGAGAGACTGCATCTGTCGCCTTATGTTGGTTATACTACCAGGCCTATCCGCTCCGGTGAGGAGGAGGGCGTGCAGTATCATTTCACGACCGAGCAGGATCTGGCGGATTTCGAACAGTCCGGGAAGCTGATAGAGAAAAGGGTTTATCATACTATCCTCGGCGACTGGTATTATTACAGCGTGGACAGTGATGATCTGGACCTGGAGCATAATGATTATATTTATATCGGCACGCTGGAATCCTACATCAAAATGAGGGATTACTACGGCGCGGACAAGGTTATTCCGGTGTATATAGAGGTTGAGGACGGGCTCAGGCTGGAGAGGGCCCTGGAGCGTGAGAAGAGGCAGGCGGAGCCTAAGTATCTGGAGATGTGCCGCCGCTTCGTGGCAGACAGTGCTGACTTCAGTGAAGAGAATCTCGCACAGGCCGGAATAACCGACAAATTTGACAATACTGTTATGGACGACTGCATTAAGGAAATTTTGCAGAAAGTCTTTAATATGCTATAATCTCCCTATGTCGGAAATAGTTAAAATTCTCGGAAACCAAAGGAATATCTCGCATCTGGCAGATGCCCGCGCGCTGGGCAAACTGTCTCATGCCTATATCATCAATGGTGAGGCGGGCAGCGGCAAGAAAACGTTCGCGAATTATATCGCGGCTGCCCTGCAGTGCGACAGGCACCCGGATCTGGCAGCAGGCCCGTGCATGACATGTCC
Organism: Lachnospiraceae bacterium; assembly: GCA_017441295.1. GTDB lineage: Bacteria > Bacillota > Clostridia > Lachnospirales > Lachnospiraceae > RGIG5612. Next base: position 146,631 of record JAFRYA010000006.1, read on the forward strand.
TTCATGCATCAAGGCCGCCACAGACAACCATCCGGATATCATCTGGGTTCAGCATGAGAAGGCTGGCCTGATCTCTGTCGCGGAGGTCAGAGGACAGGTTATTGACGACATTTCCATCAAACCATATTACGGCCCATACAAGATTTATATTATCAGCGACTGCCAGTATATGAACGAGTTCGGCCAGAACGCGCTGCTCAAGACTATTGAGGAGCCTCCGGCATACGGCATTATTCTGCTGCTCACGGACAATGCGGACAGCCTGCTGGATACTATCAGGAGCCGCTGCATCAGACTGGACATGGACAGGCTTCCGTCCGCCATGATCGAGGATATCCTGATCAGACAGAAGGGTCTGGACGCGGCAGCAGCGAAGTCCGCTGCGGGATTTGCCAGAGGCAATCTCGGCAAGGCGCTGGAGCTGGCAGAAGGCGGCAGCCTGGCACAGCTCAAAAGTTTTACGGAAGAAATATTAAGGAATCTGAACAGCAAGGTCGCTTTCGAGCTGTTTAAGGCGGGAGCTGAGCTGGACAAGATCGGAGGCATGGACGTCCTGGACATTACCCGCAAATGGTACAGGGACGTGTTGGTGATCAAGAGCACAGGCAGCAGGGAAGATTTATATTTCCCAAATGAGATCAGGGCACTGAAGGAACAGGCTGACAGGATCTCATTCGAAGGACTGAACAATATAATGAATGACATCGACGAAGCCCGGCAGCAGCTGGAATTCTCAGTTAAGGCCGAGGCAGTGTTCGAAAACATGTTTTTGAGGATTAGAAGAAATGGTAAGAGTAGTAGGAATTAGATTCAGACAGAACGGCAAGGTTTATTACTTTGATCCGGGCGATCTGGACATCAAAGTAGATGACTGCGCAATAGTTGAAACTGCCAGGGGCGTTGAGTTCGGCCCTGTTGTATCAGGCCCTAAGGATGTGGACGACAGCGAGATCGTTCAGCCGCTCAAGCCTGTTATCCGCGTGGCTACAGAGGAAGACCACAAGAAGGCAGCAGAGAATAAAGAGAAGGAAGCCAAGGCATTCGAAGTATGCCTTGAGAAGATTGAGAAGCACGGCCTGGACATGAAGCTGATCGACGTTGAATATACCTTCGACGGCAACAAGATCCTGTTCTACTTCACATCTGACGGCAGGGTTGACTTCCGTGAACTCGTCAAGGATCTGGCCGCTGTTTACAGAACCAGGATCGAACTGCGCCAGATCGGCGTCAGGGATGAGACCAAGGCAATGGGCGGATATGGCATCTGCGGCAGGGAATATTGCTGCCACGCGTTCCAGTCTGAGTTCGTGCCTGTTTCCATCAGGATGGCCAAGGACCAGAACCTGTCACTGAACCCGACCAAGATTTCGGGCAGCTGCGGCAGGCTCATGTGCTGCATCAAATACGAAGAAGACACATATCTGGACCTGCTCAAGAACCTCCCAAGAGTCGGAGACACAACAGTTACAGAGGACGGACATCCGGCGGTAGTTGATTCCATCAACATTCTGCGCCAGAAGATCCGTGTCATTGTTGACCTGGGCGATGATGAGAAGGAAGCCAGGGAATATCCTGCAGGCAAGCTGAGATTCCAGCGCAAGAACAAGAAGAACAGGCAGGAACCTGAAATGAGCGCTGAGGAACTCAAGGAATTAAGAAAATTAGAGAAAGAATAATGGAAGTTACGCTGCGAGAGGGTGAAAGGATAGACGATCTGGAAAGAAACGGTTACCGCATCATTCAAAATAAAAACGGTTTTTGTTTTGGAATGGATGCGGTGCTTCTTTCAGGCTTCGTAAAAGCCAGACCGCAGGACAGGGTCATCGATCTGGGCTGCGGCACAGGCATTATTCCTCTGCTAATCTCAGCTAAGTACGGCGTTCGGGACATCACCGGTCTGGAGATCCAGCCGGAGAGCGCTGAAATGGTTGAGCGGAGCGTAGCTCTGAACGACCTGACAGACGATATAAAGATCGTTCTGGGAGATATCTGCCAGGCGTCGGATATATTTGGCAAAGGATGCTTCGACGTGGTGACCAGCAATCCCCCATATATGAAACCTTCAGGCGGGCTGACGAACCCGAACGAGGCTAAGGCAGTAGCCAGACATGAGATTAAGTGCACCTTTGCGGATGTGGCAGGCCAGGCATCAGTCCTGCTGAAATCAGGAGGCAAGTTCTTTCTGGTCCACAGACCTGAGAGGCTGGCAGAAATCATGGACACTCTGAGATCTGTCGGGCTGGAGCCTAAAAGACTCAAGATGGTGCATTCCTTCGCGGATTCAGACGCGACTATGTTTCTGCTCGAGTCGGCCAAGGGCGGCAACTCAGGAATGAAGGTTGAGAAACCTCTGATAATATACAAAGACAAAGACGTCTATACAGACGAAATATACGAAATTTACGGTTTTTGATCATGGCAGGAAAGCTTTATCTGTGCGCAACACCAATAGGAAATCTGGACGACATAACCTTCAGAGTGGTTGATACCCTGAAGAATGTCGATCTGATTGCGGCTGAAGATACGCGCCACACGATCAAGCTCCTGAATCATTACGACATCAAGACCAAGATGACCAGCTACCACGAGCACAATAAATACGAGAAGGCCGAGGTGCTGGTTGCCGAGCTCCTGAAGGGTACGAATATAGCACTGGTTACCGATGCAGGCACTCCGGGCATTTCAGACCCCGGCGAGGAGCTGGTGAAACAGGCTCTGGCAGCAGGCATTGAGGTTACTTCCCTTCCGGGACCGGCTGCACTGATAGTAGCTGTTTCAATGTGCGGGCTTTCCTCCAGAAGATTTGTCTTCGAGGGATTCCTGCCGACAGTTAAGAGAGAGCGCAAAGAAGCCCTGGCCAGACTGGAGAATGAAACCAGGACTATCGTTATTTACGAGGCTCCGCACAGGTTCCTGAAGACTCTGAAGGATCTGCAGGATGTGCTGGGCGACCGTGAGATCCGCATCTGCAGGGAACTGACCAAGGTGCACGAGAGCGTCCTGGCCATCACCATCGCAGACGCCATCAAGCTGTATGAAGAGAACGAGCCTAAGGGCGAGATGGTCGTCGTGATCAAAGGCAAAGACGAAGAGGAAATAGCTCAGGAAGAAAGAGCTTCCTGGGAGGAAATGAGTGTGAAGGACCATGTGGAGCATTACATGCAGCAGGGTCTGTCCGAGAAAGACGCGATGAAGCAGGCCGCCCGCGACAGGGGCCTGAGCAAGCGTGATATATATGATGAGATAAAGAAATGATAAAGTACGCTAAGGAAATTGTTGAATCAAATTGCAGGGCCCTGATCGAAGGGCCTAAAAATATGGAGAGCATTTACAGGATAATGTTCTCCAGACCTGAAGAGACCATGGCTGAGTGGATTGAGAACGGCGAGCCGGTCAAAATGACTTTCGGCGAAGGAGACCGTCTGGTCCGCAGCGCAGCCTGGTTCCTGAACAAGAAAATAGGCGCTAAAGGCGTGTTCGTGGCGCTTGATATGGAGAACGGACCTGAATGGCTCGTTTCATTCTGGGCCATCCTGATGAGCGGCAACAAGCCTTATCTGGTAAACAGAAGGCATCCGCTGAAGCTTACGAAAGGCCTCATAGAGACACTTGAGATTACCTGGGCAGTTGGAATGGAACAGCCGCTCTACCCGTGCATGCTGATCCCTTACAGCCAGCTCTCCGCAGGCGGTCACGAGGATTACGAAGGGGCATTCGCCGATGCGTTCGCCCTGTCCACATCAGCTACCACCATGAATGAAGTGGTCTGCATTTACACAGGCAAAGAGGTGTCCAGCCAGATCCTCAACTGCAAGAGCATTCTGCTGGAGAACGACCTGATAGCGACATTCTACAATGGTCAGCTTAAGCAGCTGGCGTTCCTGCCGTTTTATCATATCTTTGGTTTGATGGCGGTTTACTTCTGGTTCGCCTTTTTCTCAAGGCCTATGGTATTCATTTCGGATTATTCAGCCGAGGCAATCCTCGGAACTGTGAAGAAGCTGGACGTAACACATATATTTGCTGTGCCTATGCTCTGGCACACAATGGAAGACCAGGTCAAGAAGGCCGTGGCGGCACGCGGCGACAAGACCGAGCGCAAGTTCTATAAAGGCATGGATCTCTCGCTTAAGATCCAGGGCATCTTCCCTAAACTGGGCCTGAAGATCGCCCGCTCAATGTTCAAGGAGGTCAGGGCGGAGCTCTTCGGCGACAGCCCGGCATTCCTGATCAGCGGAGGCGGATATATCAAGGACTCCACCCTCAAAATGTTCAACGCCATTGGCTATCCAATGCACAATGGCTACGGCATGAGTGAGACGGGAATCACTTCGGTTGAACTCAGGGAGAACGTCAAGGGCCGCATTTCCGGCTCTGTCGGCAGGCCTTTTGATTCAGTTAATTACATGGTGGACGGCGAAGGCATCCTCACAGTTTCAGGCGAGTCCATCTGTCATCATATTATCAGGAATGGCGAGGACATCCTGATCGACAAAGAATACAATACCGGCGACATCGTAAAGAAAGATGCTCAGGGCTATTACTTTATCGAAGGCCGCCTGGGCGACCGGATTATCGGTGAAAGCGGCGAAAACATCAACCCGGATGAAATTGAAAAGGATCTGAACCTGCCGTTTGCCAAGGAATACTGTGTATTCGGATACGGCGAGGACGGGGGCGAGACCAGCCTGGTAATCCAGATGGACAAGGATGCTTCTGCTGATGAGCTGAAGCAGGCTGCTGAGGCAGCGCGGGCAGAGAGTGAGAAACTGCCGCTCAGTTATCAGATCAAGAATTTCTATTTCACGTTCAGTCCGATCCGCTCAGAGCAGGCAGTTAAGGTCAGCAGACCATATCTGCTAAACGGCATTGAAAACGGCACCATCAGGCTCGTAGGCTTTGATGAGGTCCTCGAAGGCAAGGCCTCGTCACGCGAGGCGGTCAGCCCGGATGATGCAATGGCACTTAAGCTCAGACAGATATTCTCTGAGTTTACGGACAAGCCTGAGGAAGAGATTTTCATGGATGACCATGTGATCTTTGACCTCGGCGCGGCCAGCCTGGACTACTTCTCAATAGTCATGAAGGTTAACGAGGAGTTTGGCACTCATCTGGTATTTGACAAGGAGAGCGCCGCATATACTATCAGGACATTCTGCAGGGAGATAGAGAAAAACCTTGAATAATTTTGTTTTGTATTTTACTAAAATAACGGGATTCATCCCTGCTCTGATCTTCTTCAAATGGAAGGTCTTCTACATGAATAAGAAGGCACAGGGCCGCAAACTCCCTAAAGGCACGATATTGGTGTCCAACCACAAGAAACTGCTGGATTTCGCGCTGTACCTCATGATCTTCTTCACATCACCGGTGCATTTCCTGGTGGCCGAGGTGCTCATGAACAAGCCGGGCCCGCTTCCGTGGTTATTAAAGAAACTGGGCAGCATCAGAGTAGACAGGGATAAATTCGAATTTGGATTCATCCACGAATCGGCAGAAGTGCTGAAAAGCGGCGGACGCGTGGGAGTATTCCCGGAAGGCAGGCTCCCTGTGGGAGGCAAGATGTCACCATTCGCGCCTAGCTGCGTAATGATAGCGCTGGAGTCCGGAGCTGATATTATCCCGGTCTGGACGGACGGAAATTATGGAATGGGCAAGCGGACGCATGTGATGATCGGCGAGCGGCTGAACCTGAAGGAATTCTGCCCGACCGAGAACCCGACCAGAGATGAAATAAAGGCATGCAATGAACTGCTGCTTTCGAAGATATTGGAATTAAAAGACGAACTGGAGAAGCGCCTTGGAAAACAAGCCGAAAGTGTTCCAACTGAATAAGTTTCCGATGGATTTCGGACGGCTCCTGCTGATGGTACTGATTCCGGTTTTCCGTGTCAAAAAGATTTATCTGTGCGACAGGCAGGAGATAAAAAACCTGGGCGCGGCGCTGATCGCGGCCAACCACACAGGCATGACAGATCCGTTCATTCTGAACGCAAGTTTCTGGTACCGCAGGTTCTTTTATACAGCCAGCGAGGAGATAATGACCGGCTTCAGAGGCAAACTCCTGAAGGGTGCGGGATGCATCAAAATCGACAGAACTATTGCCGACTATGAAGCTATCAAAAAGTGTGTTAGTATACTGAAAGAGGGATATCTGCTGGGAATATTCCCACAGGGCCACATCGGCGGTGAAGGCCTGAAAGGCGGCGTAGTGCTGATGTCAGCCAGAGCAGGTGTGCCCATAGTCCCGACGCATATCGAGCGGAGAGCTCACTGGTGGCAGCGCCACAGAGTAGTTTTCGGCCGGCCGATCCGCATTTCAGATGTGACGGACAAGAAGCTGCCGGGAGTTAAAGAGACGCAGGCCGTCATTGAACTGATGGAAGAGCGTTATGAGGAGTGCAGAAATGGAATTATTAGAGAGTCTTAAAGAGATTTTGCATGAAATAGATGAAGATATTGACGTGGAGTCCATAACTCCGGAGTCCGAGCTGATCAATGACATTGGCATGAGCTCGGTCACGCTGCTGTATATGGCCGTGGCACTGGAGGACAATTTCGGATTGGATTTTACCAATGCGAACCTGAATGATTTCGTAACGGTCGGAGATGTGATAGATGCTATTGAAGAAAAACGACAGTATTGAGCTGACCATAACTGATATTGGAGTGAATGGTGAAGGCTACGGCCGTTATGAAGGCTGTAGCTTTTTTGTTAAAAACGCTGTGCCCGGCGACAGGGTGCGCGCTATGATCACCAGAATGAACAAGGGCTATGGCTACGCCAAGGTGCTCGAGGTGCTGGAGGCATCCGCTCATCGCGTAAAGCCGGCCTGCCCGAATGCAGAGAGGTGCGGAGGCTGCCAGATAATGCAGCTTTCTTATGATGAGCAGCTGCGCATAAAGGAGGAGAAGGTCCGCTCATGCCTGACACATATAGGCAAACAAACAGGTTTCGAGCTCTGCCCTATCATCGGCATGGGCGATCCTTATCATTACCGCAACAAAACCCAGTTCCCGGTAGGCCTCTCCAGGGACGGACGGATCGTGACCGGTTTCTACGCGGGACATACACATTACATCGTTGAGACGGACGAGTGCTGCGCTGCTCAGCCTGCTGCAAACGTAATACTGAGACATGTCAGGGATTTCCTGAACAAAAACGAACTCCCGGTTTACGATGAAGAAACAGGCAACGGTCTGGTGCGCCATGTGCTGATCCGCACTGCGCGCGGAACGGGTGAATGCATGGTGTGCCTGGTGATCAATGGCAGCGGTCTGCCCTATAACCTGAATGATGAATTCGTGCAGGCGCTTACAAAAGCTGAACTGCCAGGCAGCGCTCGGATAACAAGCATCTGCCTGAACATCAACAAAGAGAAAACAAATGTAATCCTGGGGCGGAAAGTTATCTGCCTCTATGGAAATGAATACATAACTGACACTATCGGCGACCTGTCTTTCAGGATTTCTCCGCTGGCATTTTTCCAGATCAATCCCGAACAGACTGAGAAACTGTATGCTAAAGCCTTGGAATATGCAGGGCTCACCGGCCGTGAAAACGTCTGGGACCTCTACTGCGGCAGCGGCACGATTTCGCTGTTTCTGGCCAGACAGGCTGCGCTGGTGAGAGGCGTGGAGATTGTCCCTGCGGCGATCGAAAACGCTGAGGAGAACGCGCGCCTGAATGGTATCGAGAATGCTCTGTTCTTCTGCGGTGAGGCAGAAAAGATATTCCCTGAATGGGCTCAGGAAGAAGACGCCCAGGCCGATGTAGTCGTAGTTGACCCGCCGCGCAAGGGGTGCGATGCCCGGCTGCTCGAGGCCATTCTTAAAGTGGCTCCGGACAGGATCGTGTATGTGAGCTGCGATCCGGCTACCCTGGCTAGAGACGTCAAGATACTGTCAGACGGCGGCTATAAACTGGTAAAGGCACAGCCGGTGGACATGTTCCCGCATACGGTACATGTGGAGACGGTGGTATTGATGACAAAGATTCAGATAGAAAAATGACCTGTGTCAAACAGGTACAAAACAATTGAGAGACTGTAAAAAATGATAATACCAAAAGAATACGATAGTTTGATGTATGAAGTAGCGGAAAACTTCCGGACCGGAAATTTTGCATTATTTGAATGGGAGTTGGAAACATTAGAAGAATTTGTAAACAACTTCTATTCTGCTGTCGAGCGCAGTGGATGTGTGACATTGGAAGATTTCACGGTGTTCATGGACTTTTTATGCGTGGTCAAAGATGCCGATAATGAGGCTGTTCAGAATCTCATTACACGAGCGTTCATGAAAAGCGCTGAGATCCGGAACAAATTATAATTTAAGGTAATCAGTTTTCAACGAGAACTGAGAGTTGGCACGTTTTTTTCGGTTGTGTGTCAGATGATTAAGTTTTCAAGAAGATTTAGGGCATGTATACACGGTTTGGACGTCTGCAGATTGGATTTATACCGGATTTAAGAGCGTAAATCCTTAAAATTGGATATCGCTATGACACACAAACGCAAAAAACATGTCATTAAACAGATTCAAACTCCAATTTTGACACACAAGCGTAAAAAACATGTGGTTGATTACTGCCAATTATACAAATTCCGGCAAGCAGAGACAACAGCGTCGATTCGAGCATCCTGCCTCAAATGGTCAACTGCATTTTTTTACGTTGTTTGTGAGGACAAATAGATGAAGTACGAACAGACGATAATACTTAACAACGGCAAAGAAACTTTTATCCGAAACGGCGATGAGTCAGACGGAAATGTTGTTTTCGAGATTTTTAACCGCACACATGAAGAGACAGATTATCAGTTATCTTATTCGGACGAAAACAGTATTGAACCGGAGCAGGAGGCGCAGTTTCTAAAAGAAAAGGCATTAAGCCCCAATGAAACAGAACTTGTCGCCATAGTTGACGGAAAGATTGTGGGAATTGCAGGCATCGAGCCTGTCGGGAAAAAATATAAAGTAAAACACAGGGCTGAATTTGGTATCAGTATATTAAAGGATTACTGGGGACAGGGATTGGGAAAAGCCCTGACTAAGGCATGCATACAATGTGCCAGAGCTGCAGGATACGACCAACTGGAATTAAGTGTGGTTGCCGGAAACGACAGAGCACTTTCTTTGTACCGGAGTTTGGGATTTGTTGAATTCGGACGAAATCCAAGAGGATTCAACTCGAGAATATCCGGCTACCAGGAAGTGGTTTATATGCTGCTTGAGTTATAGACAGCTCAGGATTTGAACGCATTGCAATAAAAAGGAGGAACATGATAATGGAGAGCTATCGCTTTTTAGAACTTGTGGAAAAAGAAAAAGGCTTCGAATTTTATCAGGCCTTTCGTGACGAACTAGACTGGATCATAGGCGGCAAAAATGACACATATTGGTTCACGATCATGCAGGATCAATCTGTTAAGGAAACATACATCGGCAAATTAAAGGACGGTGAATGGACCGACTGCAGGATCAAAGGCAAAGGCAAAAGAAAAACCATCAAAGAAATGCCTGCAGGCAGCACCATCAAGCGCATAGAGGAAAGAGCCTACTTCATGCAGGATGAAAGCTGGGTCAAAGACAGACAGCCAAGGCTCATTGAGGATGCGCACCCGCATTATCACTATGTATACGGCATAGGCGATAAGGCATTGGATGTTTCGGAAGCCTACGGGGTAAGCATCGCGTACTCAGACATCAAGGATCTTTCAGCAGGCTACCACTTGAGGTATTTATATACAGGCGAAGAAGTAGATATGCCGGATTGATTATGAAGAAAACGGATATTCTAGTTAATCTGCTGGCTTCAGATATTGAGAATAAAAAGGTTTTGGAAGTCGCTTGCGGAACGGCAGACTTTTCTGTTTCAGCAGCAAAGCTTGCAAAGAGTGTTTTCTGTATCGACCTTGATGACAGCAGATTAAGTGATCAGGCCAAGAATAATAACATATGTTTTCAGATTATGGATGCTGCTAAGATGTTCTACTCGGACAAAGAATTTGACACCATAGTTATTTACAACGCTTTTTTTCATATCCAAACGCAATGGAAAATGATTGAAAGCGAATGCAAACGCGTTATTAAAAGTCCGGGAGCTATTTATATTGTTGGAACCTGGAGTTTAGACACTAATCTGATGATAGATGTGTTTGGCGATAGAGCCGTTTGGAAAGACGGATTTTTAATTGTGAAGGTAACAAATAAATCTGATTAAAAAACATGAACAAAATTGCTGATGTTTTACAACTATACATCCCCCACCCCGAGGACGGCTGGTTCTATGTGAAAATGCTGTCTGACCCGGAGACGATGGCATATAATGCGCCGTGGTTTCCGCCGGACGGATGCATCCCGGAGCCCGAAAAGGAGTGGAAGGAAATGCAGCGGTCCTGGATTGGTCAGGAACCGGTCAGGTTCTACGCGTTTCTGCAGCGCAGGAGTGACGGAGCCTTTGTCGGGGATGTGAATTATCACTATAATCCGAATAAGGATTGGTGCGATATGGGAATCGTGATCTATGCTCCGGAGAGAGGGAAAGGTTATGGCCGTCAGGGGTTGGAACTGCTGCTGGAACGCGCATTTAAGGAAGACGGCGTGGCCCGTCTGCATAATGATTTTGAGCCGGAGCGGGATGCTGCCTATCACATCCACAAGGCTGTTGGCTTCCGCGACAAGGGTATGGTTGACGGAATCATACAACTGGAGCTGACACGAGAGGATTATTTGAAAGGAACGGAATCCATGAATACAGTCAGAAGAGCAGAAAAGAGGGACATTCCCAGAATAATGGAGCTGCTGGTACAGGTTAATATGGTGCACCATAATGGCCGCCCGGATATATTCAAAGGGCCGACCACCAAGTACACTGCAGATGAACTGGCTGCCATCCTGGAGGATGACAGGACGCCTGTTTTCGTCTGCGTTGACGAGAACGACAAAGTGCTGGGCCATGGATTCTGCATTTATAAAGAAGTTTCAGGAGACCAGTTGCTGTCTGATATAAAGACGCTGTATATTGATGATATATGCGTGGACGAAGCGGCCAGAGGCTTAGGCATCGGACGCGCACTGTATGAATATATTAAGGATTTCGCCAGGGAGAATGGATTCTACAATATCACTCTGAATGTGTGGAACTGCAATCCTGGCGCGATCAGGTTTTACGAATCAATGGGGCTCAAACCCCAGAAAATTGGGATGGAAGAAATATTATGAAAAGGGTTATTGCTTTATTCCTGGCGGTGCTGCTCATAGTGCTGCCGCTCGCAGGCTGCAAAGGCGGCACCAAAACTGTGGGCAAGGACATTAAGATCGATGATATCACGGAGTTTTATTATACGGTATCAACGTCAACCAACCCTCCGTATTATCAGAGATACCGTTTCTTTGTCGAGGACGGGAAATATAAGTTCTTTCACGAAAAGAGAGAGGGCGACCACTGGCCGCTGACCGAGGAGGACGCTACCATTACAGGCACAGTAGAACTGACCGAGGAGCAGTGGCAGACCTTCTACAGCTTTCTGGAAGGGGGCGCGGTTGTAGCCAGATCCGAAAATAATACAGACGGAGGCGGCAGAGGTCCGTGGCTCTATCTGTATTGGAAGGGCGACAAGGGTAAGGTTCAGGAGTTCTCTTTCAAGTCGAATGCTGAGGAGGGAGCCTTCGAGGATTTCTGCCATGACTTGTCAGGCGCATTGGAAGTCATTGACCTGCCGATCATCCATGAGCCGGAGTTCGGCGGCGTGTATATTGAAATGACCATCGAAGATTTCAATGCGCTGGGCTTTGAGTATGGAGACAGTGTGAAGGTGGTATTTTCTAATGGATATATACTGGAGGACATCCCTTATTACAATGGTTATTACGTAAATACCGGGCAGCCGCTGCTGGTAGGCTATACGGGCTATGATTATATAAAGGCGGCCATTAATAATGGCGATGATCTGTGGGACGAAGCTGAGCTGAAAGCCATGAAGAAGGAAGACCTCTGGGTAGGAGCATCCCTTGAGGAACATGACGTGGCCAGCGTTTACCTGAACGAGAAAGGCAAGTACCTTGATATCCAGATGGCCCGCGACATCCATTATTATGACGAGCGCGAAAGATATCCGAGCGATGAAGCCTTCGCCAACTTCCGAATGATAAAGATGGGCGATATTAAAGAGGGAATCCTCTACCGCTCTGCCTCGCCGTGCGACAATCAGCACAGCCGTGCGCCTTTCGTCAATGACCTGATCGAAGCAGCGGGAGTCAACGTCATCCTGGACCTGGCCGACACAGATGCCAAGATTGAGAAATACATTGAAAAGGAGGACTTCAACTCCCCGTATTTCCTTACGATTTATGAGAAAGGCAATGTGATCCCGATCGCGCTGAACATGAACTACAGATCTGACGATTTCAAGGGCAGGATCATTCAGGGATTCAGGGAGATGACGGCTAAGGAAGGCCCGTATCTTGTGCACTGCACTGAGGGCAAGGACCGCACAGGCTTCGTATGCATGCTGATTGAGGCTCTGGCAGGGGCGGATTATAATTTAATAGTTGATGATTATATGATCACCTATGATAACTATTACGAAATCAGCGAAGAAAAGGATTCGATGAGATATGAGGTTATCCGTGATAACGTTCTGAGCGATATGATCAACGCAATGATCGGCGATGCCGATGTGGACGTAACTACTGCTGACCTGTCAGCATATGCCGCGGAATACCTGAAGAGCGGCGGCATGACTGACGCAGAGATTGAAGCATTTTTAGCAAGGATTACAGAATGAAACAGCCGACAGATGCAGCCAAAGAATATATTGAAGAGCTGTTCCGCGGCAACGCGGGAGGGCACGACAGCGCGCATACCCTGCGTGTTTACAGGAATGCCATACGCATAGCAGAACACGAATCCTGCAATATCAGGATCGTGGCTCTGGCTGCCCTGCTCCATGACGCGGACGATCATAAGCTGTTTAACACTGAAAACAATGCCAATGCCAGAGCTTTCCTGACAGTGCAGGGTGTGGATCCTGAAGAGATTGAATCTATCTGTGAGGCTATTAATTCAGTATCATTCAGCCAGAACAGAGGACGCCGCCCGGCCACAATCGAAGGAAAGATAGTGCAGGACGCGGACAGGCTGGATGCCATTGGCGCGATAGGCATTGCGCGCACCTTCGCCTTTGGCGGAGAACATGGCAGGACATTAGAGTCGTCAATAGACCATTTCCATGAAAAACTTCTGCTGCTTAAGGGAGAAATGAATACTGAGGCAGCAAAACAGCTGGCGGAAGAGCGGCATGATTTTATGGTCAGATTTTTAGAGGAGTTTGAGAAAGAAAATGGACATATTTAAGCTTTTAACAACCAGACGCAGCGTCAGGACCTTTGACGGACAGCCATTATCGGCCGAAGACGTTCAGAACATCCGCGAATACATTGAGAATATCCCGAACCCGTACGGCATTCCGGTGAGATTTGTGTATATGGATGCTAAAGAGATGGGCCTTTCCAGTCCTGTGATCACGGGCGAGGCCGCATACATTGCGGGTATTGTGGAGAAAGTGCCTCACAGAGAAGAGGCATTCGGATTCTCATTTGAGAGAATGGTAATGCATTTATGGTCCCGAGGAATCGGAACAACCTGGATTGCAGGCACATTCAAGAGAGAGTTCTTTGAAAAGGCAGCCGGCGTTAAGGAAAACGAGGTCATGTACTGCGTGACACCGGTAGGTTATCCGGCGAAGAAAAAATCCATCAAGGAAGTGGCAATGCGCAAGGGCGTTGGCGCTGACAAGAGGAAAGACGGCGCAGAGCTCTTCTTTGAAGGTGGCTTTACAAAGCCGTTTGCGGCAGCAGATGAAGGCCTGAAACAGGCGCTTGAAGCTGTCAGATGGGCACCATCGGCGGTTAACAAACAGCCGTGGCGCATCATAAAGGATGGAAACGCATTCCATTTCTATCTGAAGCATGACAAAAACTACGCGACAGCCGACGGCGGAGACCTCCAGAAGGTCGACATGGGCATTGCCCTGTGTCATTTCATTGACATGACGGGAGGCAGCCTGAACGTGGCTGATCCAGGTGTCGAAACACCTGAAGGAATTGAATATATTGCATCTGTAACTGTATAAAGGAGAGAAAATGGACAGAATCTATTACTTTTCCGGCACCGGTAACTGCCTGATGATCGCCAGGAATCTGGCTGATGGTCTGGGCGGCGCCGAACTGGTGCGAATTACTGAAAACACGGAGATACCGGCAGAAGTGCCTGAAGGCCGTACCGTGCTGGTATTTCCTATTTACTGCGGAAACGCGCCTGTCATAGTACGAGAACTGGCAGAGAAGCTGCCACTGAACGCGGACAGCAGAGTATATTCCATAGCTGTTCACGGAGGCCATGCCGTAATCGGCAATCCGCAGATTGCGTCAATCCTGAACCGCCGCGGAGTAAAGCATTATAAACTGTACGAGATTGAAACCGTTCACAACGGAGCATTTATTGCGCCGCTTCCGGACGATACCGAGATCAGGGCTAAGCTGGATGCGTCATATAAGGCTGCCAGAGAGATTGGCGAAGAAATAGCCACAGACCCTGCGGAGCCTTTGCCAATGGCTGACGGAATAATCGAGAAGGCAGCCTCTAATCCGATGGCGCAGAAGGTCGTCTTCAGCTTTGACCCCGCCAAGGGATATGTAGATTTCTTCACAGAGGATAACTGCAGTGAATGCGGTATCTGCGTGAAAGTCTGCCCGATGGGGAATATCACGTTGGAGAACGGCGGCCCTGTATGGCACGACAAATGCCAGCTCTGCCTGGCCTGCCTGCAGTACTGCCCAAACCAGAATATCCAGTACGTGCACAATCATGTGCCGGATCATACCAGCGTGGGCAAGAAACGCTATCATAACCCGGATGTAAATATAAAAGAATTAATTAATTAACCGGAGAAATAATATGTCATTAATCACAATAGATGAAGTTAACAGGTTAGAGCCCGGAAGCTATGTATACGTAGACATGCGCGGAGACGATGCGTACGCGCACGGCCATATTCCAGATGCGATTAATTGGAACAGGCGTGAAGAAACAGATATGCTCCCGCGTGATAAAAAGCTCATAGTCTACTGCAGCATCGGAGAAAACAGTATCGAGGCTGCGGAAGAACTAATTGAGCAGGGATTTGAGGCATACAGCCTGAAACGCGGTTTCAGGGAGTGGCTTTTGACACAATATAAGGGCCTTAGCTCTGAGGAGCTGAAGAAATATGACAGACAGATCATACTTCCTCAGATTGGCGTGGAAGGCCAGAAAAAGTTAAAGAATTCCAAAGTCCTTATCATCGGCGCGGGAGGCTTAGGCTCTCCTGCAGCATTGTATCTGGCCGGCGCAGGTGTTGGGACCATCGGCATAATGGATGCTGATGAAGTAGGCCTTTCAAACCTTCACAGACAGATCGTCCATTCCGTGAAGAAGGTTGGCATGAACAAGGCCGAATCAGCTGCCGAGGCCATGAATGAGTTAAATGACATGGTCAAGGTCAATGTTTACAAGGCTTACCTGACTCCTGATAACGCTGAAGAAATCATCAGCCAGTACGACTTTATTATAGATGCAGCAGATAATTTCGAAACCAAATTTCTGATCAATGATGCCTGCGTGCTTCAGCACAAGCCGTTTTGCCACGCGGGTGTGCTGCAGTTCATGGGCCAGGTAATGACATATGTGCCGGGAGACTGTCCCTGCTACAGATGCTTCTTTGAAGAAATACCTGAGAGGAGGTTTGGACAAACCTGCAACGAAGCAGGAGTTTTGGGCCCTGTAGTAGGTATAGTGGGCTGCATTCAGGCGACCGAAGCAATCAAATACATCTGCGGAATAGAAGGGCTTCTGACCGGCAGACTCCTGATATTTGACGGACTTGACATGGAAGTACACATCGTAAACTTTAAGAGCAAAAACGACTCGTGCAGGGTCTGCGGCAAAGACAGACAGATAACGAGTGTTAAGGAAAACGCAGCGGAGTATTCCGGAGGAATATGCCATATATGAAAAAATTGGCTTTAATAATCGCTGTGGTGATGCTTGCAGTATGCACTCTGGCATGCTCCGGGCAGAACAGCGAAACAGAAACAACTGAAGAAATAAAGACCACCCCGGAAACAACAGAATCAAAGGCCGATTTACAGAAACTAATAGAAGACATAATAACAATCCGCGGCAATTATGGCCAGAAAGCTGATGCCAAGGTGGACAGCTTACTTAAGGAACTTGAAGAACTTGATGAATCAGAGGCCGGGCTGCTGCGCAAAACCATAGACTACTGGAATTATCTGGACAGAGAGCTTCAGATCAATACAGG
Organism: Lachnospiraceae bacterium; assembly: GCA_017441295.1. GTDB lineage: Bacteria > Bacillota > Clostridia > Lachnospirales > Lachnospiraceae > RGIG5612. The sequence goes on from JAFRYA010000006.1 coordinate 162,995, forward strand.
TGACGTGCCTGAAGGATTTCCTGATGGAGACAATCTCTGTATAGTTGTCCTTGGATATGCCTTAAATAAAGACGGCTCGATGCAGGATGAACTGATTGGCAGGTTGACTGCCGCGCTGGATCTGGCTGAGGCATACCCGAATGCTTATGTAATGTGCACCGGCGGCGGCACGGCTAAGGAAAACCCTGACGCCACTGAGGCAGGACGCATGGGAGAGTGGCTGTTAAGCCATGGATTATCCGAGGACAGGCTGATCCTGGAAGCACAGTCCAAAACAACTGTTCAGAATGCGGAGCTCTGCATTGATATCCTGAGGAGCAGATATCCTCAGGTGGACTCCTGTGTGATTGTAAGCAGCAGCTATCATATTGCGTGGGGCTCTCTCCTCTTTGAGGCAGTTTTCCTGAAATCCGCAAAAGAGGCTGATGCGCCGGAAATGCATGTGATCGGAAACTACGCATATGAATATGAAAATCCTTTATACCCTGCCGATCAGATTTTCAGATGGGAAACCGGAGGGTTGCTTTTGCTCTATGGTAATATAGATCTGGCAAACCAATACTTTAGGGGAACATTTGAAAAACCTGAATTATGATAAAATTATTTGACGAAATCCTATGACGAGCCGATGATAGTAGACAAATGGATCAGGAGGAAGGGCGATATGCCGCAGTTCGATAACGAGCTTTACAAAGAAATTGCAGAGAATACTAAAGAATGGGCAGAGAAAAATGGCATAAAGATCTCTGACGATGCGTCTGACTTTGTAATGGTAAGTGACGTGGTGCCTGATGCCATTCTGGAAATCAGGTATTATTCCACATTCAACTTCCTGGGACAGAGAGTGGATGGCTATGAGGAGCCGATCGCGCTTATTACTAAAGAGGCTGCAGCTGCGCTCAAGGAAGCCAGCGATGAAGCTGTGTCAATGGGCTATCGCCTCAAGGTTTACGATGCCTACCGTCCACAGAAGGCAGTCGCGCACTTCGTCAGATGGGCGTTGGATACACACCGTGTGCAGATGAGAGAATACTTCTACCCGCAGCAGAAGAAGGAGCATCTTTTCCCGCTGGGATTTATTGCTGAACGCTCGGGTCACACACGCGGCAGCACAATTGATCTGACATTATTTGACATGAAAGAGAATAAAGAGCTGGATATGGGAGGCAATTTCGATTTCTTCGGAGACCTCAGCCATCCGGCCTATTTGAACGTCACCGAGGAGCAGTACAACAACCGCATGCTGCTCAGAGACCTGATGGTAAAACATGGATTTAAGCCGCTTCAGGAAGAATGGTGGCATTTCACATTGGAGAACGAACCGTACACTGATACATATTTTACGTTCCCGGTTAACAGCAAGTCTGTCGGGAAATAATTGAACATATAAGGAGAAGTATTATGGAGAAAGGAAAATATTCTGTTATTGATGTGCATCTGCACTTTGCTATTCCGGAGTTTTTTGCTTATCTGGAAAAGAACAACGCTTTGTTCGAAGACAGCATTCTGCTGCCGAGGAAAACGAATGATGAGATGCTGGACATGATGGACCAGTCAGGCACGAGTCTGGCGGTACTGACACTTTCGTCTCCGCATCCATGGTACAAGGAATACCCGGAAGAGGGTGTGGAGCTGTGCAGGAAATTAAATGAAGCCGCGGCTGAGCTCCAGAGGCGCTACCCGGACAGATTCAGATTCCATGCCACACTGCCTCTGCCGGACGTTGACGCGGCCATGAGAGAGGCTGAATACGCGCTGGACAAGCTGGGCGCGGCAGGAATCAAGTTGGCAACCAACGCACGCGGACAGTATCTGGGAGATCCCGCACTGGATCCATTGTTCAAGATGCTGGATGAGAGGAGAGCCATTATCAATATCCATCCGCACAGACCGGACAATCTGAGAGACGACCTCTTCTCTGCCAAGATCATCCCGGTATTTGAGTTCTTTGCTGACACTACACGCGCGGTTCTGAATATGATGGGACACGGCATCATGGAGAGATTCCACCAGCTCAAGATAATAGTTCCGCACAGCGGAGCGTTCCTGGCAAATATTGCCGACAGGGGCGAGGAATTCGTGCCGCTGCTCAAGAGGCTGGGAGTGCTCGATGAAGAACTGTATATGAAGGAAAATCTGTCACGCTTTTACTATGATATGGCCGGCAATCCGATCCCTGACCTGATGCCGCTGCTGATGAGATTCATCCCGGCGAGCCATATCATGTACGGCAGCGACTACCCATTCACTCCGACCCAGAAATGCATTGACAGGGTAGCTGATATCAGGGCATTTCTGGATGCGGATCCTAAGCTGGCGCCTTACAGGGAGATGTTCTTCCACGAGAACGCTGAGCGCCTGTACAGATTATAAAAGGAGGAAGGAAATGATCACATGCATTCACCACGTGGCGCTTAAGTGTCACGGAGAAGAAGAATACGAGAAAGTAAAAGACTTCTACCAGAATGTTTTAGACCTGAAGATGAAGGGTGAGTGGGCCGGAGGATGTCACCTGACAGCTGGCAACGCTGTTCTGGAGATATTCAGAAAAGGCGCGGAAGAAGGAGGCACAGGCTCTATTCCGCATTATTCCCTGGGCGTTGACGATATGGATAAAGTATGTGAGGTCCTGGCCAAAGCAGGCTATGAAGTATACAATGGCCCTCGGGACATTGAACTGCCTATAGACCCGCCGGTACCTGCTACAATAGCGTTTGTTAAGGGGCCGCTGGGAGAAGAAATAGAATTTTTTATGGAGAAATAACAAATGGAAAACTGGAAATTTAGCGAACTTAAATATGTGAGGCCTGACGCGGAAGCCATTAAGGCCCGCTATACTGAGGCTGCTCAGAAGGTGAAGGAAGCGAAGTCTGCAGATGAAATCATAGCGCTGATTAAAGAAGGCGATGAATATGATGACCAGCTGCAGACAATGGTAACGCTGGTTTATGTCCGCAACACCCTTGATACAACAGACAAGTTCTATGAAGATGAGATGGAGTTTATCAATAACACAGTCCCTGAGCTGATGCCGTACTTCCTGGCATTCAATGACGCTGTCTGTGAGAGCCCGTTCAGGGCAGAACTCGAAGAGAAGATCGGCAAACAGTTCTTCACCTCCATGGACCTTCAGAAGAAGGGCTTCTGCGAGGCGAATATCCCTCTGATGCAGAAAGAAGCCGCTCTCACTACGGAATATCAGAAGATGATGGCTACATGCCAGATCGATTTCGACGGACAGATACTGAACCTGTACGGCATCCAGAAATATTTCGAGGATGACGACAGGGAGAAACGCCGCGCAGCGGTAAAGGCGTACTCTGACTTCTATCATTCATGTGAGCCGCGTCTTGAGGAAATCTGGTCAGAGCTGATCGAGATCAGAAATGAGATGGGCAGAAACCTCGGATTCGAGAATTACATCCCGCTGGGATACATTAACCAGGGACGTTCAGATTACGGCATGGAAGAAGTTGCTTCCTTCCGTGAGCAGGTTCGCACCGAGCTGGTGCCGCTCTGCTCGAAACTCTACGAAGCTCAGAGAAAGCGACTGGGCGTTGACGAGCTGATGTTCTGGGACGAGAAAAAGGTGTTCCCGGACGGCAATGCTCAGCCTGCAGGCGATGACGACTTCATGATTGAAGAAGCCCGCAAAATGTATCACAAGATTTCACCTGAGACAGGCGAATTCATTGATTTTATGATCGGGCATGATCTGCTGGATCTTAAAAACAAGCCAAACAAAGCAGCAACAGGCTATATGACGTCCATGCCATCACTCAAGGCGCCGTTCGTATTCTCAGTATTTAACGGAACCATCGGCGACATGCAGGTGCTCTCACATGAGCTCGGACACGCATTCGCCGGATACATGGCTATGCGTAATCAGGAATTCTCAGCTTACTTCTCGGAATCAACCGACATTGCGGAGATACATTCCATGTCCATGGAGCAGTTCGCTTATCCGTACGCTGAGAATTTCTTCGGAAAGGATGCGGACAAATACCGTCTGGCGCATCTGCAGGAGGCTATCACATTCGTGCCTTTTGGCGTTGCTGTCGATGAGTTCCAGCATATCTGCTATGCGAACCCGCAGCTTACTCCGAAGGAGCGCACGCTCGAGTGGAAGAAACTCGAAGAGAAATATATGCCATGGCGTAAATACGACAAGGACGATGAATTCTTTAACAGAGGCGGAATGTGGTATCACAAGCTGCACATCTTCCTCTACCCGTTCTACTATATCAACTACACGCTGACCACTATGGGTGCTATGGAATTCAAGAAAAAGGATCACGAAAACCACGAAGCCGCATGGGAGGATTATCTGAGACTGTGCAAGTGTGGCGGCAGCATGAGTTATCTGGAGACCCTGCGTTATGCTAACCTGGCAGTTCCGTTCGAAGAGGGCGGCGTAAAACGTGCCATGGAATATGCTAAGCAGGTAATGCTGGAACAAATAGGAGAATAATATGAGTTCAAAAGTTTATTTCACTGACTTTCACTGCAGACCCGGCGAGAGCCATCTGTCCAAGCTGGAGAGGCTGGTCAGGAAAGCAGGATTTGAGAATATTGATTTTCAGGATAAGTTCGTCGCGGTCAAAGTGCACTTCGGCGAGTGGGGCAATATGGCCTTCCTGCGCCAGCAGTATGCCCGCGTAATCTGCGACCTGATCAAGAGCAAGGGCGGCAGACCGTTCCTCACAGACTGCAACACGCTCTACCCGGGCTTCAGGGATAATGCGGTCCACCATCTGGACTGCGCCTATATGAACGGCTACAACCCGCTGGCTACAGGCGTTCAGACTATCATAGCCGACGGCCTCAGAGGCAACGATGAGAGAGAAATTCCTGTTGAGGGAGGCAAATATGTTCAGAATGCCAAGATAGGCGCAGCGGTTGCGGAAGCAGACGTCATCATTTCACTGAGTCATTTCAAAGGCCATGTTAAGGCGGGCTTCGGCGGCGCCCTCAAGAACCTGGGCATGGGCTGCGGTTCAAAGAAAGGCAAGATGGAAATGCACTCTACAGGCACACCGATGATCTATTCAGATCTGTGCATCGGCTGCGGTATGTGTGTCAAGAACTGCGCGAACGACGGCGTGCACATCGTGGATGGCAAGGCTGTTATCGACGAAGAGCATTGCCTCGGATGCGGACACTGCTTCGGTTTCTGCCCGAAGGGCGCTATCGACTGCAAGTGGGACGAGGCCGGAGTGGCTCTGGCATGCAAGATTGCTGAATACACTAAGGCAGTTGTGGACGGCAAGCAGGCTTTTCACATCAGTCTGGTTGTGGACGTTTCACCGTTCTGCGACTGCGATCCGGGCAATGACGTGCCGATGATCCCTGACGTGGGAATGTTTGCAAGTTTCGACCCGGTAGCACTGGACCAGGCATGTGCTGACGCATGCGCGCATCAGCCGATATATGAGAACAGCTTTATTGGCAAGCATGCTCATGACCATCACGACGGAGAAGACATTTTCAAACTGGCTCATCCGGACAGCGAATGGGAGGCAGGTCTCGACCATGCCGCCATGCTGGGACTGGGAACCAGAGACTATGAACTGATAACAATATGATTTTAGTTGTTAAGGAAGGCGCTGAGGCTGAAAGGGCCGAGGCGCTTTCTGAACAATTGGATATTGAAACGGGAGAGCCGCAGGAGAACGAGACCTATCTGGTGCTGGATACTGACGGGCTTTCGTTAAGACGCGGAGAACTCAGCCTGCGAGCAGACTTTGCGGAAATGCTGCCTCGTCTTAAGCAGAGCAATCTCGAGAGGGAAATGCTCGTCAAAGCGACGCGCCTTAAGGCTGTGAAGGAGCCTTTGTTGATTGACGCGACCGCAGGATTCGCTGAGGACTCCATAATTCTGGCTGCAGCAGGTTTCAGGTTGATCATGTTTGAGAAGGACCCTGTTATAGCGGCACTTTTGGAGGATGCCCTGCTGCGGGCGGAGAGACTTCCGGAACTGAAGGACGTCATTTCACGGATGGAACTGCGTATGGGAGACAGCATTCAGGGAATGAAAGAGCTGGCCGGACAGGCTGACGTCATTTACCTGGACCCGATGTTCCCTGAGAGACGTAAGAGCGCGGCTGTTAAGAAGAAATTCCAGCTTTTGCACGAGTTGGAGAGGCCGTGCGGGAACGAAGAGGAACTGCTGAGGGCGGCCATTGAGGCAGCACCGAAAAAGATAGTTATAAAGAGGCCCGCGAAGGGCGCATATCTGGCAGGGCTCAAGCCGAGCCATAGTTATGAGGGCAAAGCCGTCCGTTATGACTGTCTGGTAAATGTAAAGGGGTAAAGCTGTGGAGATTCAGAAGAGATTATTGGAAATAGCAGATAGTGATTACGCGCAGTTTCAGACTAAACTGACACCGGGCGTGGACCCGGACCGCATCATCGGCATCAGGATTCCTGTCATGAGGATCATTGCGAAGGAGTATTTCAAAGACCCCGAGCACGAAGAATTCATGAGAGAACTTCCGCATAAATACTATGACGAAAACCTGCTCCACGGGCTGCTCATAGAACAGATCAAGGACTTTGATGCCTGCGTTGCCGAACTGGACAGGTTCCTGCCCTTTATGGACAACTGGGCGGTCTGCGATACATGTTCCCCTAAGGCCTTGAAGAAGAATAAACCTGCGCTCCTGGATAAGATCCGCGAGTGGGCCGCGTCGGAACACACATATACCTGCCGCTTCGGGCTCAAGATGCTGATGAGCTATTATCTGGACAGCGATTTTAGACCTGAATATCTGGAGATCCCCGCTGCGGTCAAGTCTGAGGAATATTATGTGAACATGATGATCGCGTGGCTTTTCGCGACTGCGCTGGCCAAGCAGTGGGATGCAGCAATCCCATATATAGAAAAAGACCGCCTTGATGTGTGGGTACACAACAAGACGATCCAGAAAGCAATTGAAAGTTACCGCATAACCAATGAGCAGAAAGTATATTTACGTTCGCTCAGGCGCAGATGAGTGCTGACGGGCAGCAAAGAGTAATCCGGCCGCGGCCAGTGTTACCAGGCCTCCGCCGAAGAGGATGAGCCACCTCCATTTGGCGAAATCTGCCCAGAATACAGGAACCAGAATATCCGCAAGTCCCAGGATCACTGCTCCGATGAGGAGCGGCAGCAGATTCCGGGGCTTTAATATATCTTTGATCTTCGCGTTCGGGAAGATCATTTTCATTATGATCACAAATATCGCGGCCAGGATCAGGAAACCGATGAGCCATTTAAGGACAGTGCCCCATACCGGTCCCAGAAGCTTGCCGAAAACCAGCGTCAGCGCCTGCATGCCGACCCAGCCGATGGCCCAGAGCGGTACACCGACTATAGCCTTGACAGCTGTCGGCAGATTCATGATCCACTGGCGGACGCCCGCGAAGAGCCCGCCCGTTTTAGCCGGAGCGGTCTTATTTTTCTTGTTTTCATCTGCAGCGTCTTCGTCGACATCCATGTCGATGGTCTGGACAATGGCAGGCTGGTTGAGAGCCTGGTTGGTCCTGCGCATCATGTCAGACGGATTTTCGAAGAGACCATTGACTAATAAGCCTGCGGCCATAACGCCTGCTGCGGTGCCGCCTGCTACCCTGCGCTTTATTTTCTTGAGTTTTTTACGCCTGTCGCTGCTGATCTTCACCTTGCGGGGCGAATGCCTGTTGATGTCGATCAGGTGTATTTCTTTCTTCTCCATATATTTAATTTTACCATAACGAGTTGCATTTTGAAATCCTTTGGCTTTATGATATAGGCAGAGAGGTGAGACTCATGAAGAAGATACTTATTATTTATACCGGCGGCACCATAGGAATGAGCAAATCGGACAAGGGATACATCCCTAAGCTGGATGAATTCCATGCTGCGCTGGACCGTATCGAAGAACTCAAGAACCCGGGCATGCCTGCCTGGGATATCATAAACATGGATCCATTGCTGGATTCCTCAAACATGACTGTCAAGGAGTGGAATGAGATCGGCCGAGTGATAGCGGACAACTACGATGCATACGACGGCTTTGTTGTGCTGCATGGCACAGATACCATGGCCTACACTGCTTCCGCCCTGTCTTTCATGCTCGAGAACAACAATAAACCTGTCATCCTGACGGGCTCACAGATTCCTCTGAACGAGGTCAGGAATGACGCCAGGGACAATCTCATCACAGCGCTGATGATCGCAGCGGACGAGCGCATTCACGAGGTCTGCCTGTATTTCGGCGGCAAGCTCCTGAGGGGAAACAGATCAACTAAGATTTCCGCGACAGGCCTGTCAGCATTCATCTCCCCGAATTATCCTGAGCTGGCCGTGGCAGGCATTGAGATCAAATTCAACGAATCTGCGCTGATGAAGCCGACGGACAAGCCATTCAGGCTGGTACTGCTGGAGAATGTGCCGATCGGCGTTATCAAGATTTTCCCGGGCATACAGTTCACTCTGTTTGAGTCGATCATGACCGAGTCGCTGAAAGGCATAGTTATAGAGACATTCGGAACAGGTAATATCCCTGACAATGGCGAGGCTCTCCTGCCGATCATCAAGAAGGCATTTGACCACGGCACCATTCTGACGGTCTGCTCGCAATGCCCTCAGGGCACCGTATATCTCGGGGCATACGAAACCAGCAGCGCCCTCAAGGACGCCGGCGCGGTAAGCGGCTATGACATAACCACAGAGGCGGCGGTTGCCAAATTATACTATCTGTTCAGCCTGGGACTCGGCAGAGACACCATCAAGGCGCGGATGGAGGAGAACCTGAGGGGCGAGATGTCCTGAAAATGTCAGATAATTTCATTTGTTGATCTGCGTTTCTGCCTTTCTTGATTTGCAGATCAAAATAATCCGTCTTTTTAATTCAAAATTGGATAATTATAGCAAAACCTGGCCGCTGGAGGAGCATATCCCCCCCTGAGGCTCTGGTTTTGCCCCTTGAAATCAAGAAAAATTGATCTGCAAATACAATAGTTGAAATTGCAGATCAATTAATGAAGTTCTTTGTAATTAAAAACTGGAAAATGAACACAAATAAAGTGAGCTAGCGCTCTGTGAGCTCCAACGAATCGAAGATTTTATTCAGATAAATATTGTATTCTACAGGAGTCTGGGCTTTAAGCAGCTTTTTGACGAGCGATCCGCTGTCTTCAAAACTTTTGCTTAAATTGGCCCAGATTTCTTTCATGTGCCATACGGCGTCTTTTTCACTGGAGAAGATGGTGCGATAGCCGTCATAGATTTCATCACAGAAAGCACGGAGCTGCGCGCGCAGGTCCGGAACTGGGAGTCCCTTTATCTGCGCTGCCAGATCAGGGCGGGCCAGGAGCCCTCTGCCTATCATGAACCTGTCCGTGTGCGGGAACATTGCCGCACGCTCATGATAATCAGACAGTTTCCAGATGTCGCCGTTATAGCAAAGCGGCACCGGAGAGTCTGCGAAGGCTTCTTCGGCTAAGGCATATGCGTCCAGATGCGGGAAGCCTGAATACATCTCATCGCGCACGCGCGGATGGATGATGAACTCGCACATCGGATATTTCTTATATACGTCAAGGATCACAGGCCATTCATCGGGCGAGTGAAAGCCGATGCGTGTTTTGACTGACAGAGGCATGTCGGCTGATGAATAGATTCCGTCCAGCATTCTGTCCAGCTCGTCAGGATAGAGGAGCATTCCGCTGCCGCGCTTCTTGGATGTTACAGTGCCTGAAGGACAGCCCAGATTGATGTTGACTTCTGTGTAACCGAGCCCCTTCATCTGCTCGAGCATCTGAGGCACTTCTTCGGCGGTGTTCGGAATGATCTGCGGAACCAGGCAGACGTCTTTGTTATTGGCGGGGTCCAGGTCGCGTTTGATCTTTTTGCTCATTCGCATGGCAGTCGGAACAAAGGGTGTGAAATATTTGTCCAACCCACCGAAATTATGCGCGAACGCATTCCTCACTATATGACCTGTTACGCCCTCCATCGGAGCAAGATAAATTTCCATAGGTTCTCCTTGATGGGAGTAATTATAGCATTATTTCTGTGGATGTGATAAAGTTAAAAAAAATTCAGGAGGAATGACATGAAAGTAATTGAGACAAATAAAGCTCCGGGAGCTATCGGACCTTATTCACAGGGATTTATTACAAACGGATTTGTATTCACATCAGGACAGATACCTGTTAATCCTGAGACAGGTGAGATTCCTGAGGGCATAGCTGCCCAGGCTGAACAGAGCTGCAAAAATGTCGGAGCCATCCTTGAGGCAGCAGGCAGCAGCTTTGAGAAGGTTGTTAAAACAACATGCTTCCTGGCAGATATGGGTGACTTCGCAGCATTTAATGAAGTTTACGCACGCTTCTTCACAGCCAAACCGGCCAGAAGCTGCGTAGCTGTTAAAGACCTGCCGAAGGGCGTCCTCTGCGAGATCGAGGCAATAGCGGAAGAGTAAAATGTATAATACGATTTTATTTGACCTGGACGGGACCCTGACGGATTCCGGGACAGGTATAATTAATTCAGCTATTCACGCGCTGAAAAAGATGGGCATTGAGGAGACGGACCGCGAGAAACTCAAGGCTTTTATTGGGCCGCCCCTGACATATTCTTTCCAGACGTTTTATGGATGCTCTGAAGAGGAGAGCCTAAAGGCGGTAGAATACTACCGCGAATACTTCAGCGTGGACGGCAAGTTCGAAAATTCAGTATATGAGGGCATCCGCGAGGTGCTGGAAGAGCTCAGGAATAATGGCAGGCGCCTGGTTGTGGCGACTTCCAAACCTGAACTGTTCACAAATCAGATACTGGAACATTTTGATCTGGATAAATATTTTGACTTTGTGGCCGGCGCGACCATGGATGAAACCAGAAATACCAAGCCGGAAGTAATAAAATATGCGTTGGAGAGCTGCGGCCTGACGGACATGTCAGACCTGGTCATGGTCGGAGACCGCCATCATGATATTGACGGCGCAAATGCTTTCGGCATTGACTCGGTCGGCGTGCTCTATGGATACGGCAGCCGCACGGAATTGGAGGAGGCAGGCGCGACATATATTGCCGAGACACCTGCTGATATTTTGAAATGTATACTATAGATCAATATCTCAAAGAAAAATATGGTGAGAAGGTTTACAAGCTTGCGCTGGACGGCGGCATGAACTGTCCGAACAGAGACGGACGTGTGGGCCGTGACGGATGCATTTTCTGCAGCATGGGCGGCAGCGGCGAATTTACCAGCCCGGATGTGGACACAGCCATCAAGAAGCTGCGCGCAAACGGAAAACAGGTGGGCAACAAATTCATAGCTTATTACCAGAGCTACACCAATACTTATGCCCCGCCGACATATCTGCTGCAGTTGTACCTGCCGGTAATTTACCGCAAGGACATCGTAGGAATGGCTATCGGCACCCGTCCGGACTGCCTGTGGCCTTTTGCCCTGGACGTTCTGGATAAGCTGAACAAGATCAAGCCGACTTGGGTGGAACTGGGACTGCAGACAATCCACGAAAGGACAGCGGAATTTATCAAACGCGGTTACAGCCTGCCTGTCTTCGACGAGGCAGTTAAGAACCTGAGAGAGAGAAACATTGACGTAGTGGTTCATCTGATTCTGGGCCTTCCGGGCGAAACGAAGGAAGACATGCTGGAGTCGGTCAGATATTTGAACCAGAGCGGCGTACAGGGTGTCAAGCTCCAGCTGCTGCATGTTTTAAGAGGCACTGCTCTTGGAGATATGTATGAAGCGGACCCTTCCAGCGTTCCTGTTATGAGTTTGGAAGAGTATACCGACCTGGTCTGCGACTGCCTGGAGGTGCTGGATAAAAATATCGTAGTCCATAGGATCACGGGCGACGGACCAAAGAACCTGCTGCTTGCTCCGAAGTGGAGCGAAGACAAGAAAAATGTGCTGAATACGCTGAATAAAGAGATTGCCCGCAGGGGATTGTAAAAGAAAAATACAGGGTTTATAATTTTTTTAGCTTAATATAAAAGAAAGGGTGAGATTATGGAAAAGAAGTTTATTGTTTGCACAGATTCAGGCTGTGACTTGGCGATAGAAGTCCTGAATGAACATGAGATTTATCCGCTGGCGCTTCAGTATGAGTGCGATGGCGAAGTTATATCCGATACCATGAAGCACGAAGACTGCCACATTTTCTATGAGAACATGAGGAACGGCGCGTGCCCTAAGACCAGTCAGGTAAACTTTTCGCAGTTCGTTGATTTCTGGAAACCGCTGGTTGAGAAATTCCATCTCCCGATCATCCATATTTCACTTGGCTCAGGTGTTTCGGGAACATACAACAACGGCTGCATGGCCATTGACCTGGTTAAAGAAGAATTCCCTGATGCTGAGATCCACATCATCGACTCCACGCTCTGCTCTATCGGCTATGGAATGCTGGCACTCCACGCAGCTGAGATGCGTGACGCAGGCGCAGAGGTTCAGGAATGCGTTGACTGGCTTGAGAACAACAAAGCATATATGAACACCTGGTATACAACTGATGAACTTAAGTATCTGTACAGGAGCGGCCGTGTCAGCAAACTAGGCGCCATCCTGGGCGAAGCCCTCAACATCTGCCCGATCCTGAATCTGGATCTCGAAGGCCATCTGATCGTTCATGAGAAGGTCCGCGGCCTCAAGAAGACCATCCGCCGCATCCATGAAATCATGGATGGCCTCGTAGAACATCCGGAGGATCAGGTTGCTTATGTATGTCACTCAGACATCCCTGAGCAGGCCATGAAATTCGGTGAGGAAATCAAAGAGAGGTATGGCTTCAAAGACATGAAGTACACCTACATCGGCCCGACCATCGGAGCCAACTGCGGCCCTGGCCTCATGGCAGTATTCTTCTTCGGCAAGAAGAGAACCATGGATGGATATAAAGGATAATTAAATCAGATGCTGAAAGCCCCCGCAAAAGTGCGGGGGCTTTTTTTGAGGGGTTTATGCTGCTTCGCTCGCGTCCGCGCAGCTTCGCCAGCGTTCGCGCAGAAAAACGGAGTTTTGGCACAATCAGGCAGGTTCCACACCGTGATTTGCTAAAAAAACGGGGTTCTGGCATATTTCCATTATGATTCTGGCCCAATCAGTGCCACAACTCCATTTTCTCTGCAAAACCAGCCGCGAAAGCATGTGGGCTGTGCCAGAACTCCGCTTTTTTGACATTGATGGGCACCACGGACTGCTTTTACCAGTCTTCATTCAGCTTTTTAACAAGCTGCCTTCTTTTATGTTCATATTTTTGAAGCGCAGCATTCTCGGAACGCAGCCCAAGGGAACGGCGCAGCTTTCGGAATGTTTCTTCAACAGCATAAAAAGTGTTTATTTCGCTCCGCGTGATAGGGATAATTCGGTAGCCTAAGTGGGTAAGCGTTGAGGTACGTTTCTTGTCTAACGCGTGCTGCTCAGAAGTCAGATGTGAGAGGTCGCTGTCATATTCAATTATCAGCTTTTCTTTTTTCCAGAGGCCGTCGACGAACATGGTGCGGGAAGGGGTTTTGATGGAAACGTTTAATTCCAGACCCGACAATGCATAGCCGCCATACATAAAAGGCAGGGATGCGATGATGGCGATTTTGGATTCCATTGGAGAATTTGATCGATCAATTAAATACCTGGCAGCCTGGCGCGCTTTGATCAGACCTTTCATGTTGGCATTTTTGCTGACATAAGTAAGGATAGATTTGGCCGTTGTCAGAGGCTCTCTGCTGCGCTGCCCAAATTCGGCAGACTTATCGATTATATATGTTCCACATAATTCAAAACCAAGCAGGACCAGCCTTTCAAAACTTAATCGTGTGGACATTTGCGCAAAGCACAATTCAGGACTTGCTACCAATAGCCTGTCATTAGGGTTCAGTCCGGGACAGGATACTTCAATAAAGCTTCCGTCAGGCAGATGTTTTGGACGAACGGTGCAGATTACGCTTTTGCTTCTGAAACGTGAGTTGGCATTTGGCGCAATTAAATGCAGCGGCAGAGACAGCCCGGTCTGAAAGGTCAAAAACTGCGCAAAGGAATTGTTGATATTAAATTCATACTCCGTGGGGAGATTGACAAGGGCCCGGTTTAGAAATGAATGCTGATTAGCATTTCCCTGACACCTTGCGTTACGCCAGAATTCGCAGGCGGATTCGTGAGAAACAACTATTAACATATACACATATTACCTGTAATACATATAAACATTCAATAGCTTTTTGAAGGAATTTCGTTCGCACAAAAAAACTGGAGTTTTGGTAAAAAATATCTGCTTTAGTGACTGGTCTTGCTGAGAAACTGGAGTTGTGGCACAGATTGGGCCAGAATTATAAAGGGAAAATGCCAGAAGGCCTTTTTTTCAGCAAAAGCAGGTGTGAAACCGGCCTGATTGTGCCACAACCCCAATTATCCTGCACACTCAAGCAAATAATCAGCCTCTTTATTTTTGACACAAAAAAGCGATTCAAAAACGAAAAACTATGTTATAATAATCACAAAGATAGTGGGATTTTAGGGGTTGTATATGAATAGTGATCTGATTACATGCTTCAAGGCTGCGACAGAGACCCTGAATTTTACGGTCGCAGCGCAGAATGTGCATATATCTCAGCCTTCATTCAGTCGGAATATTGCAGCGCTCGAGGAAGAATTGGGCTTCAAGCTTTTTCTCCGCAGCAAACAGAACGGTGTGCGTCTGACGCCTGCTGGGGCTTCTTTTTATAACGGCCTGTTTGATATTGAAAAGAGCTACAACGAGCTGCTGGAGAAATCCAGGCAGATCAGCCGCGGCGAGGAAGGCAAGCTGGTTGTCGGCGTGCTGAACGGCACGGTTATGGACAGCCAGACATTCAATTTCATTAAACAATTCCAGCAGAAATATCCGCAGGTTGAGGTTAGCCTCAGGAGCTGCACCATGATGGACCTGGAGAGGTCCCTGCATATGGGCACTACGGATATCTGCTTCGCGCTGTCTGCTTTTATTTATGACAAAGAGGACATTCTTTTCGAGAAGGTTTTCACTATTCCGAACTATATGGTCGTTCCGCGTTCTTCCGGGCTTGAGCCTGGCAAGGAATATGAGCTTAAGGATCTGAAGGACATTCCTTTCCTGCTCTCGGAAGACCTGTCGAAATCAAATGAATCTTTTATTGCGGCATGCAGGAGAGCGGGATTCGAGCCTATCATTAAATATGCACCTGACAGCGAGACAATGATGCTCTGGGGCGAGATCGGCGAAGGCGCTACAGTTGTTACGCTGGAGCATTATATTAAAAACAGCGACCATGTCTGTGTTATCAAGATCAAAGAGATGAGAAACACTGACTATTCACTCTGCTGGAGCAAGAACAACTATAATCCATCTATAGCACTTTTCTATTCAATGGTGAGCGATGTTTTCAAATCGTAATTCTGCCAGTGAATGACCTCATAGACTTTTTGAAATTAATAATGCATTAAATCTCGTATATAATATATGCGGGATTTTTTCTTATGGAGTAACTGATGACTACTACTGGCACAGAAAATGAAGCAACATATAGCAAGACAAAAGTAGCGCTGATGCTTATCGCATTGCTGTTCTGCATGGTTGTCCACGGATTTGGATCGTTTAAGTTTATTCCGATGCAGGTCGCCATCCAGGATTACTTCTCTATTAATGAAGGCGCTTACGGCATCATGACATCCGCGCAGAACTGGATGCTTATCGCGTGTTCAGTTCCTTTCGGATTTCTTGTAAGAAAACTCCCATGCAAGATCAGTTTTATTATTGGATTTGCTGCGGCGATAGGCGGAATGCTGATCCAGATATTCACCACCAGCTATATCTTTTTCGTTATAGGCAGAGTGGTCGAAGGCGGCGGCTTCGGTTTTATTGCACTGATAACAGGCTCGCTGATACTTACACTTGTTGCTCCAAATAAAAGAGGTCTGTGGAGCGGTTTGAATATGGCAGCATCCAGTGCGATCCCTCAGATCATCATCACAAAAGGCGGTTCCACGCTGATGATCTCCACGGGGCTGTCATTTAAGGGAGTATTTTATATTATCTGCGGGACATATGCACTGGCCGCAATTCTTCTGATGATCCTCATTCCGATGAGCCTCAGGGTACATGGCATCTCAGATTCCACGAAGCCGACCAAGGAGCAGACTCGCAGGGTTTTCAGAAACAAAACCAACTGGCTTGTTTCACTTGCGTTCATCACGTTTAATGCTGTTGCCATTGGATTCACTTCATACGTTATTAAGTTCCTGGTTTCCAAGGGCATGGAGCAGCATCAGGCAGCCAACGCTTACAGCTATGTCACGATCATAGGCCTGGCGGCAATGATCCTGTCCGGCATCATATCTGACAAGCTTGGCACAAAGAGAAAAATCATTATTGTTGGCTTTATTGCTGCAGCAGCATCGATGGTCTTACTGGCCGTGCTGCCTGCAAACCTGATTTTTATTTACATCATACTTTACGGAACGTTGCCCAGATCCATCGCGGGTCTTACAAATGCAACTGCCGCGGATATTGCGGAGGTTCCGACTGATATTCCAATAGTCAACTCAGTTAAAACTACCATCTTACAGATCGGTTCAGTTTTGAACACAATTCTTCTGGGCTTCCTGATCCAGTTCCTGGGATATCAGACGACAATCTTCATTCTCGCAGGAGAATGCCTTGTCGGCGCAATTCTTTGGTTTTTCGCAAAGAAAATTCCGTAATAATAAATTTTATTCTTAAGGAGAGGGGATAATGGCAGTTTTAACAGAAAAAGAAAACATGATGAGACTTTTAAGGGGAGAAATCCCTGAATGGATCCCGAGGTATACTATCGGGCCCGTCAGAGGTCTTGAAAACAAAACACCTGCAGTAGGCTCTGTTGCGCCGAGATTCCTGAACGAGCATAGGTTCAGAGGCGGCGGAAAGGATATCTGGGGTGTTGAGTATATCACCAGCCACGAGGCAGCAGGCGGATTGATGCCTAAGTCATGGGATTTCATTCTTGACGACGTAACCAAGTGGCGTGATGTTATCAAGGCTCCGTCACTGGAAGGCTTCGACTGGGAGGCTCTTTGCAAGAAAGATCTCGAAACATCACGCTGCGACAGAACCCAGAGCGCTCTGGCCATGAGCGTTGGCCATGGTTATTTCCAGGAACTTATGGCATACATGGGATTCACAGAGGGCCTCTGCGCACTGTATGAGGAGCCGGAAGAGTGCGAGGCACTTTTCAACTATCTGGCTGACTTTTATTGCGAAATCGTAGAAAAGACAATCGACTACTATAAGCCGGATATTTATAACCTGGCAGACGATACTGCTGCATGGGGCAATCCGTTTGTTTCTCTGGATATGTTCCGTCGGTTCTTCCTGCCGATGTACAAGAGAGAGATGCAGGCTGCTCTTGACCGCGGCATCCCGGTATTATACCACAACTGCGGCAAGTGTGAGATCTTCATTCCTGATATGGTAGAAGCAGGCATCACTTCATGGAATCCTGCCCAGACATGCAACGATCTGGTAGGTATCCAGGAAAAATATGGAAGAGACCTGGTTCTCATGGGATGCTGGGATACTATGAATGTTGTTGATCCGAAGCTCAGCGATCAGGATATATATGATTATTTCCAGTCAATTGCTGACGCAAGAGCAAAGAACGGAGGATTCGCCTTCCTGGTAACAATCCTGCTTCCGGACGGTGATAAAGATCCGCGTATGCTGCATGTAAACGACGTAGTTAATAAGGCACTGGCTGAGATCGGCCATAATTTCTACAAATAATTATCAGTGAATTACCTCATAGTTTTTTAGCATTTTACGAAACGCGAGGATTTCAATACAATTAGGGTATCATTGAAAGGAGTTGGTGTTTTTTATGGAAAATATGAAAAAACCAAAAGTACAGGTAACTGATGCTGATAAGCAGAAAAGTTATTTTAAGTACTATGAGAGAGATTTAGCTCAGATCGCTCCGGAAAAAGCGGGCAAGATATTTGGACCTCCAACGGCTCCAATCGGCAAGCCTAAATTCGTCGACAGAGCAAAAATCTTAGAGCCTGGCTATGAAGAGGAAATCGGCTACTGCGTAATGCCGGATGGAACAGGCTATTTCTGCGACTGCACATTCATTCCTGGCGGCACAGCTGAAATGGTTGACTGGTACTTCGCATGGAGAGGCCTTGACGAGCTCAGCTTCGTTATCGTTAATCCTGAAGTTAACCTGGGTGCTAAGTCAATGCAGACAGTCATCACAAAGGACCCGTTCCGTACTATCCAGGAGAAATACTGGGATACCACCCAGGAGATCCACAGAGTAGGCGGAAGAGGACCTATGGGACCACCTCAGATCGATTACTTCAACTTCAAATGCCCATCAAGCGTTGGCTTTGATATGAACAAGATCGGCTACGACAAAGAGACCAAGACCCTCGTTTGCGCCAGAAACTTTGCAGATGGTCAGCCTCCTATGGCAGCTCCTGACTACTTCATTTGCCATCAGGTAAAAGAAGTTGAAGGCGGCATCAATGTCATTTCAAGAGCATGGTATGGCTGGACAGTTCGTTATGGCAAGAGCTACAAGGCTCTTCCGGATGACTTCTTCATGCAGCCATTCGTTCCTCAGGGACTGATGATCCAGAATGCTACAGAGTGGGCTAATCTGGCAGCTATCCTTCCTTCTCTTTATGCTGAAGAGAAAGATACATTACAGGGGGTGAAGTTATGATACATACTAGACATAGAATAGAGTATGATCCTACGAACTGTGTTGGTTGCCAGTTATGCTACAAAGCTTGCTTCATCGACGTAATTCGTTGGGATGCAGAAAAGAAACAGCCGATCTTCAAATATGTTGAAGATTGCGAGCATTGCAACTATTGTATGGCTTCCTGCAAGAAGGGATGCATCAAGGTTATTCCTGACTTCTCAAGCCAGACATACAGACAGAGCTTCGATTGCTATCGCTAAGGAAAGGAGGACATTATGGGACAGGAATATAAAGAAATCAGAAAGTCTTGCGATATCCTCATCGTTGGTGGCGGTATCTCGGGCTTAACAGCAGCAGTATCAGCTAAGGAGAAAAATCCTGATGCTAGTGTAATAATCGTTGAAAAGCAGACCGCTGGTTACGGCGGCAAGGCTAACAAGGGCGGTGGCGTTCTTCAGTGGTTTGATCCACATATGAATCCGGACGATTTCCTTGCTTATCATGTTCATTCAGTAGGATGCTATCTTGGTGACCAGATCATCATGAGAAAGTACATCGCTATGAACAATGAGATGATCGAGCGTATGGACGGCTGGGGAATCAAAGTTCCAAGACAGAAGATTCCTACAGGCCCGATGACATTCATGGTTGGTATCGACCTTGATAACTGCCTGAAGATGGCTCAGAGAGC
Source organism: Lachnospiraceae bacterium (assembly GCA_017441295.1). Lineage (GTDB taxonomy): Bacteria > Bacillota > Clostridia > Lachnospirales > Lachnospiraceae > RGIG5612. Next base: position 182,380 of record JAFRYA010000006.1, read on the forward strand.
CAGAAAGCTTGGATGCGAGATCATCGATAAGGTTCCAATTTCAGACCTTCTGACCGATGGCAACAAGGTTTCAGGTGCAGTTGGATACAGCCTTCTTGATGGTACATGGTATGTATTTGAAGCTAAGGCAGTTCTGCTGGCTACAGGCAGCCAGAACTACAGAGTTTCAGGTATGTGGTCAAACGGCCGTGGCGATGGTATCTACGCAGCATACAAGGCAGGCGCTGAAATGCGTAACCCAGAGTTCGGCAGCTTCATGCAGCTCTTTGGTAAAGAAAGCTATCATGAGCGCGTATTCGGCGAGAACAACATGTACAACCGTCTCGGCGAGAACGTAACCAAGAACTTCCGTAGATTCCCAGAGTCTGACATCTCAGCTACCGCTATCCGTGAGTGGTATGATCAGATGCAGCAGGGCAAAGGACCTATCTACTTAAGAGTTAATCGTGAAAACAGCGGCACAGGCGGAATGGAGAACATTTGGGATCGTCCATACGGCCAGCCGTTCTGGAAATACTCACGTGCTGAGGGCGAAGGCAAAGACCTTGAGAACGAAGTATTCGCAGGTCTCGTAGGCGAGCAGTCACCTATCAAGGTTGGCCATAACATGGATGCAACACTTGAAGGTCTGTACGCTACAGGCGACTGCAGCTACACTGGATCAGGCGCACCTGGCGCAGTTCCGGCACCTCCGGGACGTAACAGAGGTTCAGGTATCCTGAATGGTATCTTCGCTGGTATCGTTGGCGGCGAGGCAGCAGCAGAGTTCGTTAAGACAGCTACACAGGGTAAGGTTTGCGAAAATCAGATCGCTAAACTGAAAGAAGACGCATATGCACCTCTGAACAGAGCAGAAGGCACAGATCCTATCGATGTTATCGACCTCGTTCAGGAAGTTATGTGCCCGGCTGAGAACAGCTGTATCATGAGTGAGCATCGTCTGAACATCTGCCTCAGAAAGATCGCTGCAGCTAAGGAACTTGCTAAGAACCTTAAAGCTGTTGACTTCCATGGAATGCTTTCATGCCACGAGGCTGAGGCTATGGTATTCAGCTGCGAGATGCATGTAAGAGCTTCTCTTATGAGAAAAGAGTCCAGAGGTTGGTTCTTCAGAGAGGATTATCCGACAATGGATAACGAGAACTGGCTGAAGTGGATCATCGTTAAGAAGGGCGAAGACGGCGAAATGAACTTCAGTACTGAGGATATTCCTATTGAGACATATCCGGTACAGCCGCTTAAGTTCGAACACTAAAACAAATTGAGGGCGGCGGATACGTCCGCCGCTCCATAATAAAGGAGATTAAAATATGGGAAACAGAGTATGTGACGCATTAGGCATTGAATATCCTGTTATTCAGGGTGCTATGGCCTGGACATCAATGGCTCCTCTGGTAGGCGCTGTATCAAAGGCTGGCGGTCTTGGAACATTAGGCAGCGGATTCATGCCTCCAGAGATCATTCTCGCACAGATGGCAGAAGTTCGTAAGATCACTGACAAGCCATTCGCATCAAACCTCTTCATCGATCCTACACCGATGCTGGAGCCATGCGTAGGCGCAATTCTTGAAGGAAAACCTGCAGTAGCTTACATCGACAGCCTTAACCTTCTTGAATATGATTTCACCAAGAAGTACTATGACAAATTCCACGAGGCTGGCATCAAAGTAGTTGCTAAGGTTAACTACCTTGAGGATGCTCTCGTAGCTGCAAAGGCCGGCGCTGATGTTATAATCACCAAGGGCTTTGAAGGCGGCGGACATGTAACTAAAGTTAGTGCACGTGTACTTCTTGCAGAAGTAGTTGAAGCACTTCCTGACATTCCTGTTGTTGCATCAGGCGGTATCGCTACCCCGAGACAGGCTGCAGGTCTTACAGTTCAGGGCGCAGACGGTATCGAAATGGGTTCAGCTTTCATGGCTACCCAGGAGTGCCCGATCCATCCAAACTGCAAGGAAGCAGTTGTTAAGGCTACAGACCGCGACATCGTTGCAGCAGGACAGTCAACAGGCGAGCCAAGCTGGCAGATCAGAAACTCACTTGCTGAGGAACTTATCAAACTCGAGGCTGACCTTCCATGGTCAGAGGCAGCTGACAAGATCCGTGAGATTTCACAGGGTTCACTTCGTATCGCTTCTCTTGAAGGCGATGTTGACAGAGGTGGCGTAATGTGCGGACAGGTTGCAGGTCTTATTCATGACATTCCTCCTGTTGAGGACAGAGTTGTTAAATTCTGCAAAGAGTGGGAAGAACTTCTTAAGAAACAGTATTCATTGTTCTAAAAAATAATACTGAGTGCTTTAAAGTGAGCCGGTGCGAAAGCACCGGCTCACTTTCATTATGTGCCAGCGTGCAGGGATGCACGCTGTTTTTAAATAATTGTTGACAAGTTAGCCATAGATAACTATAATTCCAGTTAGCAATGGGTAACCATTAATGTGTTTACAACAGGAGGTATGTGTATGATGCCTTTGGCACTTGCAGACGTTGGAGAAGAAAACACAGTAAAAAAAATAGGCGGAAGCCCGGAGGTCAGGAAGCATCTCTCTGATCTCGGCTTTGTGGTAGGCGGCAATGTGACCGTTATTACTTCCCTTAACGGCAGCGTTATTGTTAATGTTAAGGAGACCAGAGTTGCCATCAGTGAAGAGATGGCCAGAAAAATAATGATTTAAGGGAGGAACATGAATGAAGACTCTTAGAGAAGCCAAAATCGGAGAAACCGTAAAGGTCAAAAAGCTCCATGGAGAGGGCGCTGTTAAACGCCGCATCATGGACATGGGCATTACCAAGGGTATCGAAGTATATGTCCGTAAAGTAGCGCCGCTGGGCGATCCGGTTGAAGTCAATGTGCGCGGCTATGAACTGTCCCTGCGCAAGGCTGACGCTGAAATGATAGAAGTGGAATAATTTTTTTAAGCATAGGTTAACTGAGACTAACCGAAAAGGAAGGAATAAATTATGGAAATTAGAATTGCCCTTGCGGGTAACCCGAACAGTGGCAAGACCACATTATTCAACGCGCTGACCGGTTCAAACCAGTTCGTTGGCAACTGGCCGGGAGTTACAGTTGAAAAAAAGGAAGGAAAACTCAAGAAGCATAATGACGTTATAATAACTGACCTTCCGGGAATCTATTCTCTTTCACCATATACGCTGGAAGAGGTTGTTGCGAGAAACTATCTGATCGGCGAGCGTCCGGACGCGATCCTCAACATCGTCGACGGAACAAACCTGGAGAGAAACCTGTATCTGACTACACAGCTGACAGAGCTTGGCATTCCTGTAGTTGTAGCCATCAACATGATGGATGTAGTCAAGAAGAACGGGGACAAGATCGATACCGCAGAGCTGTCCAGACAGCTGGGATGCAAGATAGTTGAAATCTCCGCGCTTAAAGGAACAGGCGTTATGGAAGCCGCTGAGGCGGCCATCGACGCAGCTAAGAACACCAAGACTGTTCCAATGCATACATTCGCAGGAACAGTTGAGCATGCTCTGGCACATATCGAGGAAGCAGTTGTTCATGAAATGCCTGAAGAGCAGCAGAGATGGTACGCTATTAAGGTATTTGAGCGTGACGACAAGGTGCTCGAGAGCCTGAACCTTTCAGAAGAGACCAAAAACCATATTGAAAAAGATATCAAGGCTGTTGAGGATGAAATGGATGATGACGCAGAGTCCATCATTACCAATGAGAGATACATTTATATTTCATCCATTATCAAGGCCTGCTATAAAAAGCAAAAAGTCGGTCAGCTGACTATATCAGACAAGATTGACAAGATCGTAACCAACCGCTGGCTCGGCCTGCCGATCTTCGCTGCAATTATGTTCATCGTATACTGGGTTGCGATGGTAGGCGTTGGCGCACCGGCAACAGACTGGGCTAATGACGGCCTGTTCGGTGACGGCTGGCATCTGCTCGGTATCGGCAGCGCTGCTTACAGCGAAGCTTCTGAAGAATACGGCGATGCAGCGCTCATTGTAGATGGCTACAACGCATATATCGAAGAGCATGGCTCAGCGCCTACAGGCGATTTCGAATATGAAGTAGAAGATGAAGAAACCCTGGCGGTGGAAGTTAAAACCGCGACACTGGAAGACTATGCAAACGCGGTTACTGTAATTGATAAATACGGCGAAGAGCCTGACCCGGCAGCCTACGGCGTCTGGGTACCGGGCATTCCGGTACTGATCGAGGATCTGCTCAATGCGCTTCATGTTTCAGAAGAAGGAGCCGGCGCGATCATCAGAGGAGTTGTGCTGGACGGCATTGTAGCAGGCGTCGGAGCAGTACTCGGCTTTGTTCCGCAGATGCTCGTACTGTTCATTATGCTGGCGTTCCTCGAGGCCTGCGGTTATATGGCACGTATCGCCTTCGTACTTGACAGGATCTTCCGTAAATTCGGTCTGTCCGGCAAATCCTTTATTCCGATGCTGATCGGCTCAGGCTGCGGCATCCCTGGAATCATGGCTTCACGTACTATCGAGAACGAGCGTGACCGCCGTATGACGATCATCACCACAACATTTATTCCTTGCGGAGCTAAGCTGCCATTCATCGCAATGGTTGCAGGCGCAATCTTTGGCGGATCCGCATGGATCGCAGTATCAGCTTACTTCATCGGCGTGGCAGCGATCATTATCTCAGGTATCATCCTGAAAAAGACGAAGCTCTTCGCCGGCGAGCCTGCTCCGTTCGTTATGGAGCTGCCTGCATACCACTGGCCGACACTTAAGAACGTTCTCCGTTCAATGTGGGAGCGCGGCTGGTCATTCATCAAGAAGGCCGGTACCATCATCCTGCTGTCAACCATCGTTATCTGGTTCCTGACCAGATTCGGAGCTGCTCCGGACGGATTCCGCATGCTTGAGGAAGAAGAAATCGGATACTCAATCCTGGCTTCAGTAGGAAACGTAATAGCATGGATCTTCAAGCCACTCGGCTGGGGCAACTGGCAGGCAACTGTCGCATCCATTACCGGACTGGTTGCCAAGGAGAACATCGTTGGTACAATGGGCGTTCTCTACGGCGGCAGCGGACATGTTTACGATACACTGGCAGCTACATTCACAGGCATTACCGGATTCTCATTCCTGGTATTTAACCTGCTGTGCGCTCCTTGCTTCGCTGCAATCGGTGCTATCAGACGTGAGATGAACAATGCTAAGTGGACATGGTTTGCAATTGCTTACCAGTGCGTATTCGCTTACGCGATCGCATTCATGATCACACAGTTCGGCTGGCTGTTCACAGGCAATACGAACGTGATCGGTCTGATCATTGCAATCCTGGTACTTGCGTTCATCATTTACATGCTGGTACGTCCGTACAAGGAAGCAACCAAGTTGACAAAAACTGTAAAAGTATCATAATTACTAATAGAAAGATTAAGAAAGGAGGCCCGGGATGTTTGGCTGGATAGCTGCAAATATAGGAACCATAATAGTGGCGCTGGTAATTCTGGCAATCGTGGTGGTCGTTGTGATCGTCATGGTGAAGGATAAAAAGAAAGGCAAGACGTCCTGCGGCTGCGGATGCGCGAACTGCGCCATGGCAGGAACCTGTCATAATAAAAGTAAATAAGCAACAGAGCTGCCACCCCTAAAAGGTGGCAGCTTTATTATGAAAAAAACAGCCGTATGTTCTCCACGTCATTTTAGTCGAACATACAGCTGTTTTTTTCATTAAAGCTACCACATATTTACGTATGACAGCTCTGTTGATTATATTATTTTATATAACAGCTTATAAAGGGTGGCGGCTTCTTCAGGGGTGAGCTTGAAGCAGCTGCCGACTTTGGCAGGGATTTCTGCTGCCGCGTCTTTCAGCGCATCGCCCTCTTCTGTGAGCTCTATGAGCAGAACGCGCTCATCTGATTCGGAACGCCTGCGGGTAATATATCCCCTCTTCTCCAGCCCTTTCAGAAGCGGAGTGAGTGTGCCGGAATCCAGATGGAGCCTTTCGCCCAGCTCTTTGACGCTGACTTTCCTGTGTTCCCAGAGCACCATCAGAGTGATGTACTGGGTATAGGTCAGGTCCAGCTTAGACAGGTAAGGGTGGTAGCCCTTGACAACCTCGCGGGCGGCCGCGTAAAGCGGGAAACAAAGCTGATTTTCAAGTTTTAATACGTCGTATTTGTTATCCATTTTATTCCTCGTTGTACTGTGCAAGTATTTTTGATGCGAATTCTTTAACTGCCTTGAGGTCTTCTTCATTCGGACGGCCCTTATGCATAAAAAGGAATGAACCGTTGCAGAAGAACTGGTCTTCGATCATCTTGATGCCATTGGCATCTGCGGCTTCTTTTACGCCGGCATAGGTGGATTTCTTGGCCGCTGCAGAGCTGAAATTGGCTATAGAACCGATTTTCTCTGCATTGGCGGCAATATATTCCTTCACGGCCTGATCGGGCTTTCCTGCGTAAATTGAGCTGCCCAGGAAAAGGATGTCAACATATTCCTCGAGTGGAACTGAGAGGTCCAGAGCCTCTGTGCCAACTGCCTGCGCAACAGCATCTGCGAGTTTTTTGGTATTTCCGCCGCGTGAATAAAAACGAACTGCTGTCTTCATATTATGCCTCCTGTTATTAAAGAGCGGCTCTTACTTTAGCCATTACTGAATCCATATCCTCTGTAGGCTCGAAACGTCCGATGATCTCGCCGTCTCTGTTGATGAGGATCTTGGTGAAGTTCCATTTGATCTTGCCGTTGTTCTTGAAGTCTTTGTCCATCTTCCTGGCAACGCCGTTCATAACGAGTGCCTTAGGTCCCTTGCCGAAGCCTTCGAACTTGGTGGTTGATGTGATCCAGTTGTAAAGAGGAATAGCATTCTCTCCGTTTACGTCAACCTTGGCGTACTGTGGGAATGTGATGCCGAAGCGTCCTGTGCAGAAGGTGTGGATCTCTTCTTCGGTGCCCGGTGCCTGATTGCCGAACTGGTTGCATGGGAAGTCGAGAATCTCGAGACCTGCCTCGTGACATTCATTGTATAACTGCTGGAGTTCTGTGTAATGAGGAGTAAAACCACACTCTGTTGCGGTATTTACTACCAGCACTACTTTACCCTTAAAAACTGACAGATTTTCATCTGTTCCGTCCTGTTTCTTTACTGTGAAATCATATAAATTCATTGTAAAACCTCCGTGAAAAATCTAATTTAGATTGCGTTAAATTGAATTGTATAAAATCTAATCTTAACTGTCAACTCTTTTTTTTTAACTATGTATTTTAAAAAAGCCACAGAAAAGGCGCGATTAAGCCTAAAAGAATTGACTTTTGTGCACAAAACATATAGAATTTGAGTGCTCAATTAGTGTAATCAAAACACTGTACGAGAAAGGAGAACACAATGAAGAAAAGAAGCATTATCAGCATTGTTATTGCAGCTATCCTTGTAATCGCAATGCTCGCAGCATGTTCAGGCGGCGGCGGCCAAGGTGGCGGCGGCGGCCAGGAAGGCGGCGGTGAAGGTGGCGGCGGCGGCCAGGCCGGCGGCGTTATCAAAATCGGTTATGTTAACCCTACAACAGGACCACTTGCCGGCAATGGCGAAGGATGTGACTGGGTTGTAAAACAGATGGAAACATATGTTAATGAGACCCTCGGCGGAATCGAAGTAGACGGAACCAAGAAGAACATCAAGGTTATCGTATACGACTCTGCATCAGATCAGGCAACCTGCGCTGAAATGGCTGACAAGCTGTGTGTTGAGGATGAAGTAGACCTCATCATCGCTATCCAGACACCTGAAACAGTTATCCCTGTTGAAGCAAAGGCTGAGCAGTATGGTATCCCTTGCGTTGGTATCCAGGCACCGGTTAACCCATGCGCATTTGTATCAGACGAGCACAACTGGACTGTTCATGCTTTCTGGACAATCGAGAAGGTTTACGAGCAGCACAAAGCTCTGTGGCAGGCAGCAGGCTATGCTCCTAACACAGGCGCTAAGGTTGGTATTGCATTTGCAAACGACTCTGACGGATCAGCTTGGTATCAGATCTTCACAGCTAACCTTGAGAAGGACGGCTATGTTCTGGTAGATCCAGGCCAGTATCCATCAGGCACAGATGATTTCTCTAACATTGTTAAGAAGTACAAAGAAGAGAACATCGACATCCTTGCAGGAACAAACATTCCTCCAGATTTCTCTAACCTGTTCACACAGATGATCGCTGCTGACGTAGAAGTTGGCTGCATCACAATGGGCAAGTGCTGCCTGCTTCCTGGCGACGTAGCAGCTCTTGGCGACAATGTAGAGGGTATCATGTCTGAAGTTTGGTGGGCACCGAATTACCCATACAAGTCTGGTCTTACAGGAATCTCCTGCGAAGAGATCGGCGCTAAGTATCTTGCTGACAACGGCGGCGTTATGCCACAGCCTGCAGGATATGCATACGCAGCACTTGAGCTGGCAGTTCAGGCATTCATCAATGCAGGAACAACTGACAAAGAGGCAGTTTTCGCAGCTCTTAAGGCACTTGATGTTGAGACCATCGTTGGACCTATCAAATATGATAAGGAAATGAACGGCCTCATTTATGGCGATACCGTTATCGCCGGCGGCCAGTGGCAGAAAGATGAGAACGGCGTATGGCAGTTAGTAGTTATCGATGCTACTACATACCCAGAGCTGTCAGTTGCTATCACAGGCCAGTACATTCCAGGAAACGCAACAAACAAATAATTAGCTGAATAACTGGATAATCAGAATTCATTAAGGTGGAGAGCGGATTTATCACTCTCCACCTTGTGAATAAGAAGACCCATTTATTAGAGAGGAAAAACATGGGAAATATTTTAACATTTGAACATGTGGACGCCGGTTACGGAAGGGTAAAGATCCTTCACGACCTGTCATTCTCTGTTGAGGAAGGTGAGGTATTCGGTGTTATTGGACCTAACGGATGCGGCAAGTCAACAATGTTCAATGCCCTTATCGGTCTTATCAGCTGTTCACATGGAAAAATCACATTTGACGGACACGATATCACTAAGATGAAACCTGATACCAGATGTCATCTCGGCATCGGCCGCACATATCAGGTTCCTCGTCCTTTTGAAGGAATGAGCGTTTTTGAGAACGTTCTGGTTGCAGCTGTTCACGGCGCAAACAAATCCGAGCATGAAGGACGTCAGGTTGCCCTGGACGCACTGAAGCTGACAGAGCTATATGAAAAGAGAGAGATCCGCGCAGGAGAGCTTACACTGCTTGACCGTAAGCGCTTGGAGATAGCCAGAGCTTTAGGTACACAGCCTAAGCTGCTGCTTCTGGACGAGGTTGCAGCAGGTCTTACCGAGGCTGAGGTTCAGGATGTTATTGCTATGGTTAAAAACCTTAGAGCTGCTGGATATTCCATTATCTGGATCGAGCACGTTATCCAGACAATGGTTGAGGCAACTAACCACCTTATGTGTATGTCCGACGGACACGAGCTCCTTATCGGAGACCCGAGACCGGTTATGGATTCTAAGGTAGTCGAGGAAGTATATTTAGGAGTGGAGGACGAAGATGAGTGAGCCTATGTTAAAGGTAGAAGGCGTTCAGGCCAAATACGGAGACTTTATTGCTGTTTCATCTGCCACACTGGATGTTCCTGAAAAACAGATCGTATCGTTGATCGGATCCAACGGCGCAGGTAAATCCACTCTTATGGATACAATAGCAGGTCTTCATAAGCCTTCTGCAGGAAAGATTTATTTTAAGGGTGAAGATATCACCGGGCTTCCGGCTGAGAAGATTGTTACCAAGGGACTGGCTCTGGTTCCTCAGGGCAGCCGCTGCTTCGTCAGAATGACAGTAGAAGACAATCTTATCATGGGAAGCTTCCCGAAATTCGCGCGTAAGAAATGCGCAGAGTCACTGGAAAGAGTTTACGAGCTTTTCCCGGTACTGAAAGAGAAGAGAAACGATCTGTCAGGCAGCCTTTCAGGCGGTCAGCGTCAGATGGTCGCTGTAGGCCGTGCGCTCATGACCAATCCTGAAATGATCCTGTTCGATGAGATTTCTCTGGGTCTTGCTCCTACCATTATTAAAGACATTTATGCCCGTATCAAAGAGATCAACAAGCAGGGCACAACAATCGTTCTGGTAGAGCAGGATACACATCGTGCTATTAAAACAGCTGAACTTGTTCACGTTATGCTTAAAGGTCAGGTAGTTCTTTCCGGCGCTCCTAAGGATCTGGGAGAAGACGAGATCAAGAAAGCATACTTCGGCATTTAGAAAGGAGGGTAAAAATGGCACAAGTATTACAGGTTGTAATCAACGGTATTTTGCTGGGTGGCATATATGCTCTCCTGGGCGTTGGTATGACAATGATGTTTGGTATCGTTAAGCTTACCAACTTGGCACACGGCGAGTTTGTTATCATTGGTTCTTATGCTTCAACGCTTATTGCACAGGCAATCGGCGTAGATCCTATCTTAACCCTGGTTGTTACGGTTCCTCTGATGTTCCTTATTGGTATGGGACTCCAGAGCGGTCTGATCAACAGGGTTATGATGATCGGCTCTGAGCCGGCACTGCTGGTAACATTCGGTCTTTCAATTATTCTGGCCGACGCGCTGCTGCTGCTCTTCTCAGCGGATGCACAGAGAGCAAATGTTCCTTATAACATTTCCTCAATTAAGATCAGCGCAGGACTGTCAATCTCAGTCCTCGACCTCATCGTATTCTGCATCGCGCTGGTAACTATTATTATTCTGTCACTGTTCCTTAAGAAGACCTATCTGGGCCGTTCAATCAGAGCTACCTCTGATGATACTGAGGCTGCATCACTGATGGGTGTAAACGTTAAGAGAACATACGCTATCGCGATGGGTATCGCAATGGCAACAGCTGCTATCGCAGGTCTCTGCGTAGCTATGAAGTGGGTATACTACCCAAGCTCAGGCGGCAGCTACCTTCTGACATCATTCGGTGTCGTTGTTATCGGTGGTATGGGAAGCATTCCTGGAACTCTGGTTGCAGGTCTGATCCTTGGTTTAGCACAGGTTATCGGTGGCGCGAACTACGGACAGTTGATTGCCTACGTATTAATGGTAGTCTTCCTGGCTGTTCGTCCACAGGGTCTGTTCAGCAAGTAGAAAGGAGGATAATAATATGGAAACTAAATCATTGGCCTCCGCTCACAAACCAATTAAGGTACTTGACGGATTAGTAATGTGGATCGTTTGCGCAGTTGTTGTTGTAGCTCTCTACGCTTTAGGCGTTACAGGTGCTCTTCCAAACAACACCATGCGTTACCTGTTTAAGATTTTCCTGTACATCACCATGGGTTCCATGTGGAACTTAATGAGTGGTTTCACAGGTATGACCAGCTTAGGTCAGCAGGTATTCGTCGGCATCGCAGGTTACTCAGTCGCAGTTATGACCACTACATACAAGATGTCATTCTGGATGGGCATTCTGGTCGGCGCAGTAATTGCTATTATCTTCGCATTGATACTTTCCTTCGTTCTCTTCAGAATGTCAGGAATGTACTTTGCTGTTGCTACATGGCTGGTATCAGAGGCTGTAAGTACATGGTTCACCAGCTGGAAGTATGTTAACCAGGGCGGTGGTATGACCGTTAGAACAACCCAGATCCCAAGGATCGGTTCACTGTATCTGATGGCACTTACACTGTGCGTTCTGGCAGTTGTTGTAATCTTCCTGCTGCTGAGAACCAAGACCGGTCTTGGTCTGACAGCCATGAGAGACGATGCAGATGCAGCTTCATCTGTAGGTGTTAACCTGTTCAAATCAAAACTGCTCTGCTACATCATCTGCTGCTTGTTCATCGCACTGGCAGGCGGACTGTTCTTCCTGAATAAGGGCTCAGTTCTTCCGTCATCTGCATTTGGTATTGACTGGACAGTATCCATGGTATTCATCGTTATCATCGGTGGTATCGGCACCGTATCAGGACCGATCCTCGGCGCTATCGTATACGTACTGCTGGATGAGTTCCTGTCACATTATCCAGGCTGGTCCAACATCATCCTTGGTGCAATCGCTATCCTGGTAATCATCTTCCTGCCGGACGGCATCATGGGAACTCTGCAGAAGAAACTCCACTTCGAGATCTTCTCACAGAAGAGATTTTCCGAGCACAAAAAGGACAAGAAGATCGAAGATGCAGCTAATGCAGCATAATAATTGATCCAAACAGCACAAAGGGCTGGTACAGATTCTGTACCAGCCCATTATTTTTGCCTTTTGATACATGTTGTATAAGTGAAAAACGCCTTCAAATAAAGGCTTTTGGCATTTTGGAAGCGCTGCGTTTCTACAAAGTGTATAAGAAAATCGTTTAAGCATTGCCAAATATAAATAAAGAAGGTACAATGTGCGAGGTATTTTAAAGATTGTTAATTGTCTATCAATAAAAAGAGGAGTTAAATCATGACTGAAATTACTGCTAAGACACCATGGAAACCTTTTATTGGCGATATCCCATTCCATTTGGAGTATTTCCAGGGAACCATGTATGAAGGCGTTAAGGCAATGGCTGAAAAGTATCCGAACTATATCGCATTCGACTTTATGGGTTCTTCAACCACATACAGGAAGATGCTGAACGAGATCCAGCGCTGTGCAAAGTCTCTGCGTACACTGGGCGTTAGAGAAGGTGACAAGGTAACCATCGCTCTGCCGAACTGCCCGCAGGCTATTTACGCATTCTATGCGCTGAACTGCATCGGCGCCATCGGCAATATGGTTCATCCGCTTTCAGCTGAGAAGGAACTGGAGTTCTACATCAATGCTTCCAACAGCGTTACAGTAATCACACTGGACCAGTTCTACAACAAGTTCGAAGCTATACGTGCTAACACTAAGTTAGTAAACGTTGTTCTGGCCAGCATCAAGGACGAGTTGTCCAAGCCGCTCAAGGCAGGATATATGCTGACAGAAGGACGTAAGATCCAGAAGATTCCTAAGGATGCTCCTGTTATCCGCTGGAATGAGTTCATGAACATCGGCAAATCATGCTTCTGGAACTATGAAGTACATAAAGATGCAAATGAGACTGCTGTTATCCTGTATTCAGGCGGTACCACAGGCACCACCAAGGGTATTGAGCTGACCAACCTGAACTTCAACGGACTGGCTGCACAGATCGTAGCTACTAACCCGATGTTCAAGGCCGGCGACAAGATGCTCGCAGCTATGCCTGTATTCCACGGCTTCGGCCTGGGTGTCTGCATCCACTCAATGCTGTTCAACGGCGGCAGATGCATCCTGGTTCCGAGATTTACAGCAGCCAGCTATGCTAAGCTGATCACCAAGTACAAATGCAACTTTATCGCAGGCGTACCTACACTTTACGAAGCTCTGCTCCGTCTTCCTAACATGGAGAAGGCTGACCTCAGCTGCCTCAAGGGCGTATTCTCAGGCGGCGACTCACTGAGCATCGAGCTCAAGAAGAAATTTGACAGATTCTTATATGATCATCACGCTACCATCCAGGTACGTGAGGGATACGGCACAACAGAGACTGTTACAGCCTGCTGTCTGACACCGCCTACCATGCATAAGGAAGGCAGTATCGGAATCCCATTCCCTGATACATATATCAAGATCGTTAAGCCGGATACCGACGAGGAGCTTCCATACGGCGAAGAAGGCGAGATCCTGCTGGCAGGCCCAACCGTTATGAAATGCTACATGAATAACGAAGAAGAGACAGCCAAAACTCTCCGCAAGCATGCTGACGGACTCACATGGGTTTACACAGGCGACCTGGGAACAATGGACGATGAAGGTTTCGTATACTTCAAGGGCCGTTCCAAGAGAATGATCGTAAGCTCAGGTTACAACATTTATCCTGCACAGATGGAGAATATCCTTGACGCAAACAAGATGATCTCCATGAGCTGCGTAATCGGTGTTCCTGATTCTTACAGAATGCAGAAGGTTAAGGCATTCGTAGTTCTGAAGCCGGAGTATCCTGCTAACAAAGAAACATGGCTCAAGATCATGGCTTACTGCAAGAAGCACATTGCTAAGTATGCTATGCCTTATGATCTGGAGTTCCGCGAGGACCTTCCTAAGACATTGGTAGGCAAGGTTGCTTACAGAGTTCTCGAGGAAGAAGAACTGGCTAAGATTGCCAACGCAACTGAGGAGGAGAAGAACTCCCCGGATGCAGTTGATGTAAACAAGGAAGAAATCGCCAAAGCAGTAGCTGAACTTGACAAAGAAGAAGGTACTGTAACTGAGGAATAAAACATTTCTTGAATAGAAAACTGCGGTTGGATATAATTAATCCAACCGCACTTTTGTGTAGTATTAAAAGGGAGATAATTATGGCAAAGAAGGAACGCCGCCGCTTTGGCGACAGATTTGACGGCAAGCTGATCAAAGACCTTGATCCGATGCACGTTATTACACCGATTCTTTATCCGAACAGATGCGACTGCGAGGCATACATTTCCGAAAGGATTGAGCTGGCGCCGATCAGGGAGTATCTGGCCAAGAAGAATCAGAACGAGGAGCTGTTCCCATATACAGTATTCCATATTGTTGTAACCGCTATTCTGAAGACACTTACTCTTCGTCCGAAGATGAATAGATTCGTCGCTAACAAGCTGATGTACCAGAGAAATGACGTTATTGCGTCTTTCGTTGTAAAGAAGCTGTTTTCAGACGAGGGTGAAGAAGCTCTGGCGCTGGTCAAGGCACTGCCGGAAGATACGATCGACAGCATCCATAAGAAGCTGTTTGACCAGATCAGCACATCCAGAAGCGACAAGGTTGACAAGTCCTCCGAGAGCATGGACATCGTCAGCAGAATGCCGCGCAGATTGACAAGACTCTTCTGCGAGATCATCTGCTTCCTGGACCGTATCGGCAAATGCCCGCGCGGACTGATCGCGACTGACCCGTATTACACATCAGTTGTTCTGTCCAACCTCGGATCGATCAAGCTGCAGAGCGGATACCATCATCTGACCAACTGGGGTACCTGCTCACTCTTCTGCATACTGGGCGAGATCAAAAACAGAGCGTCCATCGACGAGAATGGCAATACCGTTGTCAAAGAGACAATGGACCTTGGCCTCACTGTTGATGAACGTCTGGCTGACGGATATTATTATTCCAAGACTCTGAGACTGATCAGAAAACTTCTGACCAATCCGGAACTGCTGGAGCTGCCGATGGGTGAGGAGATTGATTATTAGAATTATAAGAAAACAGGAGCTGCCATAACTATGGCGGCTCTTTTTTTGTGTGGCGACGCGCGGCAGTCTGTCCTATGCTTAGTATCGAAATAACTAAGTTCAGAGCACGTCCGGATAAACGCGGACCCTCGTGCGGAACTCCCTCGTCAAAAAAAGCATTAATAGGGAACAACCCCTCTTAATGCTTTTTACTCCTCGGTCAGACAGTCCTGAGCTCGGGTCCTATCCGGCCGCACTCTTCACTAAGGTATTTCGAATGCGCATAAGCCAGACCGCCGCACGCACCCACAAATAAAAAAAACCGCCGTATTTAACGGCAGCTCTTTTTATAATTCTGACAATTCAGTTTCGCACTGCATTATCTGTTCCAGTATATCTTCCTGGGAAGTTTCTTCTGCTTCTATATCTCCCTGTATTTTCAGCAGTTTCTCGTAGTCGCTGCTGAGGTCAGGGTCGGCCAGTTCCTGCTTAAGTCCTGCCAGACGGGTCTCACTTTCTGCCAGGGTATCTTCCAGTTTCTTTAGCTTGTGTTCTAAGCGTGAGCGGATCTTGCCGGGGTTGTTGACCGGAGCCTTTTTCTCTGCAGGCGCGGCAGACTTGACTGGAGCCGTGGCGGCTGTGCGTTTGGCTTTTTCTTCGATGTATTCGTCATAGCTCATATTGTACTGGGTCACGCTGGCACCGTCGAATTCGAGTATGCCTGTGGCGGTCTTGCGTACAAAGTACCTGTCGTGCGAAACGAAGAGCACTGTGCCTGAGTATTCCTTGAGCATTTTCTCAAGGGACTCCTTGCCCAGGATGTCCATGTGGTTCGTGGGCTCGTCCAGTATCAGCAGATTCGGGCGGGTATAGAACATCTTGCACAGCGCCAGCCTAACGCGTTCACCGCCGGAGAGCATGCCGAGCTTCTTCTCTACTTCATCCTGAGAAAATGCGAAGGCTCCCAGTGTGGAGCGGACCTGCTCGTTTGTCAGGCGTGGGTATTCATCCCAGAAGTTATCCAGTACAGTCTGCTCCGGGTCGTAGTCATTGATAACGGCACGCTGCTGGTCGAAATAGCCTATCTCAACGTTCTTGCCGATCTCCAGGGAACCGCCCAAAGCAGGGATGATGCCCATGATCGTTTTCAGGAGCGTGGACTTGCCCTTGCCGTTTTCACCGATGACTGCCAGACGGTCGCCGCGCATCAGTTTGAACGATACTTCACACAGAACGTCATCATATCCTATCTGCAGATTGCGGGCGGTCAGCACTTCTGAATAGCTGACGCAGTTGGGCTCGAAATGTGCTTTGAATGTAGTGGTGTCGAAACGTCTGGGCTTTTCCACCAGCACCATGTGCTCTATGGCTTTGCGCTTGGAATAAGCGGCTGTGACTTTAGTCGGGGTGTTCTTCCACTTCTCTATCCATTCGGTCAGGCGCTTGATCTCTTTCTGCTGCGCTTCGTAGTCTTTTTCCTGTTTGGCCAGAGCCTCTTCCTTTTGGGCGATGAATGCGCTGTAGTTGCCGGAATATCGTTTGATGATGCCGTACTCGATCTCGTATGTTACTGTGACAATCCTGTCCAGGAAGGCCCTGTCGTGAGATACGATCACTACTGCGCTCGGATAGTTGCGGAGGTATCCTTCGAGCCATTCTATAGCTGGCAGGTCCAGGTGGTTGGTAGGCTCGTCCAGCAGCAATATGTCAGGGTGGCTCAGCAGCAGCTTGATGAACGCGATCTTGGTCTGCTGGCCTCCGGAAAAGCTGCCGATCGGGCGTTTCAGGTCGTCGAGCGAGAAGCCAAATTGCTGGAACATTATATACATTTCTCTCTCTGCAGAGTCGCCGTTTAAGGCTTCCCATCTGGCTTGAAGAGTCGAATACTGTTTCAGGAGCATCTCATCGTCCGGCCTTTCGGAGAGCTGCTTCTCAACGCTGCGCATTCTCTCCTGGCACTCGTAGATGGCGGAGAAGACTTTCTTGATCTCATTTTCGACCAGGATGTCTTTGTCCTGGAAATTGATCTGTTTCAGGAAACCTATATTGGTGCCGCCTGCCAGATTGAAGCAGCATTCTTCGTCGCTGTCGGGATTGCTCATGGTGATTTCGCCGGAAATGAGTTTCAGTAGGGTAGTCTTACCACAGCCATTGCGTCCAACAATGGCAATCTTTTCTTTATCGTGAATATCAAAGTTAACATCCGGAAGGATTATGTCAGCGGCATACTGAACTGTGGCATGCCGTATCTGAAGTTTCATTAGTTATTATCCTTTTCTGAATTTTCCAGCATCGCGAAGGTTAAGTACAGATGCATGAGGGTCTTCTGATCCTTCAGGTCTGTCTCACCTATTTCGCAGATTCTTTTAAGCCGGTATATAATTGTCGCTCTGTGTATGAACATGTCCTTGGCGGTCTGCAGGGCGTTTCCGCCGCTGATCAGATATGCCTTCAGGGTATCCAGATAGTCAGAACTATTTTCTTCGTCGTATTTTTTCAGCCTGTAATAGACAGGCGAATAGAGCTCATCAATAGGCAGTTCGGATTTGGCGCAGCTGATGATGTAGTCGAATGAGTAATCCGGGAAATAATAAACCCTTTTATCAGAACTGCCGGATGATCCCTCATTGTAAGCCATGACAGCTTCCTTGAAATAAATCGGAATGGAATATATGTCATGGAATTCGTTGCTGCAGCCTCCCCTGAAGGACAGCGCCGCAGTCAGCGCCATGAGGGAGTCCTTCATATCCTCCTCATGACCAGCGCTCATATTAACAAGTGTTAAGACATAACACTGGTACATAAAAGAAAATGATGCAGGGTACGCGAGTGTAAACTCTGAGCAGAAGGTGCCCGCAGCCACGGCGAATGAATCCTGGGAATCGGGCCTCAGCGCAATGAGCATATATCTGTCATTAGCATTCCAGGACAGTTTGTTCAGCTCGGCGTTCAGCAGAGGCTTGTAAACAGAGCCTGTTTCCAGCGCCAGCGTCAGGAGCCTGCCCAGCTCCGGATTGTCAATACTCGCGCGCTCGGAGGAGAAATTAATGTATCTCTCAGTGAATAGATTCAGATAACTGAGCAAAGCTTCAGCTCCTGGCGTTGCCCCTTTAGGCTCCGCGAAGAAGAATGTATTCGCGGCCTCGTTTAAGGCTATCCTCCTGCCAATAACTGAAGCAGACAGTTCCATGATAACTCCCAGCGCGATCGAAAGAGGCTGGGATAGCGTCTGGAGCAGCTGTGATTCCCAGTTGTCATAATAATCGTAAATCGCATTCACCGCATTGGCCAGCTTGAGGATATTTATTTTCTCATCCAGAATGATGACGTCTGCCAGCCTGCGGCGGGAGATGGTCTTCTCGGGATAGCCGATGCAGATCAGGCCGCAACCCGGTTCGAAATCCAGCGTGCCCTCCATATCAGAGCCTTTGGCCAGATACAGAGTGTCCTTTTTAAGCAGCTGTTCGCCGGTATAAAAGACAGGCCTCGGCAGCCTGAGACGCTCATCAGCGTCTTCAGGCAGAGGGATAACAGTATTCATATTCAGCTTTTCAGAGATTATCTGAAGTGAAAGCCTCAAAATACTTCCTCCTCAATAACGCATTCGTTTTTGATCTTGCCGACGAGGAACTGCAGAGCATCCACCACGCGCGGGCGGATGTCGCCGCCGATCATGACATACATGATGTCGTCGCCCATGTTGAGCTTGCCTTCGTTCAGCCATGCCCTGACATAATAGATGCCTTCTCTCTGAGAAGTCTCCAGGATGGCAGCCTCGACCTTGTCTGAGTCGAACGAGAAGTTCATTCCGATAACGTCAGTTAAGCCTTCTTCGCCTTCCCTGACCATAGCTTTGGCGGTCTGGCGTACCGTGCCGTTATGTACCAGATACATTCCGCACATTCCCGCGTCGTCTTCTTCCTTGGCTTCACGTAGCCATTGATCCATTGATGGGACATCTTTCATGATGGGCCTCCTAAATATTGTTTGTTATATTATATCTTAAATATATAAATCTAGAAATATAAAACCCTTGTAAATAGGGCAAAAAAATATTAAAATTTATTGAAATGTTTATTTTTTAACGAAAGAAGGAAATATTAATGGCAAAGACACCTTACTATATTACAACTGCCATAGCTTACACCTCAGGCAAGCCGCATATCGGCAACACCTACGAGATTATCCTGGCTGACGCCATCGCCCGCTTCCGCAGACTGGAGGGATTCGACGTGCGTTTCCAGACAGGTACTGACGAGCATGGACAGAAGATTGAAGACCGCGCTCATTCAAATGGTGTAACACCTAAGGAGTTTGTTGACAAGACAGCAGCTGAAGTAAAGCGCATCTGGGATCTGATGAACACATCTTACGACCGTTTCATCAGAACAACTGATGCTGATCATGAACTTCAGGTTCAAAAGATTTTTAAGAAGCTTTACGAAAAAGGCGATATTTATAAAGGCGCATACGAAGGCATGTACTGTAAGGAGTGCGAGGCATTCTACACAGAGTCACAGATTGAAGATGGCAAATGCCCTGACTGCGGAACTGAAGTTGTTCCTGCCAAGGAAGAGGCTTACTTCTTCAAGATGAGCAAATATGCTGACAGACTTATTGAATATATTGAGACACATCCTGAGTTCATTCAGCCTGAATCCAGGAAGAATGAGATGATGAACAACTTCCTTAAGCCTGGCCTTCAGGATCTGTGCGTTTCGAGAACCTCATTCAAATGGGGCATTCCTGTAGACTTTGATCCAAAGCATGTAGTTTACGTATGGATTGATGCGCTTTCAAACTACATCACAGGACTTGGCTATGACGTGGATGGAAATAACGGCGAACTTTTTGAGAAGTACTGGCCGGCAGACCTTCACCTGATCGGAAAGGACATTTTAAGATTCCATACCATTTACTGGCCGATCATGCTGATGGCGCTGGATCTGCCTCTTCCAAAGCAGGTATTTGGACATCCATGGCTCCTTCAGGGCGAAAGCAAGATGAGCAAGTCAAAAGGCAACGTTATCTATGCAGACGATCTGGCAGATCTCTTCGGAGTTGATGCAGTCCGCTACTTCGTTCTTCATGAGATGCCGTTTGAAAATGACGGATCCATCACCTGGGACCTTATGGTAGAAAGAGTAAATTCAGAGCTTGCAAATACTCTTGGAAACTTAGTAAACAGAACAATCTCAATGTCAAATAAGTATTTCGGCGGAGATGTTACTGACAAGGGTGTAACAGGTGATGTTGATGACGATTTCAAGGCAGTCATCACAGGAACCTGCGCAAAGGTTGTTTCCAGAATGGAAGGCCTGCATGTTGCTGACGCGCTTACAGAAATTTTTGCGCTCTTTAAGAGATGCAACAAATATATTGACGAGACTGAGCCATGGGTACTGGCAAAAGATGAGGCTAAGAAGGACCGTCTTGCAACCGTTCTTTACAACCTGATCGAGGCAATCACCATTGGCACAACTCTCCTTGCACCATTTATGCCAGAGACAGCTGAAAAGATCTTTGCTCAGATTAACGGAGAAGAAAGAGCATTCGAAGATCTGGACAAGTTCGGCCTTAGACCGTCAGGCGTAAAGGTTACTGAAAAGCCTGAAATCCTTTTTGCAAGACAGGATATAAAAGATGTTATGGAAAAGGTTGAAGCATTAAATAAATAGTTCTTAAATGCCGCCATTATTTAGGGCGGCATTTTTTATATTATTTAAGAAGGTTCTACAAATAATAATAAGGGGGTATTTTGTAAAACATGAAAAAACGTTTATTTGCGCTGCTGCTCGCGCTTGCTATGTTACTTGCGCTGTTACCGGGGCAGGCATTTGCAACTACAGTAGATGTGTCGGACAAGGACACAGACGGACCTATTTACATACTTGAGGACCAGACAGTTGTACCTTCAGATGCGTTTACTTACGTAAATGAGGCGTCTAAGGCAGACATTTTGGAGGAAGTAAGCGAGTATCCCTCAAAGTACGACCTCAGAGATCAAGGGCTTGTTACATCTGTAAAGCTCCAAAATCCGTTTGGATCATGCTGGGCATTTGCGGCTGCATCAGCTGTTGAGACAAGTTTATTGAGCTCAAAAATCGCTGAGAAACTGGGATACAATGTGGATACTCTGGATATTTCAGAGCGTCACCTTGCATATTTTGCAATGACTCCGATTATGGATATAAATCATTCCCAGTACAGTGAGGGAAGATATGTTGGAAACCGTGAAGCTACAGCAGCTGAGAAAATGCATGCCGGCGGCAATTCAACCGTAGCAACAAGTTTCTTCTCAAATGAGCAGGGACCTGTACTTGAGAACAGTGACCATACATTTGAATACGGTTCAGCAGGCTGGAATAAAGACTACAGATTCATTGGAGGCAGCTATCAGCCATTCTGCTATAGCATGGATAATGACTGGTCAGTTCCAGATGAGCTTAGATTCAATCATGACATAGTATTAAAGAATTCTATTATTCTTCCTTCACCTGCAGGACTTCCTGAAGGCTCTGAGTATGGATACAAATATGATGAGGCCGGAACAGCAGCAATTAAAAAAATGCTGATGGACGGATACTCCGTAACAATCGGATTTTTGGCAGACCAGTCACAGCCTAACCAGGATATTTCAGAACTTCATTTCATCAGCGAGAACTGGGCTCATTACTCCAATTTCCCACAGAATGCAAACCATGCAGTATGCATCGTTGGCTGGGATGATGATTATGACGTTTCCAATTTCCTTCCTGCACTGCAGGATGAAATCCCTGGAAACGGTGCATGGCTGGTTAAGAACAGTTGGGGCAGTGGCGAAGAAGAATTCCCTAACAAAGGTGAAGGCACATGGGGAATTGAAAATGAAGAAGGCGTAAATACAGGCTATTTCTGGCTGTCATACTATGATCAGTCTATTCAGACTCCGGAGACCTTTGAATTTGAGCTGGTTTCTGAAGATGAAAAGACTGATATTCTGGATGCATATGATTTCATGCCTCCATCAGCTTTCAGAACTGCTGAAACTGAAGAACCTATAAAGTTTGCAAACATGTTCTATGTGGATT
Source organism: Lachnospiraceae bacterium (assembly GCA_017441295.1). Taxonomy (GTDB): domain Bacteria; phylum Bacillota; class Clostridia; order Lachnospirales; family Lachnospiraceae; genus RGIG5612. The sequence goes on from JAFRYA010000006.1 coordinate 204,600, forward strand.
CTGCCCGTGAACTTGTTGACATTGGTTTCGCAACAACTCACCCTGGAACGAAAGTTCATTATGAAGTTCATATAATGAATTTCGCAAATTCTATGGCCGATAGTGGAGTCACGGTAGCCCAAGGGGATGCAGAGTACGAATTCGGAGGATTCCACAGAGTTTCACTGGAAGAACCTGTATTACTGATGAAAGGCCAGTATTATAGCATTGTTGTTACAATGCAGACACCTGACGGGAAATATACAGCTGCAATTCCTGTAAATGTAGGACGTGATGGTTCAGGCGCAGGCGCTCTTGGTGTAATAAATTATGATGAAAGCCTGATTTATATTGATGGAACCTGGAACGATTTAGCTGACAGCGATACTCAGGAATATTTCCTTCCGGAAGAATTAAGAGGTCTGGAAGTGGATAATTTCCAGATAAAGGGCTACTGCAGATCAGTTGATAACAATCTTTCTGCTACAGTTGTTGGACCTGAGAGCGTAACGCTGTGCAGAAACAGAAGAGTCGCTTATTATTCATTAAGATTTACAGGAAATTCAGATACTTTGCCTGCAGAGTCAGACATCGAATGGAAAATTGCCGATTATGGATTATCTCCGACATTTGAGCCAAAGCCAGGAGATGAAATTGTAAAAATTGAACCGGTCGAAGGTTCCGGTGGTTCAAAGGTTAAACTTACCGGACTTGATCAGGGATCCATAACTATATATGCTGAAATTAAAGGACTGGGATATGCATGCATTCAGATGGAGGTATATGGAGCACTCATTGATGGCTCAGAATTGACAGATAATACCCCTCGTGTATTTACCGGAGAGCCGATTGAGCCTGAAGTTGTGTCAGTAAACCTTAAAGGAGATGTTCTGATTGAGGGCGAGGAAGTCATAACCAGCTTCAAAGACAATACATATTGCGGTGTTGCAACAGTAATTGTTAAAGGAATCGGAGATTATGAACCTGAATATCCTTCTGACAATATTGCAGCTTTCTTCGCTATAATTCCGCAGAAAGCTGAAATCTTAGGCACACCTGAGCTTAAAGGAACAACTCTTACTGTAAAAGTTAAAGATCAGTCCGAGTCAAAACAGACCGGCTACTGCATAGGCTATCGTCCGGTTGGAACAGAAAAGTGGCAGTATGCAGAATCAACTGACACAACAATAAGCGTAGAGTTAAGACCTGGTGTTAAATACGAAGTTATGGCTCAGGGATGGCAGCATTTTGATGATGTAAGTTGGTATTATGGCCTTATCGAAAATGATTATTACGGAGAGCCAAGTGAGATCTTCACAACTGATCTGGTAAAATTTAAGGATGTTACAAAACCTTCTTACTATTATGACGCTGTATACTGGGCAGCTGAAAAAGGTATAACAAAAGGCTATGATGACGGAACATTTGGCGTTGGCCTTAACTGCAAGCGTTCAGATGTAATGATCTTCCTTTGGAGAGCAGCAGGAAGCCCAACCGCAGATGCTGACGGCAACGCATATGGTGATGCTAGAGATATGTTTAACGACGTAACAAGCTCAACAAAATCAGCAGCAAACAAAGCTATTGCATGGGCTTATAGTGAAGGCATCTCTAAGGGCTATTCAGATGGCGGATTCCATCCGGATGCAACCATTACCAGAAAAGATGTAATGATCATGATGTACCGTATAGCAGGCAAGCCTGATCCTTCAGATGAAGGCATTGCAGCAGCTAATAAATTTACAGATGTTAAGGGCAAATACAAAACTACATCTGATACATTTAAGGCTATTGCATGGGCAGCAGGCGAAGGTATTACAAAGGGTTATACCAGCGGCCAGTATAAAGGACAGTTCGGCGCAACTCTTGACTGTCTGAGAGAGCAGATAGTTACATTCATCTGGAGAGGCGCAGGAAAACCTTGATAGAATAAAGAGATTTTTTACAAAGAGGCACTTCGCAAAGAAGTGCCTCTTTTTTTAACAATATTAAAAAAGATTAAAACAGATGTAGCATTTATTTGCGAAGAATAATATATTTATAAAAGAAATTTTTCAGGGGAACTAATGATGAATCTTATTTTTGACAGCCATGCGCATTATGATGACAGCGCCTTTGATGCTGACCGGGACGAACTGCTGGCCGGACTTAAAGAAAAAGGAATAGGCCTTGTCGTAAATGCATGCGCAGCCATATCAGACCTAAAGGATATTATTCCGCTCACTCGCAAATATGATTTTCTGTACGGCGCCAGTGGAGTGCATCCTTCCGAGCTGTCAGAGATGGATGATAAAAAGTTTGCTGACATTGAAATGGCGCTGGATGAGCCTAAGATAGTGGCAGTTGGAGAAATAGGCCTGGACTATCACTACGACGATACTGATAAGCCGCTTCAGAAGGAATGGTTTGCCAGGCAGATAGATCTTGCAAAGAGAAAGAACTACCCGATCATAGTCCACAGCCGCGATGCCGCAGCAGATACACTCGATATTATAAAAGCTGAAAATGCCCGCGAGGCGGGAGGTGTGATCCACTGCTTTTCTTATGAAAAAGAAATGGCAAAGATCTATATGGACATGGGCTTTTACATAGGAGTCGGAGGCGTGGTTACGTACAAGAACGGCCGCAAATTAAAAGAAGTTGTGGAGTATATGCCGCTGGAGAAGATGCTGCTGGAGACGGACTGTCCATACCTGTCGCCTGAGCCATTCAGGGGCAGGCGCAACGATTCATCCATGCTGAATTATGTGGCTGACAAGGTCGCTGAAATCAAAGGAACAGACCGCGAGACGGTAATAGAGGTTACACGTGAGAACGCCAAAAGAATGTATCGCATTAATTAAAGAATATGACTTCGCTATACAGAAGAAGTTCGGCCAGAACTTCCTGATAGACTCGAATATTATCGAGGGTATCATTGAGGCAGCAGAGATCACAAAAGATGACTGCGTGCTGGAGATCGGCCCGGGAATGGGCGCCATGACAGGCTATCTGCTGGAGTCAGCGCGCAAGGTTATTGCTGTCGAGGTTGACAGGATGCTGATCCCTATCCTTCAGGATACGCTGAACGGCTATGACAACCTGGTGCTCATCAACGATGACATCCTCAAGGTGGATATAGCATCTCTGATCGAACGCGAGAATGACGGCCGTCCTATCAAGGTCGTCGCTAACCTCCCCTACTACATTACCACTCCTATCATCATGGAACTGCTGGAGCGCGAAGAGAAGATAACAAGTATCACAGTAATGGTGCAGAAAGAAGTTGCCCAGAGAATGCAGGAGGGCCCGGGCAGCAAGTCATACGGCGCTCTGTCGCTGGCAGTACAGTATTATGCCAAGGCCGGGATAGTACTGAATGTATCCAAGAATTGCTTCCTGCCTAAGCCTGACGTGGATTCTGCTGTCATCAAGCTGGACATTTACGAGCCTTGCGAGAGGCCTGTGAAGACTGAAAATCCGGAGCAGATGTTCGCGCTGATCAGAGCAGCATTTAATCAGAGAAGAAAAACGCTCCTCAATTCATTGGGGAACGCGCAGGAACTGAATTATACAAAGGAACAGATTGCAGAAGCTTTAGCCCGGATGGGCAAAAGCGAGACTATCAGGGGTGAAGCACTCTCTTTGCCTGAGTTCGCCGAACTATCAGATATATTATCACAGCAATGAATATTGCGATGCTGATCCACTGGGATGTTGACAGAGGTCCCCAGAAGCCGCGCAGGTCATCGCCGCGCAGGAATTCATCAGCGAAGCGGATTACAGAATAAACGAGAAGATAAATGCACGTGATCGAGTATTTATCTTCTTTTTTAATATAGATCAATAAGAGCACCACGAAAATCAGGAGCTCTATCGCAGCCTCGAGGAGCTGTACAGGGAATCTGGAATAATCGTTTATGCCGTCATTGACGCCCGGATTGAGAAAAGACTCATCGTAGTGGATGGCCGCCGGTCCGTGATATTCGATGCCATAGCAGCAGCCGGTCAAAGTACAGCCGATTCTGCCTAAGCAATGGAAGAGCGGGAATGCCACAGCGAAGTTGTTGAGGTTCTCACGCAGAGGCAGCTGGTAGATGCGGCAGCCAATGAACAGGAACAACAGCCCTCCCAGCAGTCCGCCATAAAAAACCATGCCTGAGGACGCTATCAGGAAAGCGTCCAGAAAATCTGCCAATGTATTGCCCTGGTAAGTGGCTATGAAATCAGGCAGTCCTACGATAAAGAACAATAAGTGCGCGCCGAGGAAAACTCCGATGAGGAGAAACAGCGCAAGAAAAGCGAGCTGCCCTCTCACCAGGTCACGCCTTTTGCTTAAAAGGATAATGACAACCAGTGAAAGGATCAGCCCAATGATTACCATTAAGGTATAATATCCTATTGTGTTCCTAATAAAATCTAACACGGATATGAATTAATACCAGTAGCTACTATAGCGGCTGGCAAGTGAAATAGCAACAATGATGAAGATGATCAGGATAACACCGGTAATGATGAGCCCGATAAGACCAAATATACGTCCGAGCTTGCCCATGGTGCTGCCTGCGTTGGTGGTTTTGCACTTGTTGCCAAGGATAAGACCTACGATAGAGCATCCAAGTGGAATAAATGCGGGCCAGAGCCAGATGGCCAGCCAGCAAAGACCCAGTCCGCATGCACCAAAGATAAGAGCCATGATAGGCAGCTTATTGCTGGTTGGTGCTACAACATTCGGTGTAGGTGCTGCATATGTCGGAGCGGTATATGTAGGAGCCGGAGCAGGTGTCGGGTTCGGAGCTACGAATGTAGGTGTAGGTGCCGGAGCCGGAGCTTCTGCAGGGGCTGCTGCTTCAACAGGACTTCCGCATGAGGTGCAGAATTTTGCGTCGTCTTCAAGCTGTGCGCCGCAGTTTGTACAAAATTTCATATTTCATACCTCCTTTTTTTATTCCACAATATTACCATATATGTGTTATAATTTGCAATGATGAAAACACTAATATACAAAGCAGAAAAAGAAGCTTTCCAGAGGGCCGGAGAAGTCCTGAAACATGGCGGGATCGTAGCCTTTCCTACTGATACCGTATACGGTCTGGGAGCGGTATATACGGATGACGAAGCCGTGCGGAGCATTTTCCGCGCGAAAGGCCGCGATGAAGGCAAGCCTTTGAGCATTCTGGTGGAAGGTCCGTGGCAGGCTGAGATGGTAGCCGCAGAGGTGACAGATGAAGCGAAAGCACTGATGGAGAGGTTCTGGCCTGGAGCGCTGACGCTGATCCTTCCTAAGAACAATACGGTTTCGGATTACGTTTCAGCGGGCGGATCCACAGTGGGTATCAGGATGCCCGCGGACGAGACAGCGCTCGGAGTGATCAGGGCGGCAGGCAGTCCGCTGGCGGCGCCCAGCGCGAATACGTCAGGCAAACGTTCGTCAGTCAGCGCCGAGGACGTACGCACCGATCTGGAGGGCAAAATTGACATGATCATTGACGGAGGGACCTGCCCTATTGGCATTTCCTCCACCGTACTGGACCTGACCGGAGCGGATATCCGGATTCTCCGCGAAGGCACAGTTACCAGAGAAATGATCGAGGAGACTATAGGCAGACGCATAAATGATAAACAGGAGGCAGTTATGATAGCAGCAGGCAGTGACCACGCAGGTTTTGAAATGAAGAACGCTCTGATCGAACACTTGAAAGAGCGCGGATATGAGGTTAAGGATTTCGGATGCTTTTCAGCAGAATCATGCGATTATCCGGAATATGCCAAGGCAGTTTCAGAAGCAGTAGTAAGCGGCGAGGCTCAGATGGGCATGCTTATCTGCGGCACCGGTATCGGTATGTCCATTGCGGCCAATAAGGTTAAAGGCATCCGCGCGGCTGTAGTTTCGGATGAATTCTCCACACAGGCCACCAGGGAACACAATGACGCCAACGTCATCTGCATGGGCGCCAGGGTCATCGACATCCCGAAGGCCATCAAACTGCTGGATATCTTTCTGGATACAGAGTTTTCGAATGGAGTTAATCATATAAGGAGGATTGGTAAAATTGAGCAATAAGAGAGAAGATTATATCAGTTGGGATGAATATTTCATGGGCGTAGCTCAGCTGTCCGCCCAGCGTTCAAAGGACCCGTCCACTCAGGTCGGAGCATGCATTGTGAGCCAGGACAATAAGATCCTCTCAATGGGATACAATGGCCTGCCATGGGGATGCTCAGACGATGATTTCCCGTGGGAGAAGACTGACAATACTCCGGAGCACAGCAAGTATTTCTATTCCACACACTCAGAGCTCAACGCGATACTGAACTACCGCGGCGGCAGTCTGGAGGGCACTAAGCTTTATGTTACGCTCTTCCCATGCAATGAATGCGCCAAGGCAGTTATCCAGTGCGGCATCAGGACCATAATATATGACAGTGACAAGTACGATGGTACTGACAGCGTCATCGCTTCCAAGAGAATGCTGGACGCTGCAGGTGTTGAGTACAGACAGTATCAGCACACCGGCAGGAAGGTCACTTTGGACCTCTAAATTGTTGCACTAATTTTGTACAAAATAAAAGACAATTTATAAAAGGAAGTCTTGAAAAGGACTTCCTTTTTATGTTAAAATTTTAACACCTATGATTATTTTTTAAATGGAGGTGCAAAATGGCACAGGATACCATTAAAAACATCCGCAATGCCGAGAAGCAGGCCCAGAAGCTTGTCAAGGATGCAGAGGCTGAAAAGGCTACTATTCTTGATCAGGCTAAGACCGAGGGCGAAGCATTTTCGACAGAGCTGATAGATGCTGCAACCAAGGCTGCCAAAGAGGCATTAGCAAAGGTTGAGAGCGGCATGGATTCAGCACTCGAGGCAGCCGGCAAGAAGGCTGAGGAGACTATCGCTGGATTCCACAACGAGGCTTTGGCCAAGAGAGACGAAGCCATCGCAATTGTAGTATCAGAAATAGCTTAAAGATTAAAGCAAGGGAGGAACTTTCAAAATGGCTGTACTTGCCATGAAACGCATTAGCATATGCGGATTGAAACAGGATAGGAAAGCTATCCTGGAAATTCTGCAGCGCCAGGGCGAGATTGAGGTTCAGGACTTTGTTAAGACAGACGCGGTTTTCAAAAAGAGACCGATGCCTATCAGCGGCGCCGAGTTCGAGAGAAACATCCACGACGCGGAAGCTGCGATCGAAGTTCTGAATACTTACAACGAAGAGAAGTCCGGAATGCTTTCTTCTTTTAAGGGAAGAGATATTATTACTGAGGAAGAGTACAACGGTTTCAAGGAGAAATATCCTGAGGTCTACAAGACTGTGCAGAGAATCCTCGCGCTGTCCAAGGAGGTCGCAGAGAAGAACGCCGAGATCGTTAAATGCTCACAGCAGATCGACATGCTGGCCCCATGGGAGGGATTCGATGTTCCGCTCGATACGAACGGCACTGATACGACATCCATCTTCATCGGAGCCCTTCCCGGAGAGTGGACACTGGAGAACATTTACAAAGAACTGGCTCAGCAGATGCCGGAGATCGATGTAGATATCATCAGCAAGTCCAAGGACCAGACCTGTGTAATGGTAGTCTGCCGTAAGGAGAACTACGCAGCAGTTAACGGCGTCCTCAGAGGCATCGGATTCGCTTATCCGGCCGTAAGCTGCCCGCTCACTCCAGTTGAGCAGAAGGCTAAACTCGAGCAGGATATCGAGACTCTCAAAGAAGAAGTCAAAGCATGCGAAGAAGAGATCATGTCATATGATCCTCAGAGACCGGACATCAAGTTCTTATCTGACTATCAGGCTATCCGCGCCGAGAAATACGCGGTAACGAGTTCACTGCCTCAGTCAGAGCACACTTTCGTTATCTCAGGCTACACCCCGGCCAAGTCTGTTCCGAGGATTGAAAAGGCCCTCGAACAATTTGATGTAGTTATTGAAACAAAGGATCCGGGCAAGAAGGAAAAGGTACCTGTTAAGCTGCAGAACAACGGCTTCTCGTCAGCAGTACAGGGAGTTGTAGAGTCATACGCCCTTCCAAAGAAAGGTGAGATTGACCCGTGCTTCATAATTTCCCTTTTCTACTTCATCTTCTTTGGATTCATGCTGGCAGACTTCTGCATCGGCCTTCTGATCTTTTTAGGCGCGCTGGTTCTGCTGCTTAAGAACAAAAACATGGAGCAGGGACTCAAGAACAACGTTAAGCTGTTCATGTTCGGCGGTATAGCCGCCATGTTCTTCGGCGTTTTGTTCGGCAGTTACTTCGGCGACGTAATACCTGCGGTATCAGGTACGTTCTTCGGACACGCAATAGTCGTCAAGCCTTTGTGGCTGGATATGACTACCAACCCGATGACAGTCCTGACACTGGCATTGATCATGGGTCTTATCCATATCTTTACAGGTATGGCGATCAACGGCTACCAGCTGCTCAGGAAGAAAGATATCGTCGGATTCATCTTCGATGTAATATTCTGGTATATCATCCTGATCGGACTTATCATCAAAGCCCTTTCAATGCAGATGATCATGGACATCCTGCTTTCAGGATCTGCTCCGATCTTCTCTGCTCAGGTAGGTAATATCGGAATGTACGCCGCGGGCATTGCATGTATCGGCATCATAGCAATGGGCGGCAGAGAGTCCAAGAATATCGGCAAGAGACTCTTAAAGGGTGTTTATGCAGTATACGGAATCACAGGTTACTTATCAGACCTTCTTTCATATTCACGTCTGCTGGCCCTGGGTCTTGCAACAGGTGTTATTTCATCAGTTGCCAACATGATCGGTACCATGTTCGGAAACGGCGTAGTTGGTGTAATCATTTACATTTTTGTATTCATCATCATCAACGCGATCAACATCGGTATCAATACACTTGGTGCATATGTTCACACCAACCGTTTACAATATGTGGAATTCTTCGGCAGGTTCTATGATGGAGGCGGCCGTCCATTCCAACCATACAGCATAAAAACAAAATATTATAAATTTAAGGAGAACAGAAAGAAATGATTCAATTCTTAGAAGCAAACTTAGGCACAATTTTCGCATTATTAGGTGCAGCTCTTGCAGTAGGTCTGGCAGGCGCAGGCAGTGCAAGAGGCGTTGGTGTAGCTGGTGAGGCAGCTGCAGGCGTAGTAGCAGAGGATCCGGGAAAATTCGGTAAGGTTATGGTTCTTCAGCTTCTTCCTGGTACACAGGGTATTTACGGACTTATCATTGGATTCATCTGCATGTCACAGACAGGTATCCTTGGAGATTATGTTCCACTGTCAGTAGGTAAAGGATTGGTTTATCTTTGCGCATGTCTTCCAATCGCAATCGCTGGTTACTTCTCAGCTATTGGACAGGGAAAAGCTGCTGCAGCATCAATCGGTGTTGTTGCAAAGAAGCCGGATCAGTTCGGTAAAGCAATGATCTTCCCTATCATGGTTGAAACATACGCTATTCTGGCACTCCTTGTTTCAATCCTTGCACTTTCAGGAGCAGCAAACGTAGCATTCTAATTTAAGGAGTATTAATAATGAGTGGACTGGATAAAATTCTAGAACATATCAATACTGAAGCCAAAGATGCTGCGGATGAATTAATAGCCGGTGCTAAGGCACAGGCTGCACAGCTGCTGGAGAATGCCAAGGCAGAAGCCAAGGCCAGAGAGGCTGCCATTGTTAAGCAGTCTGAACTGGACCAGATAGCTGCTGAGAAGAGAATCAAATCAGCTGCTGACCTGAAAGAAAAGAGAATGGTTCTTGAAGCTAAGCAGAAGGAGATCGAAGACGTCCTTACTGCAGCTAAAGACCATCTGACAGGTCTGGATGACGCTGCTTATTTCGAGACCATCGCTAAGATGATCAGGAAATATGCTCAGCCACAGGACGGAGTCATTAAGTTCTCAGCTAAAGATCTGGGCAGACTTCCGGCAGGATTCGACCAGAAGATCGCCGAAGCTTTAGGCGGCAAGGGTTCTCTTAAGATAGTTCAGGAGAGCGCAGATATTTGCGGCGGCTTCATATTAGTATATGGAGATATTGAAGAGAATTGTTCCTTTGATGCCCTTATTGAGGCGTCCAAGGAAGATTTGCAGGATAAGATTGGACAGAAACTGTTCAGCTAAAGTATAAGAAAGGAGCAGATTCATGGACAAAGAGTTTTTGAACGACACGTTGCTGGATGACGAATTGTTGCCGGACGAGTTGTTTACCTCTGCGGTCGCACAAATCCGCGCAAAAGAAAATACTTTGCTCAGTGATCAGGCCCTGAACAATCTTATGGCAAGTGAGACATATGAAGAGTGCATTCAGTTTCTTCTGGACAGGGGCTGGGGCCCTACAGAGCATAATACACCTGAAGAACTGTTGACTATGGAACGTGAGAAGACCTGGGCTTTGATGAGAAGTCTCTGCAACGACAAGCAGATGCATTTCTTTGACATTTTCAGGTATGCCACAGATTTCCATAATCTGAAGGTTGCTATTAAAGAAACATATGTACAGAAGCAGACCCCGAATGTTTATAAGTACGACGGCACCATTCCTGTTGAGGTTATCAGGAAATGCGCTGTTGATAATGAATATTCACCGCTGCCTATCTACATGATGAAATGCGCTCAGGAAGCGAGGGACGTGCTGTTCCAGACAGGCGATTCCCAGCTGTGCGATGTTATCATCGACCGCGCGGCGCTTCAGGCAATTTACAAACTGGGTAAAGAAACAGGCAACGACCTGATCAAGGGATACGTTGAATTAAAGTGTGCGGCAGCAGACATTAATATCGCTATCAGAGCCTGCAAGGCTAATAAGGATATTGATTTCCTGCAGCGCGCGTTCGTTGAGTGTGACAGCATCAGCGTACAGAGACTGATCGCGGCCACCAGAAACGGCCTTGATTCAATTTACGAGTATCTCGAGAGCACAACATACGCAGATGCCAGCGAGGCTATCAAAGAGAGCCCGGCAGCATTCGACAGATGGTGTGACAACCGTATGATCAAGTTGATCAAGCCACAGAAATATAACGCATTTACCATTTCTCCTCTGGCAGCATACGTGCTGGCTAAGGAAAATGAGATGAAATCTGTCAGAATCATCCTCTCAGGCAAGCTGAACAATCTGCCTGAAGAAAAAGTGCGGGAAAGGTTAAGGGAGAGTTATGTCTAAGATAGCAGTCCTTGGAGACAGAGACAGCATATACGGTTTTGCGACATTGGGCCTTGATACATTTCCTGTAGCAAACGCAGAAGAGGGTGAGAGGACTCTCAAAGAACTCGCAGCGACAGATTATGCTGTTATCTATATAACAGAGAGCCTTCAGGCTGAGATTTACAATGAAGTCCTGAAGTACAGGGAGATGCGTCTTCCTGCCATCATTCCGATTCCGGGAGTATACGGCAATACAGGACAGGGAATGAGGGACGTCAAGAAGCTCGTTGAGCAGGCAGTAGGCTCAGATATTATTTTTAATAACGATTGAGAATAAGATTTTGATACAAGAAAGGCTTAGGTAACAAACTATGAGCAAAGGTACAATTAAGAAAGTAGCCGGCCCACTGGTTGTAGCTACAGGCATGAGAGACGCGAACATGTTCGACGTTTGCCGTGTTGCTGACCAGAGGTTGATCGGTGAGATCATTGAGATTCACGGTGATGAGGCTTCTATTCAGGTTTATGAAGAGACCTCAGGCCTGGGACCTGGCGAACCGGTTGAATCAACAAATGCTCCACTGAGCGTAGACCTGGGACCGGGACTTATTGGAAGTATATTCGACGGTATTCAGAGACCGCTGGTTAAGATAATGGAGAAAACAGGTAATAACCTGACCCGCGGTGTTGAGGTACCGGCACTTGATATGGAAAAGAAATGGACCTTCGTTCCAACCGCAAACGTTGGTGACAAGGTTGATTCATGCGACATTATCGGTACCGTTCAGGAGACCCCTGTTGTTGTACAGAGGATCATGATCCCGAACGGAGTTAAAGGTACGATCAAATCCATCACCGGCGGTGAATTCACACTGACAGATACAGTTGCAGTTGTTGAGACCGCAAACGGAGATGTTGAGATCACTATGTTACAGAAGTGGCCTGTTCGTGTCGGCCGTCCTTATAAGGAGAAACTGGCACCTACCATGCCGCTTATCACAGGTCAGCGTGTTATTGATACACTCTTCCCTATTGCTAAGGGCGGTACAGCAGCTATTCCGGGACCTTTTGGTTCAGGTAAGACTGTTACACAGCATCAGCTGGCAAAATGGGCAGAGGCTGACATCGTTGTTTACATCGGCTGCGGTGAGCGTGGCAACGAGATGACAGACGTTCTGAACGAGTTCCCTGAACTGAAGGATCCAAGAACAGGACATTCACTGATGGAAAGAACCGTTCTGATCGCTAACACATCTGATATGCCTGTTGCAGCCCGTGAAGCATCCATTTACGTTGGTATTACCATCGCTGAGTACTTCAGAGATATGGGTTACTCAGTAGCTCTGATGGCAGACTCCACATCACGTTGGGCAGAGGCGCTCCGTGAAATGTCAGGACGTCTTGAGGAAATGCCTGGTGAAGAAGGTTACCCTGCATACCTGGGTTCCCGTCTGGCACAGTTCTACGAGAGAGCCGGCCGTGTTATTTCAAACGGTGAGAATCCTCGTGAAGGCGCACTGTCAGTTATCGGTGCTGTTTCTCCTCCGGGCGGCGATATTTCAGAGCCTGTATCCCAGGCTACACTGCGTATCGTCAAGGTATTCTGGGGACTGGATTCCAACCTGGCTTACAGAAGACACTTCCCGGCCATCAACTGGCTGACCAGTTACTCACTGTATGATAAGGAAATGGGACCATGGTTTGACGAAGCAGCAGGCGGCCCATGGATGGCATGCAGAGGACGTCTCATGAAGATGTTAAGTGATGAGGCAGCTCTGGAAGAAATCGTACAGCTGGTTGGTATGGATGCTCTGTCAGCACCTGACCGTCTTAAGATGGAAGCAGCCCGTTCAATTCGTGAAGACTTCCTGCATCAGGATTCCTTCCATGAGGTTGACACATATACAGCACTTGATAAGCAGTTCCTCATGATGAAATTGATTCTCGCTTACTATGATCTGGCTCTGGAAGCTCTTGAGAAGGGGGCATCTGTTGACGCTCTCGTAGGTCTGGCAGTAAGAGAGAAAATCGGTCGTTATAAATACACAACTCAGGACAAAATCCAGGAAGAATATGACAATATTCTTGCTGAACTCAAGAATGAGATTGCAAGCATTAATTGTGGGGAGGCTTAAGATATGCCAAAAGAGTATAGAACAATTCAGGAGATTGCAGGTCCGATGATGCTCGTACAGGGCGTAGAAGGCGTTACCTATAATGAATTAGGCGAGATCGAGCTTGCAAATGGAGAAAAGAGACGTTGTAAAGTTTTGGAAATCGACGGCAGCAACGCAATGGTTCAGCTGTTTGAAACATCTACCGGTATCAACCCGCAGAACAGCAAGGTCCGCTTCCTTGGCAGGACCATGGAGTTCGGTGTTTCAGAAGACATGCTCAGCCGTGTGTTTGACGGACTTGGCCGTCCGATAGATGGCGGTCCGGAAATCCTTCCGGACAAGAGAATGGACGTTAATGGTCTGCCAATGAACCCTGCAGCCAGAAATTATCCTCAGGAGTTCATTCAGACCGGTGTTTCAGCAATCGATGGTCTGAACACACTGGTTAGAGGCCAGAAGCTGCCTATCTTCTCAATGTCAGGTCTGCCACATGCCGATCTGGCAGCGCAGATTGCCCGTCAGGCTAAGGTTCGTGGTACAGACGAGCAGTTCGCCGTTGTATTCGCCGCTATGGGTATTACTTTCGAGGAAGCTAACTTCTTCACCAAGTCATTCACCGAGACCGGCGCTATTGACAGAACAGTAATGTTCGTAAACCTTGCTAATGACCCTGCTGTTGAGCGTCTGGCAACACCTAAGATGGCTCTGACAGCAGCTGAGTATCTGGCATTTGAAAAGGGAATGCACGTACTGGTTATCCTTACTGATATCACTAACTACGCTGACTCACTCCGTGAGGTTTCAGCAGCTCAGAAGGAAGTTCCCGGACGTCGTGGATATCCTGGTTACATGTACACTGACCTTGCTACTATTTATGAAAGAGCAGGACGTCAGGAAGGCAAGACAGGTTCCATCACCATGATTCCTATCCTTACAATGCCTGAAGATGACAAGACCCATCCTATCCCTGACCTTACAGGATACATCACAGAGGGCCAGATCATCCTGAGCCGTGAGCTTTACAGACAGGGAATTACACCTCCTATCGATGTTCTTCCTTCACTGTCACGTCTGAAAGACAAAGGTATCGGCGAAGGCAAGACCAGAGCTGACCACGCAAATACTATGAACCAGCTGTTCGCAGCTTACGCCCGTGGTAAGGAAGCCAAGGAACTCATGGTAGTTCTTGGTGAGGCCGCTCTGACCGATATGGATAAGTTATATGCAAAATTCGCTGACGAATTCGAGCAGAAGTACGTATCCCAGGGATATGAGACCAACAGAGATATCGAAGAAACTCTGGACATTGGCTGGGAGCTCCTTAGAATTCTTCCTCGTGCCGAGCTGAAGAGAATTAAGGACGAATTCTTGGATCAGTACTATGCAATGTAAACGAGTCAAGTGGACAGGCAGATGATCTGTGCTTGCAAGAGATCAGATGCATGGACATTTGACGAGCAGACGCACGAACACGAAGCCGTAGAATACGGCGGGAGTGTGAGCGCGGCTGTCCGGCAGGAAAAGCTGCTGAAAGCAGCGTCTGCCGGGACGTTACATCAAATAATTAGGAGATATTATGGCAACTAAAAAACAGGTTAATCCTACCCGTATGGAGCTTACCAAGCTGAAGAAAAAGCTTGCGACAGCTGTCAGGGGACATAAGTTATTAAAGGATAAAAGAGATGAGTTGATGCGACAGTTCCTGGATCTTGTCCGTGAGAACAAGGCTCTCAGGGAACGCGTTGAGGAAGGCATCGCGAAGGCCAACAAGGACTTCGTACTTGCCAGGGCAGGCATGGAAGATGAAGAGATCAATGCAGCTTTCATGGCTCCTCGTCAGAGCGTTTCACTGGAGGGCGGCATTAAGAATGTCATGAGTGTTGAGGTTCCTGTTTTTGAATACAAGACCAGGACCGCAGACGAGAACGACATTTATTCATATGGCTATGCATTCACGTCCAGTGATCTGGATGGTGCCGTAGCCAGCCTGTCAACAGTTCTTCAGGATATGCTCAGACTTGCCGAAGTTGAGAAATCCTGCCAGCTCATGGCTGCCGAGATCGAGAAGACCCGCCGCCGTGTTAATGCGCTGGAGCACGTCATGATCCCTGATACTCAGGAAAGCATCAAATACATTCAGATGAAGCTGGATGAGAACGAACGAAGCACCCAGATCCGTCTGATGAAAGTTAAAGATATGCTTCTTGAAGAGGCACATCACTACAAAGAGAAAATGCTCGCACATGAGCAGTAATTACCTAAGCCTTTTGGAGCCGCCTTTATCGGGGCGGCTCCTTTTATTTGAAGATAAATAATTGTTGCCAGAACTGAGCTTTTATGGGAAAATCAATTAAAATAATTAAAGGAGAACAATTATGTCAGAAGTTATTATTACACAGGACAATTTTAATACAGAAGTTATCAATTCAGATATTCCGGTTCTGGTTGATTTTTGGGCCAGTTGGTGCGGCCCATGCCAGATGCTCGCCCCTGCAGTAGCGCAGCTGGCTGAGAACATGGCAGGCCAGGTTAAGGTTGGTAAGGTAAATGTAGATGAGCAGCCGGCACTGGCAGGCGGTTTTGGAATTACAAGCATTCCTACATTGCTTCTGTTCAAAGGCGGCCAGGTAGTTAACAAGCAGATAGGTCTTTGCTCATATGACGACCTTGTTAGATTTGTAAAATAATTTATGGTTGAAGTCAGAGAAGTTAAGACGAAGAAGGAACAGCGGGAATTCCTTAATTTCCCGCTGAAACTGTACAAGGACAATCCGAATTTCGTACCTCCGCTGTACAGCGATGAGAAGAAAATTTTCCAGGCAGATTACGTTTATTACGAGACTTGCAAAGCGGTTTATTTCAACGCGTACAGGGACGGAGTGATGGTCGGCAGGATTTCCGGCATTATCCAGGGCGCCAGTAATGAGAAGACAGGCGAGAACAGGGTCAGGTTCACCAGATTTGACGCAATAGACGATCAGGAGGTGGCTGATGCTTTATTTGCTGCGCTTGAAAAATGGGCGGCTGATAACGGTATGGACAGGATCTGCGGACCTTTAGGATTCTCTGATCTCGAAAGGGAAGGCCTCTTAATAGAGGGCTTCGAGCACTTGGCTACATTTGAGGAACAGTACAACTACGATTATTACCAGAAACTGATCGAGAACTGCGGCTACGGCAAAGAGATCGACTGGGTAGAGTACAAACTCAGGCAGCCTAAGGAGGTGGACGAAAAGCTTCTCAGACTGACCGATATCGTAATGAAGAAGAACAATCTTCATTTCTCGCTGGAGAAGAAGATCGGCAAATTCATAAAGAAATACGCGGATGATTTCTTCAGGCTGCTGGACGAGGGCTACGAGGATATTTACGGCACCGTGCCTTTCACAGAAAGCATGAAGAAGCTTCTGATCGGCAACTTCAGGCTGCTGCTGGGCACCAGGTATGTATCGGTGCTTCTGAATGACAAGGACGAAGCAGTCTGCATGGCCATGGTCATACCATCCATCGCCCGAGCGGTACAGAAGTCGGGTGGCAGGCTCACTCCGCCGTGCATAATCAAGATATTAAAGGCCAAGAGGAAGCCGGAGATACTGGACTTTGCTCTGATCGCGGTTGATAAGAGATATATCAATAAAGGTGTCAGCATCTGCTTCATTCCGGAACTGTTCAAGATGCTGAACGCTACAGGCACTGTTAAATGGATGGAAACGAACCTGAACCAGGAGACTAATATGTCCATCCAGAACATGTGGAAACGTTTCGAAGGCGGTCGTCACAAACGGCGCCGGTCATTTATCAAAGTATTGGCATAAATAACAGCAATCTCCCCCTTCCGCAAGGGGGAGATTTTTTGTGTGGCGCAGATTACGTATGATGGGATCTAAAATCTGCGCCTTTTTTCTTTATTTAGTAGCCTTTCAGCGCAGATAATCTGAGATTCAATTAAAAAACTACGCCTTCGTGCCTGTAATCAAGGCAAAAAGGCGTAGATTTTACTTATTTTGAACCATTTTCTGCGCCAGGCAGGTAAATCACCGGTTTAGCGCACAGGTCTCTTCGCGAATGGATTGTCTGCGGCTCTCTGAGCAAGCATCTCCAGAACATCAGGAATAGCGATATTCTGTGGGCACTGGCTCTCGCACTGGCGGCACTGGATGCAGTCTGTAGGGCCTTTGCCCTCGCCCAGTCTCTGGATCGCGTTCGGTGTTGAGAACGCGTATTCAGCGATGACGTCATCATTATAGATTTCGATCATCTTAGGGATATCCAGCTGCTGCGGGCATGTATCTGTGCAGTATCTGCATGCGGTACATGGGATCATCTTGGCTGCGAGGATCTTGTCCTTAATGCCGAACAGGAATTTGACTTCATCTTCTGTCAGCACATCGCGCTCCTTAAAGGTCTCAACGTTCTGATGGAGCTGATTCTCATTGGACATACCGGAAAGTATCATGGTGACGCCCGGAACGGTGCGCAGGAATTTGAAGCACCAGTCAGTAATCTCGTCGTTCGGACGGAGAGCCTTCAGTTCGTCAATATAAGGCTGGGTGTAATTGATGAGCTTGCCGCCTCTGACAGGCTCCATTACCCAGATAGGAATGCCTCTCTTGTTCAGTTCATCAACTTTGAACTTGGCATCCTGGTACTCCCAGTCAAACCAGTTGAGCTGAATCTGGCAGAACTCCATATATTGTCCGTATGTGTCCAGGAACTTAACAAAGTCTTCAGATGAAGCATGGGTGGAGAAACCGAAGTGGCGGATGCGTCCTGCCTCTTTCTGCTTCAGCAGGTAATCGATTACCTTGCCGCCCAGCTCAGGGTCCATGAAGTAGTTAATATTATGTCCGCTGACGTTGTGCAGCAGGTAGAAATCAAAATAATCAACCTTGCATTTGCTCAGCTGTTTCTCAAATACTTCCTCCTGTCTGGTGAAGTATGATTTATCAAATGTTGGAAACTTAGTTGCCAGGTAAAAGCTGTCTCTCGGGTAGTTGCTCAGGATGTTGCCGACTACGATCTCTGAATTGCCGTCGTGGTATGGCCACGCGGTATCAAAATAATTGATGCCGTTCTTCAGGCAGTAGTCGAGCATTCTTGCGGTTGTTTCCTCGTCAATGCTGTGCTTTTCATCATCCAGTACAGGAAGCCGCATGTTTCCCATTCCAAGAGCTGATAATTTCAGGTCCTGAAAATCGTTATAATACATGCATTTTCTCCTTTCTTAAATAAAGTTTTCTGATATAGGCCGGTGTTGTGCCGCAGCACCCTCCCACAAGGCTTGCGCCTGCATTTATCAGTTCGGCCATGGAAGACGCAAAGGCGTCCTCGTCAAGATCGTATTTTACAGCTCCTCCGGGGAGCGTCTGGGGCATCCCGGCATTAGGCTTCGCAATCAGCGGCAGGCGGGTGGCACCGGCCATGGCCTCAATGATCGGGAGCATCCTGTCGGGTCCGTATGAACAGTTAGCGCCTACAGCGTCCGCGCCGCAGTCAGTGATGATGCGGGCAGCGTCAGCGGCAGCGGTGCCGTAAGTTGTGCGTCCGCTCTCATCGAATGTCATGGTGACCATGAGCGGCAGTGAGGACACTTCATTAGCAGCTGTAATGGCGGCCCTGACCTCGTCAATGCTGATCATGGTCTCGACAACCAGCAGGTCGCAGCCTGCCTTGTCAAGAATGCTGATCTGTTCTTTGTAAACGTCCACAGCTTCCTCAAAGGTCATGTCGCCGAAAGGCTCCAGCATTTCGCCGGTCATGGAAATATCTCCCGCAACCAGAGCGCGGCCCTGGGCGGCATTCTGGCTGATACGGACAGCATCCGTATTCAGCTGCTCTATCCTGCCTTGCAGGCCGAAGGTCTTAAGCCTTGCTGCGTTTGCGCCGAATGTAGGAGCCAGGATGATCTCGCTGCCGGCTTCAATGTATTGGCGCTGCAGGGTGATGACTGTCTCAGGATGGTCACAGACCCATTCTTCAGTGCAGCTGCCCCGCGGCATTCCCGCGGCCAGCAGGAAAGATCCGGTCGCTCCGTCCAGAATATGTATGGTGTTTTGGGTGTATGAAACAAACTCTTTTTTATTCATGAAATAATAATAATTAATTTTCTTGCAAATTGCAATTATTCGTGTTAGAATTCCTATTCGTGATAATATTCCTTGCTTTCCACATGGATGGAAGGCCAGAGACCAAAAGGAGGTGCGAGAAATGAGCAAATATGAAATAGCAGTTGTTTTAAGTGCTAAGCTCGAAGACGAAGAACGCGCTCAGATCATTGAGAAGATCAAAGGACTCGTAGAGAGATATTCCGGCAGCGTTACAGACGTTAAGGAATGGGGCAAGAAGAAACTTGCTTACGAGATCCAGAAGATGTCTGAAGCTTTCTATTACTTCGTTGAATTCGAGACTGAGAACACCGATTGCCCTAACGAGATGGAGCAGCAGCTCAGAATCATGGACGGCGTTATCAGATATTTAGTTGTTGCGCGTGAAGAAGAAGAGTAATTAACTAATGGCACTGAACACTCGTACAAGAAGGAGTTAGTATGAACAAAGTAATACTTATGGGACGTTTAACGAGAGATCCCGACATCAGATACTCACAGGGAGAGAATTCCGTAGCAGTTGCCAGATTTACCTTAGCGGTAGACAGACGTTTCAGGAGAGACAATGAGCAGAACGCTGACTTTATCAGCTGTGTAGCATTCGGACGTAACGCAGAGTTCTTTGAGAAATATACCAAGCAGGGAACCAAGGTTGTCATCGAAGGCAACATCCGTACCGGTAGCTATACCAACAGAGACGGTCAGAAAGTATACACCACCGACGTAGCAGTTGACAGCGTAGAGTTTGCAGAGAGCAAGGCCAGCGCATCATCATCAGCTAATCAGGAGGCACCTGCATACACCGCTCCTGCGAAACCTGTTCCGGCACCGTCAGAGGCAGCCAGCGAAGGTTTCATGAACATTGCAGACGGATTAGAAGACGAGGGTTTGCCATTTAATTAAACCGTTATTAAGGAGGTCATAATTATGGCATATAACAAAGCTGAAAAAGGCGATGCTCCAAAGAGGAGAACAAATATCCGCAGAAGAAAGAAAGTTTGCGTATTCTGCGGCGAGAATGCTCAGGTTGTAGATTACAAGGACG
Organism: Lachnospiraceae bacterium; assembly: GCA_017441295.1. Lineage (GTDB taxonomy): Bacteria > Bacillota > Clostridia > Lachnospirales > Lachnospiraceae > RGIG5612. Next base: position 224,964 of record JAFRYA010000006.1, read on the forward strand.
TTGCAACTCTTAAGAAGTTCGTTTCTGAGAGAGGCAAGATCTTACCAAGAAGAGTAACCGGTACATGCGCAAAGCATCAGAGAGCCGTTACCACAGCCATCAAGAGAGCAAGACACATTGCTTTAATGCCTTACACAGTAGACTAACTAAGCAAGAAATTTTAAAGGAACTGCTTGAACGCAGTTCCTTTTTTCATGCGCTTTATTATTATTCGCCGGGTTTATAAAATCTGCCTCCAATATATCCAAAAACACAATAAGCCGAAAGCCCTTAGTGAAGAGCGCGGCCGGATAGGACCCGAGCTCAGGACTGTCTGAGCGAAACGAAGTGGAGCGAGTTCCGCACGAGGGTCCGCGTTTATCCGGGTGTGCTCTGAACTTAGTAGCTTTCGAGCCGTGTTGTGGATATATTGGAGGCAGACTTTATAAGTCACGAAAATAAAAATGCGCAAGAAAAAGAAAACTGCGATATAAGTATTCCTTTTACTATTTCTGTATAATGTAGTATAATATCTTGACACAATGTCACCTGAAGTGAGGTATTGACATGGAAAAAAAGATTAGACTTAAGATGGGATACATATTGAGGGGCTACAGGCTGTTTCCGGTATTGTTCGGAATAATCATTCTGGCCCTTACAGTTGTACTCTTTTTTATAGATACCAAGGCGGGACTGTGCGGAGTGGCCGCGCTGCTGATTTATCTGATCGCGCTGCTGATCTTCCAGCTGATCAATAACAAGCGTCTGCTGAATGGCATGGTCGGATTCATCCAGGGCTTCGAGAATGTTGAGAGGGCGCTGGTCGATGACTTCCCTATTCCGTACGCGGTTACTGATTCCAATGGTATCGTTATTTTGTCCAATAAGAAGTTCGGCAGATTCTATGACGGCGAATCCGGAGATATGTGCCTGACCGATCTGTTCAGGGAACTGAACGACGACGATCTGGTTTTCGAAGGCAATGAGAAGAATATTTCCATCGTCTATGATATGAGGAATTTCAGGCTGAACCTGAAGAAACTGGACATCCCGAGAGAACTGCTGCAGGACAGCATTTTCGTAATGCAGCGCAGAGCTGAGTACCTGCTCGCGGTTTACATGTTTGACGAGACTGAGATCGTCAACATGATGAAACAGAGCGTTGAGCAGCAGATGGTAGTCGGCTCATTATACGTTGATAATTATCAGGAGGTCATCGGTAATGTCCAGGACATCAACAAGTCCCTGGTTATCGCCCATATTGACCGCGTTATAAATGAATACTTCCAGAAGGTGGAAGGCATAGTCAGAAAGATCGAGAAGGACAGATATTTCATCGTATTTAAGAGAAAATACCTGGCCCAGATGCAGAGAAACAAATTCGACCTTTTGGATGAGATCAAGAATCTGACCACGAACGATGAGCTGAAGGCCACCATCAGTATGGGTATCGGCGTCGGCGAGAATTATCTCAAAGACTGCGAATACGCTGAGCTCGCTCTGGAACTGGCTCTGGGCAGAGGCGGCGACCAGGTTATTGTTAAGGAAGGCGAGCGCGTATACTTCTACGGCGGCAAGACCAGACAGGTTGAAAAGAACACCAGAGTTAAAGCCAGGGTTACTGCGCTGGCACTCAGGGACATCATTCTGGGCAAGGACCGCGTAGTCGTCATGGGACACAAACTCAGCGACGTAGACTCATTCGGAGCTTCACTCGGCATTTACAAGGCGGCTACTGCTCTAGGCAAGCGCGCGTATATCGTGCTGAACGAACTGAACAACTCAGTGCAGCCTGTGCTGGATATGTTTCTGGATGACGAGCATTATTCAAACAACGTGTTCATCTCCACGGAGGAGGCACACAAATACGTTAACAAGGACACAGCGTTGGTAGTTGTGGACGTCAATAAGCCATCCATTTTCGAATGCCCTGAGCTGCTTGATCTGACTCAGACCATCGTGCTCATTGACCATCATCTGCAGAGCGGCGACAGAATCGACAACCTCGTGCTTTCATACACCGAGCCGAATGCGTCATCTGCTTCCGAAATGGTTACTGAGCTGCTGCAGTATATTACTGACAATGTCAAGCTGACCAAGAGCGAGGCTGAGGCCATGTACGCCGGCATTTTGATCGACACCAACTTCTTCACCAAGAACACCGGTGTCCGTACATTTGAGGCAGCTGCGTACCTTAGAAGAAGCGGCATCGACGTATCCAGGGTCAACGGACTCTTCCGCGACAGCCTCGAGGATGTCAAGATCAAGGCTGAAGCGATCAAGGGTGCTGAGATGCTTGCTGACGGATTTGCCTTTGCTGCCGTCAAGGCAGACGCGACAATCAATCCGCCTGTTGTGGCTGCGCAGGTTGCCAATGAACTGCTGGCGGCCAAGGGCGTTAAGGGCAGCTTCACTATGACCGAATACGACGGCCAGATTTATATCAGCGCCCGTTCCATCGGCGAGACTAACGTCCAGCTGGTAATGGAGCGTATGGGCGGCGGCGGACACATGAATATGGCAGGTGCCCAGCTGAAGGGCAGTACCATTGAGGACGCCAAGAAGAAACTGAAATTAACATTAAAGAAAATGATAGAAGAGGGGGACCTGAAATGAAAGTAATTTTATTAGAAGACGTTAAGTCTCTGGGAAAGAAAGGACAGATCGTTGACGTCAGCGACGGCTATGCGAGGAACTTCATCATCCCTAAGAAAAAGGGCGCCCCTGCAACAGCAGACAATCTGAACAACCTTAAACTCCAGAAGGCCAATGAGGCAAAGGTGGCTCAGGAGAACCTCGAAGCAGCACAGACACTGGCAGCAGATCTGGCCAAGAACCCTGTAGTTATCAAGGTTAAGACCGGTGAGAACGGCAAGCTTTTCGGAGCCATTGCCACCAAGGAAATCGCCGCAGCAGTCAAGGATCAGCACGGTCTGGATTTAGACAAGAAAAAGATCGTTCTGGACGAGCCGATCAAGGAACTCGGTGTTAAGGATATCAAGGTTAAACTCCACAAGGATGTTACATGCACCCTTAAGGTAGAAGTAGTGGAAGGTTAATAAATGGAAGACGATGCTCTTGTTAAGAAAATAATGCCGCACAATCTGGAGGCGGAGCAATCCGTCATCGGCGCTATGCTGATGGATCCGATGGCAATAGATACAGCCGGAGAGATGCTGGTTGGCGAGGACTTCTATTCTAAACAGAATGGGATTGTTTACGATGCCATCCAGGAACTCAGGTCAGAGAACAAGCCTGCTGACCCGGTTACTCTCAGCGCCAGACTGAAAGAAAAGGGCGTACCTGAGGAGATGGCAGGTCCTGAATTTGTCAGGGATATCATTGCAGCTGTCCCGACCTCAGCCAACGTCAAGCATTATGCCCAGATAGTATACGAGAAATCCACTCTGCGCAGACTCATCAGGGTTTCACAGGATATTTCCGAGGATTGCTATAGCGGCACAGATAAGCTGGACACCATCCTTGAGAACACTGAGAAGAAGGTTTTCAATCTGGTACAGTCCAGGAATTCACGCGAGTTCGAACCGATCAGCGAAGTCGTTATGAAGGCGCTGCGCAGGATTGAAGAAGCATCCAAGACCCAGGGCAATGTTACCGGCATTCCGACAGGCTTCATTGACCTGGATAATATGCTGTCAGGCCTGCAGAGATCTGACCTCGTCATCGTTGCCGCGCGTCCTTCCATGGGCAAGACCGCTTTCGTCCTGTCCATTGCGGACTACGTGGCATTCAGGAAGGAAATGAGCGTCGCTATCTTCAGCCTCGAAATGGCCAAGGAGCAGCTCGTTAACCGTCTCTTCTCAATGGAAGCCAAGATTGACGCGCAGAACATCCGCTCAGGAAATCTGTCAGAGAAAGAGTGGGAAGACCTCATGGAGGCTTCCGAGACCATCAGCGCGTCCAAGATCATCATTGATGACACGCCGGGCATATCCATGACCGAGCTGCGCTCAAGATGCCGCAAATATAAACTTGAAGAGGACATTCAGATGGTCCTGATCGACTATATTCAGCTCATGAGCTCAGGCGGCAGGGTCGAGTCCAGGCAGCAGGAGATTTCAGAGATTTCCCGTGGCCTGAAAGCCCTCGCAAGAGAGCTGAATGTGCCCGTATTGGTGCTTTCACAGCTGAACCGTGCAGTTGATACCCGAAGCGGCAACAGGCCCGTATTATCGGACATCAGGGAGTCAGGATCGATCGAGCAGGATGCCGATGTCATCATGTTCCTTTACAGGGATGATTATTATAACCCTGATACAGAGAAGAAGAACGTAGCAGAAGTCATTGTGGCTAAGCAGAGAAACGGCCCTGTCGGCACCATCGAGCTCACATGGCAGCCTAAATACACCAGGTTCGTCAATACAGCCAAGTCCGGTCCGAAGGACGGCGGAGCATTCAAGTAAAATAAAACAGCTGCCTGTTCAGGCAGCTGTTTCAATTTGCGCAAATTTAGTTTTTATAATAATTACTCCTGTGAGATAGCACTTACAGGGCAGGTGTCTGCGCATGAACCACATTCGATGCACTTTTCTGGGTCGATTTCATACTTGCCATCGCCCTCAGCAATAGCCTCGTTTGGGCAAACGCTTTCGCATGAACCACAGCTTAAGCACTCATCAGAAATTACATATGCCATAATATGTCCCTCCTTCTTAATGATGAAAAAATCATAATACTTTTAAAAAAAATATACAAGAGAAAAAACGAAACTTGAAATTATTTGTACAATATCACAGTATTAAAGACGCAATATTGAAAAAAACTGTTTAATATACTATAATTACGCCAGTCCAAAAAAGCGTTATAGGAGGATAAATAAATGTCAGCAATCACTAAAGACATGACAATCGGTGAGATCTTAAGAGTTGATGAGGGCCTTGTCCCAATTCTTTTAGAAACAGGTATGCACTGCCTTGGATGCCCGTCAGCACAGGCCGAGAGCCTTGAAGAAGCATGCTGGGTTCACGGCACAGATGTAGACGCAATCGTTGAGAAAATGAACGCATTTCTGGCACAGTAATAGATATAAATTAGAGCTGTCACTTTTGTGACAGCTTTTTTTTGTGCGCTGAAATTGCTGCGCCATGTTTTGCAGATGGTGGACGTTTTGTTAATGGCATGGCCACGTTTTGCAATCCATAGGCGTATTTGGGCTATTTTGAGACATATTTTGCAATTTGTGGGCGTTTTTTGACTCATAAATTGCATAACGTGGCTGGCTACAAGAGTCAGCTTGACTTGAATAGCATCTTAAAGGTCAGCTCCCTTCTGTCGGCGTATTTAAGAAGCAGCGAATCGCGATTTTTCCTATTTAAGGCTTTACGAACCAGAACAAAAGCGGCCTCAATGGACTGGAAGCTATGTAAATCTCCAGAGGTGAGGCTAATCAGCTTGTATCCGGATTCCTTGAGTGCATTGCCCTTTGCTTTATCATATTTATGCTGACGAGAATCAAGATGGGTCAGGTTGCTGTCATACTCGATTACAGCCCGCTCCGCATTCCAGACGAGGTCACCGCGGCAGGTGTTAAGACCCAGCAGATTGGCAGCTTCTTCATTCAATGTGATTTCTTTATTAAGCTGCAGTCCGGTCAGATTGTAACCTCCTTCTGATAAAGGCAAAATGCAAAATACAGCTATCTTTGTTTCTGCTGGAGAATATGAGCCTTCCAGGACATATCGGACAGCTCTCATGGCTTGGCGGTGGCCAGTATTTCTTTTTGCTGAAAGTACATAATCAGAAATCATCGAAAGATTTGTGACGGGGCTGCGAAAAACCTGGCCAAGTTCAGATGCTGAATCAATAGCGTATTCAGCACACAGATTGCAACCTAACTCAACCAGCAGCGGAAGAGGGAGCCGGGAGGCAAATGTCAAAAAGCAATATTCGGGGCTGGCCACATATATATTAAAGCCTTGCAGCTCTTTAGACAGCTGGTAATTATTTAATTGGATGAAACTATTCTCTGGCAGATGCCTGGAAATAACAGAAAAGCGAATGTCCCTGGAACGATGTTTGGCATTTGAATCTGGCACTAAAACATGAAGAGGCAAGGTGAGGCCTAGTTCAGATGCGATAAGTCTGGCTGAAGCAGAATGAACATGTGAAATGATATTTACAGGCAGAGAAACCCGCTCACAAATTTTGTAAGAATAAGATCTGGGATTTTTGTGTTTGGAATAATCCAACCAAAACGAAAGCGCGGAAGCGCCTGAGATAATAATAGAATTTTTCATAGTTAAATTCCTTTTTGAATAATTGAATTAGTGTTCCTTAAAGAATAAGAAACGAAATATTTGGTATTAGAGTAGCCACGTTCTGCAAGTTATGGGCGTTTTTTGACCCATAACTTGCGATTCATGTCTCAAAACAGATGAAATGCGCCCACAAGTTGAAAATTGTGGCCGAACTATACAGAAAACGCCCATAGACTGCAGATTGTGGCTACATCAGCCAGCGAGAGTTATTTCTCATATCCTCCGCAGCGCTTGGAGATGCGCCTCTTCTTGCGGATGGCCAGAACGGCCCAAAGGATTATGACGAGCACCAGTGCGGCGCACGTGAAGATGATATAGCGGCCCAGGACGTTGTCGGAGGTCTTGACGGAGAGCCAGAGCTCGTTCATGAGCTGGCTGCCTTCGACTGAGAGGGCGTTGAATGCCTGGCCCTTGGAGAGCAGTTCTTCGGATGGGTAGGCGATTTCATTCTCGTTCATTTCCTCGTCCATGTATTCCTTGGCAGCTGAGAATGGGGTTGAATAGCCCAGGTACTCCAGGTTTGGGCCGCAGATTTCAGGACTGCAGAGGAAATTGATGAAGAGCTCAGCTGCCTCTTTGTTGCGGGCACCCTTTGGGATGCAGAGCGCGTCAACGAAGAGGTTGAAGCCTTCTTCAGGAGCGTAGAAGCTCAGGTCTTCGTTCTCCTCGACCATGAGCAGGTAGTCGCCTGCGTAGTATGGAGCGATCCAGGCTTCTTCTCTTTCCATCTTATCGAAAATCTGGTCCATGACATATGCCTGTACCAGGTTCTTCTGTTCTTTGAGTTTCTCGGTAACGGCACTGAGTTCTTCTTCATCCTCGGTGTTGAGGCCGTAGCCGAGCAGGAGCTCGCCTGCCGCGAACGCGTCGCGAGGGTTGTCGAACATTAATATCTTGCCGGCGTAGGTTGGGTTCCAGAGCAGGTCCCAGCTGCCGGTGTCTTCTTCATTTACGTATTTGGAATTATAAATAATGCCTACATAACCCCATGTATAAGGCACGGAGTATTTGTTCTCCGGGTCGTAGGCCATGTTCTTGAAACTGTCATCCAGATATTCATAATTCGGGATGTTGTCGAAATTAAGTTCTTCCAGCCTGTCTTCGGAGATCAGCTTCTGAATCATGTAATCTGAAGGCACGATGACATCATATGCATACGGGTCTGTCTGCAGCTTGGTGTACATGGTCTCGTTGCTGTCGAAGGTCATGTAGTTGACTTTGATATTCGGGTATGCGGCCTCAAACTCGGCGATGACATCAATGTATCCATCGGTGCCGTCGGAAATATACTGTCCCCAGTTGTATACGTTGAGGGTGACGGTATCTGCTGCGTATGTGCTGCCGGAGAATGCGAAGACCGGAATGATCATCATGGCCAGCGCCAGAATGATTGAAAGGAGCTTTTTCAATTAAGCGGCCTCCTTTCCGGCGCGCAGGCGTCTCTTGGCCGAACCGCTTCTGGCCTGCAGCACATTCATGGTTACCATCAAAATCAAGATGACAATGAACATGAGTGAGAACAGAGCGTACAGCTTTGGATGGATAGGTTTCTTGGTGTAGTTGTATATTTCGACAGGGAGGGTCAGGAAGCCTGAACCTGTAACGAAATATGAAATTACGAAATCGTCCAGTGACATTGTGAAGCTCATGAGGGCGCCTGAAATAATGCCCGGCATGATCTCATGCAGAGTTACTTTGAAGAATGATTTGATCGGGGTGCAGCCCAGGTCGAGAGCTGCATTTGTGAGGTTCGGGTCCATCTGGGCGAGCCTTGGCATAACGTTCAGGATAACGTAAGGCAGGTTGAACGTGATATGCGCGATGAGGAGTGTCCAGAATCCCAGGACAGTCTGAAGCCTCAGAACAGTACCCGTGAACGCGAACATCAGGGCCAGAGAAACACCGGTAACGATGTCCGGGTTGGTCATTGGGATATTGGTCAGGCCCATAACCAGCGAGCGGATGCGGCCTTTCATGCTGTAGATCCCCATGGCTGCCATTGTGCCCAGAATCGTGGCAACGGCGGTGGAAAGCACTGCAATGATAGCAGAGTTTCTGACCAGCAGGAGCAGGTTGGTATCCTTGAAGAGTTCAGCATATCTGCTGAATGTAAATTCCTTGAAAATAGCCAGGTCAGTGCCCGAGCTGAAGGAAGCTACCATCAGTACGATGATAGGCACATACAGGAACAGGAAGACGATGACGGTAACGACTTTGGATGCTTTTCTCATGACATCATTACCTCCTCGTCTGTATTCTTGGTGAAGTGGTTCGTAATGCCGATGCAGATGAATATCAGGATCATCAGGATCAGCGACATAGCGGCACCGAGGTTCGGATTGTATGCGCCCTTGAACTGGGATTCGATAACATCACCGACCAGGATGGTGCCCGGAGAACCTAACTTCTGTGAAATATAGAATGTTGAAACCGCCGGTACGAATACCATGGTAATGCCTGATGTGATGCCAGGCAGTGACAGCGGCAGGATGACTTTTCTGAATACATTTACCTTATTGCAGCCCAGATCCTCGGCGGCCTCAATAAGCCTCGGGTTCTGCTTGGAAATCGAGGTGTACAGAGGCAGTATCATATATGGCAGGTAGTTGTAGACCATGCCCAGGATAACAGCGCCTGAATTACGGATGAGCGGCAGAGGGGTGATGCCCAGGGAGGTAATGATATTGTTGATGATACCTGTGTCCTCGAGCAGGGCAACCCATGCGAGCGTCCTGAGAAGGAAGCTCATGCACATAGGCAGCATTATCAGCATATGCAGGATCCGCTGTGTCTTAGGCTTGCACTGCGCGATCGTATAAGCTACCGGATAGCCAATGATCAGGCAGATGAGCGTAGCGGCTACGCTCAGCCAGATTGACCTCAGAAAAATCGTGGCATAGTCAGTAATGCTGACCAGATTATTAAGAGTAAACGCGCCGGTAATGGAATCCGTGAACGCGAAATAAATTACGATGAATAAGGGTACTAAAGTAAACAGCAGCATCCAGACAACGTAGGGAGCTGCCAAAAACTTACGCTTCAACAGCTATTCCTCCTCTGTCTCTTCTTCTACGAGCTCTTCATATTCCGCTGAGTACGAACTGTAATCGCCGTACAGACCGGAATATTCGCTCCTGTGCATAACCTGAATGTCTTCAGGATTGATGCGGATGCCGATATATGAACCTTCCGGACAGAAATCGGTGGTCTGGATCAGCCACTTGAATCCGCGGAAGTCAACGATTGTGTCATAATGTACGCCCTTGAATGTAACCTGGGTTACAGTGCCGCACAGGAGTCCCTGGTCAGCAGGAACGATGTCGATATCCTCAGGACGGATAACGATGTCAACAGGCTCATTAGGGGCGAAGCCTTTGTCCACGCACTCGAACTCGCGGCCGAACATCCTGACCTTGTAGTCACAAGGCATGGTGCCGTCGAGAATATTGGACTCGCCGATGAAATCAGCTACGAACGCGTTCACAGGCTCATTATAGATATCTTCAGGAGTGCCGACCTGCTGGATGCGGCCTGCGTCCATGACGACTACCGTATCAGACATAGCCAGGGCTTCTTCCTGATCATGTGTTACATATACGAAGGTGATGCCGACCTCCTGCTGGATCTTTTTAAGCTCTGTCTGCATGTCCTTTCTGAGACGCAGGTCCAGAGCGCCCAAAGGCTCGTCGAGCAGCAGTACTTTAGGACGGTTGACCAGCGCCCTGGCGATAGCGACACGCTGCTGCTGGCCGCCTGAGAGGGAAGTAATCTTCCTGTTCTCGAAACCGCGCAGGGAAACAGAAGCGAGCATTTCAGTAACGCGTCTGTCTATTTCCGCTTCTGAAAGACGTGAGATCCTAAGGCCGAAGGCAATATTCTCATAAACGTCCAGATGCGGGAAAAGGGCGTAGTTCTGAAATACAGTATTTATCTGTCTTTTGTAAGCTGGAAGGTCAATGATTGAAGAACCATCGAAGAGCACATCTCCGCTGGTAGGCTTCTGAAAGCCGCCGATAATCCGCAGAGTAGTGGTCTTGCCACATCCTGAAGGCCCAAGAAGAGTAACGAAGGCCTTGTCTTCGATGTCAAGATTAATGGAGTCAAGTACTCTCTCTCCCCCGAACTCCATTACTAAATCCCGGAGAGAGATTATCGGCCGCACTATACGTATACAAGGCTTTGAAGCGCTTTATCCCTGATAATGAGCTCGAAATGCTCATCGATGAATGCGCTTCTGGCGAAACCATAAGGCTCCTTGCTGCCATACTCGAAAGCTGAATTACACACTAAACCAAACTCCTTCATATCACCTGAATTTTTGAGTATAAGATAATATCTGCCGTTCTCAGGGGATTTGTACAGGGAACTTTCGCCATGGAAATACCTGCCCGCCTGATGGGCAAATTTGATAACTGTTTCCAGTTTGTCAAAAGAATACATGCGCTCTAAACGCTGCGGCTCTTTGGCAGCAGCGGATGGAGGCGTAACAACAAATTCATCCTCCGGGATATCAGTAATTAAATCTTCAGCCTCGGATCCGGCATCAGGAAAAATATCGTTCAGACGTGAGAAACGGCCGAATGACTGCTGGTCAGCGGCATCCGGGTCCTCAACCTTTGTGATCATGAGAATAATGCAGTCCATGGAAACCGGGATGGCCTCAACAACTACAGAGAGGTCTCCGGTCTCAAAACCGACCTCTGTAGAAGCCTGTTCCATCATATCCTGGAAGAACTGCTTGGACTTCTCACTGTCATAGACAAGCTCGCTCATCTTAAGCTGATGTGAAGCCAAATCTGAGCGGGTCAAAGTACACTTTATCTGATTGTCATTTATTTTTTCAATTTTCATAGGAAGATAATACTTGAAAACCCTTGAAAATTCAATAATAAAATAATATACTTTTAACTACGCAGGAAAAGAGCGGACGCAGATTTTCCTGATTTCAGACGGACTCCCGGTTCCGGGCGTCTGTATCCCCGGTTTGATCAATAGTTTATATGGCTTTTTTCCTGTGCGCAGATCTGTGAAATGCGGCGCTTTTTGAGGCTGCAGATCTTAAAGGAGGATGGTAATGAAGGATCAGGAGAAGGAGAAATATGTGGAGTATTTGTCGCTGGCGGACGAGCTCAGGCAGATAGCTTCGGACGGCACGCGGCTCATGCTGGAGGGACGCGGCTCGAACGCAGAAAATATAGCAACAGTATGCGTTTTCAGCGAGGAATGCGACTATATGCGGGATTACATTAACGATGGCTCCAAAAGGCTGAATTTCAATATGATCAGAAATAAATAATCTTTAGGAAGGACCTCTGACTCAAGCCTTGATAAAGATGGCCTGATAATGGTATAATGCTCCCGCTGGGTCTGCTCTATTGACCCGTAGGAAAGGAAGCATTATGGCAAATAATAATAACAGAAGACGATTAAAACCACTGCCGATCATCATCACGGTCATTATACTGGCCGCGATCATTGTGGCAGCAGTTATCCTTATAAAGAAACTCTCCCCGGCCAGGACTTATACTGATTTTGAGTATTATTACAATCTGTCAGGCGACAGTGAACTGGGCCGCGAGGCAGCCAGGGAAGACGAGTTGGCCATAGTGCTTCAGCAGCAGAATCCTGATAAGCTCGAGGGTCTGATCCTTCAGAGCCGTGCCTTCAGCATGGACGGCCAGGTATACGTTAAATACCGTATTCTGAAGAACAATATTGACGACAGGATCTATTTCGATGACGTTGACAACGTCGCGGTTATTACGAATGCTCTCCAGATGGTTACAGCTGAACTGGGCGAGCATGGATACAGTGTGGATGGGAACTTTGTTTCAACGGATTATGCCGTTGTGACCGAGAGGGACGGCGACATCTATTTCGCCATGGATTTCATTGATGAGTTTTCCAGCGCCAGCTATGAAGTCTTTGAAAATCCGGCCAGAGTTGTTATCAAACACGCATGCGGCACCATCAAGACCGGTGAGGTCAGCAAGAACACCCAGATCAGGGTTAAGGGCGGCATCAAGTCCAATATCGTCGGCGACGTTGAGAAGGGCGACGAGCTCCAGATCATTGAGGACCTGGATGACTGGCTGGGCGTTATGAGCAGCGAAGGCTACGTTGGATATATTAAGGCGAATGCCGTTACTAATATCCAGGAAACACAGGCAGCCAACGACTATGATGAGCCTGAATATACCTCACTGACCACCCCTGACCATGTCAGGATGGGATGGCTGGCTGTGTATACGCTGGACGCTAATATCGAATTCTACGAACTGGCCGACAACGCGCCTCAGATGAACGTCATTTCTCCGACATGGTACTTCCTGGCTAATGACGAGGGCGGCGTATGGATGCTTTCTGACGGCAGCATTGTAGATGCGGCGCACGAGCGCGGCATGCTTGTCTGGGCATTGTTTGATGACGCAAATACTGATTATGTGGAAGCAGTCCTGTCCAGCACATCCAAGCGTAAGGCAGTCATCGATGCAGTCATGGAAGACATGCGTCTTGAAAACATCGATGGCATTAACATTGACTTTGAGCGCATCGGCCTGGTTAACGATCTGGGCGATGATTTCATTGAGTTCCTGAGGGAGCTCTCAATAGAATGCCGCAAGGCAGGCAAATATCTGTCAGTCGACAACTACGCTCCGTATGATTACAACGCATGCTATCATATCGAAGAACAGAGCAGGCTCTGCGACTATGTAGTCGTCATGGCTTATGATGATTACCTGGGCGGCGCGGACGGCATTGGCCCGAATTCCTCACTTCCGTTTGTTAAAGAAGTGGCTGATCTGACAGTTTCAAAGGTGGAGCCTTCCAAGACTGTCATTGCCCTGCCGTTCTACAACAGGTTCTGGTATGAGCAGACTGACGGCACATTTATCCAGGCCAGCTATAATACGACCAAGGCGTGGTATCTGCTGGAGCTGGCGGGCGAGTCAGCTGCATGGGACGAAGAGCTTGGTCTGCACTACGCTGAATATGATGAAGACGGCGAGCGCGTACATGCATGGCTTGAGAGCGAGGACTCCTATCAGGCTAAGCTGGGCCTGCTCGAAGGATATGGCATCGCGGGCATCGCAGGCTGGTGCCTGGGCCAGGAAATCCCTGAACTGTGGGAAGTAATCGCGCAGTATTATTGATCTGAATGGGCCGCCGGCTGACGGCGGCCTTTTAACATAACTTATGACAGAATTGACCAGAGAAGAAAAGTTCATGAAGGAGGCCATCAAGGAGGCACGCAAGGCACGCCGCCTCGGCGAGGTGCCGATAGGCTGCGTTATCGTACAGGGCGATGAGATCATCGGCCGCGGCTACAACCGACGCATGACGGACAAGACCGTTCTGGCGCATGCCGAGATCAGCGCTATCAAGAAAGCCTGCCGAAAGGTCGGCGACTGGCGTCTGGACGAGACCGAGATGTATGTGACGCTCGAGCCCTGCCAGATGTGTGCCGGCGCTATTATCCAGGCCCGCATACGCCGGGTCTATGTCGGAGCCATGAATCCCAAGGCCGGCTGTACAGGCAGCATCATCAACCTTTTTGATGAGCCTAAATTCAACCACCACCCAATCCTCAAGACCGGTATCCTCGCTGACACATGCAGCGATATGCTGAAGGAATTTTTCGCGCAGCTGCGCAGATCAAAGCAGTCTTGACTTGACAGACGCCTTACATTATAATTTCACTGCATTTGTTCCACAAAGTCAGCTTCCGACAGTGTCGATCCCCGGGTCCAATGCAACGGGAATCCACGAACCGTGTCAGGTCGGGAACGGAGCAGCACTAAGAGGAACCTCCTGTGTGACGTTGGGGTTCCTGGGAGTAGCTGCCGGCGGCTGACTTTGTGGAATAAAGCTACACAGTCAGGCTTGTGCCTGGCTGACTTGCATTTATGAGCATTGCAGCGCAGAAAAACGATTATAACATCGGTTTTTCTGCGCCTTTTTTATGCATTTTATTGTTGCTTGGCAGAGAAAAAAGCCAATCAATGTAATAATCTGCGCTAGCGGGGAACTGAAAAAGGCAAAAAGGCGCAGATGATGAAAGAAAAAGATGATTTTTCTGCGCTGGCCGGAAAAAGATGGTATCGTGAAATAAAAAACATTTTATTTCCAGACAAAAATAGGTATTATTAAACTATCTGAGACAGGGAAAGTCAGGTGTAATCATGAGAAAAGAAAAAGCCCGTAAAATTTATATGTTTGTTCTGAACGGACTGCTGGTAGCCGCGCTGCTGTGCGGCGTGATCGGCCTGATGATAGCGCACGAGAAATTTACGGATGCGCTGTTCCATACGCTGATGATGTTCACGATGGCGTACTTCTGGGATCCGGTCAACGTACTGGTCGACATTGCCAGATACCTGGCCGCGATCTTCACATTCAGTGCCATCCTGACTATCGTGTTCGGCGCGTTCCAGATCCTGCTTGACAGGATCCGCGGATCAAAGAAAGGCAGCACATTCGTGTACGGTGACAACGAGATGACCAAGAACTTCCTGGAGAATAACAGGAAGGCCATCCACGGCATCAACGGGTTCGTCGAAGCAGACAATTACGTGCTGCTGGACAGCGAAGAGAATAACCTGACATTCTGCATGGACCACCGCGATGAATTGCAGGGCAAGCGCATCTTCCTGCAGACAGAGAACCTCCCGGGAGTGTATTTCAGCGAGGGCAACGTCCGCGCATTCTCACCGGCAGAACTGGCCGGCAGGAAATTCTGGGAGCGCTATGACCTGATCAACCAGGCCTATGATGAGAACGGCCGCCCGAGGAAACTCGACGTATCACTGATCGGCTGGGGCAAACTGGGCGAAGAAATACTCTTCTTCGGCCTCATGGCCAACTCATTCGCGGACGTGACCTATCACATTTTCGGCGACTCACACGTATTTGAAAAGCTGCACGAAGACCATCTGGACCAGCTCCAGATCAAAGCGTACGAGACAGACTGGTACGACCACATAGATGTTATCAAGAAGTCCGACATGATCATCATTGCTGAGCAGGAAAACCAGCTCAACCTGATCACGAACCTGTTCCTGGTATCAGCCGAACTGCGCGTAGTCGTCTGCGCATCATTCCGCGGCGACCAGCAGAACAAGAACATCCTGCTGAGCAACCGCGCCGGCCTGGTCCCGGAAAACAACCTGACCTTCTACAACTGGCAGAAAGCCTCACAGTCACTCGATGCCCTGCTGGGCGAAGAAAAGCTGCTCAAGAAAGACGTTGAAGAAGGCATTGCCCAGCAGAAGCTGCGCAGGAAGATCCGCGAGGACTGGGCATCTCTGGACACATTCAAACGTTACGCCTACCTGAATCTGCTGGACCTGCACCAGGTATATGACAAGCTGAAGAAGAAATGGGGCGACATCGTCACCGAGGAAGAACTGCTGCGCATTCTCCACACGCGCGTGCTCCATTATTACTGGTTCAACAACTGGGATTATTCCCCGCTGCCAGACCCCGAGCATCCTGAAAAGGACGAGAACATCACTAAGCGTCTGCAGCGTAGACTCAGGCCGCTGGAGGAAATGTCCGATGCAGAAATCGATCTCGAGCGCAGAATCGTCAAAGACGTCCTAGCTTCATTCGAAAAATAAAGAAAGCCGCCTGCGGGCGGCTTTTTTGATGTTGCGGGGTGGCGGAGGTGTTCGTCAGATTTGCATGTTCCGTGTGGTTTTTCGGGGTTTGAGTGCCAGATTTGTGGCGCGGCGCAGAAAATGATGGAAAAAGCTGATTCTCTGCGCCTTTTTGGTCCCATATTGCCGAACATGGCAGAGAAAAACATATAAAAAAGTGATAATCTGCGCCTCGTAAGCCTTGAATAAGCTAAAAAGGCGCAGATTTTAGTATTATAGACAATCAAATCTGCGCCAGGCAAATAATTGGCGCGAGGAGAGCCGTATTTTGCAGGTTATGCGCACAGTCCAATGGCTGGATGACACAGAATAGATGTTATGCGCACAGTCCAATGGCTGGAAGACACAGAATCGAGGCCATGTGCGCATTCGGGGGACCCTATGACACAAAATTACAGTTGAGGGTGTTTTTTGAGGGTGTTTTGCCACGGATTGACAGTTCTGGGTGTTTTTGAGGTAAAAAAACACCCAGAAACGTAATTTCGTGTCACGCAACAGCACAAAACACCCAGAAATGTAATTTTGTGGCACAGCCACACCCAAAACGCACACAAGTTCAATATGCAAAGTGCAAATATATGGCCGGATAAAATTGTCACATTTTCTCATAAAATATATTAGATATTACATAACACAATTGTATATAATAGTTATGAATATTCTTAATATTTACATACATACTTGGAGAAAGGATTTCAAAGCTATGAGACTATTGAAACGGGGAGCCGCAATTTTGATGTCATTGGTCATGATTGCAGGCTCTTTATTTTTGCAGCCGGTGACAGCGATGGCAGAGGAAGACTATCATCTGAACATCGATAAAACGGTCATTGGAGTAGGCGAGGAATTCGACCTGCTATTGCTGGATGAAAACGATATTGTCTGTGATGCGTGGTACCATGCATACAGCCCTGGTATTGTCGAAGTCAGCGATGATGGTCATGTGACTGGCTTAAGTAAAGGCCATGTAAGTATTGGGGTTACTTCAAAGGACTATTCGTTCGATGCCGTTTGTGATGTTGAGGTAATAGTGAAGAACGGCCTCTGCGATACCAATCTGACCTTGAAGGTCGATGAAGAATACTACCTTTACTATATGGATGGTGAAGGTAATTATGTAGAAGGCACATTTACCAGCAGCGATCCGGAGACGGTATATGCTGATGACTGGGGTACATTGAGAGCTCTTAAGACCGGCAGTGCCACTATAACCTATGTGTCATGGGATGGATCCATTACCGCGACCTGCGAGGTTAAGGTAATTCAGGGCCTGAATTATCATAACTATACTTTTTCGCTTGAGCAGAACATGACGCCGATGCAGCTTTCATTTTGGGGAGAAAATAATGAGTCAGTTGCTGGAAGGTTTTATAATGGCGATGAGACAATTGCCACAGTAGACGCCAACGGACTTGTTACTCCGAAGGCTGTTGGAACAACCTGGATCAGCTTTGTGTCCAACGATGACAAGTATCAAGACGAATGTATTATCAATGTGGCTGAAGAGTACTCCCTGACCGCCAGAACATTGGTTGTTATGCCATATACAAGTACTACACTGAGGTTCAATGGACCGGAGGGAGAGACCAGCGAAGGCATATGGACCAGTAGTAACGAGAATGTGGCAACGTATGATAATGGATGGGTTTCCGGCGGAATTCCGGGAACAGCGATTATTTCATACACTTCTTTGGACGGTGAATATGAAGATTCCTGTACTGTTCATGTCATCCGGGGCTTTGAGAACGATGATATCAAGCTGCTCCTGGAAGAAGGCAAAGATACCGCGCAGCTGGAGTACCGCGGCATAGACGATGCTGTCATTGCGGGTACGTACGAGAGCAGCAGTCCTGAAGTTGCGACAGTAGATAATAACGGTCTGGTAACTGCGGTTGGAGAAGGGTACACATACATTGAGTTTTCAGCGGTTGATTCGGAAACTGGATACAACTATAGCGATACCTGCCGTGTTGAAGTAGTCAGACCATATTCATTAAGCCAGAACAACCTGGTTCTCAGAACGAGGGCTTATCCGTATGTTTATTTCTACGGCGCAGATGGTGAGATAATGAGTGAAGACGAATTCACCACCAGCAGCACTGATGAAACTATTGCTTACTATGAGAACGGATGCATCAACACTGTACATCCGGGCACAGCGACGATCACATTTACCTCACTGGACGGACATTCAGCTGAATGTAATGTCAGAGTCTATGGATTCAACTATGGTTCGCTGTATTTGACACCTGATACTCCGGAGCCTGTTCAGCTGATATTCAGCGGTACAGAGAAACCGATTATCAGTTTTGAGTTCAGCAGCGATAATGAAGAAGTTGCTACAGTTGATCAGAATGGTTTCGTAACTCCGGTTGGATTAGGAACTGCATATATCAAATACGAGGGCTTTGATGGTGAGAAATCCTGGGATGCTTTCTGCTGTGTCTCTGTCTCGGAAAATAATTATCTGTCTGAAACAGAAATTGAAATGACTCTAAATGATAACTGGCCAATCAGTTTCTTCGGAATTGACGGAGAGGCCTTGCCGGAGAGTGAGTTCACTGTACATAGCGAAAATGAAAACATTGCTTACTATGAAGACGGCATTATACATCCAGTGGGCATTGGCTCGACAACCATTACATTTACTAGGCTGGATGAAAGCAGAACCGCGTCCTGCATAGTCAATGTACATCCGGGACTCAACTATAAAGAACTGAATATGGCGGTTGGCGGTGAACCTGTTCAACTTAAATATTTAACGATGGATGAAAGTGAAATCAGTGGTTCATTTGAGGTTGATTTTCCGGACATAGTGGATGTCAGCGAGGCTGGAATGGTTACACCGCTTTTGGAAGGAAGTACTTGGGTATATTTCAGAGCAGAGGTTGATGGAAAGAGCTACCGGGACGAATGCTATGTACAGGTCAGAAATGCACTCTATTCTCTGAGCAAAACTAATCCAACATTTTCGCTCGGATATGAGTATACAGATATTTCCTTCTATGGCCCGGACGGAAATCCGCTCAGCGAAGATGAGTTTACCACTTCAAGTGATCATCCTGAAGTAGCATATTATGAAAATGGATACATTCAGCTGGTATCCGCCGGCGAGGCCAGGATCACCTTCACTCCGCTGGGGGATGAATCACATTCCGTATATTGCGACGTTACGGTTGTAAACGGTCTGGAGCGAAAAGATATTCTGTTTACAGGTTTAGAGAATTATGAGCCGGTTAAGATAATCTTCCACGGAGTCAATGACGCTGTCATTGCGGCTGATAATATTGAAGTTGATAATCCAAGCGTAGTCAGGGTGGATGACGATGGTTATATCCATCCGGTAGGTGTTGGATATGCATATATTTATTTCTATGGCCATGATGACTCACATGACTATTATGAAGCATGTTATGTAAAGGTAACAAATGCATATTCCTTAAGCATGGACAGCATGGTTACAACAAGGCATTCTGGCTATGGAATTGAGTTCTATGGTGCAGACGGCAATATTCTGAGTGAAGATGAATTCACCTGGGAAAGCAGCAATCCTGATGTGGCATATTATCAGAACGGAGTTGTTTTTGGCGGCGAACAGCCGGGTGAAGCAGATATTACATTCTATACACTCGACAGGCTGCACTATGACACCTGTCATGTAACAGTTGTGAGGGGACTGGAACCAAGAGAAATCGATTTCATTTATGGTGAAGAAAATGAACCGGTTCCGGTTGCTTTCTATGGACTTAATGACGAACTCATTGCAGACTATTTCTCCATCGACGATGAGAGCGTGGCTACATTTGATGAAAACGGCTGCGTTATCCCTGTTGGCCTGGGAAATACATGGTTGTACTTCTCCAATTATGAAAACGGAAATAACTATAGCGATTCCATTCCTATCACAGTAAGAAATGCATACTATCTGAGTGATTACGAGATTATTCTCTCGCCGCGTACTGCCAGAAGCATACATTTCTATGGCCCGGATGGAGAAGACCTGGATAATAGTGAGTATTCAGTAGTAAGTGAGAACCCTGAAGTAGCTCAGTACGATAATGAATCTGATGATTACGGTTCAATCAGTTTCGTAGGACTTGGCGAGACGGATATTACGTTCACCACCAACAACGGTTTCTCACAGACCTGCCATGTTTACTGCGTGCGAGGCTTAGAACCACAAGATATTTCTTTCAATCTTAGTGGAGATTATGATCCTGTTCCGCTGGTATTCTATGGAATCGGCGATGAAATCGTAAATGGCGGCTCATATTCCGCAGAGGATACATCTATTGCGGATGTTGATGAGGCAGGAAATGTTTACCCGGTAGGCCCGGGCAAAACCGCTGTTCACTTTGATTATAACGATGACCAGCATTACTATTTTGGCTATTGCACAGTAACAGTTACCAAGGCATACACTCTGGACCGCCATGAAATCATATTATCAAAAAATAGCGTTACTGAAGTTGTATTCTACGGTGCAGACGGAGAGAGAATGAGTGATGACGAGTTTACAGTTGAAAGCTCAGATCCTACCGTAGCTTACTATGAAGACGGATGGGTTTATACTGCCGGCGCCGGAACAGCCCAGCTGACATTTACTGTCAATGGTACTGATATTTCAGATGTGTGTGAAGTAACAGTTTATGAGGGTTTGAACTATCATTATCTCAGGTTGTTTGTGGGTTCAGATGAAGATCCAGTGCAGCTGATTTTCACCGGACCGGAAGGATATGATTCAAGCGGATACTTTGAAAGTGAAGATACACATATAGCAACTGTTGATGAAAATGGTTATGTAACTCCGGTAAGCGCCGGTAATATATACATAGATTATTACAGCTATAATGGAAATTTCTATGACAACTGTCGCGTCGAAGTGTTGGATTCTACTGTGTTAAATCATTTAACAGAACATGAGATTACTTTTGATGGAATAGATGAATATGAGTTCCTCGAATTCCTTGATGAAAATGGTAATAGTACAACAGACGGCACATGGACCAGCAGCGATGAGAATGTTGCAACAGTTGAAGACGGCATAATAATTGCTGTTGGATATGGCAGTGCAGTCATTACATACACTTCTCCGAAAGGAATTATTGACACATGTACTGTTACTGTTTATGGATTAAACCGCACTGACCTGGAGTTCTGGGTGGGCGGAAACATGGAGCCTGTAACATTGTTCTATCAGGATATGCAGGGACAGCAGGTGAGTGGTACATGGACAAGTGATAATGAAGAAGTAGCAACTGTTGATGCAAATGGTGTGGTTACACCTGTTGGAGAAGGTTATGCCGTCATCACATTTACCTATGAATCTGACGGACATTCAATAGAAGGCAAATGCTATGTCAGCGTCCGAAAAGCAACTTATCAGCTGAATACACATGAGATGTGGGTTCCTGTAGGCAGGACCGGTGAGAGGCTGAGCTTCAGTGGGGAAAACGGCAGTACCAAGGAAGGTACATGGAGCAGCAGCGACGAGAGCGCTGTAACTGTTGACCAGAACGGAAACGTTACCGGTATTACAGTTGGCGCGTCTGCGACCATCCATTATATTTCACCTGATGGCCAGCACGAAGATGACTGCTTAGTTACTGTTATTAAGGGTCTGGACCGCAGGAGCATGACGCTCACACTGGGCGGCGAAAGCGGGCAGCTGACATATACAAATGATTATTGGACACCGACATATGGTTACATGTGGCAGAGTACTAATGAATCTGTAGTTACTGTCAAAGGTGGTTTGGTAACTCCGGTAGGCGTAGGAACTGCCAAAGTATGGGTTCAGACATTGGACAATCCGTTTGACTATGACTGGTGCGATGTAACCGTTGTTGAGGAAACGCACGACTATGGCCTTAACTTCAGTGAGCTGCAGATCAGTGTTGACAGAAACCGCTTCATGCTTGCTTTTAAGGGACCTGATGGTGAGACAATTGAAGGCAACTGGACATCCAGCAATGAGGATGTAGCATATGTTAAGATTGTTGATAATGTTCCTCTTGCTGGAGTCTGTGGTGTCAGCGTTGGCGACGCAACCATTACATACACTTCATACGATGAGCAATATACTGCATCATGCCTGGTTCATGTAGTTCCGGGACTGAACTATCATGAGCTGACGCTGCCGTTAAACAGCGAAGGCGTTGAGCTGATTTATACCGGACGGAATGGAGTTGAAGAAGGACTCTTCCAAAGCCTGAGTACTGATATTGCTGATATCGTTGACGGTGCTGTTGTTCCTTTAAGCGTAGGAACAGCCGTTATAGAGTTCTTCAGCGACGAGAATATAGAGCATTATGACTATTGTGTAGTTAACGTTGTTCCTGCTCCTGTTGATCAGCTGAATATGCATCATATTGACATTATGCTGAACGATACCTTCACCGGTCTGCGCTATATAGATGAAAACGGCGTAGAGACCACAGAGGGCACATGGGCCACCAGCGATACATCGGTTGCCGTAGTATACTCTGATGCTTCAATAGTCGGTACGGGTGTAGGTACTGCCGAAATCGACTATATAAATGCTGAAGGTGTGGTAAAAGATACCTGTACAGTTACGGTTTACCAGGGTCTGAATACTGACAGATTAGAACTGTGGTACGGCGGCGAGAATAAGCCGGGCCATCTGGAGTTCACTGGACCTGATGGCATCGTGGAAGGCACATTCACAAGCTATAATACAAACATTGCAGCAGTTTCAAGCGATGGAACAGTTACTCCGACCGGCGTTGGCTCAACGGATATTGAGTTCATTTCCAACGATGGCAAGTATGTGGCTTACTGCTCAGTTACAGTAAATGGAACGTACTATCTGAACCGTGAAATCGGACATACTGTTGTCGATCAGGGCCTCTCACTGTTCTTCTATGGAGATAATGGAGAGATTCTGGGCGAAGATGACTATAACTGGAGCAGCAGTAAACCGGACGTAGCTACATATGACAAGGAAGAACACCTTGTTAGAGGCTTGAGTGTAGGCCTTTCGGACTTCACTTTCTCATGTTTCGACGATACCGGTTATCATTCCGATGAGTGCCGCATTTATGTACATCCTGGCCTGAATTATCAGGATGAGGAGCTGTATGTCGGCGATACGCTGCATCTGTTCTTCAAGATGATGAATGGTACTGTAGCGGAAGGCCACTATCAGGCAGGTCCATCGAACGTTATTACGGTTGACCAAAACGGCATTGTTACGGCAGTTGGAACTGGTACAGGATATGTAACATTTTTCGCTGACAGTAATGACTTGGTGGATTCCTGCAGGATAACTGTTACAGAGAAACCTCAGCCATATCTGAACTACACTGAAAAGACCATTCACATCGGCGAGACCTTCGATCTGATCTATTATGACGAGAATGGCCAGCCGGTTTCCGAAAACCATTGGACCATCCGTGGTATTAACGTTGCCTATTGGCGTGTTACCGGTCGCACAGTTATCGGTCTCAGCGTAGGTACGGCGACATTCACATTTGATCCTAATGACGGAGAGCATGAGCCGCTCTCATGCGTAGTACATGTATATCAGGGTCTCAACTACCACAATATGGATCTGTGGTATGGCCAGAATAATGCTTCGAAGCAGCTGTTCTTCACGGATCCTGACGGACAGCAGATCAGCGGCACATTCTCAGGCGGAGATCCTGCAGTTGCCACGGTTGACAGCGCAGGTAATGTAACGCCTGTCGGACTGGGCACATGTACAGTTAACTTTACTTCCGATGACGGACAGTACACAGATCAATGTAAAGTAACGGTTAAGCAGGAATATTCAATGAATATCGATTACCGCGAGGCCGTAGTACAGAACGGAATAGACCTGTTCTTCTATGATGAGAATGGAAACCAGATGAGCACCGACCGGTTCACCTGGACTACTACAGATGAAAACGTTGTTGTCTTCGATCCACAGTACGATGTTGTCCGTGCGGTCGGCCCTGGCGAAGCGGACATCACTTTCACATCCAATGACGGCCTGCACTCAGACACCTGCCACTTCAAGATCCATCCGGGTCTGAATGAGCGTGATATTGAGATGACTGTCGGTGAAGAAAAGCAGCTGACATTCACGCTGCTGAGCGGAGAGACAGTTCCGTTCGTATTCTTCGGAGTTGAGGATGAAAGAATTATCAGACTGGATGCAGACGGCACTCTGACAGGCCTTGCTCCGGGATATACAGGATTCAATGTCCAGGTAAGCGTTAACGGCGTAGGCCTGGGAGACAGCGGCAGGGTAACTGTCCGCGAAAAACCGGTAGAATACAAGCTCAGCTTCGATGAGCTGACACTTAGCCTCGGAATGAACCGTGCGTGCATGTGGATGAATGGCCCGGACGGCATAGAATACGATGGCACGTGGGAAAGCAGCAATCCGGATGTTGCAGTTATTGAAGTTCCGACGATGGAAACAGATGGCGCGATCATCAAAGGACTGGGCATCGGTACCACGACCATTACCTACACATCACACGATGGCATCCATAAAGCCACCTGTGAAGTAACGGTTGTACAGGGCTTAAACTACAAGTATCTGGAGATAGGAGTAGGCGATCCAGCTGTACAGTTGACATACACCGGCGCGAACGGCGTTCCGATTACTGAAGGCTTCAGATGGGAAAGCAGCAATCCGGAAGTTGCAACTGTTGTGAACGGTCTGGTAACGCCTGTAGCCCCGGGCACCACTACGATAACATATTACGCAGACAGCACACTGGAGACATTCGATGTCTGCACAGTAACTGTCAGCGACAAACCGATAGAATACAAACTTAACTTCGACGAACTGACACTCAGCCTGGGCAGAGCCCGTTCAGACCTGTATATGAATGGTCCGGACGGTCCGGAAGATGACGGTACATGGGAGAGCAGCAATCCGGAAGTTGCGAAAATCACCTTCACTTCAGCGCAGGATCCGTCAATGTCATATGTTGGGGCAACTATTGAAGCATTCAGCCTTGGAACCACAACCATCACCTACACTTCACACGACGGCGAACATACAGCCACCTGCGAAGTAACGGTAGTAAAGGGATTAAATATTAAAGACCTCACAATGACAGTTGAGGATGCACCGGTTCAGCTGACATACACAGGCGCGGACGGCATCCCAACGACAAACGGCACATGGTATAGTGTAGATGAATCAGTCGTAACAGTCCTGAACGGCCAGGTAACACCAGTTGCTCCGGGCAGCACAGTAGTTGTATACGAGGATCCGAACGACGAGAATATTTACGATCACTGCATGATAGTCGTTACAGAACGCCCGGTAACCTACGAGCTGAACACGACATACCTCGACATCCCGGTTTACAAAGAGGGCATTTCCACAGGCACCGCACAGCTCCAGCTGATCGGCGACGACGGCTCCATAGCCAGCGCCGTATGGTACAGCAGCAACGAGTCCGTCGCAACAGTCGACCCGGACGGCCTCGTCCACGCCCGCAAGTACGGCAAGGCCACGATCTGCGCAGTCCTGCCGAGCGGCCAGTCATTCGAATGCGAACTGCAGACAAGGTTCTGGGATGTAGCCGGATCACCAACCAGCAGCGCACCGAATTACCAGTACTACTACAAGGCAGTTTACTGGGCAGCAGATCATGACCCGCTGATCACCAGGGGCTACGACCTCGAGTACTTCGGCGTTGGCATGAACTGCGCACGTAAAGAGTTCATGCTGTTCCTGTACAGGATGGCTGGCAATCCGACCATTACAAGCGCCGAGCTTAAGAGTCTGAGCAAGAAGTTCAGCGACGTTTCCGGCGAGAGCACAACGTTCAGGAAAGCTATTGCCTGGGGCGTAAAGGTTGGCATTACCAATGGCTACTCAGACGGAACATTCAAACCAAATGATTCACTTACACGAAGCGATGCAATGATCATGCTGTGGAGATATTACGGAAAGATGGCTCCGAAGAATAATGATTACAGCAAGATCAAGAAGTTTACTGACAAGCCTGCGAACACCAGCTCTGCGGCCTACAAGGCGATTGCCTGGGCGGCAAGCTACAGCATCACTAACGGCTATACAAAACAGTCGGATGTTCCTGCAGGATATGGATTCGCGGCTCCATGCTTCGGCAACAGTATACCGATCCAGCGTGAGCAGATGATCTACTTCCTGTACAAGGCAGTAAACAACTTCGGCGAAGCACCGAGAATTAAATAATTAAGAAGAAGGCGGCCTGCGGGCCGCCTTTTTTGATGCAGTGGTGGTGATTGCATGGCCGTGGCGCAGATTATGCGGAGAGAAGCTGATAATCTGCGCCTTTTGGGGGCTATATTGGTTAGTGAGGCAGAGATAATAATTGGATAGAAACAAAATCTGCGCCGCAAAGGCATAGAATGAGCAAAAAAGGCGCAGATTCAGGAGTAAAGAGAAGAAAATTCTGCGCCAGGTAAATAATTGGCGCGGGGAGAGCCACATTTTGCAGGTTGTGCGCATATTCCATGGGCTGGATGATGCAGAACAGCGGATTTAGGGGGGTGTGCATGAAGTAATGGTTGTGGGTGTTTTTTGGGAGGCCTTTGCTACGAATTGCCGGTTCTGGGTGTTTTTGAGGCAAAAAAGCACCCTGAACCGCAATTCCGTGTCACGCGCCATGCGAAAAACACCCAGAAACGAAATTTCGTGTCACGCCCCAGCAACAAAACACCCACAACCTGCAAACCGTGGCACTATCCCGGACTATATGAAAATCCTATACTTTCCCCCTCAAAAGCCTTATAATTAACCCAAACCAATTAAAGGAGAAGCGATATGTTTAACCAGGACAGATGTATAGATTATTTTAAGAGACTGCTGGACGTGGACAGCACGACCGGGCAGTATGATGAGATCCAGAAGGTGCTGTGCGGAATGCTGGATGAGATGGGCGTTCCGTACAGGACGATCAGGAAGGGCGGCGTGATCGCGGAAATCGCGGGACAGTCTGATGAGGACGGAGCAATCTGCGTGACGGCGCATCTGGATGACATTGGACTGATGGTGCGTCATGTGAATGCGGACGGCACGCTGAATGTGTGCGCGGTGGGCGGACTGTATCCGTTCTATTGTGTGACGGAGAATGTGCGCGTGTATACTAGGGGCGGCCAGGTGTTCACCGGCGCGGTGTGCAGGACGCCGAACTCGATTCATGTGACTGAGGAGGAGCTCAGGGAAGTGCTGCCTGATTTCAGGAAGAATGTGTGCGTGGTGCTGGACGAGAATGTGAAGTGCGCGGCCGATACGGAGGCGCTGGGCATTACGACGGGCGACATGATCGCGCTGGAGCACAGGTATAGGATGGAGAACGGATACCTGAAGTCACGTTTCGTGGATGACAAGGCTTGCGCGGCTGTATTGCTGGAGCTCATGAGGACCATGAAGGAAGCGGGACGCGCGCCGAAGCGCAAGATGTATGCGTATTTCGCGATGTATGAGGAAATCGGACATGGCACGACGGTGCTGCCGGAGGATGTAACGGATATGATAGCTGTCGACATTGCGCCGACAGGCCCGGATCAGACGTCAGATGAGAGGAAGGTATCGATCTTTGCGAAGGATTCGAGGTTCCCGTACCATTGGGGATTGACGAACGAGCTGAGGCAGTGCGCGATTGACGCGGGCGTGGACTATGTGATGGATATTTTCACGCCGCATTACGGCACGGACTGTGATCCGAGCGTTGTGGCGGGCTACGACATCAGGCATGCGGCGATAGGGCCGGGCACGGCCAACAGCCATGGCTATGAGCGCACGCACATTGACGGGCTGCGCAATACGTATGAGCTGTTGGAGGCTTATCTTTACAGTTAAAAACCTGTGCATATTTAGTGGGTTTTCCACAGCTAATGCACTACATGATGTGGATAAAAAAAGGTCCGAAAATAGGGCCTTTTTTATTGTGCAGTAGTGCTAAAAACAGGCAATAAATCAGTATTTATTTGTGCATTATGATGATGAAAACGTTTCCAGTTTTCGTTAAAATTTAACTGGGAAATTATGCCTAAAATTGGATATTTTCCAAAAATATAGAAAGAAAGGAAACTCGCATGAAAAGGTATTTGAAAAAGGGTATCGCGTTCTTGATCATGGCGGTATTTCTGCTTCAGACTATCGTTTTTACGCCTGTGATGTCGGTGACGACGTTTGCGGACACGGGCGAGGCGACGGTCAGCGAGCAGACGCCTGAAGTCGAGAATGGCGAGACGGACGTCGATATCGACGCTCCGAGTGAGGACCCTCCTGGCGAGACATCGCAGGAAGAAGCTGACGCGGATATAGCTTCTTCCGAAAATGACGCCGGAGAGGTTCCGGAAGCGGCAGATACTCCCGCACCCGAAGATGCGCGGCCTAATGGGGAAGGCGGCGCAGCTGACAAAGCGGACGCGGAAATAGCTGCCGAGGCAGAACTCGTTAAACCTGCCGGCGACGCCGAGGTACAGGGTGACGATGATGCCGAGCCCGTAAGAGCTGCGAATGTCGCAAAAATCGGCGAGACAGAGTATGCTACTCTGCAAGAAGCAGTCAATGCAGCGCAAGGCATGACAGGCGATGTAACAATTACTGTTTTGTCAGATGTTGCAGAAAAAGTAACTGTTCAGCAACAGAGAAACCTGAATCTTACTATTGATGGCAATAGTAAGACAATCAGTGGACAGTTCTTACTGGATGGCGGTGGTTTTTATGGTGATGACACCTTAACAATCACGAACTTTAAGTTTGTTTATAATAGCGAAGTGGCTCAGACCGCTTCTTTTGTAGACGTTCTTACCAGTAGCACTTTGGGCAGACTTAGTGACACTCACAATGTCACGGTCATTGATAGTAGTTTTGAAGGAGCATATCCTACGGTAAGTACTGTTGCAGTAAGTGCAGGTTCAGGAACTCAAAACCGTAACTTTGTTCTCTCAAATTTAACTGCAAAAAACATGCATTCACTTGCTCAGTTAAGGGCTGTTAATGGAATTACCATTGAGGACTGCGCTCTTACAGATTCTCATAATGGTATTAACATTACAGGAGATTGTGGGACAGTAAGCATTACCGGAACAATAATTGAAGGTGATGGCTATGCATTGAGACTGCAGGGTGCTACAAGTGCAACAAGTACGATTGCAACATTAAGTAATAATTCATTCAGTGGAGAATCGGAAGGTCTGATATTCAAGACTGGTACTGCAATTATACAGAGTGGAGAATATGTTGGTCCTGTTACAAAGGAATCTGCAGCATCAGTTAATATTTCTGGTGGTAAATTTATAGATAAAGACGGAAACAAAGTAGATGTTTCTAATTATCTTTCCTCAGATCTTGAGCAGGACGACAGAGGTGTTGTAATAGCTAAGCAATTATACATCGTTTCCGTAACTCCAGACGAGCTCATTTACAATGGCAAAGACCAGAAGACTTCTATTACAGCAGTAACAGTAACCTACGGAAATGGCGGAGAACCAGTTGATTCTTCTAACTATGATGTTTCCTGGAAGAATGCTAATGGCGAAGCTGTTACTGAGCTTAAGAATGTTGGTCTTTACACTGTTGTTGTAACAGGTAAGGGCGAATATGCCGGCAAGTCTGGTGAATTAAAAGATGCACTGGCAATCGGCAGAGCTTCAATCGCTAATTATGAAGTTGTAATTGCAGATGCTGTGTTCACAGGATTCCCGATTACCCCGACCGTTACTTTCAAAGACGGATTTGGCAGAGTTGTAGATGGTGTTACTTATGATATCAGCAGTATCACCAACAACACAAATGTCGGACAGGCATCTGTTAATCTGTCAGGAACCGAAAACTATATCGGTTCTGCAAACGGCAGGTTCAATATTACAGCAGCAGATTTTGCTGATGTAGTAGTTACATTAGAGTACGACAGCATTGTTGCAAATGGCAGTGCTAAATACGAACCGGAAGTTACCGCAAAACTCGGTGAGTATACTCTTATTGAAGGAACAGATTATACTGTCGCTTATACAAATAACGAAGCTCCGGGCACAGCAACAGTTACGTTGACACCTGCAGGAGCTAATATCACTGGCTCAGCAAAGACAGCAGAATTTGAAATCAAAGCAGCTGTAGCTAAGATCGGTGATAAATATTACGAGACTCTTAATGAAGCAGTTGCAGCATCCGTTACTGGTGACACTCTTGAGATTCTCAAAGCTGGCGAATATACATTGCCTAATATTCCAAACAATATCACTGTTGAAGGAAAAGTTGATGGTGTTGTGTTCAAGCACACCAGTAGTGGCAGCGTATGTTCAATTCCTAATGGCATCACATTCAAGGATGTAACATTCAACTTCGGTAATGTTAATTACAATGGCTTCCAGCATCCAGGAACCATTAATATGGAAAACTGCACGATTAACGGAAGACTTACCAGCTATGGTGAAATGAACTTCACCGAATGTACATTCAATGCTCCTGGAACAGATGCATCAGGCATCACTTCCAAGGACTATTCAATGTGGGCTTATGCAGGAAACCTGACATATACTAACTGCACATTTAATGGCGCAGGTAAGTTTATCAATGTTTACAACGAAAGCAGCACAACCAGATATAAAATCACAGCAACAGGCTGCGAATTCAATTCAACTGTAAGTAACAAGGCAGCCTTCAATGTAAAAGAAACTTGCTTAGATAATGGAAATGTACTGCAGTACACAGTTAACCTGAGCAATTGCACCACTAACGAGAACTTCCCTGCAGCATCTGAATCAGGTGCGCTGACAGTTATCAGCGGACTCGTTCAGGTAGATGACCGCGTTGCTGGCGGAACAATGGATGGCGGAGAAATCGTTGTTAATGTTGACGGCGAGCAGGTTTACATCACCCCGAAGATTGCTCGTGTAGCAGCCATTGGCGACGAGCAGTTCGTTAGCCTTCAGGCAGCGCTTGATGCGGCACATGAGATGACGGGTGATGTAACTGTAACACTTCTTGCTGACATTTCAGGTTATTCTATCGTTCGTCAGAAAGAGGGATTAAACCTGACAATCGATGGCGCAGGTAAGAAAGTTGATGGGCAGATAATTGTTTATGGCGAGGGTCGTTCAGCGGGAACTGAAACATTAACAATTAAAAGTGTTAATTTCGAGGGAGACAAGACAAACTTCTATGCTGGAACAGATGCATTCATTCTTGTTCCTAAACCAGCTGACATAACAGGGTTACCTGGTACATACAATTATGCACACAACATTACAGTTACTTACTGTACATTTAAGAGTACAAGTTCAGAACTTGATGTAGTTGGTTTTAAGGTTACAAGTAAAGCAGGTGCATATAATGTAGCTTTTGACAATATAGATGTAGCTACTAATTTGCACAGCATTGCACAGCTTACAGGAACCACAGGCGGTAGGTTTAATTCTGTTTCATCAAATGATAGCGATAGCTTCGTTAACATTGACGGTGGAACAGGTGATTTTACATTTACTAACTGTTCATTTGAATCTTGCGTAAATGATGGCTATGGCATTCGCATTAAGGGCGGATCATCAGCAGTCGTTTACTTAGATGAAACCAATGGTATAGAAGCCAATGATGCATTAGTTCTTGGCAAGAATGATGCACCGAGTGGTAAATTTGTTGTTACCGGCGGATTGTATAAAGGAAATCTTGCCGATAAAATGACTACAGAAGGCACAGGAAAGTTTGAAATTTCTGGTGGCTTCTTCTCAGTCGCACCAACGCTTAAACAGTGTGCCGAGGGATATTATCCAATCGCAAGTGGAGAAGAAGAATTACCATACACCGTAGGTGCAGCAATAGCTCTGGTTGACGGACTTGGATACCAGAACTTCCCTGAAGCAGTTACAGCTTCAAACAATGGCGAGAAAGTTATTAAACTTCTTGCAAATATTGACGAAGCATACACTCTTACCAACGGATCAATTCAGGTTGAACTTAACGGCAAGACTCTTACTGTTAATGTATCTGAAGGCTATGTTCTTAAAACATCTGAAACAGATGGCATTACTACATATACTGCGGCAATTGCTGTAGCTAAAATCGGCGATGTACTGTATGCAACTCTTGCTGATGCAGTAGCAGCAGCACAGAGTGGTGACACAATCGTCATGATTACAGACAGCACCGAAACAGAAACCGCGGTTGTTAATACCAACATCACGATTGACCTGAATGGAAAGACGATTAATTCAACTGTAGAGCCTAGAGCGATACAGATTAATCATGAGGGTGCTTTAACAATCGAGGATGGAGCAACAGGTGGAAAATTCATTGCTGCAAGACGGGCTATTACTCTTTGCGGAGGAAAGCTTACTGTAAATAGCGGCGAAATTAGATCACAGGGTTATCTTATTGACGCTAATTATGATATTCCTGGTGATATGAAAACCGTAGCAAAGTATGATTGCGAAATCGTAATCAATGGCGGAACATTACATTCTGTTAGCTCCACCATTGCAGTTTCAGGAAATGGCAAATTAGTAAAACTGACTATTAATGATGGAGAACTCTTAACAGATAATGGATGTGTAATAACATCTAATTTCCATTACCCAGATCAGGAAATCGTTATTAACGGTGGCACGCTCAAGAACCTGAACAAGAACAACTGCGCAATCTATATGCCGAGCATTGGCAAGGTTACAATCAATGGAGGTTATATCGAGGGCGATCAGGCCATAGATATGAGACATGGCTACCTGACAATTACAGGTGGTACATTGGTTGGAAGTGTTAGCAATGCAGTAATGATTTACAGTTATTGCTATGGACGAAACGATCCTTGGAGCCAAGCAGATAGAGAGTATGGTGTTCAGACTCCGGAAGTCAGCATTACAGGTGGTAATTTCTATTCTACCGATGGTGCCGAAGTAATAACAGTATACCAGGGTTCTACTACCACTGGCGGCGTTACATATACAGGCGGAATCGTTGAAGACTTTATCACAGGCGGTTACTTCAATAACAGCCCTGCAGAAAAATACTGCGGAACAGATGCTGAAGGAAACTATCTGTATCCTATCAACAATACAGATGAAGCTACAATGGCTGAATACCCATATACCGTTGGTGCAGCAGTTGCAGCAGTTGAGGGCATTGGTTATATGACCTTCACTGATGCGGTCGCAGCAGCAAATAACGGTGAAAAGGTTATTACACTTCTTGCTAATATTACTGATGCTTACACAATGAGCGTTGGTGAGACATTGAAGGTTCAGAAGGATGGAAAGAGCCTTACTGTCAAGGCTCCGGAAGGACCTTATGTACTCAAATCTTCTGTTTCAAGTGGCGTAACCACCTATACGATTGCAGAAGCTGATATTGAGTTTACAAACGCTAATGGCGTTGTATCTTATAAGGCCTTTTCAAGTTCAGTTATAAGTGCAACCGGTACTTATAAACTGCTGAAGGATGTTACTGCTACAGCAAGAATTGCTCCGGGCATTTTGGCAAGCAATATTACACTTGATCTTAATGGCCATACTCTTACATCAACCGCAACAGACTGTGCAATTCTTCTTAGCAGATCAGGTTCTGAAAGCAGCCATAAGACATTCAATATTGTAGATACTAGCGAAAACAAAGGCGGCAAGGTTGTTGTTAATCCTGCTGCTAATTTGGCAATCCAAGTATCAGGCAAATACAACGACGTAACTATTGGTGAAGGCGTTACTCTTGATGGCGGTTGCGTAGCACTCCTTGGAGAGAATCAGACATTGACTGTCAATGGAACAATCAATGGCGGAGCCGATTTCGCAATTGCTACTAATGGTTCAACAACAAAGAACGCAACAATTAACATCAATGAAGGCGCTGTTATTACATCTGATATAACAGCAATTTACCTTCCGGGTACAGGAACAACTACTATTTCCGGTGGTTCGATCACTGGTGCTACAGCAGTATTCCAGAAGAGCGGAACACTGAATATTACTGGTGGTACATTCAAGGCTACTGGTGAAGCAGCTGAGTTCGTTCACAATCCAAATGGAACAAGCAAGACTGGTGATTGTATCGTAGTAGAAAACTGCGATTATCCGGGTGGTGCTCCTGTTACCAGCATTAGTGGTGGTATTTTCGAATCCGTAAATGGCAAGACAATTTCAAGCTATGCACAGGATGGATACGAGCCTACAGCACACTTTGTAACTGATGGTAGATTTGTAGGCAACAACATTGACTACAATACAATTCCTGAAGGAAAGACATTAGGCTTACTTGAGGATGGCTACTATCACATTGTTGACGCTGTAGCTTCTATCACAAGAAACGGACAGACTACTTTATTCGATACTCTCGAAGCAGCAGTCGCAGCAGCTGTTGATGGCGACACCATCGAACTGCTGAAGAATACTTCTGGCAACGGCATCATTGCTCCTCAGGGCAAGTTCGCTACAGGCCTTACCATTGATTTCAAGGGCTTCACCTATGACTTCAGCGGCAAGGGCGTAGGCTCAACAGGAACCGAGTACAACGGATTCCAGCTGCTGATGGGCAACACCATTACATTCAAGAATGGTACTATCACGGCTACATCCGAGGATGCAGGATTCCTGATCCAGAACTATTCAAATCTGACCCTTGACAACATGACCATTGACGGAACCAATGTCTGGGGCGGATACGTAATGTCAAACAACAACGGAAACGTTGTAATCAAAGACACAACAATTAATGCAAAAGCAGGCGACTTCGCATTCGACGTTTGCCGCTACTCTTCATACCCATTAGTCAGCGTAACTGTTGAGGGCAGCAGCGTGATCAACGGCAACATCGAGATCTCTGCTTCTGGCAATGATGCTAAGGACGGCTTCAGCCTGGCTCTGAACGGCGGCACCTATACCGGCGCAATCGTTCTTGATCCATCAGCTGCAACAGCTATGATCGCAACACCTGACAAGGTAAGCATCACCAAGGATAAGACCGTTAAAATCGCAGCACCGGCTGACTACAAGTGGGTTGAACTGAACGAGACTACTGACAAGCTCGCTAAGAAAGACTACGTAGCTCAGATCGGCGAAGTTAAATTCGAGAGCGTTGCAGAAGCTATTGCAGCATCTGCAGCAAATGACACTATTAAGCTTCTGGTTAACACATCAGAAAACGTTGTCGTAGAAGGCGGTAAGAAGTTTACCCTTGACCTGAACGGCAAGACCCTGACAGGATATATCGACATTTATGATGCTGACGTTACTATCGCTAACGGCAAAATGGCCGGAACGATCTACGCTAATGGACTGGCGTCAGGTAAGACTGGTTCTGTGACAATTGCAAGCGATGCAACAGTAGAATCATCTTACGGCATTATCCTTTATCAGGCCGCTGACAACACCGGAAACGGCCAGACCATCAACATCAACGGTACAGTAAACGGTATCGTTTGGGTAATGGGCAACATTACATCCGGTAATTCCGTAATCAACGTCAATAATGGCGCTAAGATTACTGGTGATGATGTTGGTATCGCTCTGAACGGTGTTGCAACTGTTAACGTAAATGATGGCGCAACCGTAAAAGGTATTAGTGCAACCGGTACCGGTATCGAGGTCCGCGCAGGTACACTTAATGTAACCGGCGGTACAATTATCGGTGAAGGCACAACTACCGTGGTTAACCCTAACGGAAGCGGCACAACAACTGCCGGCGTAGCTATTGCAGTCGCACAGCACAACACTGCGCTTCCTGTATCTGTTAACATTTCCGGCGGTACTTTCACTGGCGCAGCAGCGTTCTATGAGAGCAATCCGCAGGGCAACAGTGCAGACGCGATCGGAACTGTAAACATTGCAGTAACCGGCGGTACATTTAATGGAAACTTCTATTCAGAAGATAAGGAAGCATTTGTTACTTCCGCATTATTCGATAGGGATGTTGATGACAAGTACGCCGTTGCAGGCAGCATCGTAATCCCTGTTGACAACAACATGTATGGCATCGGAGTTCTGGCTATTACAGTTGACTCCGCTGCAAACAAAGCTACCGTAACAGCAACAGCTGACACGATTACTGTTAACGCAGCATTCATCCCGGCTGATGCAAATGTCAAGATCACCGCTGTTAAGGATACAGTTCTCCTGGCAATCGCTGAGAAGCTGATCAAGGGCGGCATGGCATTAGGCAGCGATATTACACTTGGTCTCTCAATCGTTAAGACCAGCGGAACTACTGAGAAAGTTGTTTACGAAGTTAAGCTCGTAGCTACGAACGGAGCTAATACAGAGGTAATCGCAAATGAAGACCTTACAGAAGGCGCTGAATTTACATTCGATCTGGATGCTTCCGATCTCGGCCTCAGCGCTGGCAACTACGTAACATTAACTCACGTAGGTTTCGCAGATGAGACCAAGCTGGTTAAACTGACAGATACTCAGAAAGTATCCGTTACAACCACACATTTCAGCACATTCGAAATCACACCTTACGATGCTGTAGCCCAGATCGGTGATACCCCATATCCGACACTTGAGGCAGCAGTAGCAGCAGCAAAGGCTGGCGATACAGTAGAACTGCTGAAGGATGCTTCCGGCGCAGGAATCTTCGTTGGAGCAAATGCAGGAAAGAACATTACCATTGACCTCGGTGGACACAAGTACACAGTATCCGGTCCTGCTGTAGGTTCAACAGGCACAGCTACTCAGGGATTCCACCTTGAGATGGGCAACACCATCACCATCAAGAATGGTACTATCAGCTCGACAGCTGACAGCGGCGTGCTCATGCTTGTTCAGAACTACTGCGACCTGACTCTGGACGGTGTAACACTGGACGGCACTAACCTGCCTGGTTCAAACCGTTATGTTCTTTCAAATAACTGCGGCAACGTAGTTATCAAAGACACAACAATCAATGCTAAATCCGGCGACTTCGCATTCGACGTTTGCCGCTACGCTTCATACCCATCAGTTAAAGTAACTGTTGAGGGCAGCAGCGTGATCAACGGCAACATCGAAGTTTCAGCATCAGCAAACGATGCTAAGGACGGCATCGGACTGGCACTGAACGGCGGTACACTTAACGGCACTGTAGTGATCGATCCTTCAGCTGGCGCAGCTCTGGCAGCTACACCGGAAAAGGTAGTCATTACTAAGGCTAAAGACTTTGAAGCACCAGTTTCAAAGGATTACAAGTGGGTTAAGCTGAACGACACTACAGATATTCTCGTTCCGAAGGAGTATGTTGCTCAAATCGGAACTGAGAAGTATGAGACCCTGGCAGAAGCAGCTGCAGCAGCTAAAGATGGTGATACCATCCAGATGATCGCTGATTCTACACAGGAATCATATGTTGAGTTCCCGGCAGGCATGAACCTGACACTTGACCTGAATGGTACAACCATTACCAGCGCAGGCGGTGGACTGGATGTCTACGGCAACCTGACTATCACTGATACCTCTGCTGAAAAGGCTGGCAAGATCATTGCTGTACGTCAGGGCGTATATGTAAATAATGGCGCATCTGTAACCATGGAGGCTGGTACAATCCAGGCCGGATACTACGGATTCAGAACAGAAGCGAACACAACGCTCACAATTAACGGCGGCAATATTGTCGGCGCAGGCAATGGTATCTACAACGAAGGCACAACAACCATGAACGGCGGCACGATCGATGTTGTCGGAATGGGTGTAAACAACGTTGGAACATTTACAATTAACAACGGTTCTATTGATGGAGATGAATTAGGAATCTATGCTCACGGCAGCAGCACAACAAACGTTGCAGGCGGCACCGTAAATTGCACAGACGGCTTCGCAATCTCTACAAACGGAACCGGCGATACAGCAAGTGCTGATCATTCATTCAATGCTGTAGTCAATATCTCAGGCGGCACAGTGACATCTGATAATGAGTCTGCGATTTATATTCCGGCAGGCACATTCAATATCACTGGCGGCACGATTACAGGCGCAACCGGCATCTTCATGAGAGGCGGCGCACTGAATGTCCCGGCTGACAGCACAGCAGTTATCAACGGAACAGGCGCAGCAGCTGATCCTGGATATGCAGGCAGCGGCGACGGCGCAAGCTCAACCGGTGAAGCATTAACCATCGTAGCAAGCGGATATCCTGCAGGTCTCAGCAATGAGAATGTTAATATCGCTGGCGGCACATTTGTTTCTGCTAATGCAGAGGCAGTTGGAAGCTACGCTACAGAGGGTAATACAGCAATCGGTGAGTTCATTTCCGGTGGCAAATACTCAAGTGAACCTAAGGCTGAGTACATCGTTCCTGGCAAGGCTGCAACCCTGAGCGGCGAATACTGGATCATCGTTGATGAGATGAAGGTAACCTTCGACGCAAATGGCGGCAACTTCGGCAAGGATGATAACGATGAGCTTATTCTCACCAAGGTAGTTGCTGTTCCTAAGGGAGAAACAATCCCGACAGAAGAGATAACCGATTCTGTTAAGGAAGGCTACAACTTCCTCGGCTGGTTCGCACCGAACGCTGAAGAAGCATTCGACTTCACAACACCTATCACAGCTGACCTTACTCTTACAGCTAAGTGGCAGATCAAGACCTACACCATCACATGGAAGGTTGAGGACAAGACTAAGACTGAGACATATGAGCATGGTCAGACACCTGTATACAAGGGCACCACACCTGTTAAGGAATCTGATGCACAGTATACATACACATTCAAGGAGTGGACTCCTGAGATTGTTCCTGCAACAGCAGATGCAACCTACACAGCAGTATTTACTCCGGCCATCAGATCTTACACCATCAAGTTCGTAAACTATGACGGTGAAGTACTGCAGACCAGCACGGTTGAGTACGGCCAGATGCCTGCTTACACAGGCGCTACACCGACCAGACCGGCTGACGCTGAGAGCTCATATGAGTTCAAGGGATGGAATCCTGCAATCGCAGAGGTAACCGGTGACGCAACCTATGTTGCAACTTACAAACCGGTTCTGAACGTTGCTAAGATCGGCGAGACCTACTATACCAGCTTGGCAGCAGCAGTTGCAGCTGCACAGAGCGGCGATACAGTGGAACTGCTCGTTGATCATACAGGTACCGGCATCTTCCTCGGCGCTGGTGACAAGAACATCACCATCGATCTGGGCGGACACACCTTCACTTGCAGCGAGGCTGTAGGATCATCAGGAACCAAGACTCAGGCATTACACCTCGAGAAGGGCAACACAGTAATTCTTAAGAACGGCACAGTAACATGCACCGCTGACAGTGGAGTTAAGATGCTCGTTCAGAACTACGCTGACCTGACTCTTGAGAATGTAACACTTGACGGCTCTAACCTGACCGGCAATGGAACATACGTACTTTCAAATAACTGCGGCAACGTAGTAATTGGAAATGGTACAACTATCAATGCTAAGGAAGGCGGATACGCATTTGACGTATGCGTAACCAACTACTATCCGGAAGGCACAACCGTAACCGTAAATGAAGGCGCTGTAATCAACGGCGATGTTCAGTACGACGTATGGGGCAGCGTTCCGGCTGAAAACAAAGCAAGCCTCGTAATTAACGGCGGTACCTTCAACGGAACATTCGATGTTGAGGCAGCTCTTGCAGAAGATGCTAAGACTCATATCGAGATCAACGGCGGCGCATTTAAGGATGACACCGGCAATGCTTACAAAGTTCCTGAAGGCAAGAAGTTAGTACAGAGTGCTGACGGATACTACAGACTTGAGTCAGTCTTCACCGTAACCTTCAACGCAGACGGCGGCACACCTGCTCCGGAAGCTCAGGAAGTTGTAAACGGACAGAAGGCAGCTAAGCCTGCAGATCCAGAGAAGACTGGTTATACATTCGGCGGCTGGTATGCTGAAGGCGATGATGATGCATTCAACTTCAACATGCCGATCACAGCTGACATTACACTGACAGCTAAGTGGACAGTTAACCAGTACACCATCACATTCGATACTGCCGGCGGCTCAGCAATTGATCCTATTACTCAGGATTACAATACAGCTGTAACTGCACCGGCAGATCCGACTAAGGATGGATACATCTTCGCAGGATGGGATAAAGAAATCCCGGCTACAATGCCTGCAGAGAACATCACCATCACAGCTACCTGGACACAGGCAGTTGCTAAGATCGGCGATACCTTCTACCAGACATTGGCAGCAGCAATTGAGGCAGCACAGTCTGGCGAGACTATTGAACTGCTGAAAGATGTAACAGAAAACGTAACATTCCCGGCAGGCAAGGAAGTAACCCTCGACCTGGCAGGACACAGCGTAACAAATGCTGAAAACCTGAATACAGTAGAGATTGAAGGCAAACTCACTGTTAAGGATTCTGCAGAAGGCGGCAAGATCGTTTCTACCAGCGCTTGCGGCATCTGCGTAGTCGGCGGAGAACTGGTATTTGAATCCGGTGCTGTTGAGGCACAGGAGATGGCAGTACTCTTCATTGATGCAGGCAAGGGCACCATCAACGGCGGCACCTTCACTGCTCATGACAACGCAGTTCTCGGTTCCAACGGAACAGCTGGACGCGGCGGAAACGCAGTAACAGTAAACGGCGGCGAATTTATCGGAACCATCCAGACTCCGGGATACGTTGCATGCGGCATCTACGCTGCAAACAATGACACATGGACAATCAATGGCGGTAAGTTCGATATTACAGGCGGCGCCGGCATCGTAGCACGTGCAGGCAGCGTTGTAATACCTGAGACCAGCACAGTTGAGATCACCACTACCGGCAATGCAACCGGCAAGGTTGGCGATTCCAGAGTTGTTGTTCCTTGCGCAGCACTGGTATTTGACAGCGAAGCAGCTTATCCGGGAATGACCGCAGATTCAGCAATCACTGCTGCAGGCGGCACATTCAGATCAGAGAGCAGCTCAGTAGCAACCGTAGGCGATGCTGACAGAATAGTCATCAACGGCGGTGCTTACTCAGATGACAGCGGCAATAGCGCCAAAGTTCCTGAGGGCAAGTCACTTATGCTCTGCGATGACGGTCTGTACAGACTGGACGGCTTATTCACCGTAACATTCGATACTGACGGCGGCACACCTGTTCCGGAGGCACAGAAGGTTGCTAACGGACAGAAGGCTACCAAGCCTGCTGAACCTGAGAAGGCTGGCTATACATTCGTTGGCTGGTATGCTGAAGGCGATGATGATGCATTCAACTTCAACATTCCGATCACAGCTGATATCAAGCTGACAGCAAGATGGACAGCTAACACAGATACTGTTTACACAGTAACCCACTACTTCGAGGAATTCGACGGAACATTTGAAGAGTTAGAGAGCGAGAGACTGCATGGCGTAACCGATACGTACGCAACAGCTGAAGCTATTACTATTGAAGGATTCACATTCGATCCTACAGTTGAAGGCACACTGCTGAACGGACAGATCACCGGCGACGGACAGCTCGTACTCAAGCTCTACTACACAAGAAACAGCCACAACGTAATTTACGAATATGTAGATGCACCTGCAGACGCAACTCCTGTTCCTGCTGCTAAGTCTTACAAGTTTGAAGAAGAAGTAACAGTAGCAGACGCGTCAGCATTCACAGCAACAGGCTACACATTCAATGGTTGGGACAAGACAGGTACATTCGATATGCCTGATGAGGATGTAGTTATCAAGGGTACCTGGACAATTAACACATATACCATCACATTCGAATCTAATGGCGGCACAGACGTTGCTCCTATTACAGTGGAATACAACGCAGCTGCAACCGCTCCGGCAGATCCGACCAAGGATGGATGCATTTTCGCAGGCTGGTATCTGGGCGATAATGTATACGACTTCGCAACACCTGTAACCGGAAACATTACTCTTACAGCTCATTGGACACAGGCAGTTGCCAAGATCGGCAACACCCTGTACGCAAGCCTTGCAGAGGCAGTTGCAGCTGCACAGGCAGGCGAGACAGTCGAACTGCTCGTTGATACCAAGGTTGAGAGCATTACCGTTGACAAGAAGATCACCATTGATCTGGGCGGTCACGAAGTAAGCTCCGACGGTATCGAGATCTTCAGCGTCACCTCAACAGGCGACCTGACGATCACAGGCAACGGCAAGATCACCGGACCTGCAAACGGACAGAACTTCGACGGCAAGTCACTGATCGTTGTTGACGGTGGCAAGCTGACCGTTGAGAACGGTACACTGACAGCTACCGGCTCAGGCTCTGACGGCATGTACGGCGTATATGTACTGGGCGGCGGCACAGCTATCTTCGGTAATGAAGAAGGCGGCCCGACTATCACATCACACTTCGCAGCCATCGGAACCAACAACACCACCGCACCGGCTACAATCGTAGTCAACGGCGGTACATACACTGCTAATGCAGTACCTGCCAACAATGAGTGGTGGTCATACTTCTGCGCACCTGTTTATGCAGCAGCAGCAGGATCATTCACACTGAACGGCGGTACATTCAACGGCTACTACGGTATCTCCACCAGATACGCAAACGTTGAGCAGGATGTTGACATTAGTGGAACAGTTACATTCAATGCTTCTTCCGGAACTGACGTATTTGTTGATGAGCAGACCGGAACAGCGGGTGCAGCTGACAGAGAGATTGTATCTACACTGAATACACGTACAGTTCCTGAGGGCTACACCTGGGTTGCACGTGAGGACGGCAGATATATCCTCAAGAAACTCTTTAAGGTAACATTCGTTGAGGAAGACGGCGAGACAGTCATTACTTCCGCAGAATACGCTGAAGGCACAGCATGGAACGATGTTGTACAGCCTGCAGCTCCTGCAAAGGAAGGCTACACATTCGTTGAGTGGGTTGTAGTTCCTGAGACAATTACCGAAGACGTAACTGTTAAGGCAACTTACAAGATCAACGAGTACACCGTTACATTCGACGCAGGAGGCGCTGAAGCTTACTCTACAGCTACAGTTGAGCATGGTCAGACAGTTGCTAAACCTGCTGATCCTACAAAGGACGGATACATCTTTAGCGGATGGTTACTGAATGGTGAAGCTTATGACTTCACAACACCTGTAACAGGTAACATCACTCTGACAGCTGCTTGGACACAGGCAGTAGCAAGAATCGACGACGTACTGTACGCAAGCCTGAAAGAGGCTGTTGCAGCAGCACACGCTGGCGATACAGTAACATTGCTTGTTGATACAACTGATGATGAGATCGTGGTTGACAAAGAGCTCACCATTGACCTGGACGGCCATACAGTAACATCAACCAAGCCGGGACTCCTTGAAGTAACCAAGAATGGCGACCTGACAATCACAGGCAACGGCAGACTTGAAGGCCCTGGATTTGGTGACCAGTTCGACGGCAACGCAGTCATCTACGTTGATGGCGGTACACTGTTCTTCAACGATGGCGAACTCGTTGCTACCGGCGCAGGTTCAGACGGCATGTACGGCGTATATGTACTGAACGGCGGCACAGCAGTCTTTGGCACAGAGGAGAATGGTCCTAAGATCACAGCTCACTTCGCAGCCATCGGCGCAAACAACACAACCGCTCCGGTATCAATTCTGGTTAACGGTGGTCAGTACACATCTACTGCATCACCTGACGGTGCATGGTGGTCAATCTACTGCGCAGCAGTATACGCTCCGGGTGCCGGAGATTACCAGCTGAAGGGCGGTACATTCAAGGGCTACTATGGCATTGCCAGCATCTATGCAAATGTTGATCAGGATATTGACATCAGCAAGTATGTAGTATTCAGAAATACTTCAGGAATCGACGTATTCGTTGACGAGAGAACAGGTTCTGCAGGAGCTACTGACAAGAACGTTGTTTCTGACCTCAACTCATACACAATACCTGAAGGCTACACATGGGTTGCACGCGAGGACGGCAGATACATTCTGAAGAAACTCTACACCATCACATTTGTTGATGAGGATGGAACAACAGTTCTTCAGAGCGGACAGGTTCCTGAAGGCGAGACACCTGTCTACACAGGCGAGACACCGACTAAGACCGGTGATGCACAGTTCAGTTACGAATTCCGTGGATGGACACCTGACATTGTTCCGGTAACCGGCGACGCAACCTACAAGGCAGAATATACCGAGCTTGTAAACGAGTACACCATCACATTCGTTGATGAAGATGGTACTACAGTTCTTCAGAGCGGTAAGGTTCTGTACGGCGAGACACCTGTTTACACAGGCGAGACACCGACCAAGGAAGCTGACGCACAGTACACCTACTCATTCAAGGGATGGACTCCTGAGATTGCAGAGGTTACAGGCGATGCTACCTACACTGCTGTATACGAGCAGACTGTAAACAAATACACTATCAAGTTCGTAGACGAAGATGGCTCAACAGTACTCCAGAGCAGCGAAGTTGCTTTCGGCGAGACACCTGTTTATACAGGCGATGAACCGACCAAGGAAGCTACCGCACAGTACAGCTACACATTCGCAGGATGGACTCCTGAGATTGCAGAGGTTACAGGCGAAGCTACCTACACAGCAACCTACACTGAGAAAGTACGCGAGTACACCATCAAGTTCGTAAACTACGACGATTCATTACTCCAGAGCAGCGAAGTTGCTTTCGGCGAGACACCTGTTTACACAGGCGATACACCGGTTAAGGCAGCTACTGCAGAGTACACTTACACATTCGCAGGATGGACACCTGATATTACAGAAGTTAACGGTGAAGCTACATACAAGGCTGTATTCACTGAATCAGCTAATGTATACTCACTCGTATTCTACTTAACAGAGGGCGATCCATACTACGAGACCGAACTGGCTTACGGCGCACCGATCGTTGTTCCTGAGAATCCGACAATGGACGGCAGAACCTTCC
The DNA here is from genome assembly GCA_017441295.1 of Lachnospiraceae bacterium. Taxonomy (GTDB): domain Bacteria; phylum Bacillota; class Clostridia; order Lachnospirales; family Lachnospiraceae; genus RGIG5612. The sequence goes on from JAFRYA010000006.1 coordinate 269,654, forward strand.
TTGGATGGACTCCGGAAGTTCCTGCAACAATGCCGGCTCAGAACACATCATTCACCGCAGTTTGGGCATCAACCGTTTGGGAGCTCACACTTCCATTCACACCTGGTACACTGACTGAGACAGGCGCTACTTTCCAGAATCTGGAGCTTCAGTTCTTCCCGGCTGACGCTGCGATCGGACGTCCTGTTGACGGTTACTGGGTAGGCGCTCAGTTCATCGCACCTGAGGCACTGACCGATGCAAACCTTGCCAATGCTACATTCGCAATGGGCGAGAATGGTACATTCAGCGCATTCGCACCTGCAGTTGACGGCAAGAACGCAGACGGCAGATTCTACCTGAACGCATGGGTACTTGTAACAGAAGAGAAGGTTGAGGAAGCACTTGCCGCTGGC
>JAFRYA010000007.1 GCA_017441295.1 Lachnospiraceae bacterium
CAGCTCACTCCAGACAGTTGTTTAATGGCCACAAAAAAGAAAGAAGCTTACTACCAGAGAAAGAGAAATCTGATCGCGAGCTGATAGCTGAATTCAAAATAAAGCCTTAATCATATTGATTGAGGCTTTATTTTTTGTTAAAATATTTTAGATTTTTGCTATAGCTGGAATGCTTCAAGTAATAATCCATTACCAAGGGTGTGGCAAAGGTGTGGCGAAGCAATACCCTATAAAGAAAAAATCGAGGTCTGAAACCTCGATAAACCTTGAAAATATAAGGTTTTTATAAAGCTGCTGGGCAGAGTCGAACTGCTGACCTCGTCATTACCAATGACGCGCTCTACCAACTGAGCTACAGCAGCATGCTGGTGAAATCACCTGTAAGAAGATAACATAAAAAAATAATAAAAGCAACGATAAATTTCGAAAGAATAAATAATGAAGAAAAACCTGCGTAAGATTTGCATATTGTTACTGGCGGCGGCGATGGCCTTCATTTTAGGAGCCTGCTCGGAAATCAGGCTGGCCAGGCCGATGAGCTCTGACGTGCTGCTGATCATTGATGATACGGAATGCAGCACTGCTGAAGGCGTTTTCAGACTGATGGAGATCAAGGAACTATATCATGCGGATGAAGATGAGATATTCTGGTACCGTTCCATTGGTGACACGGATCTGGAACATTACGTCAAGGATAGTGTGCTGGACGAAATGACCAAGTACACGGCTTCCGTTATCATGGCCGATGAGATGGCGCTCACCCTCAGCATTGATGAGCAGAGCGAGGTTATGAATTACGCTCAGCAGGCTTATAACGAGATGTCACAGAAATATGATCTCGCGAAATACGGCATCACATTGCAGAATGTGGAAGACCTTTACATGAAGAAGGCTCTGTACGAGCTGGTTTTCAATGACGTTTCCAAGGATGTGACCATGGAGATCAGCACGACGGATACCAAGGTGATCCTGCTGAACTATGTAGAGATACCTCCCAAGACTTCCATAGATGATATTGAGGCAATGAGAAGCCTGATCAAGGGCGGAGCTGACTTCGGAGAAGTGTGCGAAGAAAACGGTTATGAGCCGCATATGAACTGCGTTACCAAGAGGGGAGACTTTTCCACGCAGTTCGAGAATGTCGCTTATGCGCTGCTGGACGGCGAACTCAGTGAGGCAATCGAGACGAAGGAGTGCATTTATCTGATCCAGTGCGTGGAAGACTATATGGTCAACGAGTCCGTGGCCAATTACAATGAGGTTATCTCGAGGGCCAGGAAGAACAAGTTCAACGAGGCTTTTATCGAGTTTTCTGCTGACAGGCTGTTAAGAATGAATTCAAAGGTGTGGGACGATATCAGCGTTCCTGACCTGTAAGATAGGATAGAAATGAAGATTATTGATATTGTGGTTCCGGCATATAACGAAGTGGAGAGCATACCTGCATTTCATAAAGAAGTGCAGGCTGTTGCCGAGACTCTGCCGGATTATAGATTTGAATATATCTTTGTAGATGACGGCAGCAGCGACGGAACAAGGGAACTCCTTTGCAAAATGGCGGCAGCCGACGATTGCATTAAATATATTTCCTTCTCAAGGAATTTCGGTAAGGAAGCCGCTATCCATGCGGGTCTTTCACATGCGTACGGAGACATGGTCATTCTGATGGATGCCGATCTGCAGCATCCGCCTGCACTTATTCCGGAAATGGTCAGGACTGTAGACATTGAAGGATACGGCGCATGCGGTGCCAAGAGACATCCTAAATTGTCATCCAGAATGTTTGCAGGCCTTAATAATAAAATGTCTTCAGTCAAACTGCAGAAGGGCGCTACGGATTATATGTGCATGAGCAGGGCATTTGTGGATGCGGTGCTTAAGCTGGCTGAGACCCAGAGGTTTACCAAAGGTCTGTTTGCCTGGGTAGGATTCAAGGTTAAATGGCTGGATTACGTCCAGAACCCGAGGGAGCACGGCAAGTCCAGATGGAGCCTGAGAAAGCTGTTCCTTTACGCGACAGACGGACTGACGGCATTCAGCGTTGTGCCGCTTAGACTTTTGACTATTATCGGAGCAATCGTCAGCCTGCTGGCTTTTATTTACATCATTGTTACGCTGGTCAAGACGATTATCTGCGGTATCGACGTGCCGGGATATGTCACCACGCTGTGCGCAGTGTTGTTCCTGGGCGGCATCATACTGTTGGGAATGGGCATCCTGGGTGATTATATCGGCAGGATTTATCTCGAGTCCAAGAAGCGTCCATTATACATCTTAGAGGAGACGAATATAGAGAAACCTGATGAACAAGGCAAGCGTTAAGGAATTCTTCAGGCGCAACCTGCCTGTAATACTGGCATTCTTCATCGTGACAGCCGCGCTGGCTGTTATGTTTATTGCCCGCGGAATATACCCGTTCGGCGAGGAGATGTATCTTAGGAGCGACATGTATCATCAGTACGCTCCTTTCCTTAAACTGTTCCAGCGCATGCTTCAGAACGGCGACGGCATGCTGTTCTCCTGGAATCTGGGCCTGGGCACCGATTTCATCAGCACTTATTCGTATTATCTGGCATCACCGATCAACTGGCTGGTCGCTATTTTCCCGAGCACCATCATCCCTGAAATAATGGGAGGTTTTATTATAGTCAAGGCAGGTCTTATGGCATCTGTCATGACTTATTATCTGAGGGAGCATTTCCGCAGAAATGACTGGTTCGGAATGCTGTTCGGCATTTTCTATGCCTTTTCTTCATACATGGCCGCATACAGCTGGAACCTGATGTGGCTGGACTGCTTATTGCTGCTGCCGCTGATCATACTGGGTTTGGAGAAACTGGTTAAGCAGAATAAGGTCGCTCTGTATACTATCACTCTGGCCATCGCGATAATATCAAATTACTATATTTCGATAATGATCTGCATCTTCCTGGTGCTGTACTTCATATATCTGATCTGCTGCGAAAGAAGCAAAGGCGCACCTAATCTGCTGCTTACTTTCGGCAGATTTGCTCTGTATTCAGTGATTGCTGCGCTGATCGCATGCTTTGTTCTGATACCTACGGTCTCTGCGCTTTTCTATACAGCTTCAGGCAGCTTCAAATTCCCGCATAACTTCTCGGCATATTTCAATATGCTGGAGATGATCTCACGTGCTGTTATGTGCATCGAGCCAACCGTGCTGCATGGATATTTCCCGAACATTTACTGCACGGTAGCGGCATTTATCTTCATTCCGCTGTATTGGATAGGCAGGAGGATCAGCGTCAGGGAAAGAATCGGCAAGACAGTGCTGATGGCAGTGCTGCTGATCAGCTTTACATTCAATATCCCGACATATATCTGGCACGGCTTCCATTTCCCGAACAGCCTGTCTGCCAGACATTCATTCCTGTATATTTTCCTGCTGCTGACCATGGTCTATGAGGCTGTGGCTACGGTCAGGGACTATTCATACAAAGAAATTGTTATATGTTTCGTGGCCAGTGCCGGAGCTGTTTTCGGACTGCATGCGCTGTATGACACAGATAAGTTTCCGCTGCTGGTATGCTATCTGAACATCGGCTTCCTGCTGCTTTATATGCTGTGGGCCGTGCTCAGGAAGACCGGCAAGGCGTCGAGGACGCTGGTGATCATTTCAATACTGATAGTGGGCTTCGCAGAGGCCATGATAAACACCAATTATACAGGTTATACCACGGCTAACAGGACGTATTACGTCAGCGATAACGCGGACATTGAGGCAGTTCTGGATTCGATAGAGGATACGGATTTCTACCGCGTCGAAAAGATTAAGAGACGTACCAAGAATGACGGCACTTGGTCAGATTATAAGAGCGCATCGGAGTTCTCATCGACCACTCTGGCAGGTGTTACATCGTTATACAAGGCTATGGGTATGCAGGGAATGACGAATTCCTATTCATATTACGGACATACGCCTCTGACAGGAGCCATTCTGGGCGTCAGATACGAGCTGTCAAATGATGAACTGACAGACAGCCTGAAGACATTGGTTGCTGAATCAGGCAATATACATCTGTATCGTAATAAATACAGCCTGGCACCGGCGTTTGTTGTAAACATCGACACCAAGGCGGAAACCAACACATATGATTCCAATCCTTTCGGCGTGCAGAACAGCTTTGTGGAGGCTGCATGCGACCTCAAGAATTTCTTTATAATAGGCGATACCACGAGGGGAGAGAACATTAATATAACAGCTTCCCAGGAAGGCAGGTTCTTTATCTATATCACTAATAAGATCGATTCCGCGACCGTGACCGTGATGCGCGGCGCTGAAGAAATCTTTAACAGGAAGTTCGACAGTCTGGAGAACCCGCAGATACTTGATATCGGTGACGTTATGCCTGACGATGTGATAAATGTTGTTTCAAATGATGAAAACACTACAGATATCACGGTCATTCCCGCGTGGATGAAATATGAAACAATGGAACGCGCCATGGGCCTGCTGGGTAAAAACCAGCTGAACGTAACAGAATTCTCCAACGGTTATATGAAAGGCACGGTTCATGCTGACAGAAGGAGCCAGCTCTTTACAACCATCCCATATTACAAAGGCTGGACCGTTTATGTGGACGGAGTAAAGGCGGAGTATACCAGCTTTTATGATGCCTTCGTGATGGTAGAACTGCAGGAGGGAGACCACACTGTGGAATTCAGATACTGGCCGGAAGGCTTCAGTATAGGCATTGCGGCCTCGGTGCTCGGACTGCTGGCATTTGTAATCCTTTTACTTATCAGGCGCAGGCTGTATCCTGAACACCCTGCAGACGGCGAATGGATCATCGAAGAAGAGCCTCAGGAGAAAAAGAAACTGTCTATTATGGATTATGTTGAAACAGAACATGAAGAAGACGAAGAGAACAACTCCTGATTCCGGGCAAAGCTAAATATTTGATAAGGCAAACTTATGTTTGCCTTATTTTTTATGCTGTGATACAATATAAACACATGTTCGCTTAACTTATTAATGTCGGAGGCATATCTATGTCAGATTTTTTAACCGGACAATTAAATGAAGAGCAGATCGATGCGGTTACTTCCACAGAAGGCTTCGTCCGCGTCATAGCAGGAGCTGGTTCAGGCAAGACCAGAGCGCTTACCCACAGATTTGTATTTCTGGTCAATGAAATGGGCATTCTGCCTTCAAATATCCTGTGCGTCACATTTACAAACAAAGCCGCAAATGAGATGCGGCAGAGGATACATAACCTGATCGGCGACAATGACACCGGATATATCAATACATTTCACGGTTTCTGCGTGTCAATTCTGCAGGAGGACAGCCACACTGTCGGATATCCCAAAAACTTCCTGGTACTGGACAACAGCGATGTTGATTCCATGCTGAGGATCATTTATGAAGAGAGAGGGCTGACGCTGCGTGACAGGACGTTCTCTGACGCGAGGGATATGATAGAGATTCAGAAACTCCTGAAAAAGCCTGATTATTACAAGGATATGATCAGTATGTCCCTCGACAACCTGCGCGAGAAATATCTGGCGGCGCAGGAAAAGGATGATATAATCTTCTACGGCTATCTGTATCAGGAGAAGAAATGCTTCGGGCTGGACTATAATGACCTGATCAAATTCAGCCTTTATATATTTGCGAATAATCCGGACATCAAACTCAAGTGGCAGCAGCGTCTGGAATACATTATGATCGATGAATTCCAGGATATAGACGATCTGCAGTACGAGCTGATGAAGGTACTGTGCGGATATCACAAGAATCTGTTCATAGTCGGAGACCCTGACCAGACCATCTACACCTGGAGAGGAGCTAATGTTAAGTATCTTCTGGATTTTGACAAGCAGTTCACGCCATGCAAGACGATAATGATGCTTAAGAATTACCGGTCTTCTCAAGAAATAATTAACGCTGCCAACTCGATGATCGACAAGAATATACACAGGATCAAGAAAGACCTGACAGCAGTGAATCCGTCCGAAGGCCCGGTTCTGTTCCATTTTGCTAAAGACCAGCTCTCTGAGGCTGCCTGGATAGCTGAGCGGATTGCGCAGATGCATGAGAGCGGCATCAGCTACAGTGATATGACCGTACTTTACCGCGCGCATTACGTCACCAGAGCAGTGGAGGAAGGCTTGTTAAAAGCCAAGATCCCGTATCATATATACAGCGGAGTGCAGTTCTTCGGCAGGGCAGAAATCAAGGACGCTCTGTCATATCTGAGGATGATAGTGATGAAAGATGACCTGTCATTCAGGCGCATTGCCAACGTGCCTAAGAGAAATCTGGGCAGGAGGCGCATGGATTTCCTCGAAAAATACGCACAGGACAATGGCTGTACGCTTTATGAAGCTCTGTTCAGGACGTTGGATAATGAGATATTCAGGGGCACCAAGGCCGGTCTGTTTGTTGATCTGATCGAAAGATTCGCCGGCAAATACGACGGCGCAAATGTCTCAGAAATATTGTCTAAACTCCTGGACGAAAGCGGTTATGAGGAGATGCTCAGGACTGAAGGCTCACAGGAGAGACTTGACAATCTGGCAGAGCTCAAGCAGTCGGTTTATGAATATGAGACCGGCTGCGGTGAAGAGATCACAGTTGAGAACTACCTCAAATCAATTGCGCTCTTTACTAATGCAGATATCCCGAATGACTCAGACAAGGTCAAGATGATGACTGTTCATGCGGCCAAAGGCCTGGAGTTCCCATATGTTTTCCTGTGCGGCATGAATGAAGGCATTTTCCCTTCCAGAAAGACCAAAGACATGGCTGGCATGGAAGAGGAAAGACGCCTGGCATTTGTCGCAATGACCAGGGCGGAGAAGAGACTGTTCCTGTCAGCTGCTTATGGGCGAAATTTTGATGGAACACCGCGTTATCCTTCACGCTTTGTTCTGGACATTGAGGAGCCTTTCTTTGAATATACGGAGAAACCGGCAGAAGGGCTTATCGATGATGCCAGATTCTATATCAGGATCAATGATAAACATAGATTCTGCACTGAAGAAGACGGGGCAGCACGAGAAGGCGCGCGCGTACGCCACGAGTATTTTGGAGAGGGTACGATCCTCTCAATTGACAGGACCAGAACGGCATATCTGGTGAAATTTGACAGCTCGCAGACGCCTCGCATGATATCTTTCAAAGTAAAACTGGAAATTCTTTAATATAGATTAAAAAACCCTTGATTTTATGGGAAAGTTCGGTTAAAATAGCCGAGTTGTGAAAAACAATAAAGCACGTATGCCCATTTGAGGAAAGGTGCCCTTGCTCGGGGATTTCCGAAGAGAATACGGCATATGGATGAAAAACCACGGAGGTACAATTAAATGAGCGTAATTTCTATGAAGCAGTTGCTTGAAGCAGGTGTTCATTTTGGACACCAGACCAGACGTTGGAACCCTAAGATGGCTCCATACATCTATACCGAGAGAAACGGTATCTACATCATTGATCTTCAGAAGACAGTTGGATTAATCGACGATGCATTTGATGCAATCTCTGACATCGCAGCTCAGGGCGGCACCATTCTTTTCGTTGGCACAAAGAAGCAGGCTCAGGAAGCTATCCGCACAGAAGCAGAGCGATGCGGTATGTTCTATGTTAACGAGAGATGGCTCGGCGGTATGTTGACCAACTTCAAGACTATCCAGAGCCGTATCAGAAGACTCAAAGACATCGAGAAGATGGAAGAGAACGGCACATTCGAAGTTCTTCCTAAGAAAGAAGTCATCGAGATCAAGAAAGAGAAAGAAAAATTAGTTAAGAACCTGGGCGGTATCAAGGAAATGAAGAAGATTCCTGATGCTATCTTCGTAGTAGATCCTAAGAAAGAGAAGATCTGCATCGCTGAAGCTCATAAGCTGGGTATCCCACTGATCGGTATCTGCGATACCAACTGTGATCCGGAAGACCTTGATTATGTAATCCCGGGCAATGACGACGCAATCCGTGCTGTCAAGCTGATCGTTGCTAAGATGGCTGACGCTATCATTGAGGCAAATCAGGGCGAAGCATATGAAGTAGAAGAAACTGTTGAAGCACCTGTTGATGAAGCAGTTGAAGAAGCAGTAGCAGAGGAGGAATAATCATGGCAGAAGTTACCACAGCTATGGTAAAACAGTTAAGAGACATGACTGGCGCAGGCGTTTTAGCATGCAAGAACGCTCTCGTAGAGAATAACGGAGACATCGACGCAGCAGTAGAAGCCCTCAGAAAGAAAGGCGAAGCTACAGCAGTTAAGAAAGCCGGCAGAATCGCAGCTGAAGGCATCGTTATGCTGGAAGTTCAGGATGACAAGAAGGCTGCTATCGTTGAAGTTAATTCAGAGACTGACTTCGTTGCAAAGAACGAGAAGTTCCAGACATTCGTTAAGGATGTTCTTGATCAGGTTCTCAGCACAGAAGTTATCAATAACGAAGAACTCTTCGCAGACAAGTGGCATGTTGATGAGTCCAAGACGGTACGTGACGCAGTTGTCAGCATGGTTGCTACAATCGGCGAGAACATCAACATCAGAAGATTCGCAAGAATCGAGTCTGACGGCGTTGTTGTAGGTTATGTACACGGCGGCGGACGTATTGGCGTTCTGGTTGAAGCTGCAGCAGAGAACAACGATAATGTTAAGGAAGCATTAAAGAACATCGCTATGCAGGTTGCTGCTATGAATCCACAGTACATCAGCGACAGAGAAATGTCAGAAGAAGAAGTTGTTAAACTGAGAGAGATCACAGTTGACAGCGCACTCAACACTCCTGAGACTCTTCCGAAGCCAATCCTGACATCTCTTCTTGAGACAGCTGTTAATGAGAAACTCCTTTCACCTGAAGACATTGAGATCTACGGTGAGCAGAAGAACAACCTCAACTACATCTTCAACTTCTTCTCAGGCGAAGCTAAGACTATTGTTGGTGAGCTCGCTATGAGAAAGAAAGATGAGATCGTTGGCAACAAGATCTTCAACGGACTGGTTGACGGACGTTTCAACAAGCAGCTCAAAGATATCTGCCTTCTGGATCAGGTTTACGTCAGAGCAGAGGATGGCAAGCAGACAGTTGCTAAATACCTCGAGTCTGTAGACAAGAACCTCACAGTTACCAGAATCGTTCGTTTCGAAGTAGGCGAAGGTATCGAGAAGAAGAAAGAAAACTTTGCAGAAGAAGTAGCTAAGCAGATGGCTTAATTGCTTAACAGGATTTCAAGAGGCACATCATTATGGTGTGCCTCTTTTTTATTTTAATGGCATGCTTTTCGGGTTTGTCATTTGCAATTAATATGAAAAAAATGTAATATATATAACTTAGAACATTATTATTTGCATTATTAATACTGCATAGGGAGGAAATTGGATTTTGGGTAACGATAAACAAAAAGGAGGCAGAAAAATCGCTTCCGGAGCGTTTTTGCTGGTTATAGTCGGCCTTGGCACGCTGGCAACTTCTTTTGCAAATGGCTCTACAAATATCGCGCTTCCTATTCTTAGGGAATACTTTGATATTACAGTCAGCCAGTCGACGATCATAACGATTTCGTTTTCTCTGGTTGGAGCTATATTGACTTTGCCGCTCGGCAGGATCGGTGATCTAATCGGCTACAAGAAAATGTATGTCGGCGGCATTATTGCCAATATAATCGGAACTGTTCTGACCGGTGTGTTTGCCAGAACCATGGTCATGTTTATAGTTTTCCGTGCCATAATGGCGCTGGGCAATTCCATGGTAATGTCAGTTACGCAGGCATTGCTGCAAAGGAGCTTTCCGCCTGAAAAGCGCGGTCAGATCATGGGAATCAACTCAGCCATGCTCTCAGCCACGGGTCTGATTTCACCTTTACTCGGCGGCCTGATCCTTGATAACTACAACTGGATGGCTGTTTACTACGCAACTATTCCGGTAGCTGTGATCGTATTGATCCTGGTTCTTATTTTCATGGAGGATTTCAAGGGAACCAAGATCAGGATTGACTACGGCGGAGCTTTGCTGCTGGTAGTGTTCCTTTCATCACTTATGCTCGTGCTGAATGGAAGGGTCCTGAAGTTCAATACGACTATAATGATAGTGCTGGGCGTTATCTGCTTGATAGGACTGCTGCTTTTCATTTTAAGAGAGCGTAAGTGCAGCTTCCCTCTTATCGACCTTAAAATATTTAAGTACAAAAAGTTCGCGCTGGGAAATGTGGCATTTTTCGTTGGTTATGCGACCAGCGGAATACTGGGCACCAGTCTTACATATTACATTAATTACACAAGAGGATATACATCAACAATCACTTCGTTGTTTGTTATGATCCATGGATTTATGATGGCAATGATGGCTTCATTTACAGGAACACTGTCTGACAAGATAGGACCGCTGAAGCTGTCAGTAGCAGGCGCGTTTTTCCAGATGGCAGGTCTGTTCGGATATGCTTTCGCTGCGCCTACTTCATCAGACGTTTTCCTGGTAATAATGCTGTTCGTATATGGCTTTGGATCAGGTCTTTTCTATGCTCCGACAACGAGCATGGTTATGGGCGCGATTCCCGTGGAAATGGGCGGAGTGGCCAGCGGAACCATGTCAACCATGAGAAATATAGGCGGCGGAATTGGCACAACATTCTTCAGCCTGATGGTTGCCGGATATGCGGCAAGACACGCAGGCATGGGAATCGGAGAAGCCGAAAGTTATGTCATAGCACTCCATACTATTTTGCTTATCTGCGGCGCGGCATTCTTTGTCGCAATGTGCCTGATGATATATTTGCTGATAAATGATACTAGAAAAAAGAAGGCGGATGCGTTAAGTGTCAAATGATATTGTAAAAACAAAAAAACCGGTGGACTTTACAGTCGGACCTATCCTGGGACCCCTGTTCAAGTTTATGCTGCCTGTATTTGCAGCTCTTTTGCTGCAGTCTCTGTACGGTGCTGCTGACCTGCTGATAGTAGGCCAGTTCGGCGAGCCTTTCAATGTTTCCGGCGTTTCCATGGGCAGCCACATTACTCATACGGTTACAGCCATTATTGCGGCTTTTTCTACAGGCACCACAGTGCTGGTCGGACAGTTCCTCGGCAAAAAAATGCGCAAAGAAGCAGGAAAGGCAATAGGTGCCAGCATAGTTTTCTTTGCCATCATGGCGATTGTTTTCACAGGCGTGCTGATCGTGCTGGCAGAGCCAGCGCTGACTTTGTTCAAGACACCTGTTGAGGCAATGGGCGAAGGAACGATTTATACCAGGATATGTGCAATGGGCATGATCTTCATTGTGGCCTTTAATGTGCTTGGCAGTATATTCAGGGGCATCGGAGATTCCAGGACGCCGCTGATCGCGGTAGGCATTGCATGTGTTGTGAACGTATTTGGAGACCTACTGCTGGTAGGCGTCTTTAAGATGGCTGCTGCAGGCGCGGCTATTGCTACAGTCTCAGCTCAGGCAATAAGCGTGGTATTATCGTTGCTGCTGATACGCAGGAAGGCGCTGCCGTTTGATTTCTCCAGGAGTTTTATCAGGTTTGATAAGAAACTGATAGGCAGGGTAGTCAAGCTGGGTCTTCCGCTGGCCCTGCAGGAAGTAGTTGTCAGCGGATCATTTCTGGTTGTTTCTGCTATAGTAAATACAATGGGTCTGATGGCCTCCGCTGCAGTTGGAGTAGGCGGCAGGATAACAATGTTCATCGTTCTGCTTCCGAGCGCGTATTCACAGTCTCTTTCGGCTTTCGTTGCGCATAATATCGGAGCAAGGAAGTACGAAAGAGCCAAAAAGGCCCTTATTCATGGCATTTGGACGTCTCTTATTTATGCATGCCTGATATTCCTGCTGGTATTCTTCAGAGGCGACCTGCTGACCCAGCTGTTTACACAGGATCCTGAACTGATAGCCGCAGCGGCATTATACCTGAAAGGATTTGCATTTGACTCATTTATGACTGCATTCCTGTTCTGCCTGATCGGATTTTGCAATGGCTGCGGCAAAACCGGCATATCGCTTTTCCACAGCATGGTAGGAGTGGCTGTCAGGGTCTCAACATCGCTGTTTTTCCTGCACATGCAGGGAGTGACGCTGTTCCATATGGGACTGTCAACACCGCTGGCATCGTTCTGCCAAAATATTTTGTGTATAATTTACCTGCTGATAGTCAGCAAGAAGCTGAAAGAAACATACAGCAGTGAAACGATAAAGTCATGAAACTATTGATCACAGGGTTTGAACCCTTTGGCGGAGAAAAAATCAATCCATCCTGGGAAGCTGTTAAGAGACTGCCTGAGAGGATAGGGGAGTGGGAGCTGATTAAACTAGAACTTCCTACTGTCTATGGCAAGGCTTATGATAAGGCAATGGCTGAGGCTGAAAAGACTCATCCTGACGCAATCCTGAGCGTAGGTCAGGCAGGTGGCAGGGATGGAATAACTATTGAAGTAGTAGGCATTAACCTGCGTGAAGCCAGAATCCCCGATAATGAGGGCAATCAGCCGGCAGCAGAACCTGCAGCCGCAGATGGGCCGGCAGCATATTTCACTACACTTCCTATCAGGAAGATGGCGCAGGCAGTTAATGATAAAGGTTATAAATGCAGCCTGTCATATTCAGCCGGGACTTTCGTATGCAACGATCTGCTGTATCTGCTCCTTAATAAATATAATGGGCAGATGCCGGTAGGCTTCATACATGTGCCTTTTATAAGAGAGCAGGTGAAAGGAAATGAACCATTTATGGAACTGGACGATATAGTCTCTGCGCTGGAGATTTCAATAGCTGCAATCTAAGTAATTTGTGCCTTGGAGACGGGGCACAAAAAAATTTTAAAAAAATTAGCACTCACCTATTGACAGTGCTAATAATGTGTGTTATATTGCGTATAACAAAGATAACAAATACAACAAGTGCCTTAGGGCACGATTGAATAGGAGGTATATATCATGTACTTAGCAAAAAGAGATAATTCAAATAACTTCTTTGATGACTTTTTCAAATCACCATTCTGGAGCAATCCGGTAGAGCAGGTCGGCGGCAGACTGATGAAGACCGACGTACACGAGAAAGAGAAAGAATTCGTAATTAATATGGAACTTCCGGGATGCAGGAAGGAAGACATCCAGATAGAGCTGAAAGATGGCTATCTGACAGTAAGTGCCAAGAAAGTAACCTCACACGATGAGAGTGAAGACGGCAAGTTTATCCGCAAAGAACGCTTCGAGGGCTCATGCAAGAGAACATTCTATGTAGGTGATTATGCAACAGAGCAGAACATTGCTGCATCCTACAATGACGGTGTATTAAGAGTGGAGATTCCTAAGGAGCCAATTCCTGAACCGGAAGCACCTAGATTCATCACCATCCAGTAATATCAATAGAACCTGAACAGTTCTCCTTTTAGAAACAAGGCCATATGCGAAATGCATATGGCCTTTGTTTTAATTAGAATTACCTCCGCCGAAGATGTTGGCAAGGAAATTAGTTACAACTGCCAGATCATTAATGGCTTTGTTTAAGTTCTCAAAATCCATGGAGTTAATATTGCCCAGCGCTTCTTCAGCATCTTCTATAAGCACGTTTATTTCAGTAAGGGATTGTTCTACGTCATCAATCGTTTTGGATACCTTAGGGACCAGAATGGCTGCAAAAATAATGACGGCTGCAACCAGGGCAGCCAGGCATCCGAAGATGGCTTTGATCCAGTTGGTTTGCCTTCTGATAAGATCTTCTGTATTCATTGAAACCTCCTACCGATAATTTGTTATCATAATATAATAAAATAATCTAATCGACAAGCAGTTGAATTTTTTATGATAATACTATATTATTAATTGTGAAGAATTACAAAAAGGAAGGCCAATATGAACAAAATTAATATTTCAATGCGCGTATTATCTGCAAGAATAAGAAGCTACGGTGCGGTTCCAGCCGTGCTGGATACATATATTAATGACCGTGATCTGGAACGGATAAACGATGTGAAAATTTTCAATCCGCAGGATAATAACTATGATGATCATGTGCTTTATATTTGCAATCAGAGTGATATTTTAGGGAAGAATCCGGCGGATCTGCCTGCTAATCTTTTCTGTTATGCGCCAAATGGCTGGCCTGATCTGGATGCAGACGCATTTCGTAATATTATCATTTCCAATGCGAAATACACTCCTGAACAGATAACTGACTGTGCGCTGAATCTGGAACAGGTGATTAACCGTCATATTTATTCATCTGATATTCTGGAAGCTTTGTACGCTGGCACAAACGAGGCTATATGCCGTGTGGGCAGTGATCTGTCAGGCAATCCTGTTGTTTTGCTTTCTAACGATGATCATGTGATCGCCAGCTGCAATATGGATACGGATAACGTGAAAATACTGGAGCTCACCGACACGGGGTCACAATACTATGAATCCAAGAGTTTTAATCTGACAGACAGCAGCAAAAAGGACGCCGTCAAAACACTTCCGGACTCAGATATCAGATATTGTTCTTATACCGTGACAGCGAGTGATCTGATCATCGCCACGCTGATAATACTGGAGGACAAGGTCAAAATACAGCCTATGGATCAGGCCATTCTGGAAAACCTGGGCAGGGCATACAAGATAATGCAGTTTGGTACGGGCAATCAGTCAAATTCTGCCAGACTGGTATATGAATACTCATTCCTCAGGCTGCTTACGGATCCGATCACTCCGAGCTCATCCTTAACAGAAAACCGCTTCGAAATTATTGGATACAGATATAAGAACTATCTGAGAGTGGCTGTTGTAGACAGCATTGAGAAAATAGAGATAACAGATGTTAAGAATTATGTTAATTCCACGGCAGAACAGCTCAGACATATTGTCGGCAGGGATGGCCTGTGTACTCCTGTCAAGGATTACGTAGCTGTTCTGATCAATGTTGACTCAGAAGAAGAGGATAGAACTGTTCTGAATAAAATAAAGAAATTCTGTGTAATGAATAAGCTGCGCGCGGGCATAAGCATGCAGTTTAATGATGGTCTGGATATGCGTAAGTGCCACAGGCAGGCACTGGATGCGCTGGCAATGGGCGCAATGGTAACACCTTCAGATAATATGGCATATTTTGACAAGCTGAGGATATACAGGATGATATCCGGCAGCAGAAGGAATATGGAATATTCTGAACTGGTACCGGAGTGCCTGAGAAAGCTGATCATGTATGACAGGGAAAACAACACAACGTTTGTAGAGACTTTAGAGTACTACATATTCGCTGTGAAAAATTCCAAAAAGGCGGCTGAAATGCTGCACATCCACAGGAATACGCTTTTGTACAGACTTGATAAAATTTATGAGATCATGGGTGAGGATCTGGAGGACGGAAACCTGTTCATCGAGCTTGGGATTGCTTACAAAGCGCTAGAGTATATGGCCGCGCACGAGGGCAGGAAGCTATGCTTCACACCGATACATACTGAAGAAGAGGAATAATAAAAAAGGAGCTGCATAGGCAGCTCCTTTTAATTTGCTTATAATCAGTCGATTGTTAAGCGGCAGATGTACAGACCATCGTTTGAGGTGGTGATGAAGATGTTTCCGCGATCGTCTACGCAGATATCTTCTGTACATGCAATGTTTGGACCAGGCAGACGAGGTGGACGGCATGGGTTTGGAGGAATGAAGTAAGCAATCTCCTTCGGTACAAACTCATCAGAAACGTCGTAAACACGGAGTCCTGCATGGAAGTAGCAGCAGTAAACTCTGTCGCCGCGCTGCTCAAGCCATGGCTTGCCAGCCATAGGCTCATGGATGTTGTGAGGTCCGAACGGTCCGTTGAGGCCAAGGCCTAACTGCTGGAAGTTCTTGTATGGGAAGTTAGCAGGAACTTCCGGATATGGGAACTCAGCGATGAGGGTTGGGTTAGATGGATCGCTGATATCAACCATATGAAGGTTGTTAAGAGCCTGAGCCATGTTGCCGATCTTCTTGCCCTGGATGTTAGGATCGTTGTTAGGAACGAACCACATGAAACGCTCGCCTTCGTTGGTAACTACGCACAGATCACGTCCCGGAAGAGGAAGAGCAGTGTGTGTAGAAGCGCCGCCGTACCAGCTTGCGAATGGAGGAACCATCGGGAGGTTACCTACAACGTATGGACGGGTAGGATCCTCGATGTTGATGATATAAAGGCCATCGCCGCCGTGAGCGAGGTAAGCGTAATTGCCGCGTGCCATTGGATAATGGAGCCAGCCGTAATGCATGAATTCAGGAATATGAGGAGCGTTAGGATTAAATCCGTGACGTCCGATAAATCCGTCAGCATACTGCTGTGGTGCCCACCAACGGCCTGCAACCTTAGGATTGCAAGGATCTTCAATGTCAAGGATGACATAGATGAGACCTTCAAATCCTCTCTGCTCGCATGACAGATGAACATAACGTCCGCCGTCATACATGAAACGGTGTACACCGTTTGAATTTGGAACGCCGCAATCCCAGTAGGAGAGGAATTTCGGGTTCTCAGGATCTTCCTTAAGGCTGTAAATGTGAACGCCCTGCTTGCAGATCTCAGCCGGCTTGTCCTCCTTTGGAGGCTGTCCCGGAACATATGGGCCGCCGCCTGAGCACATACCTGTGATCAGCAGGTCATCAGCAACCTGACATTTCGGGTTGGATGAACCAGGGAATTCGCTGCCTACGGAATCAAATCTCTTAATGAAACGAGGTTTTGCAGGATCGGTAATATCCAGAATGCCAATCTGTGGACCCATGGTGCCGTAAAGATAATATTTTCCTTCAGCTGTACGGTATAACTGAGGCTGGAAAATTGAACCGCCATCCAGATCATCGTATGCAAGAACTTCAACATTCTTTACATAGCCAGGGTTGTCTTCACCTCTTGAGTAAAAAGGTAATGCCATATAACAATACTCCTTTCGTATAATTATTCACTTTTATTATATACGACAAACTCAATTTATCTATCATTTTTTTTGAAAATTTAATCCAATATTACTGTATTTTATTAGGACAGAAATCCGTTGTGAAATTACACAATCAACTTAAAGTACCCCTATGATTTTAATGTGATGAATTACGATGACAAACTAATATATTTTAATTATTATAAATACTATCAAACATTTTATTTTTCTTTTTGGCAATAATACCAAAAAAACAGGAGGAATGATGGAAAACGCTAAAGCAAGAGTAAAGGGCGAGCTTTGTAAGAGTTGTGGAATTTGCATAAACAACTGCCCAAAGCAAGCCATATCCAAGTCCGGGCAGTTTAATAACGGCGGATATGACATGGTAGTTGTTGACGAGGACAAGTGTATCGGATGCGGAATCTGCTACACCGTATGCCCTGATTATGTTTTTGAAATCAACTAATTCAAAGAGAGGAAAGTCACTATGGCAAAGAAGAAAATGATGAAGGGCAATATGGCTATAGCCGAGGCTGCACTGCGCGGCGGCATGGATATTTATGCCGGCTATCCTATTACACCTTCTACAGAGGTTATGGAATATCTCTCAGGCAGAATGATCGATCTGGGCAGAGTATTCATTCAGGCAGAAAGCGAGCTGGCAGCCATCAATATGGTATTTGGTGCAGGCATGATGGGCAAGCGTGCCATGACAGCTTCCAGCGGACCGGGTATGGCTCTTAAGCAGGAAGGTATGTCATATATGGCAAGAAACAACACACCGGCTGTCATCTTAAACGTTACCCGTTGGGGCACAGGCCTCGGAAGCCTTAATGCCGGCCAGACTGATTATTTAAGAGATACCAGAGGCGGCGGTGAAGGCGGATACAGAAATATCGTATTTGCGCCTAACAGCATTCAGGAAGCTGTTGATATCACATATGATTCATTCGAAGTTGCTGAAAAATATCAGAATCCTGTAGTTATCATGACATGTGCAAACCTTGGACAGATGGAAGAGCCTTGCAGCTTTCCTGAGTTCAAGACAGAAAGACCTACATTTGACTGGGCTATGGATGGCACAGGCAGGGGCATTGCAGCTCGTCAGAGAGGCGAGGGCAGCATAGAAGTTGTAGGTCAGCATACACTTGATAAGGTTAATGCGATGATCGAGAACGAACAGCGCTGGGAGACTTTCGAAGTTGAAGATGCTGAGTATGTTTTCGTGGCATTCGGTCTTCCTTCAAGAGCATGCAAAGATACAGTTAAGGCTCTTCGCGCAAAAGGCGAGAAGGTAGGCCTTATCCGTCCTATCACAATCTGGCCTTTCCCTGTTAAAGCATTTGCTAAGCTCGGAAGCCAGGTTAAAGGCTTCATTTCAGTTGAAGGTACAAACGTTGGTCAGATGGTTGAAGACGTTGCACTTGCAACCAAGAAGGTTAAAACAAACCTTCCATGCTATCTGTTAAATCACGGCGGAAATCTTCCTACAGTTAAGCAGATCACTGCTTTCTATGAAGGAGTAAAAGCCGGAAATATTAAGGAGGTGTTCTAATATGGCGAAAAACATTAAAGCACCTGAGGCGCTTAAGCCGCATAGATTCTGTCCTGGCTGCGGCCATGGCGTTATCGCTCGTGTCATAATGGAAGTAATTGAAAGCCGCGGCTTAACAAACAATTTCATCCTTAACCGTGGTGTAGGATGCTGCTGTAACTTAAGAAGCATTGAGGTTGACGGACTTCAGTGTTCACATGGCCGTTCATGCGCAAGCACAAGAGCCATGAAGCTTCTTGCTCCTGATACATGTTTCGTAACATACCAGGGCGACGGCGATGCATATGTAATCGGTCTTCAGGAGACATTAAATGCAGCATATGCTAAGAGCAACATCACACTTATCACTGTTAACAACTCAAACTTCGGTATGACCGGCGGTCAGATGGCATGGACAACACTTCCTGGCCAGATTACAACAACCAGCCCATACGGACGTCCTGTTGACGGCCCGCTTCCAATTCAGATTCCTGAAATGATAGCTAACAGCTTTGATCCTGCATTCGTTGCACGTGCTTCAGTTCAGAGCCCTGCAGAAATCAACAAATTAAAGAAATATGTTGAGAAGGCTATTGATGCACAGATGGCAGGCAAAGGCTTTACAATGATCGAAGTTTTAGCTCCATGTCCGACCAACTGGGGATTAACTCCTGAGAAGGCAATCGAGCATGTTGCTACAGATATGCAGAAATATTATCCGTTAGGCGTATTCGCCGACAGGACTTGATGAAGGGAGAAAAAGAACATGAAAGAAATGGTATTCTCCGGATTCGGAGGACAGGGCGTTTTAACAGCCGGATTAATTATTGCTGATGTTGCACTGGCTCATGACATGTATGCAACATGGATCCCTTCATACGGAGCAGAAATGCGTGGAGGCAAGGCAAACTGTGTAGTTAAAGTTGACAATGAGCAGGTCGGTACTCCTTCTCTTGAAGAGGCTGATATCCTTATGGCAATGAACATTCCTTCACTTGAGTTTGCCGAGAGAGTAAAGGCTGGGGGCACAATCCTTTGTGATTCAGACTTCGTAGCTGATATTCCTGAGCACCGCACAAGAAATGACGTTGAGTATTACTTCATTCCGTTCAATCAGATTGCCAGGGAAATCGGCAATGCCCGCGGCTCTAATGTTGTTGCAGCAGGCGTTGTTACAGCTCTTCTGAGCGATATGTTTGACAAGGATACTGCAAAGGACGCTATGCTCGGATTCTTTGAGGATAAGGGCAAAGGCAAATTCGCAGAAGGCAACACTAAAGCTTTTTATGCAGGATATGACTACATGAAGTCACTGCTTAAATAGTAAATTATAAAGCGGCACAGGGGCTGTAATGCCACTGCGCCGCTTTGCGATGAAAAAAGGAAGGAGAGACATTTATGAAACCAAATGAGCAGTTTGGAATCAGAATCCAGCACGCAGGTATCCATGTAAGAAATTACAAAGAGACCTTCGAGTGGTATCACAGAGTATTCGGTTTTGAAGAAGTTCCAAGGAGAACTGAAGGTAAAAATCCTTTTGGTGGCGGCGTATTCCCTAAGATGCGCTGGATACATATGGGAGATTTCTTCCTGGAAGTATATGAAGTACAGAATGCTGAGCCATTCAGCCTGGTTGACTTTGAGTTCTCGCTGGGCGTAAAGCATCTCAATTTCGAGATAGCTGATCTGCAGGGATGGCTGGAATATGTTAAACAGTTTGATGACGTTGAGATTTTAGTCAACAACCGCTATTCAGAAACAGCCGGAGCTGTTTACATCAAAGACAATAATGGAATCCTGGTAGAAGTTACCAGCGCATGATGAAAGGAGGAAATAAAAATGGTTGATGGCACATATCGTTGCTCTTTAATTAACAAAATTGGCGAAGAATGGCCTATACTGCGCGCTTATGGAGAAATGGTACTCTATGTTGACCATGATGATGAGGACCAGCTCAAAGGCCGCATGTTTCCGACTTTCTTCTGGCTGGACAGCCCGTTCCGCAATGGAACAGTAGACGGAAACAAGATTCATTTCACAGTATATTTCGCAACTCCATGTCAGCAGTTCGCTATGACTATCGATGCTGAGATCAATGACGGACATGTAACCGGCAAGGCATCCACACCGGTAGGCGATTACGTGCTGGAAGGCGACAAAGTCAGCGATGAAGTAAAATGCTGATCAATTAATGGTAACAGGGAGAAAATAAATGTCTGAATCAACGTCTGTAAAAAATACTAACAGACCCGCATGTCTGAAGAGAGGCCCGGGATGGCTGATGTTCGCGATCTGCCTGATCGGAACATTCAGCGCGTCATATGCTCATGGAGCATTGAACGTTCTGCTTCCCGGAATATCCGCAGAACTGGCGATCAATACCAGCCTTATTGTTATAATCAATATCGCTGTGTCATTGGTCAGCGCTGTTCTGACACTGCCTTTCGGACGTTTAGGCGACAGGATCGGATATCAGCATCTGTTTATCTGGGGCCAGATTGTTTTGATCGGCGGCACTTTGCTGAGCGGATTGTTATCATTGAATTTTGTTATGCTTCTGGCATTCAGGTGCCTGATTGCTGTCGGAACAGCCATGGTTCAGTCTGTTGTGCAGGCAATGCTCACACAGGCATATCCGGGTAAGCGCGGCAGGATGATGGGTCTGTATTCAATGAGCATTTCTTATTCAGGAGCGGCTTCACCGCTGATCAGTGCAGCTATTTCTGACGGCTCTTCCTGGAGAATGTCAATTCTGTTTGGTGTTATTTTCAGTGTTATAGCTCTGATCCTCGGTATTATCTTCCTGGGAAGGTTTGAGTGCAAACCTAACAAAGCTGACCATAAAGGTACAATACTGCTGGTTATCACCCTTAGCAGTTTGCTCATGGCGCTTAATGCCAGAACGATAACCATGCCGATATATGTAATAATCGGACTGGTTGTTATATTCGTGATCGCGTTCATATTGTTCGTAAGAAACGAGAACAGGGTAGACGCCCCGCTGCTTAACCTGAAACTTCTTAAAGACAGAAAGTTCACTCTGGGCTTCGTTGGATGTCTCCTCGCGTATATGATCTCAACAGGTACCAATACCGCGCTCCCGTTCTTCATCCAGAACATAAAGGGAGAAACGGCTACAGTATCGTCACTTTGTACCATTTGGTTCACAGTAGTTATGGGAACATTCGGACCGTTCACCGGCGGATGGTGCGACAAGAAAGGACCGTTCCGTTTCATGCTCCCCGCATCCATTATCCAGTGCGCGGTTATCGCGGTTTACTCATTCATGAATGAGGGGACACCGCTCTGGATGGTTGTTGCGTGCGTTGTATGCTTCGGTATCGGCGGCGGACTGTTCTACGCTCCGATCACTAGTATGGTAATGGGCAGCGTTCCGCCAAGTTCCGGAGGCGTAGCATCCGGTATGCTGTCCACGTCCAGAAATCTGGGCGCGGCATTCGGTGCAACTATTTTCAGTATCTGCACCGGATTATTTAATGGCAGGACTGACATGACACCTAATCAGCAGTATCTGTCAGGGCAGAGAATCGATATGATAATTATGGTCGCTATTGCATTGGTGAACGTTCTTATCATGGCATTCCTGTTTATCAAGAATCGTAAAAATCCTGTTGTAAATAATTAACGGGAAATTATATAATAATATTGCAATATTATTACAAATCGAGAAAGGTAGGATTGTATTATGTTTAAGGTTCTAGGTATTTCATCAGGCCGAGTAATGGGCAACGCAGAAGTTGAAATGCGTGAATGCCTCATGGAAATGGAAAAACTCGGTGAAGTTGATGTCAGGATCACACGTCTTCGTACACTCAAGATCACAGAGTGTGACGGAAGCATTCTGGACTGCGTTAAAGACGCAGCACAGGGCGGCGAAGGCCTCAGTCCGATCCATGATGATTTTGATTGGCTGAAGGAGCAGATCCTCTGGGCAGACGCTATCGTTTTCTCAGATCCTTCATTCTGCTACATCCCGACATCAGAAGTTATCACATTAATGAACCGTGCTCTCGGCGCAGGCAAGGAATATCGTGAAGCATGCCGCAAGAATCCGAAGCTTGTAGGTCTTATCTGCGTAGGCGGATCTGACACTGTAGACTTCAACCTTCCAATGCAGTTTAAGGCATTTGAGAAGCTCGTTCCTGGCATGAAACTGGTTGACCAGTTCTACTGCGACTGGATCCGTGGTAAAGGCTACATCGCTGATCAGCCATACCACACAGAGCGCGCACGCTTAATGGCTAAGAGAATGATCAACGCACTGAACGGCTATGATGTTCCTGCTATTAAGACACGTATCCTGAAACTGAACCCATTGGAGTACAAGGATGATGACTTTGTTGATCTTGAGCCATGTCCGGTTTGCCATCAGTCAGTTGTTGAGATGGTTAACATTGTATTCATGGAAGGCACATTCAAATGTGCAGTCTGCGGCGCTACAGGACATATCGAGCATCACAATGGCAAACTCACATATGTTTGGGATGATGATTCAGTAGCTCACAACAGACTCCATAAAGATCATGACGGTTTCCTCGCAGGCGCTTTCGCTAAGGCTCATGCTCCTGTTGAAGCACCAAAGGCTGAAGTTAAGGAATTCCCATTCATTACACCTGGCAATGAGCTTCCACTGGATAAGCCAAGAATCCTCGGCGTTTATGCAGGACCTCACGGCGGCACATCAGAAATCCTTGCCCGCAAGGCTCTGGAAACAGCTACAGCTGACGGCAAGTATGAAGGTGCTCTTATCAATATCCTTGATATCAACATCCACTTCTGCGTTGGCTGCCTTATCTGCAAGGTTAACTCACGTTACCGTGGAATGGAAGACGAGTGCGTTCTTAAGGACGAAGATCTCTGGATGGTAGAACGCTGCCTCGAGTCATCAGGCATTATCTGGTCATTCGATGCTATCAACGGCTTCACATACAACAGAGTAATCTCATTCCTTCAGAGATTCGGCCATGGCATCTACGGCCGTGGCAGCAAGGCTACACCGTTATATGCGACTCCTAAGCCAAACGCACAGATCATTTCTTCATTTGATGATGATGTTGTTCCTGTTGAGTTCGCACTTGGACATCTGCAGGCATTCTACACATCAAATGGCCCTATCGTTGACAGAGTAATGAACAGATTCGTTCCTCTGGAGGGAGATGGCATCCTGGCTAACCCACAGGCTCTGGGAATGGCAGCAGCTGCTGGTGCAAAGGTTAAGAACGCAGTTGATCTGCTTCAGGCTAACCCGGCATGGTATCCGCTGATCCAGAAGGTTAACGGAATGTGTCCTGCATGCGGACTGGACCTCATCGAGATCCATCCGGATATGACAGTATCCTGCGCACTCTGCGATGCACACGGCAAGTTCGCACACAGATTTGGCCAGAATGTTATCGAGTGGGATGAGTGGACACTTAAACACTGCCGCAGAACACCTTACGGCGGAATGCTTCACTTCAAACACATTGACTACTCACAGTCAGAAGACAGAGACGTTCTTGATGATCACAATGTTCATAAAGACCTTCTGGCTCCTTATGTTGAGTATGGCAAACTGGTTACACCACCAAAGAAGAAATAATTTGTATGTATTATACAAATGTTCTTGTGCACCTTGAATAATATGTAGCTTTATTAATCTTGTAATACTTAAAAACCTTACGCTACAATATATTTAGATTTCTTGAGAGACTTGGGCTGCTGCCCTCGCAGCAGCCCAGGTGTTTTATCATTTTTTTCTCTTAGTATATTCGTAGAAAGGATCTTTTCTGATGGGCGCTAAAAGGATGACGGAAGGGGCGCCGTGGAAGCATATTTTATTTTTTGCGCTTCCGCTGATCGCCGGACACTTCTTACAGCAATTATATAATACGGTCGATGGCATCGTAGTTGGACAGTTTGTATCGTCTGAAGCTTTGGGAGCAGTAGGAGTATGTACGACCCTCTGCCTTGCTTTTTTATGTTTGGCAATAGGTATGTCCAACGGCTGCGCTGTCGTTTTCTCGCAGTTCTTCGGGGCCAAGCGCATCGAAGACCTGAGGAAGGCAGTGGCGACAGGTATCATTATTCTGGTTGCTATGGGACTTTTCCTGACAGGTGTCGGTTATCTTATTGGCGACTTTATGCTGAAGAGTGTACTGGCAGTACCGGACAATTATCTTGCGGATTCACAGATGTATTTCAGAATTTACATTTCAGGTATGGCATTCCAGTTCCTGTTCAATGTTTGTTCCGCGATACTCAGGTCTTTGGGCGATTCTAAAGCTACATTGTATTTCCTGATCGTTTCATCGGTCAGCAATGTTGCTCTGGACCTTCTGTTTGTCTGCTCATTTAAATGGGGCGTTATGGGTGCGGCGGTTGCGACCGTTATTTCCCATATACTTTCCGCTGTTGTCGCTGTCATTTACATGTTTAAGAAATATGAGATGCTGAGGTTCCAGCGCGGTGAGTTCAAGTTCTATCCGCATATCGCCAAGATTGAGCTCAAGATGGCTATCCCTACAACGCTTCAGCAGTTCGTTGTTTCACTCGGAAGCATCGCGCTGCAGCGTTTGGTCAGCACATTCGAGCTGACTACACCGGGACTCCTTCCTGGTTACACAGCTGGCCAGAGAATAGAGCAGTTCATGAACATTCCGGCATTCTCAATGCAGGCTACAATGTCTGTTTATACCGGACAGAATGTTGGTGCAGGCAAATACGAGAGGATCAAGACAGGACGTGCTTCTGCCAGGATCATCGGTATTGGTATTCAGCTTGTAATCGGTATTGTGGCCTTCGTACTGAGACACCCGCTCATCCGCTTGTTCGGTGTTACAGGAGCGGCAGAGGAGATCGGCGTGGAATTCCTTACCACAATGATCCCGATGGTATTCCTGTTCGTCCTCAGCATGAGCACACTGGGCACATTGATCGGTGCAGGCGATACAGTATTTGCTTCATTTAACTCGATCAGTATGTTCGTTTTCAGATGCGCAATGGCTTATCTGCTGGCTTTCACCACACCTCTTGGATACAGGATGATCTGGCTGAACCTTCCTCTTGGTTGGATCTACAGCATCATCATGACAGAGGTCAGATATGCCAAGGGTAAATGGAAAGAGAAGGCTGTTGTCAAACATGACATGGCTGTGCATAACGCGCAGCAGCAGGAAGAACAGCCTGCAGAATAGTATCAGAAGGTTTATAAATGTATCAGCAGGTATTAGAAGATTTACTTAAAAACAAAAAGAATTTTGTTTTTATAGGCGAGGCAGGCTCCGGCAAGACAGAGATCAGCCTGAGTCTGGCAGTCTATATGACGAAACTCACAGATAAAGAGGTCCATCTCTTTGATATGGATCAGACCAAGCCTAATTTCAGGGCGAGGGACGTGGCTAAGAAGATGGAAGAGCAGGGCGTTAGCCTCCATTACCATGAGCAGATCCTGGATACTCCGAACGTAGTTCCGGGTGTCAAGGAACACCTTAAGAATCCGGATGCTTATATTCTCATGGACATTGGAGGAGGTGCTTACGGCTCCCATATGATCGGCCAGTTCCACAATGAACTGAATACAGAGGACTCCATTGTATTCTATATCATTAACCCGTACAGGCCATGGTCACGTAATCTGGAGGATATCCAGATAACAATGCAAAAGGTCTTGGGCAGTGCCAGACTCAGGAGTTTCTCCATTGTCGGCAATCCAAACCTGGGAATGCATACAACGGTAGAGGATGTAGTAGAAGGCATGGATAAACTGCACGAGTATTGCGGAGATACTCCGATCCAGTTTGTCTGTGTGCTCGAGGAAAACTGCGCTGAGGTAGAGAAACAGATTTCTGAACCGGTTGTCCCTATCAATCTGCACACTCTGCCGGATTGGATGTATAAGAGTTAATAAAAGGAATTGCATTCCTTATTTAAAGAAGGAGAATAACTATGGCAAAAGGCAAAGTTGAAATCAATATTGAGACCTGCAAGAGCTGCCTTTTCTGTGTTGAGACCTGCCCAAAGAAGGTTCTTAATTATACAGAAGCGGTCAACAAAAAGGGATATCAATATGTAATTCCGGTAAATCCGGATGATTGTATAGGATGTGCTATGTGCGCTACTATCTGTCCGGAAGCGGCTATCACCGTTTACAGAGCATAAGGAGGGAGAGAATAATATGAGCGAAAAAATCTTTATGAAAGGCTGTGAAGCTGTAGCTGAAGCCGCTATCCGCGCTGGCTGCCGTTTCTACGCCGGCTATCCTATTACTCCACAGAACGAAGTTCCTGAATATCTTTCACGTATGATGCCTAAGGTAGGCGGCGTGTTCCTTCAGGGAGAGAGTGAAGTGGCTTCCGCCAATATGCTTTACGCTGGCGGTGTATCAGGCACACGTTCAATGACCACATCATCCAGCTGTGGTATTTCACTTATGAGTGAGGCCATCTCATGGATGGCACTGCAGCATGTTCCTACAGTTATCGGTAACTTCGCACGTGGAGGCCCGGGAATCGGATCTATCCAGCCTTCACAGCAGGACTATGTTCAGGCTACCAAGGCATCAGGAAACGGCGGTTTCCAGATGATCGTTCTGGCACCTGCAACAGTTCAGGAAGCTGTAGATATGACTTATGAAGCATTTGACCTTGCTGATAAGTATTCATTCCCAACATATATCCTTCTCGATGGTTTCATCGGCACCATGATGGAGCCTGTAGTTCTTCCGCCTGCTAAGACAGATGAAGAGATTGCAGCCATCAAGGCCAGCAAGAAGTGGGTTCCTAACGGCTCACGCGGCAAGAACTCACTGGATCAGAAGGGCACTCTTGATTATCGTAATGAAAAAGAAGCTGAGATGTATGAAGAGTGGAAGAAGACCGAAGTTAAATATGAGACTTACCTGACTGAGGATGCTGAAGTTATCCTTACAGGCTACGGCATTTCCGCACGTATCGCTAAATCAGTTGTTAACGACATGCGTAAGGAAGGCTACAAAGTCGGCTTTATCCGTCCTCTCCGTGTTAATCCGTTCCCAGAGCAGGCCTTTGAAGATCTTGATTATTCAAAGGTTCGCGGCATCCTCTGCACAGAGCTTTCCAAACCGGCTCTGTACGCTGTTGATGTTAAGAACGTTGTTCGCGGACGCTGCCCGGTTGAAACAGCACTTCGTTCAGGCGGCGAAATCATTACAGCTGACGAAATCTATGAAGCTGCAGTGAAACTTTATGGTGCGAAATAAGGAGGGACGATAATGGAATTAGTATATAAAAAGCCTGAAATCATTTCTGATACCCAGCCTAACAACTTCTGTCCGGGATGCATGCATTCATCAACATGGAAGATTATTAGCGAAGTAGTTGAAGAAATGGGTTTAGCAGATAAAACTGTATGGGTTGCAGGTGTAGGCTGCGTTGCTAACGCACACCGTTACATCCAGCTTGACAGATTCGGCATTGGCCATGGCCGTGGCTGCGCCGGAGCTTCAGCTTTCAAGCGCTGCAATCCTGAAACATTTGTTTTCACATATCAGGGCGACGGTGACCTCGCTGCCATCGGTCTGGCAGAGACCATGTCAGCAGCTAACCGCGGCGACAACTTCACTGTTATTTTCGTAAATAACGGAACTTATGGTATGACAGGCGGCCAGATGGCTCCGACCACACTGATCGGCCAGAAGACCACTACCACACCGTATGGACGTACTGCAGAAGAGCATGGCTACCCAATGCATATGTGCGAGATCCTGAATGTACTGGAAGCTCCATCATATATCGCACGTGTAACCACAGCTGACGTTCCAAATGCCAAGAAGGCAAAACAGGCAGTTCGTGATGCATTCCAGCATCAGCTGGACGGCAAGGGCTTCTCATTCGTTGAGTTCATCTCTAACTGCCCGACTAACTGGGGCATGACTCCGCTTGAGTCATTAGACCATATTCATAACACAGTGCTCAAGGAATTCCCGCTGGGCGTATTCCGCAATCGATAGGAGGTGCAACATGGAGAATAAGAAAACAACTATGATCTGCGCCGGATTCGGCGGACAGGGCGTTATGATGGCAGGCAAGATCCTCTGCCAGACAGCCTGCGATACAACTGACATGAATGTAACCTTCTTCCCATCATATGGTATGGAGAAGCGCGGCGGCACAGCTAACTGCTATGTCTGCATCGATGAAGAGCCTATTGGAGCTCCTATGGTTAACCATGTTAACAATCTGATGATCTTTAACGATCTGTCATATGACGCATTTATCAATAAACTTGAGCCAGGCGGAAACCTTTTCCTGAACACAACACTTGTTAAGTTCAGAGGCGACCGTGATGACATCAATGTTATCGAAGTAGACGCCGGCAACATCTCAGTTGAGATGGGCAGTCCGAAGTCACTCAACCTCATTATGGCAGGCGCTTTCGTAGGCTACACAGGAGCTCTTCCTGTAGAGAACTGCGTAGAGACTATCGGCCACAAACTGGGCGGCAAACGTCCGGATCTGGCAGCTATCAACGAAGCAGCATTCCGCAAGGGTGTTGAAATCGGCCAGGCAGCCAGAAAAAAATAATTAATAAGCGGAAGCCCTCCCTTCGGGGAGGGCTTTTTGTATTTTGCTGTGCGGTGGCCGTTATTTGCAACTTATGCGTATTAATGAAATAGCGGGGCCGGATTTTACAATCTATGCGCACTTGATTTTAGGTCGGTCCGGATTTTGCAGTCTGTGCGCGCTAAGTTTTAGACTAATCCGGGATTTGCAGTTTATGCGCGCTTTTTGGCTTTATTATCCCGCGTAGTCATTAATTACGCGCGCATAAGCTGCATAATCTGGACTTAAAGCTTTGGCCGTGCGCACAGACTGCAAAATCCGGATATCACCTTCCAGAGACACGCATAGATTGCAAAAAACGGCCACTTTCGAGGATTGACCCTGTACCTCACGGATTATATAATAAAAAAGCAAATCAGCCTTCTTTCTCGAAGGCATTAATCTGGGAGATTTCTGTATGTCTGAAGCAATTCTTATTATTTCCGGCATTTCTGCGGTCCGTTTCTGGCTGGACTATACAAGTCGGATCAATCCAAGTGTTTATTCTTATGAAAAATGTAAGCGTGTGGCGCTGCCTGAGAACTGCCGTGCTATTTCCAGTCCGCCTTTGATCAGGATGATTGCGTTTGGGCTTGGTTTAAGTTTGCCTCTGAATGTTATGGTACCGAGTGGTGCACCGAGGCATAGTTCAAAGGTCATTAAATATTCATCCGCGTCCAGGCATATGCCTGCAGACAGTTTCGTTAAGCTGGATCCTCTGGACTTACCATTTGAGTTTTCAAAAGCAGGGGCGGATATTTATGTGGCCAGTCCGGAGTACTGCTTTCTGGCTTTTGCAAATAAGCTTCCGCTGGCTTTGCTGGTTGAACTGGGATGTAATCTGTGCGCAGGGTATGCTTATAGTCAGGAATCTGAACTGGAACAGGTCTTCAGAGAACCTGTGACTAAAGCAGAGATGATTGCGGATTATGTTGCTGCAAGCAGAAGAAATGCGGGATATAGAAAGGCGAGCAGGGCAGTGCGCTTTATCTGCGACGGATCAAATTCTCCAATGGAAACAAAACTGGCGGTGATGAGCGTGCTGCCGCTTTTTGAAGGGGGATACGGATTACCGCATCCGGTATTAAATAAGGATATTATATTAAGCAGAGAAGCAGCCGCTGCTCTTGGCCGGGATTCATGCAGCTGCGACATGGTGTGGGAAGCGTCCCGGGTTGTTATGGAATATGACAGCAATCTGACACATCTGGGAACATCACAGCATGGTTATGATAAGTCAAAGGCAAATGCGCTGGGGGATTCGGGCTATAAATTAATCACAATCACTGCTGAAAACACTAAAACAATAGGGGCGTTGGACCTGTCATTTGACTCACTCAGACGCAGGCTGAAAGTCAAGAGCAGGAGGGCAGAAATGAACAGATACTATCACGTCAGGAGAAATATTCATAGAATACTAATCCGTATAAACAGAAAACCATTTTTATTAATTTGATATGCAAAAAATATTCAACTACTCTTTAAAAACGCCTCATTTAATCTTGTGAATTATATGGTATAATCCACTAAATTACATGTGCAAAATGCACAAAAACATCACCCCAATTTCTACACGAAAAAGGGGATTTTGGCACTTCAAATTTATTGTTTGGAGGGGGGGATTTGTGATACCATAAACAAGGTTTAGGATACCCAAATTATACAGGTATTATAACTATATAATATATATAAGAGACAGTTATTTGTTTGGTTTGTAGAGTACAGCCGGGCAAATACTGTTTTCGCATATAAAAATCTTCAACAATACCATATCGAGGAGGCCATCAAGGTGAATCGTATTAGGAAATCAGGCAAAACAGGAAACAAGAAACACAGAAGTTTATGGAAGAGGTATGCTGCCGCGCTGATCACGCTTGCCATGTTGTTAGGCTTGTGTATCAATATGTTTGTTCCAGCAGCCACTATGGAAGGCGAAGAGGAACAGCAGCAGGACAAATGGGCACCTTTGTTTGAGAATACCGAACTGACGGGTGTCTGGGCGGATGACCTCGTGACCATAGCGAACACGCAGAAGGGTTATGCGGAAAGCACTGACGACTATATTGTCGTTGATGAGGATACGCATAAAGGCTATACCATGTTCGGCGAGTTCATTAATGACCGTTACGCGGATTGGAATGCGGCGTTTGTTGCATTCTGTTTGAAGTATGCGGAAATTCCGGATACAGAGGTGCTGCGTGCGGACAGACCGGTCTCATGGGCTGCCCAACTGGCTAACAGAGACCTTCTGAAGGAAAAAGGAGCGTATGAGCCTAAAGCAGGTGACTTAGTATTTATAGCTAAGGAAGAAATCCCTGTTCCGGAGGAGACTACTCCGGCAGAGATCGTGCCTGAAGAGACAACTCCTGAAGAAATCATTCCTGAGGAGACCACACCTGAGGAGATCATTCCTGAGGAAACCACTCCTGAGGAGATTATTGTTGATGAAACTCCTGCCGAAGATATGCCTGAAGAGACTACGGCAGATGATTCCTATGTTGAAGATGAACCAGAAGTTACAGCGCCTGCAGAAGAGGAAACCACTCCGCAGGAGCCACAAGATGACCCTGCAGAGCCTGTTGAGGGAGAAGACAGCGAACTGTCACCTTCAGCCGGAAGAATCGTTCCGCGCGGAGTTTTCATGCAGATTACTCACCGCAGTTTTGATATTTCACAGAAGACCAGGGAGACTATTGATAAAACAGAGTATGTTGGCATCGTAACATACGTTGACAAACAGAACGGCAAGATTTCTGTTCTCATCGGCGATTACAACAATACTGTTAAAGAGGTAATCTATGACCTCAAAGACGAGAAGGTATTCGCTTTCTTCGAGATGCCAAAGAATCCTGCGCTCGAGACCCCGGAGGTTGGGACAACTGAGGATCCTGAAGTTGCTGCTGAACCTGATTCCGGCATTTTCGCAGTATCCTGGGCAGGTCTGACTAATGATGCAATGCTGGACGTTGTCCGCATTGCTCCTGAAGATGAATTATTCGCACAGTATGCTAAGGCACTCAAGGCAGAACTTGGCGATGTTGAGATTTTTGACATTTTAGATATTAAGCTCACCGAAGGCGCTATCGCAACTGAGAATGGAGCTAATATTACCTTATCTAATTATATTGTTCCTGCATCCGAGAAATTAGCTCTTTACCATATTAAAGACGATGGAACAGTTGAAGAACTGGAGTATGTTGCAGGCGAAAAGGACGTCAGCTTTGTAGCTACATCTTTCTCACCATTCATTTTTGCAGAGAAGGCTGATGATGCTGAAGTTAAAGTAGTAGAGTATCTGACGAAGGATGCTCTGCGTGGTGATGATGACGAACCGGCTGATCCGGAAATCGATTCATTTACTACAGACTTCTGCCGCGGTGCTACAGCAACACCTAATGGAGAGGTGGTAGATTATGTATGGAATGCTGACAACAGCTATCCTGATCATCGTTTCACATTCCGTGTAACATATTCTATTTCAGGTAAATTCGACTACGAACCGGAAGGCATCGAAATCCTTGTTCCGGCATCTATTCTGATAGACAGAAATGGTAATCCGGCTGATTACTATGAGATGTCACTTCCATATTACAATATCAATGATCCGAGTGATCCAAGGAACGAGACCGGCCTTACAGAGAAGAATGTCTTCGTTTATTATGAAGTAGAGATTGAAGGTAAAACTTACATCCGTATTTACAACCGTCTGCCTATCACTGTTGCTGACAGCGGTTATATTGAGATCAGCTATCTTACCAGTGAAACCACATATGAGTATGCTGATTATGACCCACAGGAATCCGGCTCTCACGAAGATGCTAATGGACGTGACAAGAATGGCAGTAATCCATTCTTCGCTATAATCAACCTGGACCGTACTATTGACGGTGTTCATGATGAGGCTCATGAGAGAACTGACAGCATTCCTGTATATATCAATACAAATGCAAAAGTAACCAATACTAACAAAGACAAGCCTGCTCCTGAGAGACAGGTTTACAGTGATTGGAATAACAGCTGGGGTCAGTATCCGAACGATGGCACCAATCCGTCTGATTATTACTACATTGTTTGGGAAATCAGAACTGTTATCAACAATACTACCCAGCCATACAACTTCTATATCAGAGATGATTTCAGCCCATGGGGCGAGCCTGTTAAGTACAAGATGCAGGGCGGCCATGGCTGGACAAATCCTGTAAATGGACACAGCGAAGTAATTGAGAACCTCAAAGAGGATTTCAAGTATGGACGTTATGACTATGTCGTTACACGTCATCCAAAGACATATTATGAAGATACACCTGAGAACGGCAGCTATACAGTTAAGAACTGGATTTACGCTACTGTTGATCCGATCGATCAGGTAGATCCGGATACCACTGTTAAGGATGACCGTCAGTGGACTCACTACAAGTACAGCTTCAATCCTCCATATGGACATTTCTATATGTACAAATGGGGCTTCGATATCAATGATCATTACACATATGATTACGATGATATCCGCCGCTATGACATGACAGCGGTTGCTATGGAGACTGCTCACGAGCCAAAGGACACATTTGAAATTGACAATCTGAAATATTATACCTATATCCATGGCTACCCATACCCATGGACCCTGGAAGAAGGCGCTAGCAGCTTCATTCCTGCTAATTATGGTAAAGAGACTGTTACATATGAACTTACTGACAATCAGTTCTATCTGAAGTGGGTAGGTGATTCTGCATACAGCCATCAGCTGACCGCAGATGATTACAAGATTGAGTCTATTACTCTTAGCTACCAGGCAAGAGATGTTGAACTGAGCGCAGATGGAACAGAATTTATTTACAAAGATAAGACAACTTATTTAGATGGAGAAGTAATCTGGATTCTGGCACAGTTCGATTCTAACTCAAGATGGGTGCCGATGGGTTATTATGATCTGAATAAACCTGCTGCTTCAGCATTCACAGATCTTAACTCCACATACGTTGATACAGCGAACTCTTCATATAATTATTTACGCTTCAAAGACAGTGTAAACTGCACCGGCTACAAGCTGGTTACTAAGAATGCACATTACTATACACTGCTCGGAGCATATCCTGTAGCTATTCTTAAGAGCTCAGATTTAGTCAAAGACTATATCAGAAAGGCATATGCTGACCATTATAGTGATGGTACTCCTGAAGAACTCAACCGTGTAGAAATACAGCTCAAGAACACTGCAGTTGGAAAGACTTATGACAACCATGCATTCGAACTTGATGGATATCGTGTTAATGAGGACTACAGAATAGTCACATTCTACCGCGATGGTATTGATTATGTGGCAGGTTTCCAGAGGGAAGGCCGCATTGACAAAGACTATGTAGCATACTCAAATGACACTATTAACAGAGAATGCACTTATACATGGAATGTTGATATCCGTGAGGTATTTACTGATACCAGCAGCAACGAGTATTATGTTCACCAGTCAAATGGTGTGATTTATGAACTCCTGCCGGCAGGTTCTCATTACAAGCCAGATTCTGCTGTTTTAACCAAGTATGATGGTGCCAAGACAGCTTCAAATGAGGGAACAGTTCTTTCTTATAATAGTGACTATGTTATTGATGAGATAAGAAGTTATAAGGACGACAGAGACCTTCTCATTATTAGAATTTTGGAAGATGCTGACTGGTACAACCTGCAGTTCTCAACGATTCATTCATGGGATTCAATTATCGCTGACTGTGATATTGACGATAGTACAGATGAGCGCATCATGACGAACGATGTGGCTTATAAGTCAGGTAATGTTGATATAGGTCCGGAGGCTCCTGAGAATACAGATGATGACCATAGAGACCTGTTCAGCGAATTCGCTACCGGGGATGATGCTGATAACTTTATTTACGCATCAGCTACACATGACATTGGTGTACCTCTGGCAGCTTCATTAAGCATACATAAGAAAGTCGTTGGCAACAGCAACAGAGAATCATATTCTGACTTTACCAACGTTGGATCTGATTATATGTATGTCTATACTTATGGTACAGATAAGGAGACTATTGCCAAGGATCTGATCATTTACGATTCTCTTGAGAATTATGTAAAAGGTACTTTAGAATCCGGATGGCATGGCACCCTGAAATCAATTGATCTTTCTAACGCTGAGAAGCTTGGCATTGTTCCTGTAGTTTATTATTCAGAAGTTGAAGGACTTGAATTCAGCGCGTTGACAAGTGATCTGTCAGGTAACTATGACCTTACAAATACCAGCATCTGGCATGAAGCCGGACCAACCACCGACCTTAGCGTTGCAAAGGCTATCGCTATTGATCTGCGCTGGGCTAATGCTGCTCGCACAGAAGAGTTTGTAATGCCTAAGGATAATTTCCTGCGCATTTCAATAACAATGACAGCTCCTGATTATATTGATCTGGAGACTAATAGGGAAGCTTATAATAACGTATTCCTTCACAGTACTGTTGGTAATGATGAGGGCGGTCAGATGTCCACCTCAAATATTCATCAGGACTATACAACAATCAGCCTGCGTACAGTAGGTGAATTCAGACTTTATAAGATAGATGAGACTAATGAAAATCCTATTGGCCGGGTTTATTTCCGACTCAAAGGCAATGGCATAGACACAACCCCGCATACAAACAACAGCGATGGATTCATTCTTTTTGAAAACCTTCTTCCTGGCACATACACACTTCAGGAAGTAAGCGCTCCGAATGATTATGTTGTTAATCCTGTAGAAATGACAATCGTTGTTGATGAGGCTGGGCATGTTCATATTGTCAATGGCGACCAGATGGATACAGCAGGTGTTTATGACAACATTTATGCTGTTGAAACCGACCCTGATGGTGGAGTTGTTTCTATAACTGTAAGCGATCCTCCTAGAGTTCATGGAGACCTCATATTCGTTAAGGTTGGTACAATGGATGGCAGCACAGCCACGAAACCACTTGGCAATGTTATATTCCATCTGCAGTCAGATGGCAGAACTGATTATGGCACACTCTACAGTGAAGACCGTACATCAGATGAGAGTAATGGTAAGGTAGTCTTTGAGAACCTTGATAAGGGCAAATACTTCCTTACTGAGATAGAGACAATAGATGGTTATATTCTGTCAACTACGGAATATACAGTAATTGTTGATGAAATGGGTATGGTTTCCATCACATATCTGGATGGAAATGAGCAGCCTGTTATGGTCCCACAGAACGCAGATACCGGCGAGTATGAGATCATCAACAATCCATATCATACATTAAAATTATTGAAGGTTGATGAAGTAAGTAAAGAATCGTTAGATGGAGCAGAATTTACATTGACAGGACCTGAACCATCTACCGATGCAGTTACTGCAGTAGCCGGTGAAAGCGAAGGCGGAGTTAAGGGCCTGGCTGAATTCAAGAATCTGAAGGCAGGCACATATAAACTTCAGGAGACCAAGGCTCCACCACATCATGATCTGAATCCTACTGAATATAAAGTAGTTATTGCAGATGATGGTACTGTCACAATTACATATAAATATATAGAAGAAGATGGTACAGAAACAGTTAAGACTCTTCCTCAGTCAGAGGAAGGCTTCTGGTTCGTAATTACTGACCCACGAATTCTTGAGTCAACACTGACCATTCTCAAAGTATGGAGTGACCCTGAGAATCCAAATCATCCAACACCGGATGTTATCGTTTCCACCGAAGAACCGGTTATTGAGAACCATTATGCGACAATAGATTATAATGTTCGCACTACTATGTCTTGGCGCGGAGATGGTTATAGCAGCACGGATTATAGATGGTTTTACGATTATACCAGAGCTGATACAAATGGCGGTGGACGATGGAAAAATTCAGTAAGGGGTTGGCTGACGACTGCTACATCCTTCGTTAGAAATTCAACTGCAGTAATGCAGAAAGAAAAAGGCGAAAAACCAGAAACTGTTAAAGACCAGAATGATAACGTTTGGACGAGAATAGATACTGATGATGATACAACAGACTGCACAATTTATGCTCGCAAAAATGGCACAACAGTAGAATGGTGGTCAGACGCAGCTATAATCTATTTCCCAAAGAATGCTGCCGAGATGTTCAAAGATACCTCTATTGCTACTTTGGATCTTTCACCGTTCAATACTTCAAAAACTGAAGATATTGCTGCCATGTTCTATTCTGCAGATAATTTGACAAGTGTTGATACAACCGGATGGGATACAAGTAATATTAAATACATGGATCATGTATTCTATGAATGCAAAAAGCTCACATCTGTCAGCCTTAACCATTGGGACACAAGCAGTGTATTATCCCTGGCATATATGTTTTATCATAATGATGCCCTTGCTTCAGTTTCAATCAGTAGCTGGAAAACCGGTAATGTCATAGATATGGACAGGATGTTTGGATATTGCTCAATACTTCCATCTGTTGATATGACTCCTACTGCTAGCGGAGCTTGGGATACCAGCAATGTAAAAGTAATGCGTGGCCTTTTCAGAAATACAAGTAAGCTTTCTACCGTAAGTGGATTGTCAAGTTGGAAAACCCAAAATGTATTAAACGCTGCAGAAATGTTCAATTCTGCTACTGGATTTACCACTTTGAACGTTACTCCTGATAATAACAATGAAGTTTGGTATATGGGTAATTGTAAGAACATGCAATACATGTTTGCATGGATGAGCCATACGACTTCAATTACAGGTCTTGATAAATGGCAGACGCAATCAGCTATGTATACAAATCGTATGTTCTGGAGATGCTGGTCCCTTCAGTCACTTACTTTGGACCATATAGAAAACACGAACATTTGGGATGTAAGCAACGTAATAAACATGGAAGGAATGTTTGAATGTGAATACAATGCTACAGGTAAAACTAATTGCATGGATTCTGCGTTGACTTCTATTTCAGTAAAGAATTGGAATCTGAACAGCTGTACCAATATTGGCAGAATGTTTGCCGGAGACTTCAAACTGAAAGTTCTCGACCTTCATACATGGACAAATGTCGGAACAAATGTTGCATCACTTTACATGGGACAGACGTTCAGTAATATGAACGGATTAAATGGTGACGCAGATCATCAATATCTGAATACTGGTGTTCAGGTTATTATCATTGGTAACTGGGATGTGAGTAAAGTATCCAATATGTATGCTTTGTTTGGATGGGATTACCGCATAAAGAGGATATATGTTGGAGAAAAATTTGACACAACTGTTGCTGCACACCTTGAAGGTATCAGCTTTTCTAATGGCTCAAAATTATATGGTCCATTTGTTACCAGTAATATACCTTTTGACCTGCATGGTGGTATGAATACTGCACATACGCAGCCCGCGAATGAGGATAATGGCACTGCAGAAGGCAAGGAGTTTCTCAGAATTGATCAGGGACCTTCCTCAACCGTTCCTGGATATCTGACAAATATTACTCAGATTAATAACACTTGGCCGAATAATGTAGACAGAAATCTTATTCCTGAAGATTTAAGAACTAATGCTGGCGGAAATGGCGGCAACAGCGCTGTTCTTCCTGAAGCAAGGATTGATGTACCTGAAAAGAGTGCTTTACATAATACTAATGCAGGCAGCAGAAATCTTCTGATGGCTCCGGCTCGCAGAACGGACGCTGACGAGACTAAAGACGTTCATTATGATCCGGATCCAAATGATCCGAATGCTGATCCTTCAGATGTTGCAAGTGTAACATACACTTCAGATGACGAAGCATGGATCAAGAATGAGGATGGCACCTGGACATATAACTTTGATGTATATTCAGGAGATGCTACATACTATGTATGGGAGGAGCCGCTTAATGGTTATGAAACTGACCATGGCAGATCAAATCCGATCCAGATTACTGTTCATTATGATGAAGAGACAGGCAGGCTCAGCATTATTAACGCAGTACCGGAAGATGCTGTAGTTAATATAGGAACAGAGGATGATCCGATTTATGCTCTTCAGATTAAGAATACTAAGACGGATGAGCATCCGGCAGGCCTGAAAGTTAAGAAGACTGTAACTGTTAATGGAGTACCTGTTGATCATGATTCTACCAGATTCAGCTTCAAGGTAACTATCTGGGATAAAGATAACCCAACAGTTCCTTATGCAATGCTGGATGGCGATTTTGGCGCAATGACATTCATTGACGGTGTAGCTACATTCACACTGGCTCATGACGAGAGTATTGCAGCAGCAGGTCTCCCTGTAGGCTACAGATACACTGTAGAAGAGACGCTCAGCAATGGATATACTGTTTCATACTCCGGAGAGACGGGAGAGCTGGAGGCAGATGTAGTCAAAGTTGTTGAAGTAACTAATAACAGAACCGTTGTTGTACCAAAGACCGGCGATATGCAGATAGAGAAGGTCGTTAAATATGACGCGGATGATGCTCCGGTAGCTTCTAAGACCTTCACATTTAAGGTTACATTGTCTGGCAATGGCGCTTCTGAAATCAATGGATACTATGGCGAAGCATACTTTGAAAATGGTGTGGCAACTGTCAGCATGACTCTTACTCCGGAACAGATGACCGGTGCAGAGGCTGCTCCAGTAATTTCCATTACAAAGCTCCCGGAAGGACTGACATATACAGTTGAAGAAATCGACTTACCTTATGGATATGATCCGAATGGCATCACTATTACCAGAGCAACAGGAACGATCGTATCCGGAGAAACTAACGTTTCTAAGGTCGTAGTACAAAATACTAAGATTAACGTTCCTAAGGGCGGATTCAAGATCGTCAAGAGAGTAGACGGCTCATACCACGAAGAAGTATTCACTGTAAATGTTAAACTCACAGGACTTGAGCAGGGTGTTAAATACTCATACAAGTACAACAAGG
Organism: Lachnospiraceae bacterium; assembly: GCA_017441295.1. Classification (GTDB taxonomy): domain Bacteria; phylum Bacillota; class Clostridia; order Lachnospirales; family Lachnospiraceae; genus RGIG5612. The sequence continues at coordinate 39,839 of JAFRYA010000007.1, forward strand.
CTGATGGAACTACTGAAGTTATATCATTTGAAGCAGAGGTAACAGGCGGCAAATATCTGAAGCTCACATTGACAGATGGTGAATCATATGAGTTTGAGGGCCTGCCTGCAGATGGCAGCTGCACATATCTTGTATCAGAGGAAGCATCAGATTATATAGCATCTTACGTGGTAACAGATGGCAGCGATGTAGTAGATTCATTCGATAATCAGGCTGCAAACAGGACTATCACGATCAACGAGAGAGTTGTAACTGTTGGCGAAGACATTACCGTTACATTCATCAACCACAGCCCGGACTACCTGGTCAAGATCATTAAGGCAACCCCGGCTCCTGACAACATGTTTGTAGAAGGCGCTACACTGCAGCTGTTCAGGTGGATTGATGATGATACTAAAGACCTGATTAAAGAGTGGGAGACAACTTCTGTGGTTTATACAACCAGACTTCAGGAAGGTAAGTATATTGTCCATGAGGCAAATGTTCCTGACGGATATCTGCCTGCAGAAGATGTTTACTTCATAGTGGATCAGTATGGCAAAGTTTACCTGGCAGATGGCAGCTTCGCTCCAAACGATCTGGTAACCGTAGTTTCAGTAATTGATATTCCTATCAAGCTGAAAGTCGAAAAGGTCGATACTGCCGGAGAGCCATTGAAGGGCGCTTTACTCCAGATCATTGATAAGGCAACTGGCAGAGCTGTTGATACATGGCGTTCAGACGGCACAGTACATGAAATTATTGCTAATCCTCTGATCAAGATCAATACAGAGTATTATCTGCATGAGAAAGATGCTCCTGCAGGATACAACTTAGCAGAAGATATTTACTTCATAATTGATAAGGATGGCAAGGTTTACATTGACTACACCATCAATGAGGACGGCACGATTACAGGTACAGAATGTACAGGATTGCTGATCACCATGGTTGACCCTGATTCATTCGAACTGCCTGAGACAGGCGGACACGGAACATGGATGTTCACATTAGCAGGCTTACTGCTCATCATGATTGCACTTGGCTGTGCATTCGTAAATAAAAAACGCAGGCACGAATAGTATTATTCGCCGGCGAAAAATAAAGAAACATTTTTAGAAACGGAGAAAAAACATGAAAAAACTATTAGCATTTATTCTGGCAATGGTTTTAGTGCTTGGACTTGCTGTTACTGCATTCGCAGCTGACGATGACGAGCCGACCACTTATACCATTACAATGGAAACCACAACCGGCCACACATATACCGCTTATCAGGTATTTGCCGGTGAACTGTCAACAAAGACTGTTGGCGAAGGCGATGATGCCACAGAAGTAACTGTTCTTTCAAACATTACCTGGGGTGCTGATGTAAAGGGCGATGGCAGCGCAATAATTCACAATCTTCAGCATGACGTCAACCCGATACTTATTGATCCCGCAACAGGTGAAAACTATTTTGCAGACTGCACAACCGCAAAAGAAGTAGCTGAGGTACTTGCAGAATTAACAGATGATTCAGAAATCCTCAGAGAAGTAGCAAGAGTTTTCGCTGATGGTGTGGACCATAGCAAGGGCAAATCAAGCGTTGTTGAAGGCGATTCCATCGTTATTAAAGACCTTGCAGCAGGTTACTATCTCATTATTGATGATACAGAAGAAATGGCTTATGGTGAGTCATATTCTGACCTGATCCTCAGAGTTGTTGAAGATGTTAACGTTAAGGCTAAAGACGGCGATGTTACAATCGAGAAGAAAGTAAAAGACGTTAATGATACTACCGGTGAAGAGACTGACTGGCAGGATTCAGCTGACCATGATAAGTATGATAAACCTGAATACAGGATCACAGGTACATTACCGGCCAGCTATGACAGATATGTATCATTCTACTATAACTTCCATGATGAACTTGCAGGCGGACTCCAATACACAGCTAATAATGCTGTTATCAGACTCTATGAGAATGCAGCTGCAGTTGAAGCCGATACAGACAAAACAGGCGGCGTTGACATTACCAGCGCGTTTACTGAGACAGTAACAGGCAGTACAGGACCTGGCACAAACAAGACTGTTATTGACTGGACATGCGAAGACCTTAAAGCTATCGAGGATGTAACGATTACGAAAGATTCCGTTATTGTAGTTTACTATACTGCACAGCTGATATCTTCAAACTGGTCAAGCGTAGCTGATTATTACAATCCTAATACAGCACACATTGATTATTCAAATGATCCTAACTTAAACAGCCACGGCAGAACTGTCGATGACAAAGTAACCGTATTTAACTTTATTTTACATATTGATAAGTATGCGGATGAAGTAAAAGAAGGCAATGAGCTTCCTGGAGCAGCATTCACACTTTTCAAGAAGATTGACGGCGAATGGAAAAAGTGGGATTCAACTAATGCTGGAGATTGGTCAGAGTTCTTATTCTTCGGATTAGATGATGGCGATTACAGACTTGAAGAGACCACTACTCCTGTAGGATACAACACAATTGATCCGATCGAGTTCAGAGTTGTTGCTGTTCACGATGTAGAGTCAGATGATCCTAAGCTTACAAGACTTGAAATCCAGGATATGGATGGCAATTTACTGAACGCTGTAGTTCTTGGTAAAAACGGAACCACTTATGAAGGTGAAGGCAACTTCAACCTGATCATTAATCATCAGGCAATTATCGATCTTGATATCGTTAACAAACCAGGTGCTGTTCTTCCTACAACCGGCGGCAACGGCACAATCCTGATCTACGTTATCGGCGGACTTATGGTAGCTATAGCAGTTGTTGTTCTGATTGCAAGACGCAAAAAAGAAGCAACAAAATAATTAATAAAAGAAACTATCAACCCATCAACTATTAATGACTGATACCTGACAGAGGTGTTTAGAATGATAAAGAAATTAATCACTACATTGCTGGCTGTCATGATGGCTGGACTGTTATGTGCTCCGATCACAGCACTTGCTGATGACGATCACATGGCACAGCAGCCGGATTATGACAGGACTGGCTCCATAGCAGTAGATGTTGTTACCGGCAGCGGCGAAATCGTCCCGGGCGGAGAACTGACCATGTATTTCGTGGCTGAAGCAGAGTATGTCGATGGAGATAACTTATTCATCTTCACTGAGGATTATGCTGAATGCGGATTCGACCTGGGAACAATCGGGGATGAAGAACCCGGTGCGCCTGAACTGGCGGCAGACCTGGCTGAATATACCGACAGCAACGGAATCAAAGGCACTACAAAGGCTGTAGACGGTAATGGACATGCAGATTTTAAGGATCTGACATTAGGTTTATATCTTGTTGTGCAGACTACAAATGCGCCTGGATTTGAGCCTTTGAGCCCATTCCTTGTATCTATCCCGGCATGGGACGGTGAACAGCTCTTGTATGACATTAATGCTATGCCTAAGCCGGGCACATCATTAAAGTATGCCAAGTACGACCCACCACTGGAGAAACTTGTTATTGATAAATCCAAGGGAATTCATGACAATGACAAGTTTGTATTCCGCATGCTTCCGGATGAGCCGGATTATCCAATGCCTGATCCGGGCGAAGCTAAGCTGGATCCGGTTACAAGCGCATTGACGAAGGTTATCTATGGACCTGGCTCATATGAGTTCGGGTGGATGTACTTCGGCCTGGAAGACGTTGGACATGTATATACTTACAAAGTATTTGAAGTAGCCGGCGATGACGCCCACTATAAATACGATACTATAGTTTATTGCATGACCATTACTGTATTCCAGGATGAGTACGGTGACGTTCAGATTGATGTAGTCTACACAGATCCGGAAAACAGACCTGCTAAAGAGGTTAAATTCAAGAACTACTACACCCGTGAAGAGATTCCTCCTGCAGGACAGCTCTGGTGGCCTGTTCCAATACTGGCTTTCGTAGGTTTGGCATTATTTGTCTTTGGGTTGATAAGACGTAAGAGTAAATGCTAAATATTTAAATGTTTCTAAAGGGCCGCTTTTATAGCGGCCCTTTCTTATTTGTAAAAATGAACACTTTATTTTTTGTATAATTGATAGTACTATAACAACAGTATGAAGTATAAAGTTACGATATTACCAAATAACATAGAACTCTCCGTAGAGGAGGGCACAAACCTGCTGGAAGTTCAGAGAACGGCAGGCCTTAATCCTGATGCCCCTTGCGGAGGCCAGGGCACATGCGGCAAATGCCTGGTAGACCTTTGGGACGGCACTACTTATAAGACTGTCCGGGCATGCCAGACAATAGTTGACAGTGACCTGACTTTCAGGATCAAAGGCGGGGAGTCTCACCATCTGCTTGAGAGCGGCACCAAGCGCTCATTCCTGCTTGATCCGGCCATCAAATGGGGCACAGTCAGCGTTGAAAAGTGCAAGTTCGGGGAGAGCACTTCTGACTGGGAAAGGCTTAAAGACTCTCTCAGCACACAGTTCGCAGTTGATCAGGACATGATCACATCAGACCTTAAAACCATTGCAGGCCTTCATCAGACTCTCGTTGACAACGAATATAGTCTGGACGCGGTCATGTATAATAACGAGCTGCTGGATCTCAGAAAAGATGTCAATCCTTACGCGGCTGCCATAGATATCGGAACCACGTCAGTTGTATGCTATCTGCTGGACCTGGCTGCAGGCAATGAGATCGATCATACCAGTACGCTCAATCCCCAGGCACAGTATGGCGCTGATGTTATTTCCAGGGCCGAGGCAGCTATTGACGGCAAGGGCACAGAGCTGGCCTTACTGATCAGGAATGGCATTAATGAACTGCTTCAGAAGGCTGCTGATAACGCAGGCTGTATGACGCAGGACATTTATCTGGTGTCAATTGCAGGCAATACATGCATGCATCATCTGTTCCTGGATATTTCACCTGAATCCCTCGTGCATGCGCCTTATAACTCCACAGTTAATGAAGAACTTGTTCTGACGGCGTCAGAGCTGGGCATAGGCATCAATCCTAACGGCAGGATCCAGATGCTGCCGAACATTGCCGGCTTTGTCGGCGCGGATACTGCAGGTGTGCTGCTGGCTACAGATTTTGACAAAGAAGAGGACCTGACTCTTGTAATAGACATAGGCACAAATGGCGAGATGGTCATGGGTAATAAAGACCGCATGATCGCGTGCTCCACGGCTGCAGGTCCTGCATTCGAAGGTGCCAAGATTGAAATGGGCATGAGGGGCAGAGCAGGTGCCATAGATCACGTTTTCGCAGACGAAAACGGCGATATTTCGTGTTCTGTCATTGATGACGCACAACCGGAAGGTATTTGCGGCTCGGGCCTTTTAGACGCTGTTTCAGTGCTTCTTACGACTGAGAGGATGAGTGAATCCGGCAAGCTTGAGGACGGTGACAGATTCTATCTCAAGGGAGATGTTTATATTTCACAGAAAGATATCCGGGAGGTTCAGCTGGCCAAAGGCGCTATCGCTGCAGGCATCGAGCTGATGGCAGAGCATCTCGGTATCCAAATAGATGATATCAAGAAGGTAAAAATCGCGGGAGCGTTCGGAAACTACATGGATCCGCACAGCGCATGCGTGATCGGAATGATTCCTGCACAGCTGGAGGACCGCATTGTCATGATAGGCAATGCTGCCGGTGAAGGTGCCAAGATTGCGGCGCTGAACTACAGCGAATTCAGAAGGGCAGAAGAGATTACTAAGAAGGTTGAATTCCTGGAACTGGCCACATCGCCGGAGTTTCAGGATACATTCGTCGATCATTTAATGTTCGAAACGGAGTGAAACAATATGGAACAGGAAAGAATAATTGAGAAATTAAAAGAAATCGGATTTGAAACAGTTGCCCCGCTGGATGTCAATACACTTGAGGCATTGCAGGAAGTCAGGGATATGTGCGCTGTCAACACCTGCGGCATGTATGAAAAGAGATGGTCATGTCCTCCGGGCTGTGGCACTATCGAGGAATGCGCTGCCAGGATGAAGAAATACTCAAATGGCTTAATCCTTCAGACTGTCGGAGATATCGAAGACAGCTTTGATTTTGAAGGGATCATGGAGGTTTCAAAGCTCCATGGCGACCGCTTCCTGAATGTCATGGGCGAAGTCAAGAACTGGCTGAGCGACTATATGATCTTAGGCGCCGGCGCCTGCAGAAAATGCAAGGAATGCACCTATCCGGACGCACCTTGCAGGTTCCCTGAAGAGGCTATGTCATCCATGGAAGCAAACGGACTGTTTGTATCAGACGTATGCAGAAAGAACAACGTCGCTTACAACTACGGCGAGGGCAAGATGTGTTATACAGGTTGTTTATTATTTAATGACTAATTACTATTGCCAACAAAAAAAACCTGTTATAAAATAAAATAATAATTATGATTATATAAGAGGAGAAGGATATTATGATCATTATTGGTGAAAAAATCAACGGTTCCATTCCGTCAGTAGCAAAGGCAATAGAAGAAAGAAACGCCGACTGGATCAGAGATCTGGCTAAACGCCAGACAGATCAGGGCGCTACATATATCGATGTTTGCGCATCAGTTCCACCTGATGTAGAAGTAGAGGCTCTTCATTGGCTGATCGATCTGGTACAGGAAGTTACAGACCTTCCTATCGCTGTTGACAGCCCGAGCCCTGACAACATTATCGCTGCTATGCAGTTCTGCAACAAGCCTGGTCTGATCAACTCAGTTTCAGGCGAAGGCGACAAGATTGAGAAGATCTTCCCGGTTATCGCAGATACCAAGTGGGAGTGCATCGCTCTCTGCTGCGATGATAAGGGTATTCCAAAGAACCCAGGCGACCGTCTGAGGGTATTCGGAGATATCATGGAGGCTGCTAAGAAATACGGCATCGCTCCGAACCGTCTCCACATTGACCCATTGGTTGAGATGCTTTGCACAACCGATGATGCTATGGCAAATCTGGGCACAGTAATGTCAACGATCAAGGAGCAGTATCCTTCAATCCACGTTACCGGTGCCGTAAGTAATATTTCATTCAACCTTCCATACAGAAAGATCGTTAACCTCGCATTCTTAGTACTGGCTATGAATGCAGGCCTTGACAGCGCAATCCTTGATCCGACCAACAGAGACCTTATGGGCGCAATCTACGCAACAGAGGCACTTCTGGGCATGGATGACTACTGTATGGAATACATTACAGCTTTCAGAGAGGGCCTTTTCGGACCGATCAAGTAAGCTCCTACTTAGTTTATAAGGGTTATTATGCCCTTTGAAAAATTTTATTCTATATAGGAGGCAATTATGTCAAAAATTGAAGAGATTGCTCAGGCAGTCGAAATGGGTAAGGCAAAAGTCGTTCCTGGACTGGTTGAGGAAGCACTGGCCGAAGGACTCGATCCAATGGAGATCCTTAACAAGGGTATGATCGATTCCATGGGTGTTGTTGGTGAGAAATTCAAGAACAATGAGATCTTCGTTCCTGAAATGCTCGTTGCAGCACGTGCTATGAAGAAGGGTGTTGAGGTTCTTAAACCACACCTCGGAGCTGACAATTCAGCAACCATCGGCAAGATGGTAATGGGTACTGTAGCAGGCGACCTTCATGATATCGGCAAGAACCTTGTTATCATGATGATCGAGTCAGCTGGTTTCGAAGTAATCGACCTGGGCGTTGATGTTCCAATCGAGAGATTCATCGAAGCAGCATCAGATCCTGATGTAAACATTGTTGGCTGCTCAGCACTTCTGACCACCACAATGCCAGCTATGGAAGAGACCGTTAAGGCTCTTAACGAAGCTCCTTTCAGAGACAGAATCAAGATCATGGTCGGCGGCGCACCTATTACACAGGAGTTCGCAGACAAGATCGGTGCAGACTGCTACACAGAAGACGCAGCTGCAGCTGCAGAAGCAGCAAAGAAACTTATGGGCAAATAAAAATCACCATACTAAAAGAGGAGTTGCACATTGTGCAGCTCCTTTTTTATGTGTTTTTTGGGGACATTTTTTGCATCCTGTGTGCCTTTTATGATTATACCCGCCACCTTTTGCAGCTTATGGGTCAATTAATGGTTTGACCGCCACAATTTGCAGCTTATGGGTCAAAAACCGCCCCCAACCTGCAAAATATGGCCAAAAACTGCCAAAAACCGCCCACAACTCGCAAAACATGTCCAAGCATTTATTAAAGAATAAAAAACTGCTCATATAACGATGGAGGCTCTTTATTTGTGTGGGTACAGGCATTTTTTCATACAATAAGCCGAAAGCACTTGGCAAAGTGTGCGGCCGGATAGGGTCCGAGCTCAGGACTGTCTGAGCGGAACGGAGTGGAGCGAGTTCCGCACGAGGACCCGCGTTTATCCGGACGTGCATTGAGCCATAGTACTTTCGAGCCGTATGAAAAGATGCCTGTACTCACACATAAAAAAAGAGCCGCCGCATTATCTGCGGCAGCTTTTTTTATCCAAGCAGCATTTCGTCCGAATCCAGCTGCGTGCCGGATACCGCGGCGAATTTTTTCATCAGATCGTCTTTGGTCAGAGATTTCTTTTCCTCACCGGATACTTCATAGATTATCCGTCCTTCATTCATCATTATCAGACGGTTTCCGTACTTGATCGCGTCTCCCATGTTGTGTGTGACCATGAGTGTGGTCAGGTTGTTTTCGCTGACAATCTGTTCAGTGATTTCGAGGACCAGGGCAGCTGTGGCAGGGTCCAGAGCGGCTGTGTGCTCATCCAGCAGGAGGAGCTTCGGCCTCTGTATGGAAGCCATCAGCAGTGTCAGTGCCTGACGCTGTCCGCCTGAGAGCAGGCCTACCTTGGAGGTCATACGGTCTTCCAGGCCAAGGCCCAGACGGCTGAGCTTTTGTTTGAATTCAACCTTTTCTTTGGCGGTAACTCCCCAGCCCAGACCGCGTCTTTTGCCGCGTCTTAACGCCAGTGCGAGGTTTTCCTCTATTTGCATGTCTGGGGCGGTACCCATCATAGGATCCTGGAACACACGGCCAATGAACTTGGCACGTACATGTTCCGGCATGCCTGTTACGTTATTGCCGTCAATGAATATCGCGCCGCTGTCTACCGGCCAGATGCCCGCGACCGCGTTGAGGACTGTTGACTTGCCCGCGCCGTTTCCGCCGATGACTGTGATGAAGTCGCCTTCATTCAGTTCCAGGTTGATATCGATCAGTGCCTTGCGCTCGTTGATGGTGCCGGTATTGAAGGTCTTGCAGACGTTAACCAGTTTAAGCATTGTTCTTGTCCTCCTTTCCCAGCATTTTAACGCTCTTCTTGAAGGCGTTCTTGAACGATGTCTTCCTTAGCTTCTGCAGATATGGAGCTGCCAGGAATATGGCAACGATTATCGCAGTGAAGAGCTTGAGGTCGTTCGGATCGAGCTTGAGCCATAAAATGATGACCATGACGATATAATAAATTATGCCGCCGATCACCACGAAGAGCAGTCTGATAAAGAAGTTGCAGCCCTTCTTGAATATCGCGTCGCACAGGATCTCGCCGATAATAACGGCAGCCAGTCCAATAACGATAGCGCCGCGGCCCATGTTGATGTCCGCGAAGCCCTGATACTGAGCCATAAGTGAGCCTGCGAGGGCGACCATGCCGTTTGAAAGGGCCAGGCCGATTATCTTCATCGTATTGACGTTAATTCCCAGGGCGTTGCCCATGGCCGGGTTGGAGCCGGATGCTCTCATGGCCGAACCCTGTTCAGTACCGAAGTACCAGTAGAGCAGTACCATAAGGACGATAGCCAGAACAGCTCCGACAACGATTGAGAGCGGGATTTTCCTCATGGTTATGACCAGGTTGTAAACATCCGGGTTGGCTGGCTGGTTGGCAGCCATGCCCATGATACGCAGGTTGATGGAATAGAGGGCAAACTGCGTGAGAATTCCGGCAAGTATTGCCGGAATTCCGAGTTTAGCATGAAGCAGGCCTGTTACGATGCCTGCGATTATTCCACTTACCATTGCGCAGATGCAGGCAAGCCATGCAGGGCAGCCTGCGAGGATTAACATTACGGACACAGCACCGCCTGTTGCGAAAGTTCCGTCAACAGACAGGTCTGCCAGGTTCAGGATCCTGAAGGAGATATATACTCCGAGAGCCATGATTCCCCAGATAATACCCTGGGCAATACCGCCCGGCAGACGTCCGATAAGATTTGCAAATGTTATAGCGCTGACAAAATTAGTAAGAATCATTATTAACCTCTGTTATTCCATTGCTACATAGTCGTCCGGAATGGTAACGCCGTAGAGCTCAGCCAGTTCTGGATTGTATTTCTTTACAGGATTTGTGTAGTACTCGATAGGCATTTCTGATACGTTGGCTTCGCCTGTCAGGATCTTGACAGCCATATTGCCGGTAACCTTGCCTAATTCGTAGTAGTCAATTGTAAGAGTAGCTACGCCGCATGCAGCGCAGATGCCTTCTTCAGCTGCGAAGATAGGTGTCTGTGCAGGACGGGCCACGCCGTCGATAGCTTCTGCGCAGGAAGCTGCAGTGTTATCTGTAGGAATGTAAAGAATGTCATTTTCATCACAAGCCTGTCCGGTAACCAGTGCAACATCGTTAGAGTCTGCGAATGAGTATGGGGTAACGGTGAATCCGAGAGCGGTAAGCTCCTTGGTGATAGCTTCTACCTGGTATACGGAGTTTGCTTCTGCTGTGCAGTAGATAACGCCTACGGTCTTGGCATCCGGGAAGAGATCCTTAATCATCTGAGCCTGCTGGTCGATCGGGCTGAGGTCTGATGTTCCGGAGATGTTGCCGCCAACTGTGCCATCGAAGTTCTCAAGGTTCAGAGCTGCGTCGTATGTGGTAACAGATGTGCCCAGGATAGGGATTGAATCTGTTGCGCTGGCTGCAGCCTGAAGAGCAGGAGTGGCATTAGCCATGATCAGGTCAACACCATCTGAAACGAAACCATTGCAGATAGTTGCACATGTTGCGCTGTCGCCGGAGCCGTTGCCATCTTCGAAGGTGACCTTGTCTCCGAGTGCTTCAGTAATGGCATCTTTGAATCCCTGGGTAGCTGCGTCAAGAGCAGGGTGCTGTACGAGCTGGCAGATACCTACAACAAAGCTGTCTTTGGCATCTCCGCCGCCGCTTTCGCCGCTTTCCTGGCCGCCGCCGCCACCTTGCTGTCCGCCGCCTGAACATGCGGAAAGGGCGAGGATCATTCCTGCAATAAGCAGAACAGATACGAGTGATAATAATTTCTTCTTCATTTCTTTGTCTCCTTTTTAATGAGATGGGATCCGGGTAATAAAAAACTGCACTTGTTTGTGCAGCTCCGGATCAATATTTTGAAGGATTTCAGCGCACAAACAATTATCTATCATTGTGATAGAAAAAGTAAAATCTAAAGTAAAAGCCGAATGCGCGTTTGTTCATTGTCCCCTCCAAATTTTTTTGCATTTTAACGCTTTAAAGTGTTGATGTCAACACCTTTTTATCATTTTAGGCGTTTCGTATTATAGTGGGTTATATTTAATTGGCTTTTTAGTAATTTTAAACACAGTTTTAGTTATGAGCTGATACGAAATATTTATTTGCTTTAATATAGTTTTATAGTAAAATAAATTGGATATTGTTATTAAAGGTGGATCATATGAATTACCAGGAAACATTAGAATATATCAATCAGGTCAGCTATAAGGGCAGCGTCCCGGGACTGACCCGTGTCAGAGAACTTCTCAGACTCATCGGCAATCCGCAGAAACAGCTGAAATTCATCCATATCGGAGGCACAAACGGCAAGGGCTCAACAGCTGCTTTCCTTTCTACTGTGCTGGTGACAGCAGGATATAAGACAGGCCTCTTTATATCTCCATATATTGAAGAATTCAATGAGAGAATGCAGATCAATAACCAGAATATTTCTGACGATGAGCTGGCGGAGATTGCTACATACATCAGACCGTTCGCTGAGTCCATGGAGGACGAGCCTACTGAGTTCGAGCTTTATACAGCCATCTGTATGGAATACTACGCCAGGAACCACTGCGATATCGTAGTACTGGAGGTAGGCATGGGCGGAGAATTCGATGCCACTAATGTTATCGATGCTCCGGAAATAGCTGTTATCACTGCCATTGGACTGGACCATACAGAGCAGCTTGGTGATACGATTGAAAAGATCGCCACGACCAAATCCAAGATCATTAAACCGGGATGTTCAGCAGTTCTTTACAAGCAGTCTGACGAGGCTACGGACGTTATCCGTGCCAGATGCGAAGAAGTCGGTGCGGATCTCTATATCTCAGAACCTGAGAAACTGGATCTGATCAGTGTGGATCTGGGCAGCCAGCGCTTTAACTGGCCGGGATATGGCGAACTGTCCATTCCTCTGGTAGGACATTACCAGCTGGGCAATGTTTCCGTAGTACTGAAAGTAATAGAAGTCCTTAATAAAAAAGGCTATAACCTGACTCCTGATATTGTGCGCGAAGGACTGGCCAGGACATACTGGCCCGGACGTTTCGAAGTAATAATGAAGCATCCGACATTTGTGGTTGACGGAGCACACAATCCGCACGGCATCAGGGCAACAGCTGAGGGACTTGGAGCAGTATTTAATGATGAGAAGCTCTATATTATCTTCGGTGTTATGGCTGATAAGGATTATGACGAGATGCTGGATGTCATCCTGCCTTTCGCTAAAGAGGTTCTGGCAGTCACACCGGATAATACCAGGGCACTTCCTGCAGAAAGGCTGGCTGAAATCATCAGAGCCAAAGGCGTCAGCGCTGATAGTTTCGATCAGCTGACTGATGCGATAGATACGGCTATTGATAGAGCCGGACAAGACGGAATAATATGCGCCATCGGGTCGTTGTACATGATAGGCGATATTAAAAAATATATTAAAAAGAAAAAAATGGAGAAGGAGAGACAATAATGGCAGAATTCAAAACAGATATTGAGATCGCACAGGAGGCGCAGCCAAAGCACATCCGTGAGATCGCTGCAAAATTGGGCATTGCTGAGGATGACCTGGAGTATTACGGAAAATATAAAGCAAAGATTGACTACAACCTCTTAAATCAGCCCCGCAAGAGCGACAAACCGGCTAAGCTGATCCTTTGCACAGCTATTAACCCGACACCGGCAGGTGAAGGCAAGACCACCACAACAGTAGGTGTTGGCGATGCACTTTCCAAGCTGGGCAAGAACTGCGTTATCGCACTGAGAGAGCCTTCACTGGGACCTGTTTTCGGTGTTAAGGGCGGCGCTGCAGGCGGCGGATACGCACAGGTAGTTCCAATGGAGGATATCAACCTTCATTTCACAGGTGACTTCCATGCTATCGGCGCAGCTAACAACCTGCTTGCAGCTATGGTTGACAACCACATTTATCAGGGCAACGCTCTGGATATCGACCCTCGCAGGGTTGTATGGAGAAGATGCGTTGACATGAACGATCGTCAGCTCCGTAACGTAGTAGACGGACTCGGCGGCAAAGCAAACGGCTACACCAGAGAAGACGGATTCGACATCACTGTTGCATCTGAGATCATGGCAGCATTCTGCCTCGCTACAGGACTGGATGACCTGAAGGCCAGATTCTCAAGAATCGTTGTTGCATACACACGCGCAGGCGAGCCTGTAACTGCAGGACAGATCAACGCTCAAGGCGCTATGACAGCACTCCTTAAGGATGCTCTGAAACCTAACCTGGTTCAGACTCTTGAAGGCACACCGGCATTCATCCATGGCGGACCTTTCGCTAACATCGCTCATGGCTGCAACTCTGTAATGGCTACCAGAATGGCTCTTCATTATGGTGATTATGTTGTAACAGAGGCTGGTTTCGGTGCTGACCTCGGTGCTGAGAAATTCCTCGACATCAAGTGCCGTCTGGCAAACCTTAAACCGGATGCAGTTATCATCGTTGCAACCATCAAGGCTCTTAAATACAACGGCGGCGTTCCAAAGGCAGAAGTTGGCAAAGAGAACCTCGAAGCTCTTGAGAAAGGTCTTCCAAACCTTCTTAAGCATGTTGAGAACATCACTCAGGTATTCGGACTTCCTGCAGTTGTTGCACTTAACAGATTCGTTAACGATACTGATGCTGAGATCGAACTTGTAACCAGAAAGTGCGCAGAACTCGGCGTTAACGTTAAGATGAGCGAAGTTTGGGCAAAGGGCGGCGAAGGCGGCATCGAGCTCGCTGAAGAAGTTATCAGACTCTGCGAGCAGCCTAACAACTTCCAGTATTCATACGATACCAATCTTTCCATCAAGGAGAAGATTGAAGCTATCGCTACCAAGGTATACGGCGCTGACGGCGTAGATTATCAGCCAAAGGCATCCAAGGAGATTGCTGAGCTCGAGAAATTCGGTTATGGCAACCTGCCTATCTGCATGGCTAAGACCCAGTACTCACTGACTGACGATCAGAACGTTCTGGGACGTCCGACAGGCTTCAGAATTACTATCAGACAGGTAACAGTAAGCGCAGGCGCAGGCTTCATCGTAGCCCTGACAGGCGAGATCATGAAGATGCCTGGACTGCCAAAGGTACCTGCAGCAGAGAAAATCGACGTTGACAACACCGGTAAGATTTCCGGTCTGTTCTAATAGGAGAAGATATGGAAAATAGATTCAAAACATGCCCGGAATTCGTTGAAATTCTGGCTTCTAAAGAACCTATTCCCGGGGGCGGCGGTGCAGCCGCCCTCTGTGGAAGTATAGGAACCGCCCTGGGCAATATGGTCGGTTCTCTAACAGTAGGCAAGAAGAAATATGCTGACGTTGAAGACAGGATTATTGAGCTCAAGGCTCAGTGTGATGCTCTTCAGGACAGATTCCTTAAGCTGATCGACGAAGACGGCGAAGCATTCATTCCTCTTGCAAAGGCTTATTCACTTCCTTCAGGAACTGATGAAGAGAAAGCTCACAAGGCACTTGTTCTGGAAGACCTTTCCAAGAAA
>JAFRYA010000008.1 GCA_017441295.1 Lachnospiraceae bacterium
CAAAACTCTTCTGGATGAGGATGTAGCTATTAATTATTCAAGTGATGTTGATGATCTGCTTTATTGCAAAATTGATGATGAATCAACCGCGGAAATCTCATTATACCACGCGGATTTTGGCAAACCAGGGGAACTTATCGCAAATAATGTCTCGCTCCTGTCATTATACGTATACGACAATTCGTATGTTTTCGCAGTTAAAACAGGATCAGTCAGCTGCTATGATTATGTTATAGATGATACTGCGGATGCAGATAAGAATTTAAAAGAACCTAAATTAGATGATTATGAAATACCATATTACTCTTATGATATTATATCTGCTGATGACGCAAAGGAAAGTGATTACACCGAACTATATACTTCATGCACCAAGCCTTTGTATTGGTTCGGTGCCAGTACCTGGTGTTATTCAATGGAAGAAGCCCTTGGAATGATTTGGAACGGTGATGAGGAATCAACCAAGTCTATCGTTAAAGCCACTCAGGACTTTATAGATAAATATAGTTCCAAGGCCGATGAGAACGGATACATTCTTGTTACTGACGAAATAAAAGAGGAACTGAAAAAGATAGATAAAGCAAGCGGTAATAACGGAGATTTCTGGATATACCTTTGCTTATCGCGTACACAGCAGGGTACCACATATGACTATGACGCTTATAATGCTGAATATGAGAAGTATAATGAGGCTAAGACCCGGATTGAATTAAGGGATACGCTGAAAAGCCCGGCGTATGATCATGGTATTTTCAGTTGGTATCGCTATAAAGACGGACATGCCGAACTGATTGCAGAGAATGTTCTGAGCTATTCATTAAATTATAGCAGCAATGTAATTGAATATAATACACCGGAGATGATCACAGAAAAGATAAAGCTGGACGATATCAGCTATCCTTATGAAGTTGAAGAGTTCCTGTCTGTTGACCAGACTAAGGAAAACTACATTATTCCTGTGAATGAGAAATATGCTCCTTCCAAGCTGACCACGGAAGCAGCACAGATAATAGGTGAAGTATCATCATCGGGCAGCGATAGAGCAGGTATAATTGTATCAGATGGTTATATTTTCATAAATGATATGAACAACCATAAACTATACGCAGCATCCTACTCAAATGACGGCCATATTGGAACGTTCCAGATAGTTAGTGATAAAGCAGCAGTATTATCTAATGACAATGATCAGTTATATTATTATACAAGAGACTCATTTGATGATAATTACGGCAAAGCAGATATATATAAATATAGCGGTGGAACAGGTACCTGCATAGCCAGTGATGTTCTGTTTGACGGAGTAGTTAACTTCTATGAAGACGGTATGATAATTGCACGTACCGGATTCGGCACAGATGGTTATGATATTGCTATGTTTGACCAGCAGGGAAATCAAACATATATAGGAGACAACGCGACAGAATATATTAGAGTTGATAAAGACACAGTATTATTCATAGCAAATAATAATCTGTATAAATCCTCTAACAACAATAGCGTGTTGATAGAAACCGGTGTTCAGAGTTTCTGGAGCATGAACAGTATGACGCTGACAGAGTCTGCAAATGGATATTATTGATACAACAATGTATGCCCTCCCTTCGGGGAGGGCTTTTTATTTGTCAATCTATAGCCTTGCGAAGGAAAAAAACTTAAGCTATAATATAAAAACAAGGAAAGGGGTTGACACTGATAATCAGTAAATGTACCAACAGTATACGGCCTGGCAGTCAGTCAATGTATGACTGGCCTGTTTCCTTGAGGGTTAATATGTGATTTGAGCAGCACAGTGGCATTGTGCTGCTTTTTGTTTTTAGGGGGGCTTGATTATGAAGAAATGGATAAAAAGGGTATTGATAAGCCTGATGGCAGTGTTTCTGGCTCTGGGGCTGATTCCATTTTCCGCCAGCGCTGCGGAGGAATATGATTTCGAACTCTTTGACTTGTCATTGGGAACATTTACCGAAGGGTACTGGTATATTGACTATGCCGGTTATATGCAGGGTCGGAATAATGGAACGGAAAGGTTTAACGGCCAGGCCATAAAAATAGAACTGTCCGGGGGAGACAAAGATGCGTTCTCTATAAGGAGCTGCAGCGGAGGCATGTCAAATCCCGGCGTGAAGCAAAACTTAGCTGTTCTATATCCAAGAGAGGGCCTTTCGCCAGGTACATACACAGCTACAGTTTCTATGTATTATGATAGGGATTGGTATGAAACTGCGTATGATTATGAATTCATGGATTCTGCAACGGTAACCATGACAATTGAAGCCAGATTTGCTACGCATTCAGTTACCGTGATGTCAGGAACTGCAGACAAGCAGGATGCTGCTGAAGGAGAAATCGTCAGGATAACTGCAGGAAATCCGCCATCAGGAAAGACTTTTGATCACTGGGAAGTGGTATCAGGAAATGTAACAGTAAGGGAACCATACCTGTCGCATTCACAATTCACAATGGGTGACGAGAATGTTACAGTCAAAGCCTGCTTCGTTACAAAAACAGTCAGGGCGGAATTGATCGACCTGGATCTGGGAAGGGCTGACAGGGGATATGACTGTATGGACTACATGCAGATCATGTACATGAAGAATACCGGCACTCAGGAACTGATCCTAAGCAAGGATCATATGAAGATCGAATTATTGTCAGGAAACGGAAACGCCTTTGTGGTTGATTACCTTGATGGCGGACATCTTGCTGCAGGGAAAATGTGCAGCATTGCCAGAGTACGCCCTGCAGAAGGACTTTCCTCAGGTACATACAGCGCTACATACATGCTGTCCTATGACGCAGATGGACCTGGATCAGAGTATACATGGCAGGGGTTGTCTCCTGGTACAGGAACAATCACATTTACTGTAAATCCACCTGAGCAGCACAGCATTACAGTGGTAAACGGCAAGGCGGATCAAACGTCCGCGGCTGCCGGCAAGAGGATAAAGATTACAGCAAATGCCTCACCATATGGACAGCTATTTGATCACTGGGAGGTTGTATCCGGCGGTGTTACTTTAGAAAATGCGACGTCATCAACTACTTATTTCACCATGCCGGACAAGGCTGTTAAGGTCAGGGCGGTTTATGTGGATGAAATAGTAACGGTTAATTTTGAACCAGGTGCAGGCACCATGCCCGCATCTCAGATGACCCAGACATTTTCCAAAGGTGGGAAGGCATCCAGACCGGCTGATCCGGTAATATATGGTGCCGATTTCGATGACTGGTATTCAGCCATATATGCATCCGTTCCGTATGATTTCAACACGCCTGTTGAAGAAGACAAAACTATTTACGCAAAATATACTGCAATTTTGGCTGGTGAAGTTTATGATCAGGCAACGTCCACATACGGAGTGGGAGGAAAGATCACATACCATTATGACCAGGTTGTGACAAGCTTTGCTGAGGAGATGTACACGGATGACTACATGCTCCTATCAGCGGAGGCTGATCCAGGATATAACTTCATCGGATGGAAAATTGGCCGCGGTTCATGCCTGATGGATGTTGATGACTGTGTGGATTATGATTCGCTGGATCATATTTCTGTGACGCCATACCAGCACACAACACTGGTAGCCATATTCGAAAAGATACCAACATCTGCTTATTCGCTCAGCGAAACTTCGATAACCGTTAATACAATGAGCGCTCACATGCTGTACCTATTCGCGTACGGTCAGAAGTCCGACGGCATTTGGTCAAGCAGCAACCCTTCGGTAGCGACAGTTGACAATGATGGATTCGTAACCGGAGTGAGCTGCGGCAAGTGTACCATTCATGTTTCATCGCCTGATGGTACATTCCAGGCAGACTGCGCTGTGGAGGTACTATTCTGGGATGTCAAAGAGCCTTCATCATACTATTTTAAGCCTGTTTACTGGGCGGCTTATCACAAGCCTTATGTGATCACGAAGGGATATGAAAATGGCAAGTATTTTGGTAGAGGATACCCTTGTACGCGTGAGGACTTCATACTTTTCATATGGAGACTGGCTGGACAGCCGAAGGTTTCCGACAGCGATCTGGCAGTCATTGACAGCAAATTCAGCGATGCATCGCTGCTGAGCAGTAATAACTTCCGGAAGGCGGTCGCCTGGGGAGTTAAGAAAGGCATTATTAAAGGCTACACATCCGGCCCATACGCAGGGATGTTCGGCGTAGGACTTACTGTAGAGAGAAAGGACGCCCTGATCATGCTGTACAGGTATGCAGGCAAGCCGAAATGGTCGTTCACTTCAGCACGGCCTGAGAGCGGCTTCAATTTCACGGATGTAACAGGAAAATACGGCAAAGGCAGTGACACTTACAACGCCATTGCATGGGGCTATGTAAACAAGATCACGAATGGTTACAGCACAACCAATCCGCCACCTGCAGATTATGAGTATCCGCTGCCGTGCTTTGGATCGACAGTGCCATGCCAGAGAGAGCAGATGATCACATTCCTTTACAGATATGACAACCTGAAATAATTGTTTTACGGCCCTCCCTTCGGGGAGGGCTTTTTTATGCACAAAAAAGTCATAAATATGTTATAATATTTTGGTTATGAAATTTATTGAATTAATTGACGTTGTAAAAGAATACAGTACCGGCAAGGGCGGCGTTACTATGCGCGCGCTCGACGGAGTCAGCTTCGAGATCGAAAACGGCGAATTTGTTGTAATCGTAGGCCCTTCAGGAGCGGGCAAGACGACTGTCCTCAACATGCTCGGCGGCATGGATACCATTACTTCAGGACGTGTTCTGGTGGATGGCGTAGACATTGCCAAATACAACTCCAGGCAGCTCACCAAATACAGGAGATGCGACGTTGGCTTTGTTTTCCAGTTCTATAACCTCATCCCGAATTTCACGGCGCTTGAGAATGTCGAGCTGGCTAACCAGCTGAGTGAGAATCCTCTGGATGCCGAAACCATTATGAAAGAAGTCGGACTGGAGGAGAGGATGGACCACTTCCCGGCGCAGCTCTCCGGCGGCGAGCAGCAGAGGGTTTCCATCGCGCGTGCCATTGCCAAGAACCCTAAGCTGATGCTGTGCGATGAGCCTACCGGCGCGCTGGATTACAACACCGGCAAGACCATCCTGAAGCTGCTTCAGGACATGTGCAGAAATAAGGGCATGACAGTTATTGTCATTACCCATAACCAGGCCATTACTCCGATGGCTGACAGGATAATTAATATTAAAAACGGACAGGTAACGGACGCGCATATTAATGAGCATCCGGTATCAATTGACGAGATAGAGTGGTAGAGATTTGAAACTCATTTATCAGGACGTATTCAGGGAAATAAGAAAAGCACCGGGGAGATTCATCTCCCTGTTTCTTATTGTCGTTTTAGGCGTTGCATTCTACGCCGGAATACGTTCATGCAGCCCCGACATGGTCGAGACCGCGGACAAATTCTACGACGACTATAATCTCCAGGATATCCGCGTCATTTCCACAATGGGACTGACAGACGATGACGTGCGGGCAATAGAGAAAATCGACGGCGTTGAAATGGCCAGGGGAGAGTATTCCTTTGACGTGTACTGCAGGACGGAAGATGACCAGAGCGCTGTCAAGATCATAGGCCTGACGGAGGGCATTGATGAAGTAAAACTCACTGACGGCAGGATGCCTCAGAAAGCGACAGAATGCATAGTCGATGACCATTTCGTAAACCTTTACGGGTATAAGATCGGAGACGTCCTGGAACTGATCTCTCCGGATGATACCGATATAGAAGAAAAAATAAAGCATTCACAGCTCACTGTAACTGGCACATTCGTGTCTCCTCAGTATCTCTCTTTTGACAAGGGCAATACTACCATCGGCTCAGGCAATCTGTCCGGCATTGTACTGGTAAGACCTGAGATATTCGCGGTGGATTACTATACGCAGATTGCGATCCTTGTGGAAGGGGCTAAGGAGCTGAACTGCTATTCTGAAAAATACGAGGACGCAATTGATGATGTCACGGGACGTCTCAAGGCCATAAAAGAATCCAGAGAGGACGCCAGATACAGGCAGATCCTGGAAGAGGCTAACGCGCCGCTCAACGAAGCCAAAGAGAAGTTTGAGCAGGGTGTTAAAGACCTGGCTGACGCCAAGGAACAGCTGGAAAACGCCAAGCAGGAGATCGCTGACGGCGAGGTCGCCCTGGATGAGGCCAGGAAACAGTACCAGGAAGCCAAGGAAAAGTCCGAGAGCGAGATTGCTTCTTCACAGGAGCAGCTGGATACATTCAGGAAATACGCTGATGCGGTAGTTTCATATTTTGGTTCATTTAATTCCGTGCTGGAGACGCTTTCGAATGCCCGCGGAGCCATAACCACGGTCGTACAGCTTATTGAAGGTATAGATATTCCTGAAGAATACATTCCGCAGGAGATCAAGGATTCCCTGCAGACCATTGAGGGCAGCATCGACGAAATCTTCAGCGAAACCGGCAGGATAGCGGATGACCTGGAGGTGTTGGAAGACGCAGGTATAATCACGCACAGCGAAATAACTCAGATGCGCAGCCTCGCGGACAAAATAAGATATGCGGACAATATTTCGGACCGGATGGCCGCTGTTTCACAGTTATATGACTTAAATGCAGGTATCTATTCTAAAATGCCTGGCAGGATAAACAGTGTTTTTGCGGATTACCAGGCGCAGCTGGATGCAGCGAAGAATGAAGCACAGTCCCAGCTGGACGATGCTTCGAACGAGATAGCTGAAAATGCTGAAAAGCTGGACGATGCCAAGACGGAAGTGGCTGAAAACGAAGCCAAAATACCTGAGGCAGAGCAGGAGCTGGCAGATGCTGAGAAGGAGATAAAAGAGGCTGAAGAAGAGATCAGCAAGATCGCCCGTCCTGAATGGTATATTCTTGGCAGGAATTATCTGCCTGAATATACATCTTATGAGTCAGATTCCAAGCGTATCGGAAATATCGGCAAGGTATTTCCGCTGATATTCTTCATAGTGGCAGCGCTGGTCTGCCTGACCGCGATGACCCGTATGGTCGATGAGGAACGCACCCAGATAGGCACGCTGAAAGCCCTGGGTTACAGCCGCGGCAGCATTATGTGGAAGTATATTTCGTATGCGCTGCTGGCATCTGTTTCGGGCAGTGTGATAGGTGTTCTGGCAGGCGGCAAGATATTCCCGTATATCATTATAACGGTATACAAGATTATGTATCCGAACCTGGTTGGAATCAGCATGCCTTATAATCTGGAGCACAGCCTGGTAGCGTCACTGGCGGCTATCGGATGCATGTCGCTGGCAGCATTCTTTGCATGCGTAAAATCGCTCTCAGAAGAGCCTGCCAGCCTGATGAGGCCTGTTGCTCCTGCCAACAGCAAAAAGCTCCTTTTAGAGCGTATTACGGGGCTCTGGCGCAAGATTCCTTTCACTTGGAAGAACGCGTTCCGCAACTTCGTCAGATACAAAAAGAGACTATTTATGACACTGTTCGGCATCTGTGGATCCACTGCGCTCCTGCTGGTGGGATTCGGCCTTAAGGACGCGATCAACACCATTCTGTATGCGCAGTACGGAGGCGTTAACAAGTTCGATGCACAGATAGTTATCGACGTTGATTCATCGCAGAAAAACCAGGACGATTTCATCAAAGCGCTGGAGTCGGATGAAAGGGTGCAGAGCTATTCGTATGTTTATACAACGATAGTTGATTCCGAGGCTGAAGGCTCAAAAGAAATCCTGACCACCTATATCTGCGTGGCAAAAGATGCAGATAATATCGACGAATATATTGCGCTCAAAGACAGAAAGAGTCAGGAACGTATCGAGCTGACCGATGACGCGGTGCTGATCTCCGAGAAGATGTCCAATATGCTGAAGCTTAAGCAGGGTGACACTTTCACGGTCTCCGTGGACCAGAAGGACAGGAAAACACTGACCGTGGGCGGAGTAGTGGAGAACTACGTCGAGCACTATATTTATATGACACCGGTAATGTACGAGACGCTTTACGGACATGAGCCGGAGTATAATACATTGGTAGTTGTATATAACGATGACATGGAAGTCATTTCAGAGGAACTCAGTGAGGATTATCTGAAATACAAGGCAGTCGGCGGCATCATGTGCGTCGATGAGATGATAGATAAGTTCGAAGATATGATCTCCAGCCTGGATTCGATCACATACGTGCTGATCGTCTGCGCGGCGGCTCTGTCGTTCGTTGTACTGTACAACCTGAACAACATTAACATAAGCGAGAGAAGGCGTGAGCTGGCGACGCTTAAAGTCCTGGGATTTTATGATATCGAACTCAGCCAGTATATTTACAGGGAGAACATACTGATCACTATTATCGGCGTTGCGCTGGGAATAGTGGCTGGCATATTCCTGAACAGTTTCGTCGTGCATACGGTAGAAGTGGATATTGTTATGTTCGGCAGACAGATATTCCTGATGAGCTTTGTGAAGAGCATTCTGATAGCTGTGGCGTTTGCCGCGCTGGTCAATATCATAGTGCATTTCAAGCTCAAGAAAATAGATATGGCCACCTCCCTTAAGAGTGTTGAATAAAAGGCAGAATAATAGTAAAATAACTATGTATATATATTTAGCAATGGGAGCTTTTTATGACATTAGCTAAAGCAATAATATTAGGCATTGTTCAGGGTATCACGGAGTTCCTCCCGGTGAGCAGCTCCGGACACCTTGCTATTTTAAAGTACATATTTGGGATTAAGGACGTCGGCATCGAGTTCGATATCTTCCTGCATCTGGGCACGCTGATCGCCGTGGTCCTGGTTTATTACAAGGACATCTGGCGGCTGATCAAAACTGCGGTCAAACTGATCGGCTGTGTGGTCAGCAATCTGGTCCTGGCTATCCGCAGGCTGTTTGATGAAGAGGCCAAGTTCACCGAATACAAGAAGGTGACCGATACTCCGTATAAGAGGTTCGTTTGGATGATCCTGATTTCCAGCATTCCTGTAGCCTTGGTGGGCTTCTTCCTCGAGGACTATATCGAGCTGGTATCTACAGGCCTTCTGATTCCGGGCATATGCCTGCTGATCACAGGCGTGCTGCTGCTTTTGGGCGACGCATTCCCTGACGGCAGCCTGGACATGAAGACCACTAAATTCAGGCATTCCATTATCATCGGTATCGCTCAGGCTTTTGCAGCGCTGCCTGGTATTTCCAGATCAGGAGCCACAATCTCCACTGGAATGATGTGCGGTCTCAATAAGGAATTCGCTGTCAAATATTCATTCATCCTTTCTGTTCCTGCTATTTTAGGAGCGGTCCTCAAGTCATGCGTGGATATGCTGCAGGGTGAGTTCGTGATAGGCAGCAACCTCAAGTATTATCTGATCGGAGCCGTTATAGCGGCAGTGATCGGATACATTGCCATCCGCACGCTTTTAGTAATTGTCAGACATAAAGGCTTTAAGTACTTTTCAATATATTGTTTTGTTATCGGTGTTTTAGCGATCGCAGGATTTATAGCGCTGTGATCACAGGAGATAGATTTTGGCACAGAAGAAGAAATCCACATCAAAAAAGAATACTAAGAGCACACAGAAGACTTCAGGAGCACCTAAGGAACTGCTGATAATCATCGGCGTTGCCATCGCGGCCTTCCTGGAACTGTCCAATTTCGGCATTCTGGGTCAGGTGGGAGGCTGGCTGAAATACGGCCAGTTCGGTATGTTCGGCCTGATGGCTTATTTATTTCCGCTGTTCATTCTGGCGCTGTTCCTGATAGGCGCGCTGTGCAAGTCGAAGAAAGGCTTCAGAATATTCTTCTGTCTGCTTTTGTTCCTGACGCTGTGCGCGTTCACCCAGCTGGTATCCAGACCGGTATTTGACATAGGCGTTCTGGAATATTTCAAGGATTCCGCGGAGAACCTTACAGGAGGCGGCCTGGTGGGCGGAGCCATTGCCCTGGGCCTTTTCAAGGCACTCAGCAGGACAGGCGCGATCATAATCGCTGTTATCCTGATAATCGTATTCCTGGCACTGACCATCAGATTCCCTGTATTTTCATGGATCCGTTCACATGTTACCGAGAGGGAGCCTCATCAGGAACCGGTCAGACAGTCCAAGCAGACCAGACAGCCTGAACGTCAGGCTGATCCTAATACACGCACCATCGTGATCAAGCCGCGCAGGCCTGAGAGAGAGGTCTTCACGACTGATAACGAAGGCACCATCATCAGGGTAGTGCATGTTCCTTCCAAGCATCCGCTGAGAAGGGCCTCTCTGAAGAGGGCAGGCAAGAAGGCACGTCCTCTGAGAGATGGCACCACACTCACTAACCGTACGGAGAACAAGGCAAAGGGACTCGGCAGGAATCTGGCAATGGTTTCCCAGAATGCGAGGGGCGATGAAGTCCATGAGATCACCAATGCCAAGCCTGCAGCGAGAGTACAGCAGCAGGTTGCGGAACCTCCAAAGAAGAGCATAGAAGTTACTGACGTTGCCGGCAGCGCCAATGCAGCTGCGCAGGCAATGTATTCCAATACACAGAAGGCTAAGCCGGTACAGGAGAAACCTGCGCCGAAGGAGCGCACGTCACTCTCCGGCACCACTTTATCAAAGGGCGAGCCGCAGCGCACTTTCAAACCGACCACCACAGTCCGCAAGGGACCTGACACTTACAAGTTCCCTCCGCTGGATCTGCTGGGCAAGAAGCGCAATACCGGCACTGCCACATCCAGGGATGAGATGGCCAAGGTGGCGAAAAGCCTGGAGACCATTCTGGCTACATACGGCGTTAATGCCAACGTAGTAAATATGCAGGCAGGCCCGTCAGTAACCCGTTACGATATCAGACCTGAACTGGGCACCAAGGTCAGCAAGATCAAGAACCTTGAGGATGACCTCAAGATGAACCTCGGTGTTCCGGAGATGCGTCTGGACCTGATGCCGGAGCGTCAGGCAATCGGCATTGAGATTCCTAACAAGGTCAGCCAGGGCGTTACTTTAAGAGAACTTCTGGAAGATCCAAACCTCAAGAACCATAAGTCCAGCGTCGCGTTCGGAGCAGGCCGTGATATTTCCGGCAATGTTATTATCGGCGATATTTCAGAGATGCCTCACCTCCTGATCGCCGGTACTACCGGTTCAGGTAAATCCATATTTACCAAGTCCATTATCATGACCATCCTGTACAGGGCGAGACCTGACGACGTGGGACTGATCATAGTTGACCCGAAGAAGGTTGAGTTTAACGTATTTGAGGGCGTTCCGCATCTGATGAAGAGCATCGTGACTGATGCCGGACAGGCCATCAGCACACTCAGATGGGCTGTTAATGAGATGAGTAACCGCTATACCAGGATGCAGCTTTCCGGAGTCCGTGATTTCAAGAGTTACAACGCCAAACTGGAGCGCGGTCAGATCAGTTCAGAAGAAGAGAATCCGCGACATATGCCGCAGATCATCATAGTAATCGACGAGCTGGCAGACCTCATGATGGTCGCAGCTAAAGAGGCAGAGAGTCTGATCGTGCGTCTGGCACAGCTGGCCAGAGCGGCAGGCATCCATCTGATCATTGCCACACAGAGACCTTCAGCCAATGTTGTAACCGGTCTTATCAAGGCCAACATTCCTTCCAGGGTAGCACTCAAGGTTGCGTCCGGACTGGAGTCCAGGATCATTATCGATAGGAACGGCGCTGAAGAGCTCCTCGGCAAGGGCGATATGCTGTTTTATCCGACAGGTCTGGTCAACCCGATCAGGGCCCAGGGAGCCTTCGTTACTGACAAAGAGGTCAACGATACCGTTAACTTCCTGATCAGGAATAAGACTGTGGATATTTACGCTGATCAGGCCAGGGAGATTGATGATTATATCAGCACCTATGAAGAGAGCCAGGCAGGTACTGAAGATGGTGCGGGCAGTTCAGGCGGCTCAGGTAAATATGATGAATTCTTCCACGAGGCCGGTCTGTTCTGTATAGAAAACGGCAAGGCATCATCCAGTATGCTCCAGAGACGCTTCAGTTTAGGCTTCAACAGGGCAGCGAGGATCATAGACCAGCTGTATGAAGCCAAGGTCATAGGAGGCGAAAACGGCTCCAAACCGAGAGAGATACTTGTGGACAGGTATACATTTGAGGAGATCTGCGAATCACTGAAATAAGGAGAACTAATTGTTTGCCGAGATAATCGTAGACATTTCACATGAGAAGGTCGACAGGCCTTTCGAATATATTATTCCGGACGAGCTGGAAGGGCAGGTAAGGCGAGGCAGCCAGGTTAATATCCCCTTCGGCAGGTCCAACAAGCTTATTAGGGGCTTTATCCTGGATATTAAGGACAAAGCCTCCTTTGATGTTGAAAAACTGAAAAGCATCGACTCGGTTGTGACAGGCAGCACTACTTTGGAGGGCAGCATGATCGAGCTGGCGGATTTCATCCGCACCAATTACGGCTCCACCATGAATCAGGCTCTCAAGATTGTCCTGCCGATCAAGAAGAGCGCGTCACCTGTAGTTGAAAAATACATATTCCTGGAGGCTGATGACGCTGCTGCGCAGGAATCAATAGAGAAATATACCAAGGACAAAAGGAGCGCTGCCAAGCTAAGGTTATTGTCAGAGCTGGTCAGGGAGAAGGTCCTGCCTTACCAGATTGTCAGGGACAAGCTGAACATTTCCGCGCAGACCCTGAAAGCGCTCGAGAAGGAAGGCCTCATCAGAGTGGACAGCAGGGAAAACCTCAGGGACGCTCTCAAGATAAAGGCCAAGCAGGAATATAATATCAGGCTGAATGCCAACCAGCAGGCTGTGGCAGATGATATCTGGGAGAGATACAAAGGCGGCGATCTCAGGCCTTCGCTCATCAGAGGCGTCACAGGCTCGGGCAAGACTGAAGTTTATATCAATATAATCGACAGAGTAGTAAAGGAAGGCCACCAGGCCATAGTGCTGATTCCGGAGATCGCGCTGACATATCAGACCGTACTCAGGTTTTACAAGAAATTCGGCGACAGGATTTCGGTCATTAACTCCAGCCTGACCTATGCACAGAGGCATGATCAGATGGAGAAGGCCAAAAGAGGCCTGGTAGATATCATTATAGGCCCCAGATCCGCCCTTTTCGCGCCTTTTAAGAACCTGGGCGTAATCATTATAGATGAAGAACATGAAGGCACGTATAAGAACGAAAACGCGCCGAAATACCACAGCCGTGAGGTAGCGATCAAACGCGCTGAACTGGCAGGGGGCTTTGTGGTAATGGGCTCAGCCACCCCGTCAGTTGAGACTTATTATAAGGCTGAGAAAGGTGAGTTCGCGCTGTACACCCTGACCGAAAGGGCCATGGGAGCGCATCTGCCGAGGACCGAGCTGGTGGATATGAGGACGGAACTCGAAGCAGGCAACAGATCCATCGTCAGCAGAAGGCTGAACGAACTCATTCTGGACAGGCTGTCCAGACACGAGCAGATCATACTGTTCCTCAACA
Source organism: Lachnospiraceae bacterium (assembly GCA_017441295.1). Classification (GTDB taxonomy): domain Bacteria; phylum Bacillota; class Clostridia; order Lachnospirales; family Lachnospiraceae; genus RGIG5612. Next base: position 13,444 of record JAFRYA010000008.1, read on the forward strand.
GGAGAGGCTACTCCAGCTTCGTTTCCTGCCGCAAATGCGGAACAGCCATCAAATGCCCGCACTGTGACGTTTCGCTCAAGTACCACAAAGGCGGCAAGCTGATGTGCCATTACTGTGGGTATGAGACACCTATGGTCAGCACATGTCCAACATGCGGCTCCAAATATATAGGCACGTTCGGCATAGGCACTCAGAAGATCGAGGAAGAGATCAACAGGCTTTATCCTGACGCGGTCACTCTGAGAATGGATTACGATACCACCAGGGAAAAGGACGGCCATGAGAAGATCCTGTCCGCCTTCGCAAACAGAGAAGCGGACATCCTGATAGGCACGCAGATGATCGTCAAAGGCCACGACTTCGCCAGTGTCACTTTGGTCGGCATAATGGCAGCAGACCTGTCACTGTATTCCGGAGATTATCTGGCTGCGGAGAGGACATTCCAGCTGCTGACGCAGGCCGCGGGCAGGGCAGGACGGTCTTCTAAAGAAGGCGACGTGGTTATACAGACATATTCCCCTGACAACTACGCAGTCAGAAGGGGTGCTGAGCAGGACTACATAGAGTTTTACAAGGACGAGCTGCAGTTCAGACGCATCCTGGGATATCCTCCGGTAATGAATATGCTGGGCATTTTGTTTGCCGCTGAGGACGATGTATTCCTGGCCAGGTACTGCGATAAGATCAAGGGCCTCCTGACCGGTACCGACAGGAAGATTCAGATAATCGGACCGGCGCAGGCATCAGTTTCCAAAATAAATGATAAGTACCGCAGGGTGCTGTATCTGAAGGCTGCCCGGTATTCGGACCTGACGGACATCAAGGACATTATTGAAAACTACATGGATGAGAATCCGGATAAGAATATAAACGTAACATTTGATTTTTCACTTATGGGAAGCAAAGAGGTATAAAAATGGCTATTAGAAATATCAGAACAGAGGGCGACGAGATACTGAGAAAGAACTCTAAAGTTGTCAAGGACATTACTCCCAGGACAGACGAGCTGATCGATGACATGATCGAGACCTTACACGAGGCAAACGGTGTAGGCCTGGCTGCAGTGCAGGTCGGAGTACTGAAAAGACTCTGTATTATCAGCATAGATCCGGCGGACCTCCTGCCTGCAGAGGATGAGGACGAAGAGGGCGAAAACGGCGAGGAAGCAGCAGAAATTGAAATTCCTGAAGACTTCGACATGATGCACACTGACGGAGAAGACATAGTCGTTATCAATCCGACCATTATCGTGCTGGATGAGGAAGACAAGCAGACTGGCAACGAAGGGTGCCTGTCTGTGCCGGGCAAATTCGGGTGCGTAACCCGTCCGAACCATATTCTGCTGAAAGCCCAGGACAGAAATCTCAAGCCATACGAGCTGGAGGCTAAGGGCCTGCTGGCCAGAGCCATCTGCCACGAATGCGATCATATGGACGGAATTATGTATATAGACAAAGTGGAAGGCGAGCTCCACGAAGCGAACCAGCCTGAGCAGGAGGAAGAATGAGAATAATCTTCATGGGAACGCCTCAGCTGGCAGTTCCCGCATTAGAGAAATTAATAGAATCAAAGCATGAGATAGTTGCTGTAGTAACCCAACCTGACAAAGAGAGCGGCAGGGGCAGGAAGGTATCATTTTCACCTGTCAAGGAAACCGCCCTGGCAGCAGGACTTAATATATTGCAGCCTAATTCAGTCAGGAAGGATGACGTTCTGGATGAACTTGAGGCTCTTCAGCCGGACCTGTTCGTGGTCGCCGCATACGCCAAGCTCCTTCCGCCGAGACTCCTTGAGATGGGCAAAAAGGGCTGCATCAATATCCATCCTTCACTGCTTCCGAAATACAGGGGAGCAGCTCCTTTAAGGGGACCGATCCTGAACGGCGACGAATTCACCGGAGTCACCATCATGAAGATGGCTGAAGAATTTGATGCCGGAGATATCCTGCTTCAAAAGTCTTTCAGGATGGACCCGAAAGAGACAGTGACCACGCTCGAGCCTAAGGTGTCTCAGCTGGGCGCTGAAATGCTGATGGAGGTTATCGATCAGATTGAGGCAGGCACAGTTACAGCCATTCAGCAGGATGACTCACAGGCAACATATTATAAGCAGATCGACAAAGAAGAGGGCAGGATAGATTTTACCCGTCCTGCCGTAGAAATAGAGCGTATGGCCAGGGCTAATGATCCGTGGCCGAGCGCGTTTACTACGATGGATGGCAAGACCTTCAAGATATGGCTTGCTGACGCAGTGGATGAAGATGGAGACCCCGGCATTGTCAAGTTCGCGGACAAGAAGTCTGTCCTGATCGGAACAGGCCAGGGCTGCCTTAAACCGCTTGAGGTTCAGATAGAAGGCAAAAAGCGCATGACTATGGAGGAATTCCTGAGAGGACGCAAGATAGAACAGGGATATGAGTTCGGAAAATAATACTGTCAATTTAAGAAAAATAGTCCTCTCGATGCTCCTGGAGACTTTGGAAAAGGGCAGATTCAGCAATGTGGTTGTTAATAAAACCTACGCTAAATATCAGCTGGATCCCAGGGACAGGGCTTTTATAAGCCGCCTGTATTCAGGCTGTCTGGAAAGACTTCTCTGGCTGGATTATACGGTCGACGCTTATTCCAGCGTGCCTGTCAGGAAGATGAAGCCAGCAGTCAGGAATATCCTGAGGCTCAGCCTGTACCAGATGAAATTCATGGACAGCGTGCCTGACCACGCAGCCATTAACGAAGCAGTCAAGCTGGCTGTCAAACGCGGATTCGGATCTCTCCGCTCGTTTATCAACGGCGTGCTGAGAGCCATCCAGAGAGGCGGCAGGAATATTGATTATCCGGCATATATAGAATACAGCTGCCCGGAATGGCTGTATGATCTGCTGGTCAAAAGTTATGGAGCCGAGACAGCCAACAGTTTCCTAAGGCGCACTATCAACCCGGAGAGCGGTATAACAGCCAGGCTGAATCTGAACAATGGATCAGCCGAAATGATCAAGGCACAGCTGGAGAAGGAGGGCTGCACGGTGGCTGACATTCCGGACTTCCCGGAAGCAGTCAATATCAAAGGGTTTGAAAGCATTACATCGCTAAGCCCGTTCAGGCAGGGATCCATATTTATCCAGGACCTGAATTCGATGAGAGTGGCCGATGAGGCCGCCAAAGCATCTGACACAGAGCAGCCATTTATCCTGGATGTCTGTGCAGCGCCGGGAGGCAAGTCTCTGCATATGGCGGAACTCTTCCCAAAGGGAAAGGTAACAGCCTGCGACATCAGTGAAACCAAGACAGACCTGATCGATGAAAACATCAGGAGGATGGGATACAGGAACATTTCATCATGCGTTCAGGACGCGAGGGAATTCCGTTCTGAATGGAAAGGAATAGCGGACATAGTAATAGCGGACCTGCCGTGCTCAGGGTTGGGCGTTATAGGCAGGAAGCCCGATATCAAGTACAGGGTCAGCGAAAAGGACCTGGATGACCTGGCTGAGCTTCAGCGGGAAATCCTGGCGAACGTGTCCGGCTACGTGAAGAAGGGCGGAGTACTGGTATACAGCACCTGTACGGTGAACAAAGCCGAGAACGAAGAAAACGCGCTGTGGTTTGAGAAAACCAGCGGATTTGAGATGCTCAGCGCAAAGCAGTACATAGATGAGAAGGACGGATCGGATGGATTTTTCATTTCAGTCTTCAGAAAAAATTGATATAAGGTCTCTGACTTCTGAAAAGCTCTTAGAGATGGCATTGCAGATGGGTCAGCCCAAATACAGGGCAGGCCAGCTCTTTGCGTGGCTTCATAACAAATGCGTGAATTCATTCGATGAAATGAGCAACCTGCCGGCGTCTTTCAGGGAAGAACTGAAGGGAAAATGCGTTATCAGGAATCTGGAGCAGGTAAGGGTGCAGGTGTCCAAAGCTGACGGCACCAGAAAGTACCTCTTCAAACTGTTTGACGACAACCTGATCGAAAGCGTTATGATGCGTTATAAACATGGCAATTCCGTATGCGTTTCCTCACAGGTAGGCTGCGCGATGGGCTGCTCATTCTGCGCATCCACGCTGGGCGGTCTGGTCAGGAATCTGTCTGCGGGTGAGATACTCGGACAGATTTATGAGATACAGAAAGAGACTGGCGAGAGGGTCTCTAATGTCGTTGTAATGGGCATGGGAGAGCCGATGGCAAATTACGGCAATGTAATGGACTTCGTCCGCATTCTGTCGGATGAAAATTCCTTGCACATAAGCCAGAGAAATATTACAATATCTACGTGTGGTTTAGTGCCGCAGATCATAGCACTCAGCAATGAGGGCTTAAAAATTACGTTAGCATTATCCCTGCATGCGCCGAACGATGAGATCAGGCGCAGGATAATGCCTATAGCAAATAAATATTCAATTGATGAAATCCTGGATGCCTGCAGGACATATTTTGACAATACAGGCCGCCGGGTTACTTTTGAATATTGTCTTATTGACGGAGTTAACGACCTGCCTGCCCATGCCAGGGAACTGGCAGGACGTCTTAAAGGTATGAATGCTCATGTGAACCTGATACCTGTCAACCCGACGCCTGAGAACAATTACGGTCAGGCCAAGGAGAAGGATATTCAGGTTTTTAAGGATATCCTGGAGGAGGGTGGCATAACCACCACGCGCAGGAGAGAGATGGGCAGAGATATCAGCGGAGCGTGCGGCCAGCTCAGGCAGCAGACGCTCAAAGGTTTATAAACCAGGAGGTTGCATGAAGTCATTTGGCATTACCGACATAGGCCTTGTCAGGCAGTATAACCAGGACTATTCCCTGGAGTGTGATGAGCCTATAGGAAATCTTGAAAATCTATATGTGGTCTGTGACGGACTCGGCGGACGCAATGCCGGAGAGTACGCATCACAGATAGCAGCGGAGAACTTCTTTGATCTGTCCGAATTTTCCGATGCCAAGCTTCCTTTGAGCATTTTCAAGGAGGCTATTACGAAGGTCAATTCCTTAGTTCTGAACGAGAGTAAGAAGCCGGAATATCAGGGCATGGCTACGACACTTGTCGCATGCACTGTTTCTGATGATACGGCTTATTTCGTGAACGTCGGAGATTCCAGAGCTTATATTTTCGGTGACGAAGTAACCCAGGTTACCTGGGATCATTCCTATGTCAGCGAACTGGTAAGACGCGGTCAGATTACCAAGGATGAAGCACGCACACATGCGAAGAATAATATCATTACCAGGGCTGTCGGCGCTGAGGAAACGGTTGAACCGGATTATTTCCAGGCATATCTGGAAGACGATGAGATCATCCTGCTGTGCTCGGACGGTCTGTACAACATGGTAGGAGAAGATGATCTCCATGAAGTCATCTGCGGCAGGGGCAGCCTCAAAGAGAAGGCCCGCCGTCTGGTCGAGATGGCTAAAGAAGCAGGCGGCAAGGACAATATTGCCGTGGTTTTGATTTCTAAATAGAGGCAGGTATTACCATGATTGAAATTGGTTCTTTCATTGAAGATAGATATGAAATACTGGAAAAGATAGGCTCTGGCGGAATGAGCTATGTTTACAAGGCCAAATGCCACAAGCTCAACCGTTTCGTAGCCATCAAATTCCTGAAGCAGGAGTACTGCGAAGACACGAATTTCGTCGACAACTTCAAGACTGAGGCACAGGCTGCCGCAGCTCTCATGCATCCGAATGTAGTCAGCGTTTATGACGTTAACCAGACTGACGACGGCATTTACTACATCGTAATGGAGTATATAGACGGCATCACACTCAAGCAGTACATCGACCGTACAGGCCGCCTGCCGATCAAGGAAGCAACGAGCATAGCCATCCAGGTCGCTCAGGGCATGGAGGCAGCTCATAACGCAGATATTATCCACAGAGACATCAAGCCGCAGAACGTGCTGATCTCCCGCGAAGGCAAGATAAAGGTTACTGATTTCGGTATTGCCAGAACCACTACAGCCAATACCATCAGTTCAGATATTTTAGGTTCAGTACAGTACATCTCACCTGAAGCAGCCAGAGGCGGAAAGGTAGACAAGAGATCCGACATTTACTCATTCGGTATCATGTTCTATGAGATGGTTACAGGGCAGCTCCCGTTCGATGGAGATTCATCTGTATCAATTGCCCTGAAGCACATTCAGGAGAGCGTGCCGCTGGTCAGCGATGTTGTGGACGGAGTGCCTAACAGCGTGGTCAGGATCATTGAGAAATGTACACAGAAGAAGCCTGACAGGAGATACCAGAAGGCATCATCACTCCTCTCAGACCTTAAGACATCACTTATTTCCCCGAATGAGGACTTCGTAATCCTTGAACCGGAGAATATCGAAGATGCTACAGTAGTAATGTCCAGCGAAGAAGCTGAACTCCTCAGGGAAGAAGGCGCGGATACTGACGTTAATGTTGTACCTGTATCCAAGAGCGCAGCGGTTCCTATCGAGGAATATGATGAAGGTGACGACGAAGATGAACTGAAACTGATGCCTGCCCCGGTACGTACTCCACGTTCTGCCAGAACAGCAGTATCCATGCGCCAGGCAGCAGGCAGGAACAGATCTGCCTCGAATGGCACTAAGAGCTTCAGCGACAGGGCTCCTCAGAGAAGCGGACAGCAGAGAAAGCAGGCTCCGCAGGGCAAGTCAGCACCTGCCAGACGTACCCCTCAGAAGCCGAACACTCCTGACAGAAGACCTGTGAAGCACACAGTTCCGCCAAAGCCGGCGAAGACTGTGGCTCCGCCAAAAGAGAAGAAACCATTCGACAAGCAGAAAGCCATCAAGATCGGCGCTATTATTGCCGGCGCAATTCTGCTCATCGTACTGATAATTGTAGGTATTAAAGTGATCAACTGCGCAGGCAGAGGTGGCGGCGGCGGACAGCAGACCGTAGACACCAAGACCGTTACCATGATCAATGTAGTCGGCACCAAGGCAGATGACGCCAAAGCCAAGCTGGAGAAAATGGGTCTCTATGTAGTTATCAAGACCGAGGCCAGCCAGACTGTTGAGAAGAATGTAGTCATTTCCCAGTCAGCGAACGAAGGTGATGCAGTCAAAGCTGGCTCCACCATTACATTGGTTGTCAGCGCAGGAAATGACACTGTCAAGCTGGATGATTACTCAAATAGCTCCCAGGATAAGGCAGTAGACGCACTTGAGAAACTGGGCTTCAGGACTAAGATCACTCATGAATATGATGATAAGGTCGAGACAGGCAATGTTATCCGCACCAATCCGGTGGCAGGCTCTGAAGTATCCAAGGATACAGTTATCGAGCTGATCATCAGCCGTGGTCCGGAGAACAAGCAGGGTACAGTACCTAACGTAGTTGGATCTAAACTGGTTGACGCTATGGAAATCCTGGAAAGCAACGGATTCACATGGGTTGTCAACTATACAGAGAACGACGAGCAGGTTGATAAAGTCATCAGCCAGCGTCCAAACGGCGGAGACAGCGCTGATGAAGGCAGTGAAGTAGTGTTGCTGGTAGGTAAGGCATCCAGACAGTCAGAGGACACCACTCCTGAGGCTGATCCGACATTCACCATCACATGGGTGGATTATGACGGCGAAGTTCTGGAGACAGACGTTAATGTAGCCAGGGGAACAACTCCTTCATATGACAGTGATGCTCCTTCCAGAAGCGGCTATACATTTACCGGATGGTCACCATCACCATCAGAGGTCATTGGTGACGCAACATATACAGCACAGTATACAGAAGACGCCGGAGAACCGGGCGGCGGTGACGAGCCAGGAGGCGGCGATGAGCCTGGTGGCGGTGACGAACCCGGCGGCGGTGACGAACCCGGCGGCGGCGACAACCCGGGCGGTGGTGACGAACCAGGCGGCGGCGACAATCCGGGCGAAGGCGAAGGTGAAGGAGAGAATCCTTAATATATAATCAGCAAAGGTGAATTATGGAAGGTAAAATCGTAAAAGCAGTATCAGAATTCTATTATGTAAAAACCAAGAACAATACCTATGCCTGCAAGGCCAGAGGCAAATTCAAGAACGAAGACATCAAGCCTCTCGTTGGTGATGACGTTGTATTCCAGGTATTGGATTTCGATAGAAGAGAAGGCGTTATTGACGAGATCAAGCCACGCAGGAACTTCCTGATCAGACCGGCAGTAGCCAATGTCGATCAGGCCATGGTAATGTTCGCTGTCAGGAACCCGACCCCGAACCTCAGCATCCTGGACAGATTCCTGGTTCTTATGAAGAAACAGAACATTCCTACAATTATTGTTTTCAATAAAAAGGATCTGGCCAAACTGGATGATGAGAAGAATCTCAAGAAAATCTATGAGAAGTCAGGTTGCAAGGTGTTCTTTATTTCAGCAGGTGCTGAGAGGAGACATCTGTTCTGGCTCAAGAATGCTTTAAGAGGCAAGATCACTGTTATGGCAGGACCATCAGGCGTTGGCAAGTCCACACTGCTTAACAACCTGACCAAGGATGCTTTCGACGATGATCCGGATCAGGCCGTGATTGGCGATCTCAGCGCGAGAACAAACCGCGGCAAGCATACCACCAGACACAACCAGTTATATGATCTGGGCCAGGGCTTCAAGATTGTAGACACCCCGGGCTTCACGTCTCTGCTGGTAAATGAAAATGACTACACCAGGGATAACCTGAAAGAGGCATTCCCTGAGTTTGCGCCTTATGAGTCACAGTGCCCGTTCAAGGACTGCAAGCACATAAAGGAGCGCGACTGCGCTGTCAGAAAGGCTGTCGATGAGGGAAAGATCCCTACCAGCCGCTATAACAGCTACAGGTCCATATTTGAAGACCTCAGACCATCTAAATAATTATGTTTTTTGCCGCGGTTTTTTGCCGCGGCAAAATTTTGGAGAAGACTATGAATATTTTGGCACCATCGATTTTATCTGCAGATTTTAAGCGCACCGGAGAGCAGCTGCGTGAAATAGCTGAAGCCGGCGCAGAATACGTTCATGTGGACGTTATGGACGGCATGTTCGTTCCAAGCATTTCCTTCGGAATGCCGGTTATCAAGTCCCTCAGGAGTGCGACAGACAAGGTGTTCGACGTGCATCTGATGATAGAGGAGCCAATCCGGTATCTAAAGGAGTTTAAGGACGTCGGAGCCGACATAATCACCATACACTATGAGGCATGTGAAGACGTCAGGGCGACACTGGAGGGCATTCGCGAACTGGGGCTTAAATCAGGCCTGTCTGTAAAGCCTAAGACAGATGTTAACGTTGTCAGGGAGTTTCTGGACGTATGTGACATGATACTGCTGATGAGCGTTGAGCCGGGATTCGGAGGACAGAAATTTATTGACGGATCACTGGAGAGGGCAGCAGCTCTCAGGCAGATCATAGAAGAATCAGGCCGTGATATTGACCTGGAAATAGACGGCGGAGTAAATCTGGACAATGTTTCAGACATACTTGACGCCGGAGTGAACGTAATAGTAGCCGGCAGCGCAGTTTTCAAAGATCCGGCTGAAAATACAAGAAAGTTTATGGAAATACTGAATTCCAAGCAAGAGGTGTGAAATGGGAGAGATTAAAAGAATCGGAATATTAACAAGCGGCGGTGACGCGCCGGGAATGAATGCCGCTTTGAGAGCGCTGGTCAGATCAGGACTCAAGGCCGGCTTTACAATGCTGGGCATAGAAAGAGGCTATGCAGGTCTCCTTAAAGGCGAAATCCGCCAGCTCAATACCAGAAGCGTTTCTGAAATCCTTCACGCAGGAGGCACATTCCTGCTGACAGCCAGATCCAAGGAATTTACTACACCTGAAGGCTTGGACAGGGCAGTCAGCATTATCCACGAATATGGAATTGACGCCCTCGTTGTAATCGGCGGCGACGGTTCTTTCAGAGGCGCTGTAAGTCTGGCGGAGAAAGGCATCCCTGTCATCGGCATCCCTGCCACAATTGATAATGACGTAGCCTCTACCAGCTATGCGATCGGATTTGATACAGCACTGGAAACAGCGCTGGATGCGATAGATAAGATACGTGACACATCCTCATCACACGAAAGAGGCAGTGTTATTGAAGTAATGGGCCGCGATGCAGGATATATTGCATACGCGGTTGGACTGGCATCCGGAGCAGAAGTTACTCTGGTTCCTGAGGTGCCTTTTGACCTCGAAAAAGACGTTCTGGATGTGATCAGAAGAGGCCGAGACATCGGCAAGCACCACTATATCGTAGTAATGGCTGAAGGCTGCGGCTCGGCTATTGAGATGGCAGAGAAGATTGAGGAAGCCACTGGCATAGTAACCAGAGGTACTGTCCTGGGTTATGTGCAGCGAGGCGGACGTCCGACCGCTATAGACCGTGTAATAGCCAGCAACATGGGTCTGCACGCGATCAATCTGCTCCAAAAAGGCGTTGTTAACAGACTGGTGGCAGTCAGGGACGGACGGATCACAGACGTGGATGCCTTTGAGGGCGTAAATATGAAGAAAACAATTCCGGAAGTGTTATTGACGGAGGCAATGAAACTGTTCTAAATAACAAAAAGGCGGCCTGTTGGCCGCTTTTTTATTTGTATAAGAACATCGCGTCTCCGAACGAGAAGAATCTGTACCGTTCAGAAACGGCTTCCTCGTACGCATGCATGATCATCTCACGTGATGAGAATGCGCTGACCAGCATGAGCAGGGTAGACTCAGGCAGATGGAAGTTCGTGATCAGGCAATCGGTGACCTTGAACCTGTAACCCGGATAGATGAAGATATCTGTCCATCCCGATGATGCTTTCATAAAGCCGTTTTCATTCGCGACAGACTCAAGAGTACGTGTTGAGGTAGTGCCTACGCAGATGATGCGTCCGCCTGCGGAGCGGGCGTTGTTGATAATATCCGCAGCTTCCTGAGTTACTACGTAGTACTCTGAATGCATGTGATGATCCAGTACGTTTTCTTCCTTAACAGGGCGGAATGTACCGAGTCCAACATGCAGGGTGACGCGGGCGATCTTAACTCCCTTTGCTTCAATCTCAGCCAGCAGTTCTTTAGTAAAATGCAGGCCTGCTGTAGGGGCTGCCGCGCTGCCGTCATGGACTGCGTAAACGGTCTGATAGCGGTTCTTGTCTTTGAGTTTGTGCGTAATATAAGGCGGCAGAGGCATCTGGCCAAGAGCGTCCAGAATTTCCTCAAAAATCCCGTCAAACTCGAACCTGATGACACGGTTGCCATCCTCGAGAACGTCAGTAATCTCGCCGCGCAGGATATAATCCCCATTCGCGTCAGCCTCGCCAAAGTTCAGCCTGCAGCCTGTACGGGCCTTCTTGCCTGGGCGAACCAGGCATTCCCATTCCACGTCGCTCCTGCGGGTGAGCAGAAGCACTTCAATGGTGGCACCGGTATCAGCGCGTGTGCCAAACAGACGGGCAGGGATAACCTTGGTGTCGTTGATGACCAGGCAGTCTCCGGGATTAAGGTAATTGATGATATTCCTGAACACTTCATGCTTCAGTTCGCCGGTTTCGCGGTTCATCAGCAAAAGCCTCGAAGACGAGCGGTCTTCGAGCGGATCCTGGGCTATTAATTCTTTTGGTAAGTCGTAATAAAAGTCTTTTAATAACATAACGGGGATATTTTAACACAAGAACTATCAAGGTCAATAAGCAAATGCTTATTTTTATTGAATAATACACATTGCTGTGCTAAAATATTTCGAGTATTTTCTAAACAAAACAGGAGATAAATATAAAATGAAAGCCACATATAATCACAAAGAGATTGAGAAGAAATGGCATGATTACTGGGAAGAGCATCCGGTCAATGTAGATGACGGAAAGAAAGAGAAGTACTACTGCCTGGACATGTTCCCATATCCATCAGGACACGGCCTCCATGTAGGACACTGGAGAGGCTATGTTATCAGCGATGTCTGGAGCCGCTACAAACTCATGCAGGGCAAGTACATCATCCATCCTATGGGTTGGGATGCTTTCGGTCTGCCTGCAGAGAATTTCGCTATCCAGCACGGCATTCACCCGAGTATCTCTACAGCAGAGAACATCAGCAACATCAAGAGGCAGATTAATCAGATCGCGGCTCTATATGACTGGGACAGAGAAGTAAATACAACTGATCCTGCTTTCTACAAGTGGACACAGTGGATCTTCGTCCAGATGTTCAAGGCTGGTCTGGCATATGAGAAGGAAATGCCTATCAACTGGTGCCCATCCTGTAAGACCGGTCTGGCTAATGAAGAGGTTGTGGATGGCAAGTGCGAGCGCTGCCACAGCGAGGTTACCAAGAAGAACCTCCGCCAGTGGATGCTCAAGATCACTGCTTATGCGGACAGACTGCTGGACGATCTCAGTACTCTGGAGTGGCCTGAGAAAGTTATCAAGATGCAGACCGAATGGATCGGCAGATCCTATGGCGCTGAGATAGATTTCAAGATTGACGGCAGAGATGACAAGGTAACTGTTTATACCACCCGTCCTGACACGCTTTACGGTGCCACCTTCATGGTACTTGCTCCTGAGCATGCTCTGGCAGCAGGACTGGCTACACCTGAGAACAGGGAAGCAGTAGACAAATACATCTACAATGCCAGCATGAAGAGTAATGTTGACCGTATGGCTGACAAGGAGAAGACCGGCGTATTCACCGGCAGCTACTGCATCAATCCTATCAATAATGAGAAGGTTCCTATCTGGCTGTCAGATTACGTACTGGCTGATTATGGCACAGGCGCTATCATGTGCGTTCCGGATCATGACGAGAGAGACTTCGCATTTGCGAAGAAGTTCGACCTGCCAATCGTTCCTGTTATCTCACCGGATGGCAATCCTATAGAGGAGATGACAGAAGCATACATCGGCACCGGCAAGGTAATCAATTCAGGTGAGTGGACCGGCAGGGACAGCGCTGAACTCAAGGAGAATGCTCCAAAGGAAATCGAAGAGAGAGGCATTGGCAAGAAACAGGTTAATTATAAACTCCGTGACTGGGTATTCTCACGCCAGAGATACTGGGGAGAGCCTATTCCTATTGTTCACTGCCCGCACTGCGGAGCTGTTCCGGTTCCTGAAGACCAGCTGCCGCTGACACTTCCTGACGTAGAGAAATACGAGCCTACAGGCACAGGTGAATCACCGCTGGCAGCTATTGACGAGTGGGTCAATACCACATGTCCTGTATGCGGCGCGCCTGCAAAGAGAGAGACCAATACCATGCCTCAGTGGGCAGGTTCATCATGGTACTTCCTGCGTTATGTTGATCCACATAATGATAAAGCTTTGGTTGACCGTGAGAAGGCTGACAAATATCTCCCTGTAGATATGTACATCGGCGGCGTAGAGCATGCCGTACTGCATTTGCTTTATTCCAGGTTCTATACCAAGTTCCTGCATGATATCGGAGTTGTTGATTTCGAAGAGCCGTTCAAGAAACTGTTCAACCAGGGCATGATCTGCGGACGTGACAGAGTGACCGGCGCGGCTACCAAGATGAGCAAGTCCCTTGGCAACATCGTTTCACCGGATGACATGGTCAACGACTATGGCTGCGATTCACTGAGACTCTATGAGCTCTTCATCGGACCGCCTGAGCTGGACTCCATCTGGGACGATGCAGGCATTGACGGCGTATACAGATTCCTGTGCAGGTTCTATAACCTCATTGTGACCAGCCTGGAGGCAAATGTTCAGGAGACTCCTGAAATGCTCAAGCTCCGTCATAAGATGACTGCTGACATCACCAAGAGACTGGAAACATTCAGCCTGAATACCGTTGTCAGCGGATTCATGGAGTATACTAATAAATTCAACGCGCTGACCAAGACCAACGGCGGCATAGATAAGGAAACCTGTGAGACAATGATCCGACTCATGGCACCTTTTGCACCGCATATTGCTGAGGAACTCTGGCAGGCAGCAGGCCACACTGAGAGCGTGTTCGACGCTAAGTTCGGATGGCCTGCATATGACGAGGCCCTGACCAAGGACGACGAGATTGAAATCGGCGTTCAGGTAAACGGCAAGGTCCGCGGCACAGTCAAGATCCCTGCAGACGCAGATCAGGCTACTGCCATTTCAGCAGCTAAGGAAATGCTTGGAGATAAATTATCCGGAAATATTGTCAAGGAAATCTATGTTCCGGGCAGAATCATCAATATCGTAGTAAAATAATGGTTCTAACAATAATACAGATAGCAATAATAATTGTTTTATTAATACTTTCTGCATTTTTCTCATCATCAGAGACAGCATTAACCGCCATCAGCCCTCACCGCGTGAGGGCTATGGCGGAAGAAAATGTAAGAGGCGCCGACGTCCTGGAAAAGATTCTCGCGCAGAATTCCAAGATGCTCAGCGTTATCTTAATATGCAATAATATCGTTAATCTGACCGCCTCAGCCCTGACTACTGTTGTAGTGCAGAAACTCTTCGGCAACAGGGCAATCAGTATAGGTACAGGTATCTTAACGCTGTTGGTTCTGATCTTTGGAGAGGTTGCGCCGAAGACAATGGCCACATACAGGGCCGAGAAGATTGCCCTGAGATATTGCCGCATCATATATGCGCTGATGGTTGTCTTCACTCCGATCGCAGCAGCTATCAACTTCCTGGCCAAAGGCGTCCTGAGGATCTTCGGTCTCAGAAAGGACGAAAAGGCAGACAAGATCACTGAGAGCGAGCTGAGAACCATAGTGGAAGTCAGCCACGAAGAAGGTGTCATTGAAGAGGAAGAGAAGGAGTTCATCAACAATATCTTTGACTTTGCTGATACGACTGTTAAGGAAGTCATGGTCCCAAGGATCAACGTGACTGCGATCAGCATAAACGACAGTTACGAGACCATCAGGGATATTTTCAAAGAGGAACTTTACACCAGACTGCCGGTCTTTGATGAAGACGGCGAGAAGGTTATAGGAATAATCAACGTCAAGGATTTAGTATTCTATCCTGAAGAAGAAATCGAAGGCTTCGAAGTTAAGAAAATCCTGCGTGAAGTAGGATATACATTCGAACAGAAGCACCTGTCTGAGCTGTTTATTGAAATGAAACGCACCAGCCAGGGAATGATGATCGTACTGGATGAATACGGCGATCTGGCAGGCATTGTAACAATGGAAGACCTGCTGGAAGAAATTGTCGGCGATATCCGTGACGAGTACGATGAGAACGAAAACGAAGAGCTGGTAAAGACCGGCCCTAATGAATATACTATCTTTGCTCACATGAGCCTGGATGACATTAATGACAGATTAGGCCTGGAGCTGGAGTCTGAGGATTACACCTCAATCGGAGGCCTGATGCTGGATAAGCTGGAGCACATCCCTGAACAGGGTGAGAGTGTAGAACTGGGCAATATCAGACTGACTGCGGAAAAGGTCGACAATGCCAGAATAGAGCTGGTCAAACTGCAGATAATCAATGAACAGTGAACTTGAGAAAAAACTGAATATCGGACTGACATCAGCCGAGGTGCAGGAAAAGATCAGCGCAGGCCTGGTTAACGGTGAACTGGACGTCAAGACGAAATCTTTTAAACAGATCGTCAAGGACAACCTTTTCACATTATTTAACCTGGTGAATCTGATCCTTTTCATATGCATTCTGATCTCCGGCTCACTGAAGAACGGCCTGTTCTTCCTGATCGTAATATGGAATTTCCTGATCGGCGTATTCCAGGAAGTCAGGGCTAAGCAGATAATCGAGAAGCTTTCCATCCTTTCAGCACCGAAAGCATATGTGCTCAGAGACGGCAAGATAGAGACCATCCAGGTCAAGGATATTCTCTTGGGTGACATAATGCAGCTCAAGAACGGATACCAGATCTGCGCGGATGCTGTCGTCCTGGACGGAGAATGCCAGGTTAATGAAAGCCTTATCACAGGTGAGAGCACTCCTATCCTTAAGAAGGCGGGCGACCACCTGCTCTCAGGCAGCTTCCTGATTTCAGGCAAGGTAATGGCGGAAGTTGAGCACATCGGTCAGGACAACTACGTCAACAAAATCACCCTCGGCGCAAAGTATTACAAGAAATCCACTTCAGTCATCATGAAGTCGGTTAAGAAAATAGTCAAATTCGCGGCCATCATGATCGTGCCTATGGCAGCGCTCCTGGTATGGAAGAACTTCTTCGTGGTGGCGCAGCCATTTTCACAGGCTATGGTAGCTGTAGTCGCGGCAGTTTCCGCGATGATACCGGGCGGTCTGGTGCTGCTGGTCAGCATTGTGCTGGCGGTCAGTGTAGTAAGGCTGTCGATGCATAAAGCACTGGCTCAGGATCTGTACTGCGTTGAGAATCTGGCCCGAGTGGATGTTTTCTGCCTGGACAAGACTGGTACCATCACAGAAGGCGTGATGAAGGTGGAGAATATCATTCCACTTGCAGGACATGACGCATCAGCGATAGAGACTGGTCTTAAGGACATAGCACTTTATCTGCAGGATGAAAATTCCACAGCTCAGGCTGTGAGGACTCATTTCAATATTTCTATGGATGAAGTGGAAAAGGCCAAGGCACCGGACGGATCTGTACTTGTTCCATTCTCATCAGATAAGAAGTGGAGCATGATCTATCTGGAAGGTCAGGGCTCAATAATCATGGGCGCGCCGGAATTCATTCTGGGTGAAGGCGCCGGGGAGTTTGACAGCATTATCAGCGAATACACCTCCAAGGCCAAGAGAGTGCTGCTTTACGCGGTATCTGATGAGCGTCCTGCAGCAGACGGTCAGACACTTCCGGGACATTTAACACCGGCGGGCTTTATTGTTATCGGAGACCGTGTGCGTGCTGACGCAGGTGCCACTCTGGATTATTTCGAAGACGAAAACGTTAATATAAAGGTCATTTCAGGCGACAATCCGGTCACTGTTTCAATGGTTGCCAGGGAGGCAGGTCTGAAGGGCGCTGAGAATTACATAGATGCTTCATCGCTTACAACATACGAAGAGATTGAAGCGGTGGTTGATAAATATACTGTTTTTGGCAGGGTAACGCCTTACCAAAAACTGGATCTGATCAAGGCTCTTAAGGCGCACGGCCATACTGTCGCCATGACGGGTGACGGCGCAAATGACGTTCTGGCATTGAAGGAAGCTGACTGCTCAATAGCAATGCAGTCCGGATCTGAAGCCGCCAGAAACGTTTCAAACCTGGTGCTGATGGATTC
Source organism: Lachnospiraceae bacterium (assembly GCA_017441295.1). GTDB lineage: Bacteria > Bacillota > Clostridia > Lachnospirales > Lachnospiraceae > RGIG5612. The sequence continues at coordinate 30,576 of JAFRYA010000008.1, forward strand.
AAACTTCGCATCACTGCCGCTGGTTGTGGCTGAAGGCAGGAAGTCCATAAACAACCTGCAGAGGAGCGCTTCACTGTATCTGACGAAAACCATTTACGCTATTTTGCTGGCAATCGTTTTTATGTTCGTGGCTTTCGCTTATCCGTTTGAGAATATCCAGATCACGCTGATCGGATCATTTACGATCGGAATGCCATCATTCCTGCTGGCGCTGGAGCCGAATAAGAACCGCATCAGGCATCATTTCCTGAGAAATGTATTTATAAACGCGATCCCGAGCGGCGTGATGACAGCAGCGGCTATTGTATTTACCACTGTATACGCGTCAAATGTGCTGAACGCCAGCACAGAGCAGATTTCCACGATCGCCACATTTACGGCGCTGCTGGCAGGATATATCGTTATATTTGATATCTGCGGCCGCCTGAACCTGTGGAAGGCCGGATTAATGGTGCTGATCATAGGTCTTGGAGCCGCCTGCATACTGGTGCTTCCGGGATTCTTCTCAATCGTTCCGCTGGCCTTTAACATGTACATGCTTGTTTTGATAACGGCAGCTGTGTTCTTAGTGATACACGTCATACTGTTTAGGGTTATATACCCGATAATAGAGAAAAAGAATAGTTAATCGTTTCATTCGAAATTGTATGGAGAGCCATTCGGAGTTGCCAGATTCCACCTGTGTGAGCATTACTGGCTCGTAAACACATTTACGGAAGAATTCAAGAATACAGCTTTCTGCGAAGTTATGCCTAGAGAAGTCTTGAGATGGCAGAACAGCATCCCTGATGATGACGGCGAAGAAAATATGACCGGCAAAGATTTCCGCGCGACAAGCGGCAAGAAGGGCGGCAGACCATTCGTGTTCATCTTCCATCCGCTGAGCTGGGAAGAAGACCTCAAGGGCAAGGAGAGAACCCGTGAGGATGGAGCCAACTACAGATTTATTTTCGCTATCGCATGGCCGGAGGGCGTAAGCGAGGAAGAAGGCGACAAGTGGCTGTTTGAAGAAGTATTTCCTAAGTTTGCAGAAATGCCGGAAGTTACCAGAATCCTTACAAGCCGCATCCTCAAGGATATCAACAACACCATTTATTCAAGAGTAGTTGAAATGTGGTTCGAAGGTCCTGAAGAGTGGCATGAAGCATGTGTAGTCAAGGCAAAGGATATCAAGAAACCTGCATTTGCGCAGACGGATTCATTCCCATACCTGACCAAGGACTTCAACTTCGCAAGCATCTTTGTACCGGATATTCCGTACAGCGATAACTACACTCAGTATAGAGGATTTATTACTAAGAGATAATTAAATACTAAGAGCGCTTTCGGCTGAGGCCGGGAGCGCTTTTTTTGACTTATTTTTCGAGAAGTATTATTATATTCAAATATTCTTTTAAGCCGTTTCGCGTTCTGCGGAAAGGTTTTCCTGATTCAATTTGTTATTGAGGTTGGTGCTGTTGGGGAGGTTTGCCAACTATTTGTTTTTGTCCCCAGTGAAATGAAGTGTTTTTAGGCGATTTGTTGGGGCAAAAAAACAGTTTTACTTATTATTACCCAATTATTTTTCAAAAACGAAGTAAAAAACTGGGGCATCATTTGAAATTATAGAAAATGTCCCCAGTAGAATGAAATCTTAAACGAATGGAGGTGCTTATTTGGACAAAGAATTAAAGAACATTGTTACGGAAAGAATTAAATTGCTGGAAAGCATTATACAGAAAGTAGAAGAAAAACAGGAACCGCCGATTCCGGGCAAGCTGCGTATCAGCAATACGGGATCGTTCCCGAAATATTATCGTATCATGTCGCCTGACGACAAAATCGGGACGTATCTGAAAAAAGAAGAATATGATATTGCGGCCAGACTGGCGCAGCAAAAATACAATGACCAGATGATCAAAATGGCGCAGGATGAAGAACGAATACTAAAAGATTTGTTGAGGAAATATCCTGAGAAAACATTTGATAATCTATATGATTCGTTTTCTGATTTGCGGAAAGCACTGATCGATCCAATATGGATTCCTGATGAAGCATATGTCAAACAATGGCTTTCACAGGATTATTCGGGGAAAGGCTTCAACTCTCATGACGATTCCAGGTATATTTCTGATTCGGGCATACGAATGAGGTCCAAAACTGAAGTTGCAATCGCCAATGCTCTAGACAGGCATAAACTGCCGTTCCTATATGAGCTGCCTCTATTCCTGAATGGACTTGGCAGGATTAATCCTGACTTCACTATCTTGCTTGTGCATTTAAGGAAAATAGTAATTTGGGAGCATCACGGTCTGCTGGATGACAGAGATTATAGAGAAAAATATTTTCTTAAGAAAAATGCTGCTTATCTGGCAAATGGATTCTATCCTGGTAAAAACCTGATCCAGACCTTTGAGTCGCTTAATTATCCACTGAATATTGCAATGATTGAGTCTATTATCAATGAATATCTCATTTAACTGCATGCTCCTTTGCATAATCAACATTGTGTGGTACATTTAACCAGGCTGTTGATCACCTCATTCATATTTTGGATTTCTTTTTCTGTGATAAAATGTTAAACTAATCAAAGAATTATTTTGGGGGAGCAGAAGGTATGCTTTTAAGGAATTTATCATTTAAAGAACGCAAACTGGTTTCTGATATTGCGGATCTCTATAAGGGTATGTGCGAGAGATCAGAGAGCGAGGACATGAAGTTTTACTGGGCGCGTGAGTTCCGGTATATTAAGAGGTTTTCATTGCTTGGATTTTTGGATAGAAACGAGATGGAGACTATCATCACCGCAATGGAGAACCTGGATGATAACTTTGGCAGGTTCTTCGCTCTGAAGTCTGATGTCAAATACAAAGACGTCTATCTCGTTTTACCGAAGATGAAAGAAATTCTGCAGGCTTATTATGATAAAAAAGGAATAAAGAAAGAGGCGTAGTTATGAGTATTACATTACCTATCACACCAAAGGAGAACCTTAAGAGATTTATAAAGGGTGAGCATTTGTGGATGCCTCAGTACAAGGATAACAAGATGTTCAGCCCGTCAATGTATGTGGAGAATGTCTGCCGCGGTTTCGTAATGGAGACTGACAAATATACCGGCGAATTCGGCGGCCCTGACCAGTTCGGCGTTGAATGGGAGTTCGTTCCTACAGTAGGCGGATCCATGGTACGTCCGGGCAGCCCGAAGGTTCCTGACCTGGCTGAATGGGAGAAATACGTTATCTGGCCGGATCTGTCCAAGCTTGACTGGGCCGGAGTTGCAGAGAAAAATAAAGAATTTCTTACAACTGATAAAGTTCTTATGCAGATGAACTTCACCTCATTTTTCGAGAGACTGATTTCATTTGTCGACATGGAAAATGCCCTGATCGCCATGATCGATCCTGATGAGCAGGAAGATGTACACAGACTGTTCGACAGACTGGCTGATTATTATGATGAGCTGTTTGGATATATAGAGAAATATTTCCATACCGACCTGATCTATTTCCATGATGACTGGGGCAGCCAGAGAGCACCTATGTTCTCACTGGATACTGTTCGTGAGATGCTGGTTCCTTACATCAAACGCTGCGTAGATTCCGCTCACAAGCACGGCATGGTATTCGAGCTGCACAGCTGCGGCAAGATCCAGGATCTGGTACCGGCCATGATTGAGGCAGGAGTTGATATGTGGTGTGGCCAGGATATGAATGACAAACTGTACTGCGCACGTGAATATGGCGATTATATCCATATCGGTGTAGCTCCTAAGACCTTCCCTGAAGGAACACCTGAAGAGGAGCAGATCGCTGAGATCGACAGGATTCTGGATGAGTATCCGGACACAATCTACATTGGACGTCATCTGAATCCGGGCGATGCTATGTATAACAGAGTTGTTGAGCGTACACTGAAGAAATAGTTTTTATTAGAGAGGATTATCCTCATGAGCAATGTTCAAAATACCGGACAGGTAACATATAGCAAAGCCAGGATCAGACTGATGCTGTTTGCACTGGTTTTCTGCGTATTCATTCAGGGATTCGGCAACTTCAAGCTGATCCCTATGCAGGAGGCTATTCAGACATTCTTCCAGATTGAGCCCGGCGCATATGGCATTATGGGGTCGGCGCAGAACTGGATGATGATCATTCTGTCCATTCCTCTGGCATACGTTGCCAGAAAGATGCCATGTAAATGGAGCTATGCCATAGGTTTCTGTGTTTCGGTTCTGGGTATGGTTATCCAGATCTTCGCAACCAGCTTTCCGCTGTTTGTTATCGGCAGAATGCTGGAAGGCGGCGGATTCGGCTTCGTTCACCTGACGTCAGGCAGTTTGTTCCTGACGTTGGTTCCGGCCAATCGGCGAGCCTTCTGGGCCAGCGTCAGCGTAGTTGCGTCCGTTCTTCCGCAGGTTATCATCAGCAGGCTGGGATCCAAACTGTTGGTTGATACCGGCATGACTTTCCAGCAGATATTCATGATCATCTGCGGCATGTACGTGGTGGCTATTATTACATGGCTGATCTGCGTGCCTGTTTCTGTCCATGTTCATGGCGTTGCGGATTCCACTAAGCCGACGCGGGAGCAGACGATGCGTGTTTACAAGAACACTTCGAACTGGCTGATCGGCATAGCGTTCATATTCTACAACGCAGTATCTGTAGGATTTACATCTTATGTTGTTAAATTCATCAGCACTAAGGGAATGAGCCTGACTGACGCAGCTGCTAAATACAGCTATACCACATTGATCGGCATGGTTGCGATGCTCGCATTCGGCGTGATCGCGGACAAGCTCGGTACCAAGCGTAAGATCGTTATGATCGGCTACTTCGTATGCGCAGTTGCTCTGATCTCGCTGTCCGTACTTCCGGCCAACCTGATATTCATTTATATTGTTTTGTTCGGAACCTTCCCGAGATCGATCGTTGGACTTACAAACGCAGCTTCCTCAGATATTGTTGAAGTGCCGTCGGATATACCTATCGCCAACTCCGTCAGGAACATGATCACCCAGATAGGCAATGTAATCATGACTATCGCCATGGGCTATCTTATTCAGTTCGCAGGATATTCGATCACAATTTATATCCTCGCAGGCGGATGCCTGATAGGAGCTGTGCTTTGGTTCTTCGCCAAGAAAATACCATAAAGATTTGAAAGGCCGCTCAGGCGGCCTTTTTTAATGCTTTATATTAAGTTAATCTTTTGATATAATATATTGAACTTTTTATTATGGAGTACTATGCGAACAATGGAAAAGCAGCCGCTGATCAGCATTATCGTGCCATTTTATAATACTGGGGAATATCTGAAAAGATGTTTGGACAGTATTATTTCGCAGTCCTATCAGAACCTGGAGATCATCCTGGTCAATGATGGTTCAGAGGACGATTCCGCAGCAATTGCGGAAGGCTATGCTCAGGCTGATTTCAGGGTTCATGTATATACACAGGCGAATGCAGGTGTATCAGCTGCCAGGAATGCAGGTCTCAGACAGGCAACAGGCGAATATGTTATGTTTGTGGATGCTGATGACTGGATCGCGGCAGGCTCCATAGAGCGCATGATGGCAGTAATGCAGGAGAGCGGAGCGGACCTGACCACCTGCAATATCAGGAGGGTATCCGATCCGTCAGAGGCTGTGCCATACGAGGACGGGTATACACTTTGTGACAGAGATGAGTATATGCGCATATTCTTCCGCATTGGCAGCAACGAGCCTATCCATTATCCGGTAGCCAAGCTTTATAAAAGGGCGATGCTTCCGGACGGCCTGTACCCTGAAGGCATCAGGATAGGTGAGGACGTGCTGGGCACATACAGGGCCGTGGCAGACGCTGAAAGAATCGCCAGAATGAACGAAGTTGGATACTATTATTACTACAATCCTGCCAGTGTCACAGAAGGCTTCAGCGAAAAGAATTTCGATCTGATAACCGTTTGGGATAAGGTCGTGGAGGCTTCAGAAGGCAGAGAACCAGACCATTCATATGCTGTGCTGAACAGGAAAAGGATCAACTTCGGCCTGTTATTCCTGATGATTACGGAAGTACCGGCCAAAGAGAGAAAAGAGAAGTATGCTGAGCAGGAAAGGCAGCTCAGAGCTGACCTTAAAGCATGCGAGAAGGACCTGATGAATTCACCAATAGTCAGGTCACGCAAAATACTGATATTTATGTGCAGCCATTGCTATCCGCTGATGACGCTTATCGGTGGACTTTACAATAAATCCGGAAAGAAATTAGCCGTTGGCCAGAGGAGAAACCTGTCTTGAATAAATTGTCGCTTAAAGAAATCCAACAGACTGAATTAGATATCATGGTCGAGTTCGACAAGGTGGCGCGCAGATACGGGCTGAAATATTCCCTGTTTGCCGGCACTATGCTCGGCGCGGTCAGACACAAAGGTTTTATCCCATGGGATGACGATATCGACGTATCAATGCCCAGACCGGACTATGACCGCCTGCTTGAACTGAACAGGAATGAGCAGATCTGGCCTGAATACCTGAAACTGGCCAGCTTCGAAGACGGCACTTTGGATACTCCGTTCATGAAAATATATGATACCAGAACATTTATCAAAGATGAGAAACATACACTGAAAGATGTTCAATCGCTTTGGATCGATGTGTTTCCTTTTGACGGAATGCCTGAGACTATAGAAGAAAAGGTAAAGTATTATAAGAAAGCCCTGTTCCTCAGCAAGCTGAATATAGCCGCAGCCACAAAGGCAGGATATGGCTCATCTAAACTGAAGGTTATATTAAAGGCTGTTATTGTCAAACCTGTTACAGCTATTATGGGCAGGAAAAGAATATCCGCTATTGAGAAAAAGATGGCTCTAAAGCGTCCATATGGTTCAACTACTGACGTTGGGCTGACCACGTGGGGATGTGACGGACCTTACCAGGGAATAACCGTCGCAGAGTACGAAGACCTGATTGATATTGATTTCGAGGGACACAAGTTCCTCTGCACGTCCGCCTGGGATAAGAACCTGACGGGCATTTTCGGAGATTACATGCAGCTGCCGCCTGAGAATGAGCGCATTACCCACGATCTGGAGGCGTACAGAATATGAAGATAAGCGTGATAATCCCTGTTAAGAATCCGGATTTCGGCCTTTTGGAACGCGCGCTTGAGAGCGTTTACCGACAGACCTTTAAGGATTACGAAATAATAATGATAAATGACGGCAGCGATGCGGCACACTCAGCTGAGCTGAGGCGTATGGCTGATGAAAATCCACAGATCAGATTGTTTGGAACTGAGCCCAAAGGCGTTTCGGCAGCCCGTAATCTGGCAGCCGGTAAGGCTGAAGGTGACGTGATCACTTATCTGGACAGTGATGATTTTCTGAGCCCTGTGTGCTTTGAAGAGGCGGTTAATATTCTGGAGAATACAGATATTGACGCGGTTTGGGGCGGCACTTTTTACGGCACAGAGCAGGAGATCCGTGCGCGCAGTGACAAGAACTCAGATGTCAGAGCCCTCAGTTTTGAGGAACTGGAGAAAGGTCTGATAAGGCTTGACGACGCGAGGATGCATCGGACTAAGGCTGAGTGCATAGGAGAACCTTTCAGATTCGGACAGGGCTGCTACATTAACAGAGGAATCGCTGCACGTTTCATCAAGAAGGCCGCAGTGCAGGATTTCCCGGAGGGCATCCGCATTTATGAAGACGCGATCTGGAATCTGGAAATGCTGAAGAGCTTGAAAGTGTCTTATGCGCAGACTGAATGGTATTATTATCTGGCTAATGAAGCGTCAGTCTCAAACGCTTTCAACCCGGATATTATCAAAGATATAGAGACTCCGCTGGAGCGGATCAGACAGCTGCTTGATCTGGAAAACGAAATGGAGTATTCAGGATATACGCGTATCCTGATGGATTCGCTCAGATATGTTTACAAGTGCCTGTACGGCAATCCGAAATGGGGAGCCGCAGCAGGTGAGAGAAAAGCCCTCAAGGCGCACATCTACAATGATGAGCCATGGAGGGAAATCGGAACATCGAAATACAAGGCCCTGGCACAGGCGCGCGATAAGCAGAAGGCGCTCCTGTACAGAATGAAAGCCTTATTATTTGTCTGGAAGCTTAGATGATAGAGAACGAGAAATTACTGAACAGAAATGGAATAGGCAGGATTGTCGCCTTTATACTTCTGACAATCCCGTTCTTTCAGATTGACTCCCTGGTCGCAACGGTGGGATGGGCTGCCAAAGGCTACGGTCTTTATCAGATTATTGCCGGCGTTGTGATCGTGCTGTTAATACTGAAAGACCGCTGCCTTAAGAAAATACCGAAATTCTTTGTGCTGTTCCTGGCACTCTTTTTCGTGATGACTCTGGCTTCCGCCGTAAATGGAGCTGGTGTTAAGCGTTCGCTGGAATACGCGTTCGCTACATTTATGCTTTGCCTGCTCATGATGTATGGCATATTAAAGGATCTGAGGAGCTTCCTGAAGGCAGAAATGTATTTCTTCGGAGCTCTGACAGTCATAAACTTCCTGACAGTTCTTATATTCCCGGAAGGCATGTACAGCTATCTGGATTATTATACTGAATGCTGGTTCCTGGGATTCAAGAGCGGCCATATCATTTACCAGATGGCCTTTCTGTTCTTCACGGCCATGTATATGCATCTGTACTGTCAGGGCAGGAAGATCCGATTCTTATTATACGCTGCCGAAGCTTTGGTGCTGGCGTCGACCCTTCTGGTCATGAACCGTACGGCACTGCTCGTTTTGCTGCCGCTGATCGTCATTTCATTGATCCCTCAGCTCAGGAAATTTACTGTCATCTTCAACAGCATCACATATGCAGCCATAGGCCTGATAATGAATCTCCTGTTTGTGGTGTTCAGGAAACAGGCGATATTTGAATGGCTGATCGTAGGCATCTTCCACAGGAGAATGGATCTCACCTACAGAACAGAGGTGTGGGATAAGGCCTTCGAAGCAATTAAAAGCAAGCCTATCATCGGACACGGGTATCAGACCTTTGTTTATTCAGACATTATCGAGACTACTCATAATGAATTCCTGGAAATGCTGTTCAAGACAGGTATCGTTGGCCTCGTGATATTCGTGGCAATCCTTTTATTCGTTATCTACCGTCTGTTCAAGAACAGAAAGAACGAGACCACTCAGTGGGTGGCTCTGTTCATGGGAGCATTCTTCCTGATGTTCGTAATGGAGCAGTACGCATTCGTATACTTCTTCTACCTGTTTATCTTCGCTTTCTACTCTCAGAACCTGAAGGAAATGAAGGAGGCACAGGATAGACTGTATCTGGAGAGGATACTGCAGAGGAGTGAGGCCGGCAGGACCGAGAAATCGGCCCGAAATGTGCTTTTTACGGTCTTTGCGAGCGTGACGGCTATATTGATAGGCCTGGTGGCACAAAAGCTCTTTATTCAGATATTAGGCCTCGAATATGCGGGATTAAACGGCCTGTTTACCAACGTCATAACGATGCTGGCCATTGCGGACCTGGGAATAGGCGAAGCAGTCATATTCAACCTGTATAAGCCTCTTAAAGAAAACGATACCGAGACCATCAGATCGCTGATGCGGTTCTATCGCAAGGCATTCCATATTGTCGCGGCGGCCGTTGCGGTGATCGGTGTCTGCCTGATTCCTGCGCTGCCATATATTGCCAAGACCACAGAGGCAAACGTCAACACGACAGTTATCTTTCTGATCTTCGTGGCGGACGTTGTGCTGTCATATTTCCTGGCATACAAGAGGGCCATCCTGTACGCCGACCAGAAGAATTATTACATCAGCATTATCCATATGGTCTACCTGATCGGCATGAATGCAGCGCAGCTGATAATGCTGTATTTCACGCACGATTATTACGCATACCTGATAACCAAGGTGGTATTCAGGGTGCTGGAAAATATAGTAATAGCCCATGTGGCGAACCGTCAGTATCCGTTCCTCAAAGGACGTGACGTTAAGCCGCTGGCAGCTGATATCAAAGCTGATATCAGGAAGAAAACAGGAGCACTGGTCTTCCATAAGATCGGTACATTTGTTGTAAACGGTACAGACAATATACTTATCTCAGTATTCTTCAGTCTGAAGACCGCAGGCCTTTACAGCAACTATCTGTTGGTGACCGAGGCACTGAAACAGCTCTTCAATCCAGCGCTGGCAGCTCTTACGCCGAGCGTCGGCAATATGCTGGTTTCCGAATCCAAGGAGCATATCTTCCTGACGTTCAGGCGAATGCGGTTCATGAACTTCTGGCTGGCTACATATGTGGCCACGTCGCTGTTCGTGCTGATCCAGCCGTTCATTGTGTTTTGGTTCGGAGCAGAGTATACTCTGACATTCGGAGTGGTCATAACCATTTCGCTCCAGTTCTTCCAGATGCTTATGCGCGGCACATATAACGCTTTCCAGGATGCTGCAGGCATATTCTATGAGAACAGGTTCGTGCCGCTCGCTGAGTCAGCGGTTAACCTGATCGCATCGATCATCCTGCTGAAGATTTTCGGACTGCCGGGTGTATTCGCGGGCACAATAGTGAGCTCACTTGTGCTGTGGTGCTTCAGCTACCCGAAATACGTATATACCAGGCTGTTCGGACGGAGCATTAAGAACTACGTCTTAGAAACAGGCGGTTATCTGGGACTCTTCCTGGTAATATGCTCCATCACATCCGCAGCGGTAATGTTTATCAACAAAATCGTTTCCGCTGATGGTATTATATTATGGATCACGGATGCGGTGATTGTCTTCGTACTGGCGAACGGCCTGATGGCCCTGGCTTTCCTGAAGAGCGAACATTTGAAGTATTACTTAGGCCTCGTTTCGAGGATTTATAAGAAAATATAAAGGAATTTGAAATGACTATTTTTACAGTTGGTCCGGTTATGATGTATCCGGAGACACTACAAATTGAAGGAACACAGCTGCCGTATTTCCGCACTGAGGAATTCGGACAGCTGATGAAGGATATCGAGAGGGATTTCCTGAAATCTGTGCACGCTCCTGAAGGCACATTTTTTATTGGTCTGACCTCCAGCGGCACAGGCGCAATGGACGCTGCTGTCCAGAACGTTTTGACCCCGGAGGACAAGGTGCTGGTCATAAACGGCGGCACTTTTGGAGAGAGGTTCGCAAAGATTACACGGAATCATGGAATCCCAACGGATACTTATGATATTCCATTCCTTCACGCATTTTCCAAAGATGAATTTGAAAAATTCTCAGGCAAGGGTTATACAGCGCTGTTGGTAAATGCATGTGATACCAGCACAGGCCAGCTCTTTGACCTGGACTATCTGGCAGACTTCTGCAGACGCAATGACTGCCTGTTCATAGTAGATGCTGTCAGCGCGTATCTGGCGGATCCAATAGATATGGCACGTCAGGAAATTGATGTGCTGCTCACAGCCAGCCAGAAGGCGCTGGCGCTGTCACCTGGCGTTGCGCTTGTGGCTCTGTCAGAGAAAGCCCGTGAGCGCTGCAGCGGAGGTTCATACTATTTTGACTTCAACTCATACATTGAGAATCAGAAGAGGGGACAGCCTCCATTTACTTCGGCAGTTGGAACCATGCTGGCGCTCCATCAGAGACTGGAGAGCATTATGGCCAAAGGCATAACTGCCGAAAACGACCTGCACAGATCACGCGCTGAATATTTCAGGAATGCAGTTAAGGATCTGCCGGTGGAGATACCGGACATTCCGCTCTCTAACAGCGTTACACCTCTGATTTTTCCTCAGAAAAACGCTTCAGAGGTTTACAGAAGACTGAGCGGGGATTATGATTTATACCTGACACCTTCAGGCGGCGATTGGAAGGATGTACAGCTCAGAGTCGGACACCTGGGCAATCTGACCACCGCCGATTACGACAATCTTTTAGATAAACTGAGGATCATACTGGGATAGAAAGGACACAGATCATTGAAAGCAATATTATTGGCAGCAGGTGTAGGCACCAGGATCGTTAAAGATATCGGACCAATGCCGAAGAGCATGCTGGAAGTAGACGGCCAGCCGCTCATTGTACACACCGTGCAGCTCCTGCAGAAAAACAATATGGAAGTGACAGTCATCACCGGATTTCAGCACCGCGTAATAGAGGAGGCGCTGAAAGATTACGATGTCACCATTTATTACAATCCATTCTATGCCGTAACCAACAGCATCGGCAGCCTCTGGTACGCCCGTGAGGAATTAAATACCGATGAAGTATTCATCGCCAACGCCGACGTCTATTATACCCAGGAGATGCTCGACATAATATTTGGCGCAGAGCATGATGTGTTCCTGCTTTCAGATGTGACCAGAGCGGACCAGGGCGACTATTATTTCCTGACTTCGGATGGCGTTCTGGAAAAATATGGTAAGGAACTGACCCGCGCAGAACGCAACTGTGAATACGTTGGAATGGGCGTGATCAAAGGCGAATGGGTAGGACGCTTTCGCCAGCGCCTCTGCGACCTGATCGAATCAGGCAGCTACAATCTCTGGTGGGAGAACGTCCTGTATTCCTTCGTTGGCGAACAGCCAATCTACACCGTCGACGTGAAAGGCTGCTTCTGGGCCGAGGTGGACACCATCGAAGATTACCAGCGCGTGCTGGACTACATCAACAAATAAATCAAGAACTCCGGTCTTTGCCAGGCCGGAGCTTTTTGTTATAATCATTTCATTCTGATACCCGCCGCGTTCTGCGGCGCGGGGATTCCTGTTTTGTTATTGTTTTGTGGTGAGTGTTGGACTACCACGACTTTATTTGTGGTTTTTAGTCCAACTTTTTGCAGATCAAAAGATAAATATTTGGACTACTTTCATGTTTTTTGGATATTGTAGTCCAACTCTATTAGCAAAATACAGAAAAAACTTGGACTACTTTTACAGAATTATAGAATAGTAGTCCAACACAAAAGAAAGGAGAACAATGTATTTAGAATTAGAGAATGAAATAAACAAAAGAATTGAATTGTTGAATGAAGTAATCAAAAAAGCAGAGGCGCAGATGCCTAATGTCCAAGGAAGGCTGAGGATTGGATATACCGGCAGATTTCCCAAATACTATCACATTAAGAAAACAAGGGATAAACAAGGGAAGTATATACGGAAAAAAGAATCTGCGCTTATTAATGCACTTGCACAAAAAGGATACGATGAAAACATAATAATTCTTGCACAAGAAGAACTAAAAGTACTGAAAAAAATGATATCAATATATCCGGACAATAGATTTGATAATTATATGGACTCACTGGCTGATGCAAGAAAGAAGAGAATTGATCCCATATGGATACCTGATGATGATTATGTCAAACAATGGCTTAATCAAGAATATAGGCACAAGAGCTTCAGTCCCTATGATACAGCACAATTCATTACAAACAATGGGTTGAGAGTTCGTTCCAAGTCAGAAGTTAACATTGCAAACAGCCTGGATAAATTTGGCCTGCCATTTATTTATGAACTTCCTTTGTATCTAAAAAATTATGGGTTGGTACATCCGGACTTTGCAATACTTTTGATAAAAACGCGAAAAGTGATTTTCTGGGAGCATCATGGAATGCTGGATGACAAGAATTATAGAGAAAAAAGTTTTCTACGGAAAACCAACGCTTATATGGAGAATGGTTATTTTCCCGGGAAGAATCTGATCCGGACGTTTGAATCTCAGACAACGCCGCTCAGCATTCCGGTAATCGATGCGGTAATCAGAGAATACTTGATTTGACTTCATTATGGGTGTCAGAAGAAAAGAAATTTGGACTACTTTGGATGTTTTGAAGAAATTTAGTCCAACTATTTACACTGATGAAGAATGTAACTTGGACTACTTAGAGCATTTTTACTAAGGTAGTCCAAGTGTTTAGTAAAAAGACGAAAAAAAGTTGGACTACCTGAGCTGCTTTTGCGTAAAGTAATCCAACTAATCTACAAATCCATGTAAAAATTCACACTCCTCCCGCGTGCACTCCTTTGCCTCGGGCAGGCGGATGTTGCACTGGAAAACGTGGCCGAGGACGTGGTCAGGATCGCCGTAGTAGTGGTATTCGGCGTTGACGCCGAGGCCTGCGAGAACATTATAAAATGGCTCAGCGGCGGCCGCCAGGAAGTCGCCTTCGCCTGTCATGATAAAAGCGGGCGGGAATGAGGCTGTGGCATGCTCATCCACCCAGAGCAGATGGTACTCCTTGTCGGTTCCTTTGTGGGGCATCAGGTTGGCCATCAGCAGGGTGCTGAGGTCTTTCTTTTCGCTGCGCTTCTGGTGGTAGATGCCGCAGTTGAGGACAACAGCCTTCGGGCAGAGCGGAGCTGTGAATGTGAAGTTCGCCGCATACGAAGGATTGGTGCTCATGCAGCAGTACAGTCCGAGATAGTTGGCGCCTGCGCTGTCACCGATGGCGAAGATATTGGCGGTGTCGAAACCGTATTGGGAGGCATTGTCCAGGACCCACTGAAAGACCATGCAGGTGTCTTCGAGGGCAGCAGGGAACTTGTATTCCGGAGCGAGTCTATAGGTGAAATTCACCACCGCGAAGCCGTGCTCCGCGAGGCCCATGCAGTAATACTGGTACAGGTTCTTGTCACCGTATACGGCGCCGCCTCCGTGGACGCTGACGAGCACGGGCAGAGGGCCGTCCTCAGACACAGGACGGTAGACATCCAGCACCTGCCACTTTGAGTTGGGGCCGTATTGTATGTCATCAAAGCGCCTGACGGTATCGGGTGTGGTGAGGCCGGCATCGCGCTTTCTGTCATTTTTGCCGAAAAGGCGTCTAACGAAAAAACTTGTTATGGACATATTTCCCTCCTGAAATTATATTACTACCAAAGAACATTACGGTCAAACTGAAGCAGAAAGGCATACGTAAGATGCATTCGCTGATTTTTCTGATAATTGCAACACTGAGCAGCGCTTCTATGGCAGTCGTGCTGAAGATATTTCGGAAACAGGAGGGCAACCGCTACGGCATTATCCTGGGGAATTATCTGACATGCACGGTTCTGGCTTTTATTCTGATGCCAAAAGACAGCGGAATAATCCCGGATAATGGAATCACCTGGCTATGCGGAGTGATCGCAGGTGCCTTGTTTGTGCTGGGACTTCTGGGAATGCAGAGCAGTGTGCAGAAAAACGGCGCCATTTTAACGTCTGCTTTCTCTAAACTGGGTCTGATCATTCCTCTGGTGATCAGCGTGATGTTTTTCGGCGAAAGCATTCATCTTATCCAGATCGTCGGAATCCTAATGGTATTCGCAGCGATCATTCTGATCAGTTTTGATAAAAACGGAACTTTTACAGACAGGAAAGGCAAGATCTATCCGCTCCTGCTGATAGCATTGCTTTTGTTCTGCGGCGGCGGAGACGCCATGGCCAAGATATTCGAACAGGTGGGCAGGCGCGATCAGGACGGTGAGTATTTCCTGATTCTGTTCGTAACCGCGACCATTCTGACTATCGGTCTGCTGCTGCATGAAAGACTGAAAAAGGGCAGGAAAGTTATCTGGAAGGAGTTTGCTGCAGGCATTCTGGTTGGCATCCCGAATTACTTCTCGTCGTTTTTGCTCTTAAAATCCCTGACCGGACTGCCGGCCTTTGTGGTGTATCCGAGTTTCTCCGCAGGAACTCTTCTGATCGTTACCCTGATCGCTGCAATCATTTTTAAGGAGCGTCCGGGCCTGAAGGCATGGATCGGCCTGGCACTCATCGTTGTTTCGCTGGTTTTACTGAATATAAAATGACGCAGCTTCAGTCCGTCATATTGAGGAAATCGTGACTGCGTGATATAATCAAACCGTCAGATGGCTTCGGCCATCATATAGTTATGCATTTAAGTATGAGGTGTAAGTATGAACAAATTTCCGCATTTATTTAGTCCACTCAAAGTAAACAACAAGTACACTTTCAAGAACCGTATTGAAAGCGCGCCGATGGCATTCGGCCTTATCGCTTGCGATCCTCACGCAGACCAGTCTTTCCGTAAGCTGGAGAGTATCGCCAGAGGCGGCGATGCCTGCGTTGCTGTAGGAGAAATCGACGTCAACTTCAGGGATGCATACCGTATCCCGCTGCCGCATGTTGACTTTACTGATACTGAAGGTTACGCGTGCCAGAGAGTAGGCGAATATGCCCGCCGTATCCATAAACATGACGCAATCGCTATATGCGAACTCTGCCATCCGGGACGTGAGAAAGTCCCATTCGGACCTGATGAAGAAGCAATCGGTCCGAATGATGAGATTAACCCGCTGACAGACGTACACGTACGCGCAATGAACGAAGACGATATGAAGAGGATCGCTAATGATTTCGTTATCGGCTGCAAGTTCCTTCAGGCAGCAGGATATGACGGCGTTATCATTCACGGCGGCCATGGCTTCCTGTTCACACAGTTCTTAAGCCCGCTGCTGAACAAGCGTACTGACGAGTATGGCGGCTCACTTGAGAACCGCGCTAAGTTCCCGATCATGATCCTCAAGGCTATGCGTGATGCAATGGGCCCTGATTTCATTATCGAGTTCCGTGTAAGTGCTGATGATACTTATGACGGAGGCATCACTCCGGAAGAGACCGGTCAGTTCGCTCATATGCTGGAAGGCATAGTAGACCTCTTCCAGGTTTCAACAGGTATTTATTATGACGCGATCGTAACACATCAGTTCTCATCAATGTATGTTCCTCACGGCTGCAACTCAGCCCTGTCAAAGATTGTTAAGCAGTATACCAACATCCCTGTAGGCGTAGTTGGCGGCATCAACTCACCTGAACAGATGGAAGAGATCATCGCCAAGGGCGAGGCTGATTACATCGTTCTCGGCCGCCAGAGTCTGGCAGACCCTGAACTGGCTAATAAGGCAAAGGCAGGAGAGCCTGAGCGTGTACGCAGATGCTTAAGATGTTTCAAGTGCTTCCCGGGTTCACCTGAAGAAGGATATACAGATATTCCGTTCAAGAGTGAAGAACTGGCAAGACACGTTGGCTACTGCACAATCAACCCGCTCGCAAACCTTGAGTTTGACCATTATGAACTGGAGCCTCCAAAGGAGCTCAAGAAAGTTCTGATCGTCGGCGGCGGCGTAGCAGGTATGGAAGCAGCAATCCGCGCATTCGACCGCGGACATAAGGTGATCCTGGCAGAGAAGGATGGTTTCCTCGGCGGAATGCTGTTCTTCACCGATGTTGATATTGATAAGCCTGACCTCAGGAACTTCAAGAACATGCTGATCAACGAAGTTAAGATCAGGGACATCGACGTACGCCTGAACACAACTGTTGACAAGGCATTCATCGATGAAGTTAAACCGGATCACATCATTATTGCTACCGGCGCACAGCCTGCATGCCCACCGATTCCGGGCATTGAGAACGCATTCCAGTCACTCGAGGCATACCGCGGAAACGTTGTTCCGGGCAAGAGAGTAGTCATGGTCGGCGGCGGTCTGATCGGCTCAGAGCAGGGACTCTTCCTGGCAAAGACCGGACACGAGGTAACCGTAGTTGAGATGCTCCCGAGAGTTGCCAACGAGGCATACGGTATGTACCGTGAGGCACTTGTCCGCGAGATGGCCAAAGAGAACATGACCCTACTCGAGAACACCAAGTGTCTGGAAATCGGCAAGGATTTCGTCAAGGTTCAGCTGCCTGACGGAACAGAGAAGACCATCGAGTGCGACACCGTTCTCCACGCTCTGGGAATGAAGTCCGTTCCTACCAAAGAGCTCGAAGAAGCAGCAGGAGATATCCCATTCACGGTCATCGGCGATGCAATTGCACCGGGCAAGGTAGACCAGGCAACAAAGACCGGATATATGGCAGCAATTGAGATTGGGAAATAAGATTGACATTATATAACAATAACTATTAAATTATCCGAGTAGGAGGTGATTCCTTCTACTCGGATTTTATCTATATACACTGAAAAAAATTATTGATGAGGATTGTTTATGGATCAAACAAAGTACATGGTTGTTATAAAAGATGAAATTTGCACAAAACGTGTAAAATCATGCGTGTCAAATACAGAAAAGAATAGATGCGACGTAACTTTTACTAATAACAAATTGTATTCATATTCCTTCAATAATGTGGTTTTTATGAGCGACCCGACTGTTTTAGATCCAAATGATTACAAAGTTTCAACATTGGATGGAAAACAGTTATTTGGCATTAAATGGATTTACCAGTTTGAGAATAAAGATAGTAAGTATTGGCATATCGTCTTCGAGGGATATGCTAAAAGTTATAAGTGTAGTGATCTGCTTATTATCAAAAACAGTCTATCAGAAGAAAAATCCAACAATGTCTTTAAGTATTTAACGGAAGTATCCGGTCTTAGTGATATTCAAAATAATAACGGAGAAAACATTCTGAAAAAGAATTATGAAAGAATAAGCTTTCTCCCGGATTATAGGGCACTTAGCTTGTTTCTTGATCCTGACAAAAAGATTGAGACGAAACAGTGTAATAACGTTATTTTCCCATTTGGCTGTAATCAAAGCCAATACAAGGCTGTTATAAATGCTTTGTCAAATCAGATCAGTGTCATACAAGGGCCACCGGGAACAGGAAAGACTCAGACAATTCTGAATATTATTTCAAATCTTATTGTTTCAGGAAAAACAGTAATTGTTGTTTCAAATAATAATTCAGCAACGCAAAATGTAATGGAAAAGCTTTCCAAACAGAAGTATGGAATGGACTTTATGGTTGCTTCTCTTGGCAGCATGGAAAACAAGTCTGCTTTTGTTGACGCTCAGACCGGTTTATATCCGGATTTGTCTGCATGGGTTGACGAAAATGCCAATAATCTAAAAAAAGAAGCCAGTGATTTAGCAGGACAACTTCAGAATGTATATCAGCTAAAAGAAGAATTGGCTATTGTAAAAGAAAAAAGATATGAAATAGATATTGAGGCAAAACATTTTAAGGAGTTTAAGAACGATACTGCTGCGGATTATCAGACGGTTAAAGCAAGAAACAGAATGACAAGCGATAAAATAATGCAGCTGTGGCAGGAACTTCAGGAAAAGGCTGATGATATGAAAAGCCTTTCATTTCTGTTTAAACTGAAAAGTATTTTGTATTATGGAATTACAAATTGGGATTTCTATAAGCAGGATTTATCAAAGATGATTACTGTATTACAGGGAATGTATTATGAGCAATCAATTAAAGAATGTGATCAGCAAATAGAAACAATAACAAACAAGCTGAATCAGAACAGCGGAGATAAAGAGAAAGAACTAGAAGAAAAGTCTTTAGCGTACTTAAAGTCATATATAGCAGGTAAATACAATTGGAATGAAAGACGAAAAACATTTTCAAATGACGATTTATATAAAAATGCCTCTGCTGTATTAAATGAGTATCCGATTGTTTTAAGTACAACATTTTCTGCCATGACAAGCTTGAATTGGCAAAATGCAGAGTATGATTATGTGATCATGGATGAAGCTTCCCAGGTTGACTTAGCAACAGGCGCTCTGTCATTATCATGTGCTAAAAATGCTGTTATAGTTGGTGATTTGAAACAATTACCAAATGTAGTAACAACCGATATAGAGAAAAAAGCAGATATTATCAGAACACATTACAAATTAAATCAAGCATATGATTATTCTCGAAAAAGCTTCCTGCAGTCTGTTGTTGAGCTTTTTCCATCCATACCATCAACCTTGCTCCGAGAACACTATAGATGTCATCCACGGATCATTCAGTTCTGTAATCAAAAATTCTATAATAATGAGCTTGTAATAATGACTCAGGATGATAATAAAGGCAATGCCTTAAAGGCAGTCAAAACAGTAGAAGGAAATCACGCCAGAGGTAATTACAACCAAAGACAAATAGATGTAATTAAGAATGAAGTACTGCCTTTTATAGATGCGCCAAAGGAGCAGATAGGTATAATTGCACCTTACAATGAACAGGTGAACGAGATTCGTAAGCAAATTCCTGATATAGATGCTGCAACTGTTCATAAATTCCAGGGAAGAGAAAAGGATGTGATTATCCTTTCAACAGTGGATAACCAGATACGGGATTTTACCGACGATCCGTATTTGTTGAACGTTGCAGTTTCAAGAGCAAAGAAACAATTAATAGTAATAGTATCTGGCAATAAACAGGGCAGGAATGGAAACATTATAGATCTGGTTTCCTACATCCAATACAACAAGATGGATGTTGTTGAAAGTGCGGTGTATTCTGTATTTGATTATTTATATGCGCAGTATAGAGATAGACGGTGGGAAAAATTAAAGAAGCATAACATTTCTGAATATGAATCAGAGAATCTGACTTACTCATTGCTTTTAGATATTCTAAAAGATTTGCCGGATTATGATGTTGTATGTTTTGAACCATTGTCAATGATTATTCGTGATGTTTCTAAGCTATCACCAGAAGAAATAAAATATGCTATGAGTCCGTCAACACATTTAGATTTCACGGTTTTTAATAAATTCAATAAGCAGCCTGTTTTGGCTGTTGAGACTGATGGATATGCTTATCACAAAGAAGGCACAGAGCAGCATGAAAGAGATATAAAAAAGAATAGTATTCTGGAAAAATGCGGAATACCATTGCTGCGGTTAAAGACAAACGAAAGCAATGAAAGAGCAAAAATCATTCAGGCATTAAATCAGTCCTAAATGAAAATGTCGCTATTGAGCCTCAGCTTTTATAGTGCTATAATTATTCAGTTAAAAAGCAAACTTCGAAAGGAATTATGAATAAATGAAACTAGGTATCGTAGGCCTCCCGAATGTCGGCAAGAGCACGCTGTTCAACGCGCTCACGAAGGCCGGCGCGGAGAGCGCAAACTATCCTTTCTGTACTATAGATTCCAACGTTGGTGTGGCGTTTGTGCCGGACAAGAGGCTGCAGGCGCTGGCTGAGCTGTATGACTCAGACAAGATCACGCCGGCAACGGTTGAATTCGTTGATATCGCAGGTCTTGTGCGCGGCGCGTCCAAGGGCGAGGGCCTGGGCAATCAGTTCCTGAGCTATATCCGTGAGGTTGATGCCATCGTGCATGTAGTCCGCTGCTTCCAGGACGACAATGTTGTCCATGTTGACGGCAGTGTTGATCCTGTCAGAGACATCGAGACCATCAATCTGGAGCTCATTTTCTCAGACCTGGAAATCCTGGAGAGGCGTATTGCCAAGACTTCACACGGCGCGCGCAACGATAAGGCTCTGGCAGCTGAGCTCGCGCTCCTGGAGAAGATCAAGGCTCATCTGGAGGCCGGCAACCTGGCCAAGACTCTGGAACTTTCTGAGGAAGAAGCTGAGAAGATGAAGGAATTCAATCTCCTTACCGCCAAGCCGGTTATCTTCGCGGCTAACGTATCCGAGGATGATCTGGCCAGCGACGGCGCGGACAATCCGTTTGTTGCCGAGGTCAGAGAGTACGCTGCGCAGACAGGCTCAGAAGTATTCGTGGTTTCAGCTAAGACTGAAGAAGAACTGGCTGAACTGGATGATGAAGAGAAGCAGATGTTCCTCGAGGATCTGGGCGTTAAGGAGTCCTGCCTGGACAAGCTGATCAAGGCCAGCTATTCCATCCTGGGACTTACAAGCTTCCTGACTGCAGGCAAGAAAGAAGTGCGTGCATGGACCATTACTAAGGGCATGAAGGCGCCTCAGGCAGCAGGCAAGATCCACACGGATTTCGAGAAGGGCTTTATCAAGGCTGAGGTTGTCAACTACAATGACCTCATGAACCTGCGCTCATACACACTGGCCAGAGAGAAAGGCCTGGTCAGGATTGAAGGCAAAGAC
>JAFRYA010000009.1 GCA_017441295.1 Lachnospiraceae bacterium
GCAGCACCGGTGATCATGTTCTTTACATAGTCAGCATGTCCCGGGCAGTCAACGTGTGCATAGTGACGGTTAGCTGTTTCATACTCGATATGTGCGGTAGAAATTGTTATACCACGAGCTTTCTCTTCCGGAGCCTTGTCGATAGAATCGAATGCTACGAATTCACCAAGACCTAATCTCTCATGAAGAGTTCTTGTGATAGCAGCTGTTAAAGTTGTTTTACCATGGTCAACGTGTCCAATGGTACCAATATTACAATGCGGCTTTGTTCTGTCGAATTTAGCTTTTGCCATTTTTTAATATCCTCCTTGAATGATTTACCCCTTACGGGTTTTTGTTTTCCCTTTAACCCGCAACGGGTCAGGTTGTAAAAAAGGCCAAGAAATATAATATCTTATTTTCCCTTTATTTTCAAGCCTTTTTTAAGCTTTTGCTCTATTTGTAGCGATCTTGTCCTGAATGGACTGTGGAACCTTTTCATATCTCTCAAAGAACATTGAATAGTTACCACGTCCCTGGGTCTTAGAACGAAGATCTGTTGAATATCCGAACATCTCTGCCAGCGGAACGAAGCCTTTGACCATCTTGCCGCCGCCGATGTCTTCCATTCCTTCAATACGTCCACGACGTGAGTTGATATCTCCGATAACATCGCCCATGTATTCTTCCGGTGTAGTTACCTCAACCTTCATAATAGGCTCTAAGAGAACCGGGCCGCCCTTGACCATAGCGTCTTTGAATGCCATGGATCCGGCGATATGGAATGCCATTTCAGAGGAGTCAACCTCGTGATATGATCCGTCAAATACTGTAGCCTTGACGCCGAGTACCGGGAATCCAGCCAAAACACCAGCCTTGGCTGCTTCTTCGATACCTTCGCCGACTGCCGGGATGTATTCCTTAGGAATAGCGCCGCCGACGATCTCGCTGACGAACTCGAAGTTCTTCTCAGCGTTAGGATCTGTAGGCTCGAATCTGACTTTACAGTGTCCGTACTGTCCGCGTCCGCCTGACTGCTTAGCATATTTGCTGTCAACCTCGACGGTCTTGGTAAATGATTCTTTGTATGCAACCTGAGGAGCGCCTACGTTAGCTTCAACCTTGAACTCACGGAGAAGTCTGTCAACGATGATCTCCAGATGGAGCTCGCCCATTCCGGCGATGATCGTCTGTCCTGTCTCCTCGTTAGTGTAAGCCCTGAATGTAGGATCTTCTTCAGCCAGCTTTGCGAGAGCCTCGCCCATCTTGCCCTGGCCGGCTTTGGTCTTTGGCTCGATGGCAACTTCGATAACAGGCTCCGGGAATTCCATGGACTCCAGGATAACCGGGTTCTTCTCATCACACAGGGTGTCACCTGTAGTGGTGTTCTTGAAGCCTACGATAGCTGCGATATCGCCTGAATAAATCTTATCCAGCTCTGCTCTCTTGTTAGCATGCATCTGAAGGATACGTCCTGCACGCTCTTTTTTGTCTCTGGTTGCGTTAAGTACATATGAACCTGAGTTCATTGTTCCTGAATAAACACGTACGTAAGCTAATTTACCTACGAACGGGTCAGTCATGATCTTGAATGCAAGTGCCGCGAACGGCTCCTCGTCACTTGAATGACGAACGATCGGATTGCCATGCATGTCGACACCGTCAATTGGCGGAATGTCTGTTGGTGCAGGCATAAATTCGATAACTGCATCAAGGAGCTTCTGAACGCCCTTATTTCTGTAAGCTGTTCCGCAGCATACAGGAACGATGGTGCATTCGCATGTTCCTTTTCTCATTACCTTCTTGAGCTCTTCTACGCTTGGCTCTTCACCTTCCAGATACATCATGGTAAGGTCATCATCAAGTTCGCAGACTTTTTCAACGAGCTCCTCATGATACTTTTCAGCAAGTTCCTTCATATCGTCCGGAATAGGAACGATAGAAATGTCCTCGCCTTTCTCATCATTATAAATGTATGCCTGCATCTCATACAGGTCTATAATGCCCTTGAAGTTCTCTTCCTTGCCGATAGGCAGCTGGATAGGAACTGCGTTCTTGCCCAGACGGGTCTTGATCATGTCTACTGCATTATAGAAGTTGGCTCCCATGATATCCATCTTATTGATGAATGCCATACGCGGTACATTGTACTTGTCAGCCTGTCTCCATACATTTTCTGATTGTGGCTCAACGCCGCCCTTTGCACAGAATACACCTACGGCTCCGTCCAGTACTCTCAGTGAACGTTCAACCTCAACGGTGAAATCAACGTGTCCCGGGGTATCAATGATGTTTATACGATGCTCCAGGGCACCGGGAGCTGTCTTGTTCTCTTTCTGAAGAGTCCAATGACATGTTGTAGCTGCGGAAGTGATTGTAATACCTCTCTCCTGTTCCTGCTCCATCCAGTCCATGGTAGCAGCGCCGTCGTGTGTTTCCCCAAGTTTGTAATTCACGCCGGTGTAAAAAAGGATACGTTCTGTAAGAGTGGTCTTGCCGGCATCAATATGAGCCATAATACCAATGTTTCTAGTAAGCTCCAGTGGATACTCTCTTCCTGCCAAAACTTTCCCTCCTGATTAAAATCTGTAATGTGCAAATGCCTTGTTGGCTTCTGCCATTTTGTGCATGTCTTCTTTTCTCTTTACAGATGAGCCAGTCTCGTTAGCTGCATCCATAATCTCGTTGGCCAGTCTCTCTTCCATAGTC
Organism: Lachnospiraceae bacterium; assembly: GCA_017441295.1. Taxonomy (GTDB): domain Bacteria; phylum Bacillota; class Clostridia; order Lachnospirales; family Lachnospiraceae; genus RGIG5612. Next base: position 2,689 of record JAFRYA010000009.1, read on the forward strand.
TTCTCAGATCTTGCGCGTGAGAATGTGGTCAGCCAACGAAGGCCTAAAGCCTGACGTCTCTCAGGTCTAACCTCGATAGGTACCTGATATGTAGCACCGCCGATTCTTCTGGCTTTAACTTCCAGAGATGGCATAACGTTATTAAGTGCTTGCTCGAATACTTCAAGAGCCGGCTTTCCTTCCTTCTCTTCGATTCTTGCAAACGCACCATAAACGATCTTCTGTGCTACGCCCTTCTTACCATCAAGCATAATGTTGTTGATAAGCTTTGTTACTACTTTGCTGCCGTACAGCGGATCCGCCAATACGTCTCTTTTTGGGGTATGTCCTTTACGTGGCACGTTTCTTCCCTCCTTAACTAAAAAATTAAATCATAGGTACTCACATAGTGTCGGTGCCAGCGGACAATCTAGAATTTTAAGAATAATATGTCTTAAGATAAGATAAATTGTCTTTCGGCAACCATCTTCAATTGTAAGTATAAAAAAGGTGTTATTATTTCTTTACCTTAGGTCTCTTTGCTCCGTATTTGGAACGAGCCTGACGACGGTCTGCAACACCTGCAGTGTCTAAGGTACCTCTAATAACGTGGTATCTTGTTCCCGGGAGGTCCTTTACTCTGCCGCCACGGATAAGAACAACGCTATGCTCCTGAAGGTTGTGTCCTTCGCCCGGAATATAAGTTGTAACCTCGATACCATTTGAAAGACGAACTCTCGCGATTTTTCTAAGAGCTGAATTAGGCTTCTTAGGTGTAGCTGTCTTAACTGCTGTGCAAACGCCTCTCTTCTGTGGTGAAGAGGTCTCCATGCTCTTCTTGTGCAGTGAGTTGTAGCTTCTCTGCAGAGCAGGTGCAGTAGACTTCTTAACAGATGTCTGTCTTCCTTTTCTAACTAGCTGGTTAAATGTAGGCATATTATTCTCCTTTCTGAATATTTTAGAATGCACACAAAACCAAACGCGATTTCGCGCGCGCTCCGTCATTATAAGAAAAACAAGTTCAAATGTCAACAGAAATATTGCTATTTAATCAATATCCCAGATCCTCGTCGATCAGGACCACTTCGTACTCCATAAGTGATGGTTTCATGAAGTGAATTGTCATGACCTTACAGATGCGCTGAGGGCTCTTGCAGTCGTGGCACTTAGGGTCATCAGTGTTGCATGGAGTCTTGGCATTGAAGCGCTTACAGTTCAGCGGGCTGGCTACGTTTCTGGCTCTGTAGATGGCGCTGTCCAGGTCAGGGGTAATCTTGTTTCTTCCTATTATGAAATATACTTTCTTATGTCCGTAGCAGGTCTCGGAAACGCGGTTGCCGCCGCCGTCGATATTAACTATCTCGCCGGTCTCGGCAATGCCGTTGGCTGATGAGAAATAAATCTCAGCCGCGCGGGCATCCATCCTGATGTCATTCATCGTCTTGCCTTCCTCCGGAACATGATGCCATGAAACCTTGTTATGTGTGGACAGATGCTCATAAAGCCCTATCTGATGCGCGGTCTGTGAACCGCCGATGCCCACGGTTGTGCCATCCACTTCACGGTCGAGGTATTCCATTGCCTCCTTGGCCGTAGCGAATGTGCTGACCTTGTAATCTTTTGCCTCCAGATTGTTTTTGATTGCTGTGAAATCCATAACTTCCTCCTTCTAAATACCTATATTTGCAGTTATGAAAAATACTTTTTCAGCTCCGGCTCTTTTAAGAGTCCTGGCGGCCTCGTTAATAGTGCTTCCTGTGGTGTAAATATCGTCCACGAGGCATATGCGCCTGCCTGCAGCGGTATCATCCGCCTCAAATGCTCCCCTGATATTGTTAAACCTGTATCTGGGGTCCAGGTCTTTCTGCGGCTTGGTCCTGACCGTACGCACCAGCATACCTGAGTCTATGGGAATCCTGTACCCATACATGATTCCCATCCACTTGGCCAGGCTGGCCGCTATGAGCTGCGCCTGATTAAAGCCTCTGCTCCTTTGCTTGCTCCTGTGGAGCGGGACGGGCAGCAACGCATCTGCCCTCCTTTCCATCAGCCATGGTCCCAGCCGCCTGGCCATCTCATATCCGATAAAATCAGCATTGTCTCTGATTCCTGAAAACTTGAGAGCGTAAATAATCTTCCTGGCGTAGCCGTCGTGCAGCCACAGAGCCCTGCCTTCCTCAAAATAATTCGTCCTGCCCGCGCAGTCATGACAATACTCTTCCTCTTCGCTCTCGATGGGTTTAGAGCATTTCAGACAACGCGTGCCCGTGACTATTTTAATCTTCTTAAGGCAGTCCCTGCAGATGTATGGATCAGCTTTTGCCTGCTCAACAGATCCGCTGATGCTCCAGGGCAGTACTTCCCCGCAGACGGGGCATACCCTGGGATAGACCAGCTGCATGATCAGTTCTTTAATTGTCATTCTCCATTACGGAGTTATTCATTATATCTACAGCAGATATCCCGCGTCCTCCCTGAAGTCCAGGATCCTGTCCTTCAGCGCCGAATATCTGTTGATCTCTCTGACGTTATTTATCATCGCGCCGACAGTTTCTTTCCTGCCGACTACGCAGACACACTGCTTGGCCCTGGTAACTGCTGTGTAAAGGATGTTCCTGTTCATCAGCAGCGCAGGTCCTGACAGCAGCGGCAGTATGACCGCAGGATATTCGCTGCCCTGCGCCTTGTGTACGGTGGCAGCGTAAGCGAGCACCAGCTCTTCCATCTGGTCGAAGGTATAGATAACATGCTTGCCGTCGTCGAAATGCACTTCCATCATCTGGGTGCTCTCGTTTATGCGTTCAATAATGCCTATGTCACCGTTGAAGATGCCCTTGCCCCTGTCGTAGACGAAGCCGGTTTTCGTCCGCATCTCCCATTCCAGATTGTAATTGTTCTTGATGTGCATGACCTTGTCGCCTTCGCGCAGGATGCTGTCCCCAACAGGGATCTCCGACTTGTGTCTGTCAGGCGGGTTCAGGTTCGACTGCAGGAATGTATTTAGGTTCTCCACTCCCAGCACACCTCTCTTGACAGGCGAAAGGACCTGGATTTCCTTCATGTCCGCGTGGACATAATCAGGCAGCTTGTCCCTGATCAGCGTCAGGAGCGAACCCAGGATAACATACGGGTTGTCCCTTTGGATGAATATAAAATCCTTGCTGTCCGGACGCAGATTTATCTGCTCGCCGCGGTTGATCTTGTGCGCGTTTAAGACAATCTCGCTCTCCTCAGCCTGTCTGAAGATCTTGGTCAGCTTGACAGTATTGAACATGCCTGACTCGATGATGTCCCTGAGCACATTTCCGGGGCCGACGGACGGGAGCTGATCCACATCACCGACCATGATAAGTCTCGTGCCGGGCACTATTGCCTTGAGCAGCGCGTTCATGAGGAACATGTCAACCATGGACATCTCATCTATGATAATAACGTCTGCCTCCAGCGGATTCTCCTCGTTGCGCTCGAAGTTCGCTCCGGCTGATGTATCCTGTATTTCTCCGGAGAGCTCCAGCATCCTGTGAATCGTGCTGGCCTCCCAGCCTGTGGCCTCAGTCATACGCTTGGCCGCGCGTCCTGTAGGAGCCGCCAGCAGTATCTCTCTATAATCCTTTTGGAAATATTTGATCAGCGCGTTGATAGTGGTGGTTTTGCCTGTACCGGGACCGCCTGTGATCACGAGCACGCCTGAATTAGCCGCCGCGTTCACGGCTTCTCTCTGCATTTCGTCCAGGGTAATGCCTGACTCCTGCTCAACCTCCCTGATACGGGCCTCCACTGCATCCGGCTGCATCCTGCCTCTGAGGTTCAGCTGGTGCAGCATTTTGGCAATGCCTGCTTCCGTATAATAATACGGCGCATAGAATACTTCCCTGTTCCCCTCGCTGTCAGGCTTCAGGATCAGTCTTTTCTCGATGGCCAGATCCATCACGCAATTCTCCAGGTCAGACATCTCAATGTCGCAGATGTCGTCCACAGTCACAGGTCTCAAAGTCTCCATAACCTTCTGTTTGAGAACGGCATCAGGCAGATAAACATTGCCCTCGCCAGCGCTCTTCATCAGGACATGAATGATGCAGCTTTTGATCCTGAATTCGCTGTTCGGGGCAACGCCCGCGTTGCAGGCGATCTCGTCAGCCTTCCTGAATCCAATGCCGGTGATGTCATCAGCCAGCCTGTACGGATTCTCCCTGATGATAGTGTAAACGTCCTGTTGGTACTGCTTATAAATCTTGACAGCCATGGCATTGGAAATGCCGTAGTTGCCCAGGAACACCATTGCGTTCCTGAGGTCTTTTTTCTCTTCCTGCTGGGCAGCTATTTCCTGTGCCTTACGGGCGGAAATGCCCTTGATCTCAGCCAGCCTCTCCGGCTCTTCATCCAGGATGCGCAGCGTGTCTTCGCCGAACCTCTGAACAATCCTCTTCGCTGTGACCTCACCTATGCCTTTAATAGCGCCTGAGCCCAGGAATCTTTCTATGGAAACAACATCCTGGGGCACAATGCTGCGGTAATTGCTCACCTTGAACTGCTCACCGTAAGATGGATGGAAAACAAACTCTCCGTCCAGTTCCAGATATTCGCCTTCGTCCACATATCTGAAATTGCCGACGCAGATGTTTTCGCAGCCGTTCTCTTCGATGCTCAGCACACAGTAGCCATTATCAGCATTCCTATATATTATTTTCTGAACATAGCCCTTGATAGTTTCCAAATAAATCCACCATTTATCAAAACAGCCGGCGTGCATCTGCAGCACGCCGGCCTCATGATCATGCTCAGCCGGGATTATCCGATAGTCTTATCCCTGCTTAAATATTCAATATACATACCTGTGCCGATCGCAACAGCCAGCATAGGGTCTTCTGCTGTCATGGCATGAATGCCGACACGGTCCTCGATGATGTCCTCCAGTCCTCTGAGCAGACATCCGCCGCCTGTCATAACAATACCTCTGTCAGCAATATCTGCTGCCAGCTCAGGCGGGGTCTTCTCCAGAACTTCATGGATAGCCTCGACGATCTGGCTGACCGGCTCACGCAGAGCTTCTTCAGTCTCTGTGGAGGTAACGGTAACACGGCGCGGCAGGCCGGATACCAGGTTACGTCCCCTGACGTCCATGGTCTGCTCTTCGCCTACCGGATAGCATGTACCGATCTGTATCTTGATCTCCTCAGCGGTTCTCTCACCAATGAGAAGGTTGTGTTTCTTCCTCATATATCTGACGATGGCTTCGTCGAAATCATCGCCTGCCAGCTTGACAGATGTGCTGGCAACAACGCCGCCCAGTGAAATAACGGCGATGTCTGTGGTGCCGCCGCCGATATCTACGACCATGTTGCCGCATGGCTTGGTAATATCGATGCCGGCGCCGATAGCAGCTGCGATAGGCTCCTCAATAACAGCAACCTCTCTCGCGCCTGCCTGATATGCTGCATCCTCAACTGCCTTCTTCTCAACCTCTGTGACACGGCTCGGTACACAGACGCTGATACGAGGCTTCCTGAATGTACGTCTGCCGATCGCCTTCTGGATGAAATGCTTGAGCATCTTCTCTGTAACTGTATAGTCAGAAATAACACCCTGCCTGAGCGGCCTGATAGCCACTATGTTGCCCGGTGTCCTGCCGATCATGAGACGTGCTTCTTCTCCGATCGCTCTTATTTTCTTGGAATCCCTGTCAAATGCTACAACTGAAGGCTCTTTTAAAACTACGCCTTTACCTGTAATATAGACAAGAACACTGGCAGTACCTAAATCTACGCCAATATCTGCATTTGCCATCTATTTTATCCCCCTGAAAAAGCCATATGGGAGTGGTGATCATATGGTGTGTCTTCTAATCTGATAAATTATTATATACTTGAATAAAATATTTTTCAATATAATTGACCTGTGGAATTTGTGTATATATAATGAAATTCACGCAGATAAAAAAGAGGTGTGATATGGGCTTATTTGACAACAACAACATGAACAACAACGCAAATAACAATAACAATGGTCAAGGCGGCGGCTTCCTCCAGAAGCTCCTGGGCGGCGGCGCTAACAGCACTGCTTCCACCATGCTCCTGCTGGTAGTCATCATCATTGTTTACATCATTTTCGGACAGTCTTCCAACTGTACCGGCATCACGTCGTCCACCATTAGCAGAACCAAACTCCAGGGAGTTGTAGCCGAGGATGACAATGCCGGATTCTATAACGAAGCGGGCCCGTGGTCAACTGTGGGACTTTCTGACGCAATGAAAGATTTCTACAACGCTACCGGCGTCATGCCTTACGTCTACATTTACCCGGACAATACCAATGTAACTGTAGCCGAGATGCAGGAGAAGGCAGACAGCTTATACCAGGAGCTCTTCAGTGACGAGGGACACTTTGTCACGACCTTCCTTTCCAGCGATGAGAAGGGTTACTTCATTGCCTATCACGTAGGCACTGAGGCCCGCAAGGTCATGGACGATGAGGCTCTGGCCATCTTCAATGATTATATGAAGAAGTACTACACTGACGGCAGCCTTCCTACAGAAAACGTCCTTCCTAATGTATACTCGCAGACCCGCGCCACCATCATGACTACTGAGACCAAGAAGACTACCGTAATGGTCATCGTAGTCGTAGTCCTGATCGGTCTGGTATATTTCTTCTACAGCCGCAGGAGGCTGAAACAGAGCCGCGAGCCGCAGAATAAAAACAACATAAATAATCCAATGTAAAGGAGACTATAAATGGCAGTTAAAAAAGACACCCGCTGGAAACAGCTGGACGCAATTCTTAACGAAGTAAGATCTTATTATAACGCAATCGGCAAGATGGAATTTGACATGCAGTGCTGCGCCCCGCCTGAAGGCATGGAGCCTGCAGGACAGGACATGGCGGTCCTGGGCACACATGTGCACAAGCTGACACATTCCAAGAAATATGTGAATCTGCTGACTTCCCTTCACGAAGACCCGACTGGTCTCGATGAAGTCCAGAAGAGAGCCATTGACGTAATGTGGTTCCACTATCAGCGTTCCAAAAACCAGACACCAAAGTTCGCCTTTGAAATGTCCAAGGCTTTCAACACCGCTTACGGCAAATGGCTCGAGGCTAAGCAAACATCCGATTTCAGCATCTTCAGGGACAGCCTGGAAGACGTTGTTAAATGGACACGCAAGAGCATCGAGTTAATGGATGAACAGCCTTCTACCTTATATAATGGATGCCTAGACGGATTCGAAAGAGGCGGCAGCGAGAAACAGCTGGACGCTTTCTTCGCTGCACTGAAGAAACGCATTGTGCCTCTGATCAAAAAGATCCAGAAGGAAGGCGCGCCGGTACGCGAGGACTTCCTCAACCGTCCATGCCCTGTAGCTGAGCAGGAACAGTGCTCACGCTGGGTACTGGAGAAGGAATGCCTCAGACAGAGCGCTCTGGTCCTGATGACCACAGAGCATCCTTTTACAACCAGCTTCGGACCACACGACGTACGTGTTACCACACATTATTATGAGGATGCTTTCCTTTCCAGCATCTTCTCAACACTGCACGAAGGCGGACATGCTCTCTTCATGCAGAATGAGCCGGAAGAATTCGTCAAGAACCACAACGACGGCAATATGTCCAATGCTATGCACGAGTGCATTTCCAGATTCTACGAGAACATCATTGGCCGCAGCCGCGCATTCATTCATTTCATTTATCCTGAACTGTGCCGCATCAGTCCATCTGTTATGGATGGTGTCAGCGAGGAAGAGCTCTACAGAGGCATCAATATTGCCCGCCCGAGCCTGATCAGAACAGAAGCCGACGAGCTCACATATTCTCTGCATATCCTGATCCGCTACGAGATTGAGAAGGAACTGATCAACGGACGCATGAAGGTGGACGAAGTGCCTGCAGCATGGAACGCCAAGTACAAAGAGTATCTGGGCGTAGACGTTCCTGATGATGCTCACGGATGCCTGCAGGATGTTCACTGGACTATGAGCTTCGGCTACTTCCCATCATACGCACTGGGCAATGCATACGGAGCACAGATCCTAAACACCATGCAGAAAGAGTTCGATGTCTTCGGCGACGTTGAAAAGGGCGACCTCTCCAAGGTACTCGCATGGCTCAAGGAGAACGTCTTCGCCTGCGCCGGCATGCTCGACCCTGACGCGTGGATCAAAAAGATCACCGGTGAAAGCCTGAATGTTAAATATTATCTGGATTATCTGGAGAAGAAATATTCTGAGATTTACAAGCTCAAATAATCCTATATTTATATTAGGAAAGATTAAACTGCCACACTGATAAAGTATGGCAGTTTTTTGTTTTCAGATCGGTCACTGATTCTTCACTTAATATAAGGTACTAAAACCTTGCAAGAAAAGGAAAAGGTGTTATAATAGCACAGAACTTTGAAGTTGTGACATATCGGAAACCTGTGAGAATCAGGTACTGTGTCTCAGCAACCGTGATATCTACGAAAGGACATGCTTTGAGCAGTCACTGGGCAACCGGGAAGGCGTCTGAGTAGGCTAAGGATTAAGTCGGGAGACCTGTCACGCTTTGGTTTTTTAAAGCCCTCTGAGGTTGTGGCTTTGATTGCTTTGTACAGGCTCAGTATGCCTATGTGCATTCTTCAGACATCCTCATGAGGGGATGTCTGTTTTTTTCAGACAATTATTATCTTTTTAGGAGGAAACAAACAATGAAATCATTAACCAAAATCGCAGCTATTCTGCTGGGTCTCTGCCTTATCTTAGGACTCGTAGCTTGCTCAGGCAATGGCGGACAGCAGGGCGGCGGTGAGCAGGGCGGCGAAGGCCAGGAGACTACTCCGGCTCAAGGCGGCGAAGGCCAGGAAACTACTCCTGAGGCAGTTGACGACGCAGCACTCGCAGCAGAAGTTGACGCTCTGATCGCAGCAATCCAGGTTCAGGAAAGAACCGCTGAGACAGATGCTCAGTGCGCAGCAGCTAAGGCTGCATGGGACGCTCTGACAGACGCTCAGAAAGAACTCGTTGAAGAAGCAGATTACTTCGGACGCGACACTGGCGATGCCACCCAGGACAACCCACTTAATCAGGATGAAATCGGCGAGAACGAGATCCTTGTAGTAAGCTTTGGTACATCATTCAACCAGAGCCGTACAATGGATATCGGTTCTATCGAAAGAGCTATCGCTGAAGCATTCCCAGAGTGGTCAGTAAGAAGAGCTTTCACAGCTCAGATCATCATCAACCATGTTCAGGCTCGTGACGGCGAATTCATCGACAACATGGATCAGGCTCTTGAAAGAGCAGTTGCTAACGGTGTTAAGAACCTGGTTATCCAGCCTACACACCTTATGCACGGCGCTGAGTACGACGAGCTCGTTGCAGCTGTTGAAGCTTACAAAGACAAATTTGAGTCTGTAAAGATCTCTGAGCCTCTGCTGGGCGAAGTTGGATCTGACGCTACAGTTATCAATGCTGACAAGGAAGCTGTTTCTAAGGCAGTTGTTGAGTACGCATTCTCACAGTACGGCGGACGCGAGCAGGCTGAAAGCGAAGGATACGCTCTGGTTCTCATGGGCCACGGCACAAGTCATACAGCTAACGTAACTTACAATCAGATGCAGGCACAGATGGATGCTCTGGGCTACACCAACGTATTCATCGGCACAGTTGAAGGCGAGCCTGAAGATACCGCATGTGACGTTGTTATCGAGAAGGTTAAAGAAGCTGGCTTCAAGAAAGTTATCCTCAGACCTCTCATGGTAGTTGCAGGCGATCACGCTAACAACGATATGGCTGACGAAGAGGATCCGGAATCCTGGTACAGCATGTTCACAGCTTCAGGCGCATTCGAGTCAGTTGACTGTGATGTTCAGGGTCTTGGACGTATTCCTGAGGTTGCTCAGCTCTATGTAGAGCATCTTAAAGCTGTTATTGAATAATTATTACTAAAGAAGGTTTAACAATTATGAAGAAGTATTTATTAGGTATCATTTTTCTTATTATGTGCATAGCTGTTACAGCATGCTCAGGCGGCGGACAGCAGGGCGGCGGCAATCAGGAGACAACTCCTGCTGAAGAAACAACTTCAGCTGAAGAAACAACCCCTGAGGAGACAACTCCTGCAGCAGTTCTGCCGGACGGCGTTTATACTGCAGATTTCAATACTGACAGCACTATGTTCCATGCAAATGAAACATGCGACGGCAAGGGTACACTGACAGTTGAGAACGGTCAGATGACCATTCACGTTACACTGGCAGGCAAGGGCATTTTGAACCTGTTCCCTGGCACCGCTGAAGATGCTCAGGCTCCAGGCGCACAGCTCCTTGAGCCTACACTTGACACCGTTACATATTCTGATGGAATGACTGAAGAAGTTAACGGATTCGACATCCCTGTTCCTTATCTGGATGCAGAGTTTGACTGTGCTCTGATCGGTAAGAAGGGCGAATGGTACGACCACAAGGTATCCGTAAGCAATCCTGTTCCTGCCGTAAACCTTACAGACGGTGAGTATACCATCGAAGTTACACTGACAGGCGGTTCAGGCAAGGCATCTGTTAATTCACCTGCCAAGCTGTTTGTTGCAAACGGCGAGCTTACTGCTGAGATTGTATGGAGCAGTTCTCACTATGAGTACATGACCATCAATGACGTGCAGTACGATCCTGTTACACTGGAAGGCGGCTCCACTTTCATCATCCCTGTTGTTCTGGATACTGATATGAACATCAGCGCACTGACAACAGCCATGAGCGAGCCTCACCTCATTGATTATGTTCTGCATTTTGACAGCAGCACAATAAAATAAATGATCAAAAGAATACTTTCATTTGTAATTACTATCTGTCTGGCGGGGATCTTCCTGCTTGGTTGTTCCGGCAGCAAATCCTCGTCAGACTTCGATCAGCTCCCTGTGACAGGTCACATGGAGCTCGATTTTGCTACGCAGTTTTCTGTAGACTATTACGAAGGCGGCTACAAGCTGATCACCTTAGGTGACGGCAGCCGCTTTCTGGTCGTTCCGGAAGGTGCTGACCTCCCCGAGGGACTGGACAGCACCATTACTCCGCTCTATCAGCCTATTAAAAACATCTACCTGGCCGCGACTTCAGCCATGTGTCTTTTTGACGCATTGGACAGGCTTGATGTAATCCGTCTGTCCGGCACCAAGGCAGAAGGCTGGTACATTCCGAACGCGCGCAAGGCCATGGAAGACGGCGACATTATCTATGCAGGCAAGTATTCCGAGCCTGACTATGAACTGCTCCTGGGTGAAGGCGCATCTATAGCCATCGAATCAATGATGATCAACCATGCTACAGACATCCGCGATCAGCTGGAAAGACTCGACATTCCTGTTTTCATTGACCAGTCCAGCAATGAAACACATCCACTGGGACGCGCTGAATGGATCCGCCTGTATGCAGCCCTCATCAATGAGGAAGACAAGGCTGAAGAGATTTTCCGCAAACAGGTGGATATCCTGGAAAGCGTAGAAAACGAAGCACCTACCGGCAAGACCGTTGCCTTCTTCTATATCAGTTCCACAGGCCGCGTAGTCACCAGAAAGAGCGGCGACTACGTATGCAAGATGATCGAACTGGCCGGAGGCAATTATATCTTCAAGGATCTGGGCGATGACGAAACCAAGACTGCTACCGTCACCCTGGAAATGGAGTCCTTCTACGAAACCGCTAAGGATGCTGACATAATCATCTACAATTCCACCATTGCGGATTCATTGGGCTCTCTGGACGAGCTTCTGATGAAGAATGATCTGCTGAAGGAATTCAAGGCAGTCCAGACCGGTCAGGTATGGTGCACTGAGCGCAACATGTACCAGGAGACCACCTCTCTGGGCGAAATGATCCAGTGTTTCCATATGATCTTCACCGATGATGCCGGTGAGCTGAATGAACTCCCATTCTTTTACCGCTTAAAGTAGTTTTCAAAAGGCAGGTAACTTATGACAGGCGAATCACGAAACAGAATCAGATATACCATTGTTTTCGTTGGATTATTGGTGCTCTTCTGCGTATCAATAATCTGGAACATCAACACCGGCAGCGTAAGCATCCCCCTCAAGGATATTCTCAGTATTATCTTCAGGGGCGATGCCACTGACGCTACTGCCTACGGCATTATCTGGAAAATCCGTCTGCCAAGACTCATGCTGGCTGCGGTACTGGGCGGCGCCCTGTCGCTGTCAGGCTTCCTGCTTCAGACATTCTTCCGCAACCCTATTGCCGGCCCGTTCGTGCTCGGCATTTCATCCGGAGCCAAAATGTTCCTGGCTGTTGTCACTATAGGCCTCAGCAGCGCATTTACTTATATTCCGGTCATCTTTACAGTCATTGCGGCCTTTCTGGGCTCAATGCTGTCAATGTTTATAGTTCTGGCTTTCTCAGGAAAGATAAAGAATATGTCCATGCTGTTGGTCATTGGTATCATGATCAGTTATATCTGCTCCGCTGTGACGGATTTCCTGATCAACTTCGCCAATGAATCAGACATCGTCAACCTGACCCACTGGTCCCACGGCAGTTTCTCCGCTGCTTCATGGTCCGACGTGGGTATTTCGGCTGCCATTATTCTGCCCACCGCGCTGGTGGTGTTTTTCCTGTCAAAACCAATCTCGGCATATACACTGGGTGAGGGCTACGCCCGCAGCCTTGGTGTAAATATCAAGCTGTTCCGCATATTACTGATCATACTGTCCAGTATCCTGTCCGCGGCTGTAACCGCATTCGCAGGCCCGATCTCTTTCGTCGGCATCGCAGTTCCGCACATCTGCAGACTGATGCTGAAGACTACCAAACCAGTGCTGATGATACCCGCCAGTTTCCTGTGCGGCGCGGTATTCTGTATGTTCTGCGACCTGGTCGCGCGTACGGTATTCTCGCCTGTAGAGCTGTCCATCAGTACTGTTACCAGCGCCATCGGCGCGCCGATCGTAATATGGCTCATGGTTACAAGGAGGTCAAAACGTGAAGAATAAAATCGCTCTGGACTCCCTGACCGTAGGCTACAACGGTAATCCGCTTATATCTGATATAACCCTGTCGCTCGTGCCGGGAGAGATACTGTCTCTCATCGGTCCTAACGGCGCTGGCAAATCCACAATACTGAAAACCATTACTCGTCATCTGGCCTCAATCGGCGGCACTATCTATATTGACGGCAATGATATGCATTCAATGAACGGCAGAGACATTGCCACCCGCATGGCCGTCGTCCTGACTGACCGGGTCCGCCCTGAGCTCATGACGTGCTACGAGCTGGTTGCCACCGGCCGCTATCCTTATACCGGCAATTTTGGCAGGCTGACCCCTGAGGACAAGGCTATCGTCACTAAGTCGCTTGAGACGGTACATGCCCTGGAGATAGCTGACCGCGACGTTTCCGAGATCAGCGACGGCCAGCGCCAGCGCATTATGCTCGCCAGAGCCATCTGCCAGGACCCTGAAATTATCGTCCTGGATGAGCCAACGTCATTCCTGGATATCAAACACAAGATCGAGCTGCTCGAAATCCTCCGCTCCATGGCTAAGGAGCGCGGCATCACTGTCGTAATGAGTCTGCATGACATCGACCTGGCTGAGAAGATTTCTGATAAGATCGTCTGTGTAAAGGGCGATCACATCGCGGCTTACGGTACGCCTGACGAGATCATAACTGATGAAACTATTTCAAAGCTGTACGAAATCGAGCGAGGCTCATTTAATGCCCTGTTCGGCAGTGTGGAGCTCGATGCCCCTAAGGGCGAGCCACGCTGCTTCGTGATCGGCGGCGCCGGATATGGCGTCCAGTTCTACAGGGCTCTGCAGAAGAGGGGCGTTCCTTTCGCTGCAGGCATCCTGTTTGACAATGATATCGATACCGCCATTGCGCGCTCACTTTCAGACCATCTGGTCTGCGCACAGGCTTTCGCCCCTATCGGAAGCGAGCTGGCGACGCGCGCTAAAGCGCTGATAAATTCTGTGGAATATGTAATAGATTCAGGCTGCCCTGTGGGTGAATTCAATCAGGCCAATGCTGAACTCCTTGAATATGCCCGCTCATGCGGCAAGTCTGTTATATCCTCTCTTGAGGAGCTGGCGGAGGCGACATTATGAGACATCCCCGCGTTTTAATCGCTGCTCCATCCAGCGGCAGCGGCAAGACCACCGCAGTCTGCGTACTCCTGACCCTGCTGAAAAGAAAGGGACTGGACGTGAAAGCATGCAAATGCGGACCGGATTATATTGATCCAATGTTCCACACTTCGGTTCTGGGCATTCCATGTACCAATCTGGACCCGTTTTTCTGCGACAGACAGCTTATTACACACTTGCTTTCAGAAAACGCCGGCAGGGATATCACGGTGATCGAAGGCGTCATGGGCTATTATGACGGCACCGGTGAGGATGGTACTGATAACAGTACATATACTGTTGCATCTGCTGCCGATTCGCCTGTGATCCTGGTTGTTAACGCCAGAGGCGCGGCGGCTTCTTTGCTCGCATTGATTGAAGGATTCCTGGATTTCAGGCCGGCCAGCGGCATCAAGGGTGTCATCTTTAACCAGATGAGCGCCGGCACATATACATATATTTCAAAATTAATGCAGGGCCGCTTCGGGGATCAGGTGGTTCCGGTCGGATACATCCCTGCCCTGCCTGCGGAGCTTACTCTGCCATCCAGGCATCTGGGGCTTGTGACTGCAGCCGAAATTGACGACCTGCTGACTATAATCAACAAAGCCGCAGACCTCTGCGAAGGAACCATTGATATTGACAAACTCCTCGCGATTTCACAGAGCGCTCCCGCACTTGATCTGGCTTCTCCTGTCATTAAGAGCTTTCCTAAGATCACGATAGCCACGGCCAGGGACAACGCTTTCTGCTTTTATTACAAAGACACTTTCAGGCTTTTTGAGAAAATGGGCGCCGAAATCAGATACTTCTCGCCCCTTAACAACGAGCCTGTCCCGGACGGTGCTGACGCGCTGATAATAGGCGGCGGATATCCGGAATTGTATACCGAAACGCTGGAGGCAAATGAAATAACCAAAGCCAGTGTCCGCGCCGCAGCACAGAGCGGAATGCCTGTCATTGCAGAATGCGGAGGCTTCCAGTATCTGGGCAGCAGGCTTTGCGGCAGGGAAATGTGCTCAGTTCTTCCGCATGAAACATTTGCCACTGACAAACTTGTCCGCTTCGGGTATGTGACCCTCACTGCGCAGGAGGACGGCCTTCTGGGACCTGCAGGCACGCAGCTCAAAGCGCACGAATTCCACTACTACGACAGCTCCGATAACGGCAGTTCATTTAAGGCTGTTAAACCAAACGGAAAGGGCTGGAGCTGCGCGGTAAGTACTGATACAATGTACGCGGGATATCCGCACCTGTTCCTGTATGCGAATATTACTGCGGCTGAGAGCTTTTATCAGAAAGCTCTGGAATATAAGGAGAAGAAAAATGATAATTAACGCACCGGGCGACATTGAAAAGCGCAGCATGGAAATAATAGAGAGCGAACTCAAAACAGAGATCCCTGAAGACCGCAAGGCCATCGTTAAACGCGTCATCCACTGCACAGCTGACTTCGACTATGAAGAGAATCTGTGCTTTTCTGACGGCGCTGTTCAGAGCGCGCTCGAGGCCCTCAGGAGCGGCTGTAATATTTTCACTGACACCCAGATGGCCAGGTCAGGCATAAACAAGACTGCTGCCGGCAAGCTGGGCTGCGAGCTGCACTGCTTCATCAGCGACCCTGACATGGCAGCTATAGCTAAAGAGCGAGGCTGCACTCGCGCGGTCGCATCTGTTGAAAAGATGGCCGCTATGGATCCTGAAGCAATATTTGTATTTGGAAACGCGCCTACTGCCCTGCTCAGACTGACCGAGCTCATCCAGGAAGGAAAGGCCAGACCTAAGCTCGTAGTCGGAGTCCCGGTAGGTTTCGTAAATATTATTGAATCAAAAGAAGCCATAATGGCTGAGGACGTCCCTTACATTGTCGGCAAGGGACGCAAGGGCGGATCCAACGTGGCCGCTGCCATCGTCAACGCCCTGATGTATCAGATAACCAGATAATGGACAGTTTTATTACGAAAGACGGCAAAAAGTTAAGACGCGGTTACACGACCGGCTCATGCGCGGCAGCTGCTGCTAAGGCTGCTGCCATTATGCTGCTCGAAAACCGCGAACTGGCCTCTGTCTGGCTCATGACCCCGCGCGGTTTCGGGCTGGACCTGCCGTTAACAGAAGTCCATCGCACTGAGGACCGCGTATCCTGCGGCATTGTTAAAGATTCCGGAGATGATCCCGACATTACCAACGGCTTGACTGTTTATGCGGAGGTCAGAAAGACCGATGCGCCGGGAATAAAAATTGACGGCGGTGAAGGCATTGGACGCGTGAACAAGCCCGGTCTGGATCAGCCTGTAGGCAATGCAGCCATCAATTCCACCCCGCGCCGCATGATCACAGAAGAGCTCCTGCAGGTCTGTGAGGACAATGGTTATACCGAAGGCCTGGACGTGATAATCTCTGCTCCAAAAGGCATTGAACTGGCTAAAAAAACCTTTAACCCGAGGCTGGGCATTGTCGGAGGACTCTCCATTCTGGGCACCACCGGCATTGTGGAGCCGATGAGCGACGAGGCAGTGGTTGAGACCATCCGAACTGAGCTGTCCATGAGAGCAGCTGAGGGCAAAACAGTTATTCTGTTTACGCCCGGCAATTACGGTTCCTCATATATAAAAGATGCTCTGCAGATCAATCCTGATATAGCTGTTTTAACATCAAACTTCATCGGAGATGCTTTTGAGCTGGCCGCTGAAGCAGGCTTCAAAGCCGCTCTGCTGGTCGGTCACATTGGCAAGCTGGTCAAACTGGCAGGCGGAATGATGAATACACATTCCCGCTGGGGCGACTGCAGAATGGAAGTATTCGCGGCCCACGCAGTACTGCATGGCGCATCTGTTCAGGTAATCGAACAGATCATGAACAGCGCCATGTCTGACGACGTGCTCTCAATACTGGACGGCGCAGGCATCAGAGAACAGGTTATAGCCAGCCTGATGGACAAAATCCAATATCACTTAGATCACAAAGCCGGCGGTTCCATGTCCGTAGGCGCCCTTATGTTTTCCAATGTTTACGGAATTCTGGGCAGGACCGGATCGGCGGATGAAATATTAAAATTAATACAAGAGGAATATTAAATGGTACATATCGTAGGTGCCGGCTGCGGCGCAACGGACCTGATCACGGTCCGCGGAAAAAATCATCTGGAAAACGCTGACGTAATTATTTACGCCGGCTCATTAGTAAACCCTGAACTGCTGAAATACGCCAAGGAAGGCTGCGAGATCCACGACAGCGCCAGGATGACGCTCGAAGAGGTTATTGACGTTATCCAAAAGGCTGAAGCTGAAGGCAAGACCACAGTCCGCCTCCACACCGGCGACCCGTCCCTCTATGGTGCCATCGGAGAGCAGATGCGCGAATTCGACCAGCTGGGAATTGATTACGATATCACTCCTGGCGTCAGCGCATTCTCAGGCATGGCTGCTTCACTGAAGACAGAATTCACTCTGCCTGACGTATCCCAGACCCTGATAATCACTCGTGTTTCAGGCCAGACTCTCGTTCCGGATTCTGAGAATCTGCGCGCACTGGCATCACACGGCTCATCCATCGTGCTGTACTTAAGCACAGGCCTTCTGGGCAAGGCCAGCGAAGAGCTGATCGCAGGCGGATATTCGCCTGATTCACCGGCCGTTATCGTTTACAAGGCATCCTGGCCGGATGAGAAGATATTCCACTGCACGGTGGCCACATTAGAAGAAACAGCGAAAGCTAATAATATAACCAAAACTGCTCTGATTTCGGTCGGCGGATACTTAAACAGTGAGTTTTCACGCTCACTCCTTTATGATCCGGACTTCTCAACCGAGTTCAGGAAGGGACGCAAATGAAAACCTGCATTATCTGCTTTTCGGACTCGGGAGCCATGCTGGCAATGATGCTGAAGCATCTGATGGATGGCGCTGAAGTGCACTCGACCGAAAAGTACGCAAGTAAATACGGCTTTATATCCCATGTCAGCCCGCACAGCGATATGGAAAGCCTTTTCCATAGCTATGACGCTCTGATTTTTATCAGCGCATGCGGCATTGCTGTCCGCCTTATTGCGCCATTTGTCAAGGACAAGACTAAAGATCCTGCCGTCATCGTCATGGACGACAGGGGCAGATTTGTTATCCCTGTACTTTCCGGACATATTGGCGGAGCAAACGCTCTGGCTGAGAGGATTTCCGATCTGATGGGTTCAGTGCCGGTCATTACCACGGCCACTGACGGCGCAGGCAGGTTCTCCTGCGACGCGTGGGCAGCTCAGCATGGCTGTGCCATTTCATCCATGAAGACCGCCAAAGATATATCTGCTGCCATCCTGACAGAGGATATCCCTATCTCGTCTGAATTTGAGCTGCCGGACGTTCTGCCGAATGGCCTCATTGCTTCAGATGAAGGCGAACTGGGAATATATATCGGAATACGCAAAAACACGCCGTATAAGTCTACCCTGCGCCTGGTTCCTCGCATCGTCACCCTCGGCATCGGCTGCCGCAGGGATATGCCTGCTGACGCAATAATGGACGCGGTGCGCAGAACATTTGCAGAACATAACATTGATATTAAATCCATCTCCTCACTGGCATCTGTTGATGTCAAAAAGGACGAAAAAGGGCTGCTCGAATGCGCCGAGGAGTTAGGCGCTGCGCCTGTCTTCTACCCTGCATCTGAGCTGGAAGCCCTGGAGGGCGACTACGAGGAGTCGGAGTTTGTTAAAAAGACTGTGGGCACCGGAAACGTCTGCGAACGCGCAGCTGCCATGACCGGCGGAGACCTTATTATCCGCAAGACGGCATGTGACGGAGTGACCGTGGCTGCCGCAGTCCAAAGCTGGAGGATAGAATTTTGAACAAGATATATGTAGTCGGCATAGGCGCCGGCAGTTATGAAGGAATGACCATCGGAGCAGTTAATGTTCTGAATAAGGCTGACGTGATCGTTGGCTATACTGTTTACTGCGACCTTTTGAGACCTCATTTCCCGGAGAAAGAGTTCCTTGCAACCCCTATGATGAGAGAGGTTGAGCGCTGCCGAATAGCGCTGGAGAAAGCCAGCGAAGGTCTGGTCACCGCAATGGTCTGCTCAGGCGACGCGGGCATTTATGGCATGGCCTCACCGATTTTGGAGATGGCTGAGGAATATAATGTTGAAGTTGAAGTGATCGCAGGCGTTACTGCCGCCGCTTCAGGCGCTGCTGTGCTGGGATCTCCGCTTTCATGCGATTTCGCGGTTATCAGTCTGTCCGACCTTCTGACCCCTATGGAGAAGATTGAGGAACGTCTGGAAGGCGCTGCTCAGGGCGGGCTGTGCATTGTTCTCTATAATCCTTCCAGCAAGAAACGTTCAGACTATCTGAAGCATGCATGCGAGATAGTCCTGAAGCACCGTTCCGGCGACACTGTATGCGGCATTGTCCGCAACATCGGCCGTGAAGGCGAAGAAATGAAACTCATGACATTGTCGGAACTGGCAGATTGGCAGGCTGACATGTTTACTACAGTTTTTATCGGCAATTCCGCTACTAAAGAAGTTAATGGCAGAATGGTTACCCCGAGAGGATACAGGTATGAAAGATAAAATCTGTCTGTTCGCAGGAACTACCGAAGGCAGATTCCTGGCTGAACAGCTGAAGGACGCGGCGGACCTGACCGTGTGCGTTGCAACTGAATACGGCGAAGTGCTGCTGGATAACATTGAAGGCATCCATGTCCATACCGGCAGGCTGGACAAAGATGAGATGACCGTTTTCTTTAAGGAGAACGGTTTCTGCCGCGTTATCGACGCGACACATCCATATGCGCAGATTATTACGGAGAACATTTCATCTGCAGCCGCAGAGTGCTGCATTCCTGTAATGCGCATCCTTCGCGATACGGAACAGGATGCTTCCGATGCGGTATTTGTTTCAGACGCAGCTGAGGCTGCTGAATATCTTGCCGGAAAGGAAGGCAGCATTTTACTGACCACCGGTGCCAAGGACTTACCTGCATATAAAAATCTGGATATGGACAGGGTCTGGGCACGTGTGCTCCCGCTTTCAACCTCCCTCAATGCCTGCGCGGACGCAAGGATACTCTCCTCGCATATAATCGCGGCACAGGGACCTTTCACATATGATATCAATCTGGCGCAGATGAAAATGATCGGCGCTTCATATATGGTTACCAAGGCATCCGGCCGGAATGGCGGCTTTGATGAGAAGATCGCCGCTGCCAGAGATGCAGGCGCGGTGCCTGTAATTATCGGTCTGCCGCCTCAGGGCAGCGGCCTGACCATGGACCAGGCAGTTAAAGAGCTCTCAGAGACTTACCATCTTAAAAAACGTAAAATCTACCTGATCGGTATCGGCCCCGGTGCTAAGGGACTGATGACAGCGGATGCCAGAGCTGCAGTTCAGGAATGTGATGCCCTGATCGGAGCCAAATCTGTCGTCAGCGCTCTGGAATCAGGCAAGCCGGAATATTATGAGTACCTGCCTGATAAAGTGCTGGACGTATTGAACAGCCATCCTGCCATCCGCTCCGCAGCGATTCTTATGCGCGGAGACATCGGATTCTACAGCGGTGCCAAGAAGATGCTGGAGGCTCTGAAGGACGAAGACGTTACTGTAGTTCCGGGCATTTCTTCAGTTGTATTGTTCGCCTCCAGATTAGGAACCAGCTGGGATGACGCGTGTCTGGCCAGTATGCACGGACGCACCTGCAACATTATCCACGCAGTCACTCACAACCACAAGACTTTCGCCCTGACAGGCGGCGATAACGGTCCGGACAAAATTCTGGAGAAGCTCTGTACGTATGCTCTGGGCGGGCTGAATATCGCCATCGGCGAAAACTTGTCACTGGCAAATGAGAAGATAACCAGGGGTACTCCTGAGACGCTGAAAGGCAGCTCATTTGACCCACTGTCCATCATTTATATTGAAAATGATAATCTGCAGACAGGTGCCACATACGGCATCGCGGACGATCAGTTTATCCGCGGCGATGTGCCGATGACCAAATCAGAGATCCGCGCGGTTTCCATGTCCAAGCTGTCGCTCAGCCCTGACTCTACAGTATGGGACGTAGGCGCAGGCACAGGTTCTGTCTCTATAGAATGTGCTCTCTCCGCATATAACGGAATGGTTTACGCCGTCGAGAAGGAATCAGATGCTGTGGACCTTATCCGCCAGAATAGCGTAAAGTTCATGGCAGATAATCTGACTATCATAGAAGGTTCAGCTCCTGAAGCGCTGGAGGCCCTCCCTGCCCCAACACATGTATTTATTGGCGGCAGTTCAGGCAACCTGGACAAAATAATAAAACTGATCCTTAGTAAAAACGCCGACGCGCGCATCGTGGTCAACGCAGTCACCCTTGAAACCCAGCTAGAAGCAGCTGAGTGCGCGGAGAAGTTTAAATTTAAGGAATTTGAAGCTGTATCAGCTAATATATCACGCTCCAGAAAGGCAGGACGTTATCATCTGATGACCTCGCTGAACCCGATCTGGATCTATACAATGCAGGGAGGTACCATTGTTGATTAAATGGCTCACCCTCCAAACAGGCGCGCTGATCGTTGGATTCATCATTGACTTCTTTGTCGGCGATCCGCATTTCATCCCTCATCCGGTAGTGGCGATAGGCAAGCTGATTTCCCTTTTTGACAGAAAACTCCGCCGAGGTAACAGCAATCCTCAGGACGTCTCCAGAGGCGTTATAACAGTGATATCTGTCGCGCTGATCTCCACAGTTATCCCCGCGCTGGTGCTCTGGGGAATGTGGGCTATCCACCCGATCGCTTACTTCGTTGTGGAAGCAATCGCGTGCTGGCAGCTGATCGCTGCCCGCCAGCTGCTCAGGGAAGGCCGCAGGGTACAGCGGAAACTGGAAGCAGGCGATATTGAAGGCGCCAGATACGCAGTCTCCATGATTGTCGGCAGGGATACAGATGTACTGGATGACAAGGGTATCTGCCGCGCAGCGGTTGAGACTGTAGCCGAAAACACCTCAGACGGAGTCATTGCTCCTCTGTTCTATATTATCCTGTTCGGAGCAGCCGGAGGATTCTTCTATAAATCCATAAACACCATGGATTCCATGTTGGGATATAAGAACGAAAAATACCTCTATTTCGGGCGTGCGGCCGCGCTCACAGATGATGTGGTCAACTTCATTCCGGCGCGGATTTCGGCCATTTTTATGGTTATAAGCGCACCTCTGTGCGGCCTGAGTATGAAACGTGCGTGGAAGGTGTTCCGCAGGGATCGTTTCAAACATGCCAGCCCCAATTCAGCGCAGACTGAATCTGTCTGTGCAGGCGCACTGGGCGTAAGGCTGGCAGGCGATGCCATCTACGGCGGCGTCCTTCATAAGAAAGAATATATCGGCGATCCCGTACGTGAGATTGAGCCGAAAGATATAACCCGGGCGGGATGGCTCATGTACATTTCGTCCTGCATTTTAATAATCATCGGCGCGCTGCTGCGCCTGGTACTGGTTTTATGCTTATAAACAAAAAGAATCCGCACGGCGGAGACATTTATTCCAATAAAATAGAAATGGATTATTCAGCCAACATCAATCCTTTCGGCATGCCGGAAGAGATCACGGAGGCTGCATTCCGCGCAGTCTCAGACTGCGCCAACTATCCCGATCCGTACTGCACGGCTCTCAGGAGCAAACTGTCCGCAGCTGAGGGCGTTCCTGCTGAGAATATCCTCTGTGGCAACGGCTCCGCGGAGCTTATATACTCATTCGCTTTCACTCTGCCCAAAGATAGGCCTGCCCTGATCATTGCGCCTGCTTTCCAGGAATATGCTGATTCACTGGCTGCAGCAGGGGTAGATGCGGATTATTATATTCTGTCAGCAGATAACGGATTCCAGCTGACCGATGAGTTTCTGAAAAAAAATCTGTCCGGATACAGCGCGGTTTACCTGTGCTCTCCGGCCAATCCTACCGGAGCTCTCACCGCGCCTGAAATCGTTCAGCAGATAGCTGCTTCAGGCGTCCGCATGATGCTGGACCTGTCATTCTTGGATCTCACTGAGAATCCTAAGATTTATGACATTCCTCAGCTCTGCTCTCAGTATCCCAACATAGCTGTCCTGAGGTCGTTCACCAAGAACTTCGCCCTCGCAGGGCTCCGTCTGGGATATGTGATCTGCAGCGACGAAGCGTTCCTGGAGGAAATGTCCGGGAAGGCACAGTGCTGGAATGTTTCCACCCCTGCCCAGGCAGCCGGATGCGCTGCCCTAGACAACATGGAATGGCTGGCTGAATGCGTCCGCAGGCTCACCGCTGAACGTGAGCGTGTCAGCTCCGAACTCACAGCCCTAGGTATACAGGTATTTCCGGGAGCCGCCAACTTCCTGCTTCTCTATTCAGATATTAATCTGTGCGAAAAGCTGTTGGAGCGCGGCATCATGATCCGTGACTGCTCCAATTACATCGGCTTAGGCAAGGGATTCGTGCGTATAGCGATCCGCACCAAAGAAGAAAACGACCGGCTGTTAGCAGCGGTACGGGAGGTGCTCAAATGAAAAAGGCAAAACCGATAATGATACAGGGAACCATGTCAAATGCAGGCAAGAGCCTGTTCTGCGCGGCGCTGTGCCGCATTTTCAAGCAGGACGGCTACCGCGTCGCTCCGTTCAAATCACAGAACATGGCCCTGAATTCCTATATTACTGACGAAGGTCTGGAAATGGGACGCGCTCAGGTCGTTCAGGCTGAAGCCGCCGGCATCAGTCCATCTGTTCTCATGAACCCGATTCTGCTGAAACCTACCACCGACGTGGGCTCACAGGTAATCGTAAACGGCGAGGTGCGCGGCAACATGAGCGCGGCTGATTATTTCGCCTACAAGCGTAAGCTGGTCCCTGACATAATGAAGGCTTACAACACCCTCGCATCTGAAAATGACATTATCGTCATCGAAGGCGCTGGCAGCCCTGCTGAGATCAATCTGAAAACCGAAGACATTGTGAATATGGGCATGGCTAAAATGGTGGATTCACCTGTCCTGCTGGTCGGTGATATCGACCGCGGCGGCGTCTTCGCTCAGCTCTACGGCACTATCGCACTGCTGGAGCCGGAAGAGCGCGCCATGATCAAAGCCACGGTTATTAATAAATTCCGCGGCGACAGGGCCATCCTGGAGCCGGGCCTCGATATGCTTTACAATCTGGTTAAAATCCCATGCGCAGGCGTGGTTCCATATATGTATGTTGACATTGACGACGAGGATAGCCTCAGCGAAAGGCTTAACGCCAAAGCTGCTAAAGAGGTGGACATTGCCATCATCTCCCTGCCGAGGATTTCGAATTTCACTGACTTTTCCGTATTCTCGCAGTTCTCCGGTGTCTCCGCGCGCTACGTCAAGAGCGTTGCTGACCTCAAGAGCCCGGACATGATCATCATTCCGGGCACCAAATCCACCATATCTGACCTCAAGTGGATGCGACAGAACGGCCTGGAGGCAGAGGTTCTCAAAGCGGCTGCCCGCGGCGTTCCGGTATTCGGCATCTGCGGCGGTCTGCAGATATTGGGTGAGAAGATTTCCGACCCTCATGGCAGCGAAGGCGGCGGTGAAATCGCCGGCCTGGGACTGCTTCCGATTGAAACAGTTTTCTCGGAAGAAAAGACCCGCAGCCAGACAGACGGCCGCTTCGAAAATATAAAGGGGGTTTTCAATTCCCTGAACGGCCTGTATTATAAGGGTTATGAAATACATATGGGCCAGAGCACGGATGCTTCCAGCGTGATCCAGAACGGAGACATATACGGCAGCTACATCCACGGCATCTTCGATGAGAAAGGCATTGCCCGTGAAATCGTGCGCGTCCTCTACGAACGCAAGGGCCTCGAGTTTAATGAAGAAAACGATTTCGATATCCATAGCTACAAGGAAACCCAGTACGATCTTCTGGCCAAACTCACACGCGAGTCTGTCGACATGGATATGATTTATAAGATTTTAGAGGAGGGATTATGATCCACTTATATCACGGAGATGGAAAAGGCAAAACGACCGCATCCTGCGGGCTCGCAGTGCGTGCGGCAGGCAGCGGCAAGAAAGTTCTCTTCGTCCAGTTTTTCAAGGACGGCTCCTCTTCCGAGATCAAAGCCCTGTCGCAATTAGAAAATGTCAAGACACTCTATTCACCTGAGCACTATGGCAGGTATGTCAAAATGGACGATAGCCAGAAAGAAGAGGCTTCTGAAAGCTATCATGCCCTCCTGCACGAAGCTATCCAGGAAGCACCAAATTATGATCTGATCGTTCTGGATGAGATCGTTTCGACTTATCACTATAACATGATAGACCGTAATGAGCTCCTGCTCTTTCTTAAGGATGAAGGCGAAAAGAGAGAAATCGTCATGACCGGCCGCCACCCTGCCCCTGAGCTCGTTGAACTGGCCGATTACATCACAGAAATGAAGAAAGAAAGACACCCGTTCGATAAAGGCATCATCGCCCGTAAAGGAATCGAATTCTAAATTGTCTTTTTTGTCTGGACACATTTTGCAATCTATGGGTGTTTTCGTCTTGTCCGGGACATAATTATCAGCTTATGGGCGTTTTTCAACCAATTTCGGGCAAAAAAATCAGGTTGAGGGTGTTTTTTCGCCCATAACCTGCAAATCATTTCCAAGCCATTAAAGCATAAAAAACCGCCGCACCGAAGTGCGGCGGCTTTAATTTTATTTGAATTAGAATAATAAGCTGAGCAGTCCAGCGCCGCCGTTGATTGCCAGGAAGGCAGGAACGAATACGAGGGATACTACTGTCATCAGCTTGATAAGGATGTTGATTGAAGGTCCTGATGTATCCTTGAAAGGATCGCCTACGGTGTCGCCGGTAACAGCTGCCTTGTGAGCATCGCTGCCCTTGCCGCCGTGCTTACCACCTTCGATGTACTTCTTAGCATTGTCCCATGCGCCGCCGGCGTTGCTCATGAAGATAGCCATCAGAACACCAGCTACGAGAGCGCCTGCCAGAAGTCCGCCGAGTGCTGCAACGCCCAGGAGGATACCAACAACGATCGGAACTACGATAGCAATAACTGCAGGAAGGATCATCTGTTTCAGGGAAGCCTTGGTAGAAATAGCTACGCATCTGGTGTAGTCAGGTTTAGCTGTACCTTCCATGATGCCAGGGATCTCTTTGAACTGACGGCGAACCTCAACAACCATCTGGTTAGCAGCCTTGGAAACTGATGACATGGTAAGTGCTGAGAAGAAGAATACCAGCATACCACCGATCAGAAGACCGATAACTACGTTAGGATCAAGGATGTTGATTGAGAACTGTGATGCCTTGTCTGCTGAGTTGATCTTGTCTGCGAATGATGAGAACAGAGCCAGAGCTGTCAGGGCTGCAGATCCGATAGCGAATCCTTTACCGATAGCAGCTGTGGTGTTGCCAACAGCGTCAAGTCTGTCGGTGATGTTACGAACGCTCTCATCGAGCTCGCTCATTTCAGCGATACCGCCTGCGTTGTCAGCGATCGGGCCGTAAGCATCAACTGCAACGGTGATACCGGTAGTTGAAAGCATACCAACTGCTGCCAGGGCGATACCAAATACACCTGCGCTCAGGCCAGCCTCGCCGAATCCGCCCATTACTGCGAATGATACGAAGATGCCGATGCAGATAAGAATGATAGGAAGTACTGTTGACTTCATACCAACTGAAAGACCAGAAATAATTGTTGTAGCATGGCCTGTCTCAGACTGCTTAGCGATTTCCTTAACTGAACCGTATTTGTCTGAAGTGTAGATCTCTGTAAGAGTACCGATCAAAAGACCAACAACGATACCGGCTACGATAGCAATGGCCGGTCTGACTGTGCCAAGCATCAGCGCGCTGAATACGAATGCTACGATGATTACGATAGCGGATGATACATAAGTACCGATATTCAGAGCAACCTGTGGATTAGCACCTTCTTTGGTACGTACGAAGAGTGTACCAAGGATGGAAGCAATCAGTCCAACAGCTGAAATAAGAACCGGGAATACAATGTATGAGGTGAAAGCTCCGGTGCCTTCGCCTACGAATGCAACTGCGAGTGTGATTGCTGAGATAAGTGATCCAACATATGACTCGAAAAGGTCAGCGCCCATACCGGCAACGTCACCAACGTTGTCACCAACGTTATCAGCGATGGTAGCAGGGTTACGAGGATCGTCCTCAGGGATACCAGCCTCAACCTTACCTACAAGGTCTGCGCCAACGTCTGCAGCTTTGGTATAGATACCACCGCCAACACGTGCGAATAGCGCGATTGAGGAAGCACCGAGTGAGAAGCCGAACAGAACGTCAACATTGCCTGTGATAAAGTAAATAGCACTTACACCAAGGCAGCCAAGACCTGCAACGCACATACCCATAACTGCGCCGCCCTTGAAAGCTACGCCCAGAGCACCGTTCATGCCCTTCTTCATGGCAGCTGCTGCAGTTCTGACGTTAGCCTTAGTAGCAACTGTCATTCCGAAGAATCCAGCCAATACTGAGAAAACAGCGCCTACCAGGAAGCAGATGGCAGTAACCCAACCGATAAAGATACCGATTATAAGGCCAAGAACAACAACGAAAACAACAAGAATCTTGTACTCTGAGAAGAGGAAAGCTCTGGCGCCTTCAGCGATAGCCTTGGCAATCTCTTTCATTCTGTCAGTACCCTGATCCTGTTTTGAAACGATACCTGCAAGAATTGCCGCATAGATAAGAGCAAGTACGCCTGCACCGATTCCACACCAAATTAATGGATTCATTTAATCATTCACTCCTTTTTTTATTTTGGTCGAATAAATAACTTCTGTAACTTTATAATTATATGAGAATGGGCTTAAAAGTCAACCACTTGAGGCATTTTCTACTAATAAAAATGTACTAAATTACCATTGCCTTTTTTTATTCGACAATATAATATTGATATACTATGGCAAGCTCATTCAGTAATGGACCAAAACAACTCAGCGCAGAAGAGAGAAAGAGGAAGCGAAGGAACAGAATCCTCTGGATTATTATTTTCGTCGTTGTTAATGGCGGAATCATAACTTATATAGCCATTGACGAGTTCTCAAAAGAGCGTCCGGAGCTGGGTTATAAGTTCATGCTGTCCAATTTCATGTTTGTTATCGCGGGGTTCGGCTGCGTAATCCTTGCCCTTATCATGGAGACGCTTAAATACATAGCCATGATGAAGGCCCTGGGTGAAAAAGTTTCCGTCAAAGCCGCGTTTGAAACGGCTGTCCTCGGAAAATACTACGATAACATCACCCCATCCGGTGCGGGCGGACAGCCATTCCAGATCTATAACATGCACAAGAGCGGCTACAGCAACGGAGCCAGTGCTGCTATGCCTCTTTCGGGCTTTCTTTTCATGCAGCTGGCTTTTGTTTTTCTCGCTATTCTCACATTTATTTTTAAGGGAGATGCCGTAGACAATCTGGCAATCAAGGTACCGGCATACGTTGGCGCTGTCTGCTATGCTATCGTACCATGCTTTATCATTCTCTCAGCAGTTTCCAAAAGCACTGCCAAAAAAATCGTATTTTTCTTTATACGCATTGGCGGCAAACTGCATCTTGTAAAAAATGTTGATGAAAAAATAGATTCATTAGGGCACACAATTGACGATTACCGCACGAACATTCAGCTGATAGCCAAAAAGCGCGCGCTGATGGTCAAGCTGATCATATACTCTATCATTTACCAGCTGGCGATATGCAGCATACCTTTCTTCGTGCTTCATGCATACAAAGGCACCGGCTCCTGGCTCCACATCGTGGCCCAGACCATATTCATTTATGCTGCTATCACCATCATCCCGACGCCGGGCAATTCAGGCGCGGCGGAAGGATCATTTTACCTGATATTTTCACAGCTGGAGTACGCAGGCCTCTTCTGGGGAATGCTGATCTGGCGTTTTATCTGCTACTATTTCTTCATAATACTGGGTGCCGGCATATATGGCTTCAACGCTCTGAAAAATCAGATCGACCGCAGAAAAAACAAGCAGCAAACGGATCCTTAACCTTGATTAATATTCAAAAACTACTATAATAGCTCATTATGTCAAAAACAAAGATTGCCTTGTTTGTCGACACCTATTATCCGAAAATCGACGGAGTTGCAAGAGTCGTTGACAATTACGCAAGGGTATTAAATTCATATGATGATGTTGAATGCTGTGTTTTTTGTCCCGTTGTAGAGAAAGGTTATAAAGACAGCTTTTCTTATGATGTAATCCGTGCCAAGAGCCTGCCGTTTGTAGCCAGCTACAGGGTTCCTACCCCTGGTCTTTCCAGCGTGCCGAAAGTCGCTTTCAAAGATTTCATGCCGGACATTGTGCATTCACACTCCCCTTTCACACTGGGTCATTATGGATTAAAGCTGGCAAAGAAATATAAAGTCCCTTACGTAACTACTTTCCATAGCAAATACTATGAGGACTTCCTTCAGCAGACACACAGCAAGGCCATCTCCAAGGTCCTTGTTGATTATATTGTCCATTATTACAATCAGGTTGACGCGGTCTGGACAGTTGGGCCCAGCACAGCTGAGACTCTGCGCGAGTACGGATACAAAGGCGATATCACCATCGTAGATAACGCCACCACCATGGCATATCCTGAAAACCCTGATGAGTGCAGGAGATTGCTGGCAGAACACTTCAGCATACCTAAAACAGGCAAAAATCTTTTATTTGTCGGCCGCATTACCAAGCAGAAGAACCTTATTTTTATGCTTGATACCATTAGATACATCAAGGACAAAGATATTAAGCTGATCGTTGTCGGAGATGGAGCAGAATTAAAGACATTAAAACAATATGCTGCTAAAAAGGGCATTTCTGATTCAATAATTTTTACAGGAGAGATACGTGACCAGATGCTGCTCAAGAGCTTTTATCTTGAGAGCGACCTGTTCTTCTTCCCGTCAACATATGACACCTCCACTCTTGTGGCAAGGGAAGCTGCTGCGCTGAAGGTACCTACGCTGATGCTCCGCGGATGCAACTCCGCCGACCTGATCGTTGAAAACCAGAACGGCTTTTTGTGCGACGAGAATCCACAGACCGCTGCCGCCGAAATCGAAAGCATCCTGTCATCACCTGAACTGCTCAAGAATGCAGGCAAAGCAGCCTCTGAGACAATCGGCCTCAGCTGGGAGCAGCGAATGCCTGAAGTCCTGGAGCGCTACCGGGAGATTATAAACAACTACAAAAAATAAAAAATTTGTCGCGCCTAACTGGCGCGGCTTATTATTTTTGAAAAGGCAGACAGGCTGCCACTTTGCGAATGTTAAAACACTTAGCGAAGGGTGCAGCCGGATAGGACCCGAGCTCAGGACTGTCTGAACGGAGCGCAAGCGGAGTGAGTTCCGCACGAGGGTCCGCGTTTATCCGGATGTGCTCTGAGTTTAGTGATTTAACAGCTGAGCAGGATGGCAGCCTGACTGCTTTTTTAGGAAAAAAGAGCCGCGCCAGTTAGGCGCGGCAATTATTGTTATTTTATTTTTTTGTTGAGGAACCAGAACAGCGCTCCAAGGAACAGGAAGATCATCATTACGTAAATGGTTGTGTCGTATCCTGTCTCCTGGATGAGGAAACCAACGAGGATTCCGCCCAGCAGGTTTACTATCGAACTTAGAACACCCTGGATCGACATGGCGACCGGTATGTTCTTGGGATCCTCCACCACGGACGGCAGCGCCGACGAACTCAGCACATGCATCATTTTCGGGACCAGACCGTACAGGATCATAAAGATGATTATCAGATTGGTCGGCAGCTTCATGAGCAGGAAATACAATATGATCGTAACCAGGAAAGCTATATAGGCAATCTTCCTTCTGGTCTTGAGCAGGTCGGACAGCGTACCTCCGACGAACATCGCTATACAGCCGCAGATAGTGTGCACCAGATACACAGCGGTCGCCGCCTGACTGGTCATCCCGCGCTCCACTTGGAGATATGTCTTAATGTAGCTGCCGAACTGGATAATGGCCGGGTTGTACATCGCAGTCGCCAGGCACAGGAGGATAAATGATTTATTCTTAAGCAGCTTGGCAATAACCTTCAGCGCACCATCAGACTTCTGCTCAGTTTCTCTGCTCTCAGCCTCAGCATTCTTAAGGGCTGCCAAAGCAGCGCTCTTGCCTTTGATACCGAGAATAGTAACTGTATCGTTTGCGAAAATGAACCAGACAATGCCGAACAGCAGCTGGAATGCGCACATGTATAGGTATACGATCTGCCATCCGAATTGAGATACCAGCAGCTCTGCCAGCAAAAGGTGCAGGAACTGTCCGCCGTACTGGCCCATATTCATGATGCCCAGCGGTCTGCCTCTGTGTTCATTGTCGAACTGATTCTGAACTATATTATGGACCATGTTGTTGAGCGTTACCGCTCCCAGGCCCTCGATGACTCTGGATACAATGAGGAGCACGAAGTTAGGCGCGAAGTATCCGAGCAGATTGCCGAATACCAGAAGGCCGGCTCCGAATGTGCCGCTCCAGCGCGGTTTCCATCTCCTGAGCAGGAAGCCCACAGGAATTAGGAACGCAATAGAAGCTATCGCATTAGATGACTGCAGTGTGCCGATAAGACCTTCTCCGACACCCCAGTATGACATGAGCGCGGAAATGATCGGCACGAATTTGTATGTTGCGAATCCATTGCACAAGATTGCGCAAAAGCCCAGAATGACCAGCAGTATCGGACTGCGGCCCTTTCCTGTCTTTTCAGTTAATGCATGTTCCATATTTTTTCTCCCTATTTCAATATCACAAATAGGATATCATAAATATTTACTAAAATCATTCGTATATTTTTAACAAAAAATTGAACTGAAATACAAATTATTTATCATCCGTTTGTCTCACAAAATGACAATTCTAAAACAGCACAATCTTGCCCATCAATTGTTTTAATTGTTTGTGCATTCCGACAAAATTAGCGTTAAAAATTTATCAATCCTTGTATTTAATCCCTTTCAATGGTAGTTTTTTATTGTATTTATTTTTGTACAATCAAAGTAAGGAGAATATCTATGAACACAATGCAAAGTTCCGTTCCATTCGACAGCGATCCAAAGCTGATGGAACAGCTCCTTGCCGTCATTGAAAGGCACAAAGACGAGCAAGGTGCCCTCATCCCCATTTTACAGGAGGCACAGGACATTTACGGTTATCTCCCTATCGAGGTACAGGAAGTTATTGCAGACAAGATGAACGTTCCGCTGGAGAAAATCTACGGCATCGTTACATTCTACTCATTCTTCAACCTGTATCCGAAGGGCAAATACCAGATCTCCATCTGCCTCGGAACTGCCTGCTATGTAAAGGGCTCGCAGAAAGTTCTTGACAAGGTAACTGAAGTTCTCGGCATTCAGCCGGGCCAGTGCACACATGACAGATTGTTCTCAATTGACACATGCCGTTGTGTAGGTGCCTGCGGTCTGGCTCCGATCATGCTGGTCAACGACGACGTTTACGGCAGAATGAACCCGCTTGAAGTAGAGGGTATTCTGGCTAAATACAAATAGGAGGTGAAATTATGAAGCTGCAGGATTTATCTGTTATAAAAGACAGAGTTAACGCGGAATTGCTTCATAATTCCGCTCTCACCAGAGTAATGGTCGGCATGGCAACCTGCGGTATCGCCAGCGGCGCTACACCGGTTATGAACAAACTTGCCGAACTTGCTAAGGACAACAAAGAAGTATTCGTTTCCCAGACAGGCTGTATCGGCATCTGCCAGTACGAGCCTATCGTAGAAGTAATTGACAAAGACGGAACCAAAACTACTTACGTTAAGATGAACGCTGAGAAAGCTGAGCGTGTTTACAATGAGCACATCCTCGGCGGAAAGCGCATCGAAGAGTTCTCCGTTGGTTCAGTTCTTCCTGCTCCGGAAGGACATGCGTGGTGCCTCGAAGATACCATCTTCTTACAGAAGCAGCACCGTGTAGCCCTTCGCAACTGCGGTCAGATCGACCCTGAGCAGATTGAGCAGTATATCGCTACAGACGGTTATCAGGCATTAGGCAAAGTTATTACCGAAATGACTCCTGATGACGTTATCCAGACTATGTTGGATTCAGGCCTGCGCGGACGTGGCGGCGCCGGATTCCCAACTGGTCTTAAATGGAAATTCGCCAGCGGCAACAGAGGCAACGTTCAGAAATACGTTTGCTGTAACGCTGACGAAGGTGACCCGGGTGCTTTCATGGACCGTTCCGTTCTTGAAGGCGATCCACACGTAGTACTTGAGGCTATGGCTATCGCAGGATATGCTATCGGCGCATCAGAAGGCTACATTTACGTTAGAGCTGAATATCCTACTGCTGTCAGCAGATTAAGGATTGCTATCAAACAGGCTGAAGAGCTTGGCGTTCTCGGAGATAACATCTTCGACACAGACTTCAGCTTCCACATTTTCCTGAGACTTGGTTCAGGCGCATTCGTTTGCGGTGAGGAAACAGCCCTCATGACTTCTATTGAAGGCAACCGTGGCGAGCCTCGTCCAAGGCCTCCATTCCCGGCTGTTAAGGGTCTGTTCCAGAAGCCGACCATTCTTAACAACGTTGAGACATGGGCTAACATTCCTCGTATCATCATGAACGGCGCACCATGGTTCGCTGCAATGGGTACAGAGAAATCCAAAGGCACCAAGGTATTTGCACTCGGCGGCAAGATCAACAACACCGGTCTTGTTGAAATCGAGATGGGTACTACTCTCCGTGAAGTTGTTGAGGTTATCGGCGGCGGCGTTCCAAACGGCAAGAAGTTCAAAGCAGCCCAGACCGGTGGTCCTTCAGGCGGATGTATCTCCATGGAGAACTACGATGTTCCTATCGATTATGATAACCTCATTGCCATCGGCTCAATGATGGGTTCCGGCGGTCTTATCGTAATGGATGAAGACAACTGTATGGTAGATATCGCGAAGTTCTTCCTTGAGTTCACAGCTGACGAGTCATGCGGTAAATGTACACCATGCCGTATCGGTACCAGAAGACTTCTCGAGATCATGGAGAAGATCACTTCAGGCGAAGCTGTTATGAAGGATCTGGATTATCTGGAGCAGCTCGCTAAGTACATCAAAGAAGATGCGCTCTGCGGCTTAGGTCAGACCTCTCCTAACCCGGTTCTTTCAACACTGCGCTACTTCCGTGACGAATACGAGGCACATATTAAGAGAAAGACCTGCCCGGCAGGCGTTTGCAAGGCTCTGCTTACTTACACCATTGACCCGCGTGCTTGTATCGGCTGCGGTCTGTGCAAGAGCAAATGTCCACACGATGCCATCATTGGTGCTCTTAAGAAACCTCATGTTATCAACCCGGCTATCTGTGCTAAGTGCGGTACATGTATCAATGCATGCCGTCAGGGCGCAATTACCGTAGTTTAAGGAAGGAGTGACAGAAATGGCAAATGTTAATATTAAAATAAACGGCAGAGACTACCAGGTTCCTGAAGGAATCACTATCCTGGAAGCTGCCAAAATGGTAAATATCCATATTCCAACGCTCTGCTTCCTTAAAGAGATCAACGAGATCGGCGCTTGCCGTATGTGCGTTGTTGAAGTAAAGGGCGCCAAGGCTCTGGTTACCTCATGCGTATACCCGGTTAACGAAGGCATGGAGATCCAGACAGCATCACCGAAGGTTCTCGAGTCCAGGACCAGGAACTTAGAGCTCCTGCTCTCCGACCACAGACGTGAGTGCCTCTCCTGCGTACGCAGCGGACATTGCGAGCTTCAGGAGCTGGCTCAGGAATATGGCATTAAGGATGAGAACATCTTTAATGAAGAATTAAAGAATACACCGATTGATGATACTGCTGTTCACATGGTACGTGACAACAGCAAATGTATCCTCTGCAGACGCTGCGTAGCTGTTTGCGAGAAGACACAGGGTGTAGGTGTTATCGGACCTAACGAGCGTGGTTACAAGACCACCATCGGCAGCCCGTTCAACATGGGCCTCGGCGAGACCGCATGCGTATGCTGCGGACAGTGTATCGCTGCATGCCCGACCGGTGCTCTTTATGAGAAGGATTACACCGAAGAAGTATTTGCTGCTATCGCAGATCCTACCAAGCATGTTGTATGCCAGGTTGCTCCTGCTGTACGTGCTGCTCTGGGTGAAGAATTCGGTTATCCTATCGGCACCGAAGTTGAAGCCAAGATGGCTACAGCACTCAGAATGCTTGGCTTTGACAAGGTATTTGATACCAACTTCTCAGCCGACCTTACAATCATGGAAGAAGCTACCGAGTTCCTTCACAGAGTAAAGAACGGCGGCAAGCTGCCTCTGATCACATCCTGCTCACCAGGCTGGATCAAGTACTGCGAGCATTATCATCCGGATATGCTTGACAACCTTTCAACCTGTAAGTCACCTCAGCAGATGTTCGGCGCTATCGCTAAATCATACTATGCTGAGAACGCAGGCGTTGATCCTAAGGATATTGTAATGGTAAGCTTCATGCCATGTACTGCTAAGAAGTTCGAAATCCAGCGTAAGGACCAGTCAGCTAATGGTATGCCTGATGTTGACTTTGCTCTTACTACCAGAGAGCTGGCCCGCATGATCAAGCGCGCATCCATCGACTTCACCAACCTGCCTGACGGATACTTTGATGATCCTCTGGGCAAGTCCTCAGGTGCTGCTGTTATCTTCGGCGCATCAGGCGGTGTTATGGAAGCAGCTCTGCGTACTGCTGTTGAGACCCTTACAGGCGAAGAACTTAAGAACCTTGATTTCATGGAGGTTCGTGGCACCAAGGGTATCAAGGAAGCAACCTACAATGTAGCAGGTCTCGAGGTTAACGTTTGTGTAGCCAGCGGTCTTGCAAATGCTAACAAGGTTCTGAACATGGTTAAATCCGGTGAGAAGAATTATCACTTCATCGAGATCATGGCATGTCCGGGCGGCTGCATCAACGGCGGCGGCCAGCCACAGGTTAAGGCAAGCATCCGCAACTTCGTTGATGTTCAGGGTCTCCGTCAGAAGGCTCTTTACAAGCTCGACTCTGAGAGAGAACATCGTAAATCCCATGAGAATCCTGACATCCAGACTCTTTACAAAGAGTTCCTGGGAGAGCCGGGCAGCCACAAGGCACACATGCTTCTTCATACGACCTATGAGCAAAGACCAATGTACTCACCTAAGAAGAAAAAATAAAACCTTACGGTGCAAA
>JAFRYA010000010.1 GCA_017441295.1 Lachnospiraceae bacterium
ATATTGTACTTGCCTTTTACTGATGCTTTATCTCCATCGAGAGTTATAATTCCGGATACAAAATGATCCAGATACATGTTTGTATCGGTAAGCCTCTCCATTGCATCGTCTACAAGACGGCCTGCTGTCATAAGGACTAGCGAACGTCCATCTCTTTTAACCCCGTCTGTGCTCATCTTGAAGATAAGCTTTTTATTGATCGTTCTTTCAAGCAGTGATAACGGTATAAAGAGAGCAAGCGTAACACCTGTCTGAAGTCTGGATACAGCTCCTGCCTGGTGGATCACAAACAAAAATACCAGCGCCACAGCAAGTACAAATATCGTGTACTTAATGACGCTGAACAACTCGTCTAAACGGCCTCTTCTGATGATTCCTTTATAATTCTGTCCGAATACAGTCACAAACAGCTGGCTCATAAACATTACTACAGCCAGAAGCCGGAACACCTCATAGTTGTATGGATTCTCCACGCCAATGATTATCCAGTGTGCCAACACAAAGCACAGCTGGAGCACTATGAGATCCAGTATTATGAAATCTGCATGTTTGAGTAATCCTTTGACCGGTTTTTGATTCATCTCTTAAATAGTTTTTCTGTATATTCGTCTATTTGTGCGAGCCGCTCCGCGCCGCAGCGCTTTTTTATGGCGGCGCGTGCATCGGCGAGGTTTGGCTTTCTGTCTGTAAGGTTGTGGCAATCCGAGCCGATGATGACTTCGTCATAGCGGCTCAGCAGCTCCATACTGGTTTTGTGCATGTGGTTGCGTCTGAAGAACGACCCTGCGTCTATTATGTCCTCGCAGTTGAGCTGTATTGTCAGCGGCATGTCCAGTATGCAGTCCCATACATGCCTGTCCTTCTGAAAAGCTTCGTAGCGCTCAAGGTGTGCAAGCACCACTCTTAAGCCACGCTTATGCATTATGTCCTCAATGTCCCTTATCACATCGCTGTGCCATTGGGCAAAAGGCAGCTCTAAAAGCAGTATGTCTGTTCCTTCTACGCACAGTTCGTCAAGCTGTTTGGCCTTGCCCATGCCGCTGAAGTAATAAACTTCAGCTCCGGCCGTTATCTGCGGCAGTTCAGGATCCTTAGCCAGCAGCTCTCTTGTTTTCTCAAGCGCTCTGTTTCGTCTCTCCAGAAAGTAGTCTATCGATCTTCTGTGAGCATAAAAATGCGGGGTAGCATAGATATGAGACACGCCCATGGACTGCTCCATGCGCAGCATCTTTTCCGTCATGTCTATATCTCTGCTGCCATCGTCTATACCCGGCAGAATGTGTGTGTGAAAATCGATCATATTCTATAGCCTTTTGTAGAAAAGACCGCCCGGGTCCGGTTTCCCGAAGTCCCGGGCGGTACAGTTGTACAACTGGTTAAAGTTGTTTCAAAAGAGTGCCTACTTAGCCTTTCCAGTCTTTACGTTCGAGGTTACTCCAATGTAGCTTCCCTTGACAGGAACTACTCTGAATTTGTGCTTACCCTTTTTGGCCTTTACAGTCGCCTTTGTTGACTTTGTGGTCTTAACAGTTACCCACTTGCCATTCTTAAGCATCTGTACCTGATACTTTTTAGCGCCTTTGACCTTCTTCCAGGTAAGAGTGACCTTCTTCTTACCGGCCTTAGCCTTGGTAATCTTGGTCTTCTTCATCCATCTGTTGGCACCCTTTACCGCAGTTCCCGCTTTACCGTTTGTTACAGGTGTAACGGAGACGGTGTACTTAGCATTGGTCTTAGTAGTAACAGTAAGGCTTGTTCCCTTAACATTGTTATAAGTCTGGCTTCCGACTTTAACGATGTAGCTGTCAGCTGCCTTGTCTACTGTCCATGTGATAGTCATCGAAGTAGTACCTTTGCAGTCACTGACTACAGAATTAACCTTGCCTGCTGTAGGCGAACCACTTGCTGCAAATACACCAATGCTGCATGTCAGGATCATTGCTGCTGCAACGAAGACCGCGATCATCTTGTGCATAAATTTGTTGCCCATAGGTTATCATTCCTCCTTTCCTTAGATATTTTCTTTATAGCTAAGCGGTTCCCGGGAACCGCTGTTGCTATCCGATAAATGCCCGGCTCTTACTTGTCGCCGGAACCGTAATAAGTTCCGTAATAGCTGCCGTACTTTCCGTACTTGCCGCCATACTTCTTGCCGTAGTAACCGCCCTTGTTCTCATTGACTCTGTTGAGCACTATGCCCAGCAACGGGCAGCCGGCTCTCTCGAGCTGTCTTACGGACTCTCTTACAACGCCCTTAGGTGTCGCTGCGCTGCGAACGCAGAGGATGGCTCCGTCACAGAGGTTTCCTATCCTCTCACCGTCAGACACCAGTCCGAGCGGCGGCGCATCTATAAATACATATCTGTAACGCTTTGCAAGGCCATCGAGCAGCACTTTGAATCTGTCTGACTCGAGCAGCATCGACGGGTTGATGATATTCTCTGTATTAGGTATCAGATCGCCATATCCGTATTTTGTGTGCACAAGCACTTCATCAAGCTTGGCATTGCCTGCAAGCAGATGTGAAGTTCCCTTCATCTCCTTGCCGTCTTCTCTGTGAAGATCATACTTGGCATGCAGTGTGGAGTTGCGCATGTCGGCATCCACGAATACGGTTTTTTCCCCTGCTTCTGCCATCTGGTTCCAAAGGTTGAGAGCCAGGAACGACTTTCCCTCGTTAGGCTCCGAGCTGATGATCATGATCTTGCGAACGTCGCTGCCGAGGAACGATATATTGATCCTTAATCTGTTTACGGCCTCTTCTACCGAATACGGCAGCTGCGGCGTCTTGCCGAATATGGCCATGTTTTCTGTATATTTTGCTTCCATTGGCTTACCTACTTGTTTTTGCCTTTGTGTTTTTTCTTCTTGTTCTTGTTGTAATACCTGCTGCGTCTGCTGACTTTCTCATCATTTGAATCGAGACCGTCTATCTTTCCTTCAGGTATTACTGTAAGAGGCATTACACCGAATTCCTTCTCGATGTCTTCTGCATACTTGAACGTGTCATCCATCAGGAATCTTACCGTGAATACTGCCAGCATTATCAGCATCGCCAGGAGAGCTCCTATCATGGTGTTCTTCGACAGGCTCGGGGAGCTCTTGGTTACCGGCACTATGGCGTACTCGGCAATGTGTGGCGCCGGTGTCTCCATCAGCTTAGGCAGTTCGCTTACACCCTTCTCCGCCAGAGCGTTGGCTATACGCATGGCTTCCTGCTTATCTGCACTGGTGGCATCTATCTGGATGATTCTGGTGTTGTTTACCACCGACAGATTGATCATTTCCAGCATTTCTTTGTAGCTGTACTCAAGGCCCTGCTCCTCGATCACGCCTTCGATTATCGGGCGTGTCTTGAGCAGCTCTACGTA
>JAFRYA010000011.1 GCA_017441295.1 Lachnospiraceae bacterium
ATGCACAGGATATGCCAGCTCAAGAGAGGGTCAGCGGAGCTGATAATACAGAACGCTCTGGCTACCGGGAATGCGCCGGATAACGCCGGATAAATGGGGCTGCCACACTTTTATTGTGCGACAGCCCCATCGTTACTGGTGAAGGTGTCCGGAATTGAACAGACGTCCAAGTACTAAGTTTTCAATGTTTCATAAAACACTGCAGACTCACTAGCGGACTCAGCCATAGGTCTGAGTGTTACCCAACTAGGTCGATTGGCTAAAAGACTTGCTCTTTTCTGGTGAAAATGGTGTTATCCGGTTATCATAAGCACTCTCTTCAGGCCATGCTCGCCTACTTCTCTCACTGTTTTTACCAGCTCGTGCCAGGATATCTCATAATCCCCTCTCAGCCATTTGCGGTAAATGCTGAGGGCACCTGAAATGAAATAATCTGCGTATACCCTGAGCACCTTCTCATCGATCTCCGGCGCTGTGTGAGGCTTATAGATCTCGACAGCTTTTTCTGTCAGAACATCACTTATCTGCTTCCACAGATCGTTATACGACTCACTCGCTGATATGCTTTCAAGAAATTCAAGTTCTGCTTCATTGGCACTGTTGATAATGCTGTAGATGATCCCGACGTTGAACGGGTCTGTCAGGTAGTCTGTATCCGCAAGCAGTGCTTCTATGTGCGATATACGTTCCTCTATGTATTCATCGAGAACGTCCTTCAGCGAATCATAGTGAAGATAAAACGTCTTCCGGTCAATGTCCGCCCGCCTAGCTACCTCTGAAATAGTGATCCTTGTAGTGCCTCTTTCTCTTATAAGCGAAAAATAGGCATCCTTTATGGCCTGATCAGTCCTTGCAACTCTTCTGTCCATTTCCACACTTCTTTCGTAATTGTTGATTATTCAACGCTTCCGTAATGCTGGCAATTGAACTCCGCTTGTAAAAGAGTATAATACGGTAACAACAGATAATCAACATGTGTGGAAAAACCCTAAGGAGGTATGATCATGGCTATAAAGCAAGCTGTAGCATCCGTGGCAGTCAATCAGGCCCTGGCATATCTGGAAAAAGATCCGGAAAGAAACATTGAAAAGCTGCTCAATTGGATCGACGCTTTCGACCGCAGAGGCCGCATCGACAAACATATGAAGGCTGCCCGTCCTGCGCTTACGGACCCTGACAGCAACTGGCGCAAGCTGGTGCTCAAAATGTATTCAGACATCGACAAAGATGTACGGATGACTATCTTCCGTAACTTCGTCGTTAACGCGACCATAATAGGCGGCGACATGCAGTTTGACAATGAACAGAAGTATGACTGCAACATCCCGTGGGCCATACTTTTCGACCCGACCAGTGCGTGCAACAAGCATTGCATAGGATGCTGGGCAGCTGAGTACGGCAACCAGCTCAATCTCAGTTATGAAGAAATGAGCAGCATAGTATCTCAGGGCAAGGCTCTCGGCACTTTTATGTATCTGTTCACAGGCGGCGAACCGCTGGTACGAAAAAAAGATATTATCAGACTTTGCGAGGAGCATAGCGACTGCGTGTTCAGCGCGTTCACTAACGGCTCGCTCATAGATGACGCGTTTGCAGAAGACATGCTGAGGGTGAAGAATTTTGTCCCTGCCATTTCAATCGAAGGTTTCGAGGAGGCGACGGATTCAAGACGCGGAAAAGGTACATATCAGGAAACGATACGCGCAATGAATATCCTCAGGGAGCATAAGCTGCCGTTTGGAATATCGTGCTGCTATACATCAGCAAACGCTGATGTTATTGGGAGCGAAGAGTTCTTTGATGCCATGATAGATATGGGTGCTCTGTTCGCCTGGATCTTCACATACATGCCTGTAGGCAAAAAAGCCGTCCCTGAGCTTATGGTAACAGCTGAACAGAGAGAATTCATGTATCACCAGGTGCGGGAGTTCAGAAAGACAAAACCTCTTTTCACAGTAGACTTCTGGAACGACGGAGAATTCGTCGGAGGGTGTATCGCCGGCGGGCGGTCATATTGCCATATCAATGCCAATGGTGACATCGAACCGTGCGCGTTCATCCACTATTCGGATTCCAACATCCGTGAAAAGACTCTTCTCGAGGCCTATCAGTCACCGCTCTTCATGGGTTATAGGCACAATCAGCCTTTCAACGGCAACATGTTGAGGCCTTGCCCTGTTCTCGATAATCCGGGAAGGCTGACCGCTATTGTTGAAGAGTCCGGCGCGGTTTCGACCGACTACTCTGACACCGAGTCCGCAAAGGAATACTCGGATAAGTGTGTTGAGAAAGCGGCTCTCTGGAAGCCGGTATCTGAAAAACTCTGGACAGGATCCGGGCACGAACTCTGATAACCTCTGCAAAACATAAGACCTCCCTTGATGAAGATGGGAGGTCTTTCTTTATGTTCTTTATGGGACGGCCTTCACATTACCATCAATAGAGTTCCTGCGCCTATCAGGATACAGCCGATAATGGATCTTGAGGTGAATTGCTCATGTAAAAAGATAAATGCCAGGAACAGCGTTATCACAACGCTCAATTTGTCAATTGGCACGACCTTGGATACCTCTCCCATCTGAAGGGCTTTATAATAACAGAGCCATGATGCACCAGTAGCAAGCCCTGAAAGGATCAGAAATGTCCAGCTTTTTTGGCTGATCTGCCCGATACCGTTCTGAGCGCTCGTAAGAAAGACCATTCCCCAGGCCATGATAAGTACCACAGCCGTCCTGATTGCTGTTGCCAAATTTGAGTCCACCCCTTCTATACCGACTTTAGCAAGAATAGATGTCAACGCTGCAAAGATGGACGAAAGAATTGCAAAAACCAGCCACATATATATTTCTCCTAAATCAATATCTATAGTTGATATTTATGACGGCTTTATAAATGATAAAAAAATTATCACAATTTATATCAACCCTTATGGAATAGTTACGTCAAAAAAATTACCGCAAGAGCCTTCTTTAACACGAAAAGTAAATAACTGAATAAAGGCGATAACATTTTTCTCAAAAAAAGAGGCGTCTCGCCAGATGGTTTGACACCTCCATAAATATTAGACTTCTGTA
>JAFRYA010000012.1 GCA_017441295.1 Lachnospiraceae bacterium
GACGGATCCCTCTTGCAGATGCGCTGCTCTTCGCCGGCTACGCCTACCTGAGGCTCCTTGACAACTGTCCACTCGCCCCAGTCATGGCCAAGTGCATCATCAACAACAGGGTCTCTGCTGAGCTCCGCGCCGCAGGCATCACAGTAAACAACATTCTCATGTGAGCCGTCTTCCAGGCATAACGGATCAACTACATTCTCGGTGACAGGCTCGCCTTCGATGTGTTCTACTTCGACTTCAGCAAGAACAACAAGAATGTCGCCGCCGTCTTCTACCATATAATCTACAACCTTGCCTCCTGTGAGATTGATCTCAATCTCTTCACCAAATCCAGCTTTTTTTGGCTCAGGGAAATGACCACCTTCAACCACTAAAACGAACTCAGCATATACCGTATCGCCGCCAACCATACATGGATGCTCTTCCCAGTTAACATAAAGGTCATATGAATCCTCGTCCAGTTTCTCCACCCAGTAACTAAATGCATTTCCATCTTCATCAACTAACAGCTCATATAGTGCATCGCTTTCATTGATAGTTATTTCAGGCTTCGGAGACTGGGTATCTGCATCATAATGTACT
The DNA here is from genome assembly GCA_017441295.1 of Lachnospiraceae bacterium. Taxonomy (GTDB): domain Bacteria; phylum Bacillota; class Clostridia; order Lachnospirales; family Lachnospiraceae; genus RGIG5612. The sequence goes on from JAFRYA010000012.1 coordinate 583, forward strand.
CCCGGCTTACCTCTTACTATAGGCTCATCATCAACATATTCATCAGCAGTTACAACTGTGCCGCATTTTGGAGCAGTGATTGTTACATCAACTGATTCAATTATCTCTTCCTCAATATCTACAAAAAGAAGGATTGTATAAGAAGTTGAATAATCATCTTGTTCACCATTCGATCCCACTACCTGGTATGTATATGCACCAGTTGCAGTAATTGTAGCTGAAGACGGATCTTTCGGGAATCCATAACCTTCGTCAGCATTGACAACAATTAATGCAACATAATCATAGCCGCCAACCATATAAGGATCATCTTCATTATTTACGTAAAGATCTCCGGTGTTATCATGATAATAATCGATCCAGTATCTGGCGTTGATCTCCTCATCTTCATAAATATGATAATGTGCATCGCTGTCAGTTACTGTGACATCAGGTCTCGGGCTCTGTGTATCCCAATCATATCCCTCTTCTTCACTGATAAAATCAGCAGTGACAACGGTGCCCTCTTCCGGCGCAACAATATTGAAATTGAGTTCGTCAATAATTGTTACCTCACCATCGCCGTCATCAGCCAGAGCTGTCATAGGCAGAAGGCTGATCACCAGCAGCATTGCCAGCAATATTCCAAGTATCTTCCTTGATTTCATAATTTACCTCCCTCAAGGCTGCGCCCCCAAAAGGTCCTACTGGGGCAGTATCTATAGTTGGTTTAATTATATACCTGCTCCGCATTAAAAAGCAACACTCTGTTTTTTTAGTCTGTATGCTCTGCCAAATAAAAAAGAGACGGGCCTTAAGCCCGCCTCTTAACAGATTATATCAATCAGTCTTTCTTACGTTTCCTGTCATATACAGCGGAACCTACGATTCCAAATGCTGCTACGCCCATGAATGCGATCCACATCCACATGTTGTTTTCATCGTTTGTCTGTGGATTGTCTTCCTTCTCAGTTTCCTTCTCTGTAGGTTTCTCAGTCTCTTCCTCCTCCAGCGGAGCGATCTCCCTGGTCTCTACGTGTGACGGATCCCTCTTGCAGATACGCTGCTCTTCTCCTGCTACGCCAACCTGAGGCTCCTTGACAACTTTCCACTCGCCCCAGTCATGGCCGAGCTGATCGTCTACTACAGGTTCTCTGCTGAGCTCTGCGCCGCAGGCCTCACAGTAAACAACGTTCTCATGTGAGCCGTCTTCCAGGCATAATGGATCAACTACATTCTCAGTGACAGGCTCGCCTTCGATGTGCTCTACCTCGACTTCAACATAAACACATATTAAACCCGGGTTATCATAATCATAACCTAAAAGTGTGCCGCCGGTAACATTGATTTCCAATTCCTCATTAAACGGTGACTTAGGCTGCGGTTCAAATCCGCCGCCTTCGTCTTTGGACCTGATCCAGATCTCTGCTACTACGGTATCTCCGCCGACCATGCACGGATTTTCTTCCCAGTTTACATACAGTCCATATTCTTCTTTTTCGATCCAATAGCCATAAAGCATGGTTTCTGAATCATCCAGTTCATAAGGTGCGTCATCAGGAATAGTTACTTCAGGATATGGGTTCTGTGAATCCCAGTCATAACTCTTTCCAGGTTCGCCTTTTACTACAGGCTCACCATCAGCATATTCATCAGCAGTTACAACTGTGCCGCATTTTGGAGCAGTGATTGTTAAGTCAACTGTTTTGATTGTCTCTTTTTCCTCAACGTCTACATAAAGAAGGATATCATAAGCAAATGCGTAATCCTCTCCCAGAACACTACGGATAACCCATATATGGTATGTAGCACCGTTTACATTAATAGAAATTGAATCTGAATCCTTCGGCAATCCGTAACCTTCTTCAGCATCGACGCGAATATACGCAGTATACTCATGGCCGCCCAGCATACAAGGATCATCTTCATTGTTTACATACAGCTTTGAAGCATCATTATCATCAACCCAGTATTTTGATTCATTCCCTTCATTAACATAAATATAATAATGAGCATCGCTGTCAGCAACTGTGACATCTGGCCTCGGGCTCTGACTCTTCCAATCATATCCTTCTTCTTCACTGATAAAATCAGCAGTGACAACTGTGCCTTCTTCCGGCGCAACAACATTGAAATTGAGTTCTTCAATCATTATTACCTCGTCATCATCATTAGCCAGAGCCGTCATAGGCAGAATACTGATTACAAGAACCATTGCCAGCAGTATTCCAAGTAATTTCCTTGATTTCATATTTTACCTCCCTCAAGGTTGCGCCATCCGAAAGACATATCGGGGCAGTATTTATAGTTAATATAATTGTAAACCATTATAATATTAAAAATCAACTTTTTATATAATTGTCACATTATTTAGCACGTTTTTTAGTTAAGAGTATCAATAAAAGCAGCGCCATACCTGATATGCCTGCCAGTCCGCAGTATATTATGCTCTCATCACCGGTCTGAGGGGGCTTCTCCTCAAGGATTTCCGTGGTTTCCGGCACAATCTCAGGGGTTTCTTCCGGAGTCGTAGTCGGCTCCGGTTCGGGGGTCTCTTCCGGCTCTGTAGTCGGCTCAGGAGTCGTCTCCGGTTCCGGAGTGGTCTCAGGTTCAGGCTCTATTATCATGATCTTCTGGGACTCATTTGCGAGATCGTTATGCATGCAGATCAAAGTCTCTTCTCCGGTCTCATTAATACCATAAAGTTCTTCTTTGACTAAAATGCTCCTGCCTGCCATTTCACTGGCGTCCAGTTCAAAAACTGTCTCCGCATATGTCTCATCACCTTCTCCCGGCATAACTTCGCATGAATCCTCCAGTGCTTTGCCATCCCCGTCCGTCAGCGCATCCCCTGTTTCCGGATCCAGCAGTGAGCCTTTCAGGATATATGCCTGATACGAGCTATCCAGATTATAAATCGTCACGTGATCAACAATCACCGCCTCGCCGGCTGTCAGGATATGGCTGTTATCATCCTTAGTCAGCGCCTCAGTCAGCAAGCTGATCTGCCTGTCATATGCAATCAGTTTAGCAGAATGATCAAAGCCATCCTCGCTCAGCCTCAGGATGAATTCACCTTCCGTAACAACGCTGTCCGGCTCTTCCTCGGCCTCAATCGTCCTTCCTTTCAGTGAAAAGCCAACAGGTGCCTGAACCTCTCCTATATGATAAATGCCCAGCGGCAGCGGCTCATCCAGTATGGCTATATATCCGCCATACGATTCATCATAAGCAGTCTGCACATTCCAGGTTTTCAGCGGCTTTGCTGCGTCATCTGTATCATATAAATCTATTCTGAACACTGCACCTGACAGGTCAGCATCCTTAACCGCAGTGCGTTTCTCTATCACGATCCCATGGTCCGAAGTCTGCGGTCCGTCTTCTGCTGTGACCTCCACTGTCTGGTTCGTTTTAGTATCTACTTTGATCACGTCTGTACTCAGTTTGTAGCCTTTAGGCGCAGAGATTTCTTTCACATAATACGTGCCTTTGTCGAGCAGGCCTGATGTGGCTGCAGCGGTTTTGCCTGAAGCCTTTAATGTCAGTTTCTCAGCCAGTTCCGTGCATTTCTTGTCCTTATAAATACCGTAAACTGCTCCATCCAGCGAATAGTTACTGTTGCCCTCTGTAATGTCCGCCTGCGCGGAATTCTTGATGATCTTGAACCTGCCCTGTTCCTTTACGTCCGGCTGAGACGCCAGCCTGCCAAGCGTCTGGTAATCGCTGTTTGAACCGGCATATGTATACAGCACAGCTGCTGCAGCGTTCAGATACAGCGTGGAATTCTCGTCCTGCAGAATGCTCTCAACCTTGTCCACCTCTGCCTTCATGACCTTACGGATCGATGACGGCACCTGGTCGCTGGTGAATGTGTGATTGTTGTATACATAGCTTGCCAGATAATGTACCCACATTACGTCCAGCACATAGTCGCTTGCAGCGTCAATCCATACGTTTTCCCAGTCTCCGAACTGAATCCCCAGATCATTGCTCCAGCCTGATACTCCATCCGCGTAATCCCTGCCATGGCCGTAAAATGAAATGCCAAATTTTGAAGATGCTGATGAATTGTAATACTTTCCGCCCGGTCCCAGCAGCAGAATGGCCTTCAACAGTACATTGTCATCAGCTACCGGGTCGTCCACCCAGGTCGGAGTGTACCTGTCAGGGTGCAGACAGTAGCACATTTCACCATCCACCGTGTACAGGTTGATGTTGTGAACATCGTCAGCACCTTTGAACCTGTAGCCATTGTTCTGCCCCAGCCCTTCAACCGTTGCCGCATAAACTGTCAGGCAGATGCCGGACAGAAACAAACCTGCCAGCAGGCCCGCAATGCACAGACCTGCCCTCTTAATAAACTTTTTCAATCTGATTCCTCCTTTAAGTTTTTGTGTTCTGAAAACATGCCGGCGATATGCCGAAAGAACTTTCAGAAAAAAGAAAAAGCGGCCCCATTGGCCGCCTCAAGTAAGCTGATTATATCATCCTGATTGTCTGAAACAATACAGAAAATATGTTTTGTCAAAAATGGATATCCGGGCAATAAAAAAAGGCCTGTAATACATCATCTGTATTACAGGCCGGATCTTATGAAATAAGTGCCACCGCCTGGGCTGCAATGCCTTCGCCTCTGCCGGTGAAGCCGAGGCCCTCCTCGGTAGTCGCCTTGACGCTCACGCATTTTACGTCCAGCCCCAGAGCCCCCGCAATGTTAGCCCTCATGTGCTCAATATACGGGCGCATCTTAGGTCTCTGCGCAACGATAGTTGAATCAATGTTTTCTATTCTGTATCCTTCCCGGGTCAGGAGTTCGCTGACTTTCTTCAGCAGTTCAATGCTGTCCGCGCCTTTATATCTGGCATCCCTGTCAGGGAACATCACGCCAATATCACCCAGCGCAGCCGCGCCGAGCAGCGCGTCCATTATGGCATGTACCAGCACATCAGCATCAGAATGTCCATCCAGCCCCAGATCAAAATTAATCTCCACGCCGCCAATGATCAGTTTCCTGCCCACAGCCAGTCTGTGTACGTCATAACCCCATCCGATTCTCATCTCAGCTCCTCCTTTTTGATGAAAACATTATACACCTTATTTTCAATTGTGTATAATATTCGCATGAAAAAAGCAATCCGACGCATCATTATAGCCCTGATCATTCTGTTTGTGGTTTTCTGTGCAGCCACCTATTTTCTGACGCCTTTTTTCATGGTGCAGCCAAACTCCAGCCCCGATGCTGTAGAGGAACTTCGAAGCATGCCAAATGTTACAGAGGTTAAAATAGATAGCGAACTTATGGGCTGGTTCATAGACGACGCCTCTTCCGAAGACCTGATCATATACTTCGGAGGCAACTCAGAGAACGCATCCTCGGCCGCACTCAGATTTATTAACAATCAGGAATACTTTTACGACTTTGATATTGCGATCGTTGACTGGCCGGGTTATGGCCTGAGCAAGGGATATGCTGATTCCGATTCGTTAAGGTCATGCGCTCTGGCTGTCTTGGATTATTACAGTAAGGTGGAAGGCCGGATAATAGTTTTCGGCTACTCGATGGGCACTGGCCCTGCTGTGTACTGCACCTCCCGCAGCGATGCTGTCGACGGCCTGGTCCTGATGTCCCCATATGCCTCAGCCTATGATCTGTATAACAACCAGGTAAATATCTTCTATGGGCCTTTCAGACTCCTCCTGCCATTCAAAATGAACAGCGCGGATTATGCAGCTAACGTTGCAATTACTCCTCTGATCATAACTTCCAAATCAGACAGGCTGGTGCCATATGCCAGCAGTATTAAGCTGTCAGGTGCATTCCCTAATGGAGCGGTTGTAAAAGAATTCAATGATTTATCACATAGCGAATACTGGGGCAGCGAAGAAGTGCTGCAGGTTATAAAAGATTATTTAGCTCGGTGAGTCCTGTGGCTGCCAAGCATTCAGCTTTCGTGTGATTTTTCAGCTGACTACAACCAATTATTCAAGTTTCGTGTACATAAACCACCCGAAACCTGCAAATCTGACTTTCCTAGCAAAACAAAAAAGGTGCCACACTCGTGACACCTTAAATTTCGTAGCGGGAACTGGATTTGAACCAGCGACACCGCGGGTATGAACCGCGTGCTCTAGCCAGCTGAGCTATCCCGCCAGGTATATGGGGCCTACAGGGCTCGAACCTGTGACCCCCTGCTTGTAAGGCAGGTGCTCTCCCAGCTGAGCTAAGACCCCATAGCGCTCTTAACGCGCTTGATTAGTATATTAAAAATAGTTCTGATTGTCAACAAATAATTTTACTAAATTATTCTCTTATACATCTGCACGCCGATCCTCTTGTGTTCTGAGTTCTTGTGCATGCGCTCAATCTTGGCCTGTGCCTCCGGATCTGTCTTTCCGGTCATTAGGTACTCGTCAATCTGTGAGTATTTGATGCCCATCTCGCCTTCGTCGGTCTGGCCTTCAAAGAGACCTGCTGATGGAGCTTTTTTGATGATGTTCTCAGGCGCTCCCAGGTACTCGAGGAATTCATAGACCTCTGATACTGTCAGGTCCGCGATCGGGTTGAAGTCTGATCCTCCATCGCCGTACTTGGTGTAATAACCAACGTATAGCTCGTCGCGATTGCCGGTGCCTGCTACCAGTCTGCCTTCGCTCTGTCCAATGGCATAGAGCGTTGTCATTCTGAGTCTCGGCGCGATATTGCTGAGTGCTGCTGAGCTGATCTCTGCAACAGGTGAAATCTGTTTTACGATTTCTTCTCTGACTGAAGTCAGGTCAACTGTTCTGGTTTCGATGCCGAACTGCTCTGCCACGTCCAGACCGTCCTTCATATCCTCGCCGAAATTACGCTTTGATGCGCATGGCATGATAATGCCCACGGTATTGTCGCAGGCCATCTTGCACAGGATGCCCACGAGTGCTGAATCCTTGCCGCCGGAATTGCCGTAAATGATGCCCTTTGTCTGGCTGCTCTCCAGCAGGTTTCTGATGTACTCGATTCTTTCTTCGGTTTCTTTCTTATAATCTCTCATAATTTACCCCTTATTCAGCCTGGCTTGAAAGCTTGGCTGCCTGATCTGCTGCTATGCAGTTGTCAATAAGTTCGAAAATATCGCCGTCCAGGATGCTGTCCAGCCTGTATGATGTGAAACCAATCCTGTGGTCTGTTACTCTGCCCTGCGGGAAGTTGTAGGTCTTGATCTTCTCGCTTCTGTCACCTGTGCCTACCTGACTGCGGCGCTCTGCTGCCTCTGCAGCCTGCTTCTTCTGCAGTTCCAGGTCATAGAGTCTGGCCTTGAGGACTTTCAGTGCTTTGTCCTTGTTCTTCAGCTGGCTCTTCTCATCCTGGCAGGAAATAACAATGCCTGTCGGGATATGTGTCAGACGGACTGCGGAGTCTGTGGTATTTACGCACTGTCCGCCGTTGCCTGAAGCCCTGAATACATCGAACTTGCAGTCGTTCATGTCGATTTCTATATCCACATCCTCTGCCTCAGGCATAACTGCTACTGTAGCTGTGGATGTATGGATCCTGCCGCCTGATTCGGTGACCGGTACACGCTGTACGCGGTGCACACCGCTCTCGTATTTAAGCTTGGAATATGCTCCCTGGCCATTGACCATGAAGACAACTTCCTTCATGCCGCCCAGACCCATTTCATTGAGGGAAACGAGCTCTGTCTTCCAGCCGTTTCTTTCGGCGAATCTGCAGTACATTCTGTAGAGTTCCGCAGCGAACAGAGCTGCTTCGTCTCCGCCTGCGCCGGCACGGATTTCCATGACAACGTTCTTGTCATCATTCTCGTCCTTTGGAAGGAGGAGAATCTTGATGCGCTCTTCGATCTCTTCGAGGTCTTTCTTGGCTGTGGCCAGTTCTTCCTTGGCCATTTCCCTGATTTCCTCGTCGTTCTCTTCAAGCATTTCCAGGCTGTCCTCTATGGTCTGCTTGGCGTTCTTGTACTGTTTATATGCCTCAACGATAGGAGTCAGATCGCTCTGCTCCTTCATCAGCTTTCTGAAATTGTTCTGGTCAGATGCCACGCTTGGGCTGTTCAGTTCTTCCAGGACTTCTTCGTATCTTTTTACAATGGATTCCAGTTTATCAAACATTACTGCTCCTTTATCTGTACAGTCGGCTGACCACTACTCTGTCTAGCCCTGCCAGGTCTTTTACAATCCGTATATCTTCAAATTCTTCTGCCTCCAGCAAAGCGCGGACCGCGTCCGCCTGGCTGCAGCCGATCTCCATGATCAGCCAGCCCTCTGCGTTAAGGTGTGAAGGCGCTTCTTTTGCAATTCTTCTGTATATGTCCAGACCGTCCTGTCCTGCCGTGAGCGCCAGACGGGGCTCATAGTCCCTGACCTCAGGCATGAGTGAGGCGTATTCTTCGTCTGTAACATATGGCGGGTTTGAAAGAATAACGTCAAACCTGCCGTCTATATTCTCAAAAAGGTCTGAGCATACTGTCCTGACCTCAACTCCCTGAAGCTCGGCATTTTCTTCTGCTACCCTGAGTGCTTCTTCAGAGATATCTGAAAGAGTCATATCCACGTTGTGGAGAAAGCATTTAACGGAGATTCCGATGCATCCTGAACCTGTGCACATATCCAGGACTTTGGCTTCTGAAGGGATTATCCTGATCACTTCTTCAACCAGCGTCTCCGTATCCTGTCTGGGAATGAGCACCGACGGATTGACTTTGAATGTCAGGCCCATGAACTCTGTGCTTCCTATCAGGTATTGGCAGGGAATCCTTTCGCTTCGTTTCCTGATCATGTCCAGATAGGCTCTGCCAAGTGCCGGTTCCGCTTTTTTCAGTGGATCCTCCAGGAGCTGTCCCCTGTTAATGTGGAACACATGCTGCATCAGATAAAATGCGTCAGTATCCGGTGAATCTATGCCCGCTGAAGCGAGTATTCTCTTGCCGACCTCATAAATTTCAAGATAATTCACTCTGGTCTCCTTCCGGCTCCGGACTCTCAGCCTGCTCCGGTTCAGGCTCCGGCTGTACCGGGTCAGGAACATCTATTCCCTGCTCTCTGAGGTAAGCCCGCCAGTCAAATACTGCCTCAACTGATGCGATGGCTACTTCGGCCATTGACCTATCCGGTTCTTTAGTGGTCAGTGCCTGCATCCAGAGTCCCGGACGCGCCAGGATGGCTGCCGCCTTGCTGTCTGAATTGCCTGCCCACTGAATGAATTCGAATGACACTCCGGCAATAACCGGCACGAGTACCAGTCTGAGAACTATCCTCAGCACAGGATGGCTCACCCTGATGAACATGAAGAATATGATACTGATAACCAGCACGAATACAACGAAGCTGGTGCCGCATCTGCGGTGCTCCTTCGAGGATTTCATTACATTATCAACATTCAGTTCTTTGCCTGACTCAATGCAATTAATGCATTTATGTTCGGCGCCATGGTACATGAATGTGCGCTTGATGTCTTTCATCAGCGATATCGCCGCAATATATCCAATGAAAATGCCCAGTTTCAGGACGCCCTCGATAACCGCCAGCAGAACCTGTGACGTGCTGCCCGTCAGTTTCATTATCCATGATGAAACGAAGTATGGCAGTACAAAGAAGATGGCCACGGCAAATATCAGAGAAATGGCTATGGTGCCAAACATCATGGCGTTTTCGCCCTTGCCGCTGTCCTTCTCTTTCTCCTTTTCTTCTTCTGTCTCAAAGAAGCTGGCTGAATATGTAAGGGTCTTAATGCCGATAATAAGCGAGGAAATAAATGAAACCACACCGCGGATCACCGGCCATTTGAATATTTTGCTCTTCTCTGTCAGATTAATGAACTGCTGCCTTCCGACCTGAATAACTCCGTCAGGTCTGCGCACGGCAACAGCGACGTCATTCTTGTGACGCATCATAACGCCTTCAATAACAGCCTGTCCGCCAATGCCTGATGATTTCATTCGATTTCCTCCTTTCTCTCAAAATTTATATATAAAAATAAATAAGCAGTAAACTTCGGAAACCGAAGGTTACTGCTCATTTCATTTCTAGAAAAGCTATTTATCTCCCAGATTGTATTTACGGTTGAACATCTCAACACGGCCACGAGCCTGAGCTGCCTTCTGCTGTCCTGTGTAGAACGGATGGCACTTTGAACATACTTCTACGTGGATCTCTGCCTTGGTAGAACCTGTTACGAATGTGTTACCGCAGTTGCAGGTAACTGTTGTCTCATGGTAATCCGGATGAATTCCCTGTTTCATGTTAATTCCTCTCTTTCTGTGTTCGAAAAACTTTTAACTCTTCGAATCTTATTAGCTCACAAGCTTAGCCATTGTATCACAGCATTTTTACTATTGCAAGAAAGTTTTTACAGAAGCTTGATTTTTCTGATCATATTGACAAATTCGGCATTATTTCTGGTCTTGACGAACAGATCCAGGATCTTTTCCGTGGCCTCATCTGCCCTGAGACCGCCTGTAGCCTTGCGCACAATGAATACCGCATCCAGTTCCTCAGGTGAAAGCAGGAGATCTTCTCTTCTGGTGCCGCTCTTGGCAATATCGATAGCCGGGAATATTCTCTTCTCCTGGAGTTTCCTGTCGAGGATGAGCTCCATGTTGCCTGTACCCTTGAATTCCTCGTAAACAACGTCGTCCATCTTGCTGCCGGTATCTACCAGCGCTGTGGCGAGGATTGTCAGGCTGCCGCCCTCGCGGATGTTGCGGGCTGCGCCGAAGAATCTCTTTGGCATATGCAGAGCTGCAGGATCCAGACCGCCTGATAACGTCCTGCCGCTTGGCGGAACGAGGAGGTTGTATGCCCTGGCCAGTCTGGTGATACTGTCGAGGAGGATAACTACGTCCCTGCCGTGTTCCACCAGTCTCTTGGCTCTTTCGATAACCATCTCGGACACTCTCTTGTGGTGATCAGGCAGCTCGTCAAATGTTGAATAGATAACCTCTACCTTGTCGCCTGTGATGGATTCCTTCATATCTGTTACTTCCTCAGGACGCTCGTCGATCAGAAGGATCAGGATATATACCTCAGGATTGTTTTTCAAAATGGATGATGCCACGCCCTTCAGCAATGTGGTCTTGCCGGCCTTAGGCGGAGAAACGATCATACCTCTCTGGCCCTTTCCGATAGGAGAAACCAGGTCAAATATTCTCATCGCCACGTTCTTGCCGTCTGTCTCAAGTGACAGTCTCTCATCCGGGAATATCGGGGTGAGATCCTCGAAATTCCTGCGTTTCATGGCCTCGCTCGGCAGCTCGCCGTTGATGCGCTCGAGCATCAGCAGAGCTCCGAACTTCTCATTCTGGGTCTTTACCCTGATCTTGCCTTTGAGGATGTCGCCGGTTTTGAGGTTGAAGCGTTTGATCTGTGACGGTGAAACATATACGTCATTGTCTCCAGGGAGATAATTCTCACAACGGATGAAACCGTAGCCGTCAGGCATTACTTCGAGAATGCCGTCTGCGACCTTGCCTGAGTCGAGTTTGTCCTCTTCCTCCTTGGTCATACCGGTCTCTTCCTGTCTGGTCTTTTCTTCAGACATCAGAAGAAGAGCCTCGATAACATCAGCCTTCTTCATGCTGCTGCATCCCTTGATACCATTAGTTTTAGCAATTTCACGAAGCTGCACTAACGGCAAAGATTCTAATTTTTCTCTCATAAAAACCTCTCAAAAAATGTATGCAAATATACTGCTAATCAGTTTTCAATAATCAATGGGGATAAAGTGGAATTACTTGATATTTCCAGAACTCTTTTGCCGAATTATAAACAAATAAGGCTTAAAAATCAATCATTTTGTTTGATAAAAGCGTAAATATATGATAACCTTTAAACTACCAGGGAGTTATTATGGTAGTAGATTCATTTACAATTTATAAATTAATGATACTGTATATGCTGAACAAACTGGACTGCCAGCTGACCAACACCCAGCTGTCCCAGTTTTTTATTCAGAAGGAGTACACTGATTATTTCAATATTCAGCAGACTCTTTCTGAATTATGTGCATCGGGGTTTGTCGAAAAGGTAACCATCCGCAATACCTCATATTACAGCATCACTCCTGAGGGCTACGAATCACTCACATTCTTCAAAAACCAGATTCCTAAGGGCGCGCTGGATGACGTAAACGCATTCATTGAAGAGAACAATTTCGCCCTGAAGAACGAAGTGGGCACCCTCTCAGATTACTACAAGCACACGAACGGAGATTACATCGTTCACTGCCAGGTCATGGAGGGCAAGTCACTGCTCTATGAGATCAACATCTCGGTTCCGTCTGAGGAGGAGGCCAAGAAAGTCTGCGACAACTGGCAGGTCAACTCCGAAGAGATGTATGGTTACATAATAAAAAAATTATTACAGTAAAAGGCTGATGCATTGAAAATGCGTCAGTTTTTTTATATGGGGATGCAGCCACCTGTTCTCCACGTCGGTTTAGTCGAACATGTGCCCGCATCCCCACATAAAAACTGCCACACCTTTTAGTGTGGCAGTACTTTTACTATAATAGTTTTTCAATGGTATCCCAGACTTCGTCGCGGCCGGACTTTGTCTCTGATGAGAATGGGATCATGATGGTGCCCGGCTTTACGCCGAGGCCTTCTTTCAGGATCTTGAGCTGTTTGGGCACTGCGCCCTTGCTGATCTTGTCAGCTTTGGTCGCAATGATTATCGGCTCAAATCCATTATAGACAATCCATTCATACATGGTCCTGTCGTTGGCCTTCGCTTCATGCCTGATGTCAACCAGCAGGAACACCGCCTTCAGCTGCTTGGAGTTCTTCAGATACTTCTCGATCATCTCTCCCCATTTAGCCTGGCTCTCCTTGGACGCCTTGGCATATCCATAACCAGGCAGGTCCACGAAATACAGTTCCTTATTGACATTATAGAAATTCAGGGTCTGGGTCTTGCCCGGCTGGCTCGACGTGCGCGCCAGTGACTTCCTGTTGATCAGCGTATTGATCAGCGAGGATTTGCCAACGTTTGACTTGCCTGCGAAAGCAATCTCGGGCAGCTGCGTATCAGGCAGCTTAGAGGTCGGACCGCATACTATTTCCAGTTCTACACTCTTAATGATCATCTTATACTAATCCGGCAAACAGCTCCAGAACCTTGGCTTTCAGCTCATCCTCAGTAGGTCCGAAAACAATGGCCGCGAATGCGCATACGCTGCCGTCTTCAACCTTGTCTGTTACGTTCAGCTCTGCTCCTACTGTTGAGAATGCTCTGGTACGCTGTGTTTCCTTAACATATCCTTTAACATGGCCTATAACAGCGCCCTCGCTGTTCAGCCACTCTTTAACGTTCTGTATTGACTGCTCCATTACAGCAGCTGCATCCTCATAGTGCATCTTGCTGTTTTTCTCAAATGAACATACAGTAGCGCCTTCGTGAACATGGCTTTCAAAAATCTTGTATCCAGGGATACTCTCTTCATGCTCATGATCATGGTCATGATGATGGTGGTCATGGTGGTGGTCATGCTCATGATGATGCTCATGATGATGCTCATGCTCATGGTCATGGTCGTGATGATGATGCTCATGCTCGTGCTCATGTTCATGTTCATGCTCGTGCTCGTGTTCGTGCTCGTGTAATTCGCTCATAATTTACTCCCAACTTAAAATTTCCTGAATGATTTCATCGCATGTCTTTACGAGACCTTCAGGATCACTCTTGGCAGATACCTTATAAATCTGGCCTTCTGTATGGCTCTCAACATCCTTTACAGCTGCTTCCAGGTCTTCAGGTTTAGCAATGTCAGTCTTGTTGATCAGGACGTAATTTGCGTTTGTGATCTGGTCATATACCAGCTCACCTGCTGCGCGGATCAGTCTGACCCAACGGCTGGCATCAACAACTATGCAGGTGGTGATGTTCATGTTCTCATCGTAATAATCCCAGAGATTGGCTGCAATGTCATCCGGTCTGGCCAGTCCTGTGGCTTCGAGGATAACCCAGTCAGGATTCTCGTTCTTCTCGATGTCGGCCAGGCACTCCATTAATGGTCCGACCAGTGAGCAGCATACGCATCCGTTAAACATTTCTTTGGAAGAATATGAGCTGCCATCCAGGAAAACGTTGTCAACTCCTACCTGTCCGATCTCGTTCTCGATAATAACAAGTTTGGTAGTGTCTCCGCTTTCACAGGAATCAACGATCCTGCGTGCAAGAGGCATAAGAATGCTTGTTTTGCCGGCTCCAAGGAATCCGGCTAAAATAATTAATCTCATATTTGCTCCTTATACTTTTATTTGACCATATCCGCGGTGACCGTGAATTTCTTAATGGAGTCATCTGACGGGATTTCATACATGATATCCATCATAATGCTTTCCATAATACTTCTTAATCCACGGGCTCCTATCTTACGCTCGTTGGCCTTTCTGGCAATAGCCCTGACAGCTTCGTCTTCAAACTCCAGTTCTACGTCATCCAGTCCAAACAGCGCCTGGTACTGTTTGATCAGCGCGTTCTTAGGCTCCTTGAGGATCTTAACCATTGCCTCCTCATCCAGCGTCTGGAGAGATACAACTACAGGAACACGTCCTACAAATTCAGGGATCAGACCATATTTAATAAGGTCCTGAGGCATAACCTGGCTGAACAGATCATCCACTTCCTGGTTTGATCCGACAGGTATGTCAGCGCCGAATCCCATGCCTTTCTTCTCCGTTCTGGATTCGATGATCTTCTCCAGTCCGGCAAACGCGCCTCCGCAGATAAATAAGATATTTGTTGTGTCGATGTGCAGCATATCCTGACCCGGATGCTTTCTGCCGCCCTGAGGCGGAACAGATGCCTGCGTACCCTCCAGGATCTTGAGCAGCGCCTGCTGAACGCCCTCACCTGAAACGTCTCTGGTGATGGATACGTTCTCACTCTTCTTAGTAATCTTATCTATCTCGTCAATATAAACTATGCCGAGCTCTGCCTTCGGAATGTCATAATCCGCTGCCTGGATAAGCTTCAGGAGGATGTTCTCAACATCTTCTCCGACATATCCCGCCTCAGTCAGTGTAGTGGCGTCAGCGATAGCGAACGGAACATTGATGATCTTGGCCAGGGTCTGCGCAAGGAATGTCTTGCCCGAACCTGTAGGCCCGAGCATCAGGATATTGCTCTTCTGAAGCTCTACGTCCAGACTTCTGCCTGAAATGACCCTCTTGTAATGGTTGTAAACCTGAACAGCGAGGACCTTCTTGGCCTGGTCCTGCCCGATAACATATTCATCCAGGAAAGCCTTTATCTCCTTCGGCTTGCTGAGGTTAATGCTCTTGGCTGCTTCTGAATGGTCATGTTCTTCCATGTATGGTTCAGCTTCTTCGTTGTAAATATCCATGCAAGTGTCTACGCAGTCCCTGCAGATATATACTCCGTTCGGTCCGGCAATCAGCCTCTCACCTATCTCCTCAGCCGTGCGTCCGCAGAATGAGCATACCGGCATATTTCTTCTTTTGTTATTGTTCTTATCTGCCATGAATAATCTTAATGGTTGGTGATGACTGCGTCGATCAGACCATATTCCTTTGCTTCCTCAGCGCTCATCCAGTTGTCACGCTCTGTATCGATAGCGATAGTTTCAAGGGACTTGCCTGTATTGTCTGCTAAAATCTGATTCAGCTTGTCTCTGGTCTTCAGGATATGATCAGCTGTGATCTTGATATCTGAAGCCTGTCCCTGTGTGCCGCCTGATGGCTGATGGATCATGATTTCTGCGTTTGGCAGAGCAAATCTCTTGCCCTTGGTGCCTCCTGACAGAAGGAACGCTCCCATGCTGGCTGCCATACCGATGCAAGTGGTGCAGACGTCACATTTTACATACTGCATTGTGTCATAGATGGCAAAGCCTGCGGTTACACTGCCGCCAGGGCTGTTAATGTAAAAGTTGATATCTTTATTCGGATCTTCGGACTCAAGGAAAAGCATCTGTGCCACAACCAGACCGGCAGTAACATCATTAACTTCTTCGCCCAGGAAAATGATCCTCTCCTTCAAAAGTCTGGAATAAATATCATAGGCTCTTTCGCCTCTGCTTGTTGTTTCAATGACTGTTGGAACTAAACTCATTCTGATCCTCCTATACATAGTCGCAGAAAGCCGGCTTAACCGGCTTTCTGTAAGTAATTATTCTTTCTCTTCAGCAGCTTTCTTGGTAGTCTTCTTGGCTGCAGGCTTCTTAGCCGGTTTTTCTTCGGTGTCTTCAGCCTTCTTCTCTGCAGGTTTCTTCTTGGCTGCAGGTTTCTTCTCTGCCGGTTTTTCTTCTTCAGGCTTCTTCTCTGCAGCAACGCCTAAGTCAACGAGCAGCTCGGATGCCTTGTTAACAGCGATATCTCTCTTCAGGCCTTCATGCTCTTCAGGAGCCATGAACTCTTTGAATTTAGCAGGATCCATCTGGTATGCTTCAGCCATTCTCTTGATCTCTGCTTCGTATTCTTCATCAGATACTTCGATGTTCTCAGCCTTGGCAATAGCTTCAAGAACCAGTCTGGTCTGGATGGTCTTAAGAGCTACCGGCTCAACTTCCTTCATGAAGTCAGCCTCAGTCTGGCCTACCATTGCCAGATACTGATCGAACGGCAGTCCCTGGTATTCCATTCTCATCTTGAAATCCTGGGCTGTGTTCTCAGCCTGTGCCTGGATCATCGGTGTAGGAACGATCATCTTGGCATTCTCGATAACCTTAGCTACGAGCTCTTCCTTAGCTGCGCTTCTGGCTTCTTCTTTCTTGCGCTCTTCGATTCTCTTCTTGATGCTGGCCTTGTACTCTTTAAGAGTATCAAACTCAGATACTTCTGAAGCGAACTCGTCATCCAGCTCAGGCAGTTCCTTAGCCTTGATCTCGTTCAGCTTGCATTTGAATACTGCAGGCTTGCCGGCCAGATGCTCTGCCTGGTACTGCTCCGGGAATGTAACGTTAACGTCGAATTCATCGCCAGGATTGTGTCCTACGATCTGATCTTCGAATCCAGGAATAAATGTCTGTGAACCAAGTGTCAGGTTGAAACCTTCATCCTTGCCGCCATCGAATCTCTTGCCATCAAGATATCCGTCATAATCAATATTGCAGATATCGCCTAGCTGTGCAGGTCTGTCTTCAACAGGAACCTGACGGCTGTTAAGCTCACGTGTTCTCTCTAAATCTGCGTCTACTTCAGCCTTGGTAACCTTGACGTCAGCTGGTGTGTACTCAAGACCCTTGTACTGTCCGAGTTCAACCTCCGGTTTGGTAGCAACAAGTGCTGTATAAATGAAAGACTTACCTCTTTCGATCTGTTCAACATCGATCTCAGGCATAGAAACAATCTCCAGATCGCAGTCAGCTACTTCATCACGGTAAGAATCATTGATCAGGAAATTAGCAGCGTCCTCGTAGAATACTTCTACGCCGAACTGCTTCTCGATCATCTTCTGAGGAACCTTGCCCTTGCGGAAGCCAGGTAAGGAAACCTGATTCTTAACCTTGTGGTATGCTCTGGTGATAGCTTCCTCGAGTTTGTCTGCTCCTAACTCGATGGTAAGTTTAGCCATATTGCCTTCTAATTTTTCAACCTTTAAGCTCATTACAAATACTCCTTTTGTGGATTAATATTAATAAAATAAATTTATGCTCAGCAACGATAAATTATAGCATAGGATTTATAAATAATCAATGCAAATAAGTGTTAATCCTCTGGCTGATGCCTTTGGAGCGGACAGCTGCCTGTCCCTGGACTCAAGTATCTCCTTTGCATACTCCGGAGGATAGATGCCCATGCCCACCTTTTCCAGCGTGCCTGCTATGATCCTGACCATGTTGTAGAGGAATCCATTGCCCTTTACAGTAATGTCTATCCTGGCGGGTCTGAAGCCTCCTTCGGCGTCTTCTGACGGGTCCGCGTCAGGATTCAGATATGTGCTGTCTATGTCAATCGAATAGATTGTTCTGACAGGGCTCTTCTGCTGTCCGCCAGCTGTGGAAAAAGCAGTGAAATCATGTTCTCCCAGCAGATACTTAGCAGCCTTACGCATTTTCTCAACGTCCAGCGGATAATAAACATAATCTGTATACAGCCTCATTACAGGCAGATTGTACCTGCAGTTCAGGATGCTGTAGCGGTACGTCTTGGTGCAGTCCGCATGGCGCGGATGGAAATCCGGATCAACCTCTTCTGACTTCGCTATTTTGATATCATCCGGCAGGCTCTGGTTCAGCGCCAGGGAAATCTTGGTTGAAGGTATCCTCGTCTCAGTATCAAATACAGCAATATTGCCCATGGCATGCACACCGGAATCAGTTCGGCTGGCTCCGATGACCTTGATATCTTCACCAAGCAAAGCGCTCAGATGCTCATTCAGCACCTGTTCAATAGCTATGCCGTTCTTCTGCACCTGCCATCCGACATAGTTTGTCCCGTCATATGAAACTGTCAGTTTGATCCTCTTCATATTACATTCTTCCGTATGTTACAAACATGTCCAGGCAGATCCTTAAGCCTACAAACACCAATACATACGCCAGCAGCACGAAGTATGCCGCCTTGTCCCTCGCTGCGTATTTGAGCGGATGCATCTTGGTCCTGCCCTCTCCGCCGTGATAGCATCTGGATTCCATGGCGTCGGCCAGATCTGATGCCCTCCTGAACGCGGATACGAACAGAGGAATGAGAACAGGGATCATTCCCTTGGCCTTTGCGAATATTCCGCCTGAATCGAAGTCTGCGCCCCTGGCCAGCTGTGCCTGGATTATCTTGTTGACTTCGTCAGCAAGGATCGGTATGAATCTCAGCGCAATGCTGAGCATCATTGCCATTTCGTGTGCAGGAAAATGTATGAATTTCAGCACTGAAAAGGCCTTTTCCATACCCGCAGTCAGCGTGGTAGGTGTCGTGGTATATGTGAGCATTGATGCTCCGATAATTATAAAGATCATGCGCAGCGCGAAGAACGCGGCGCGGATCATGCCTTCATATGTCAGTTTCAGTATCCACCACTGCCAGATTATCTGTCCTGCAGAGAAAAACAGGTTGAAGAAAACTGCCAGCAGAACCAGGAGCCAGACAAACCTCAGGCCTTTGAGGATGTATTTCAAAGGAACCTTGGACATTACGACCAGCGCAATGGCTGATGCTCCCAGGAAAATCAGGCCGTATACGTTGTTAATGACAAACATCGCGG
The DNA here is from genome assembly GCA_017441295.1 of Lachnospiraceae bacterium. Classification (GTDB taxonomy): domain Bacteria; phylum Bacillota; class Clostridia; order Lachnospirales; family Lachnospiraceae; genus RGIG5612. The sequence continues at coordinate 19,720 of JAFRYA010000012.1, forward strand.
CAATATAAACCACAACCCCTAAGAGTTTGACTCTCGGGTCCAGCCTGTGGAGTATGGAATTAACCGGGTAATACTGCCCTATTGTTATGTCTCTGAACATTTATATCAACGGAATAATCTGTTTAAGTGCTTCATCAATGGTTATTGCATTAGCGTTTACGGGGATTCCGGCCTGTGCCAGCTCCTCCATGAAATATGTTACTTCAGGTGCCTTCAGACCTACCTCTTCCAGTTCTTTATAACGGCTGAAGACTTCATGTGTGCTGCCATCCATTATCACATGGCCGCTGCTTAATACTATGACCCTGTCAGCGTATGAAGCGACTTCCTCCATGCTGTGAGATACCAGAATAACTGTAATATGCCTGCTCTGCTGAATGCTCTTCAGCTCATCCAGAATGTCTGTCTTGCCCTGCGGATCAAGTCCTGCCGTAGGCTCATCCAGAATGAGTATCTCAGGCTCCATCGCCAGAATGCCGGCTATGCCCGCCCTTCTCAGTTCTCCGCCTGACAGCTCGAACGGGGACTTCTCGTAATACTCAGGTCCGAGCCCGACTGCTGCCAATGCCTTCTTGGCTAATTCTTCACTCTCTTCTTTGGTATGTCCCTGATTCTTAGGTCCAAAGCTTACGTCCTTTAGAACTTCAGTCTCGAAGAACTGATGCTCAGGATACTGAAAAGCCATGCCCACGCTGCATCTGAGCAGGCGGATCCTCTTCTTGGAATCCTGAAGCGCGTAAATGTCTTCTCCATCCCAGAGAATTGTTCCTTCTGTAGGCTTCTGAAGCGCGTTCAGAAGCTGGATCAGCGTGGATTTGCCGGATCCTGTGGAACCGATGATGGCAATGAAGCTGTCTCCGCCAAAGGTCAGATTGATATCGCTCAGCGCTTCTACCTGCTCTGCGGAGTCCTTGTTATATATGAAATTGACATTTTTAAGTTCAATCTGCATTTTTCTGTACTGCTTTTACAACGGCTTCCTTCAGTTCATCAGCCGTCAATACACCTTTCGGAATATCCATGCCCGCCTTTCTGAGCTCGTGAGCCAGCTGGCAGATCTGCGGCAGCCTGAGGCCTGCCCTCTCGAGAATATCTTCTCTTTCAAACACTTCACCAGGAGTGCCCTGCATAGCAATCTGGCCGTCGATCATTACGAAAATATGGTCCGCCATCAGTGCCTCATCCATGTAGTGGGTAATGGTTATAACCGTAATCCCCTGCTCTTTATTGAGCTTTCTGACGGTTTCCATAACCTCTTCACGGCCCCTCGGGTCCAGCATAGCTGTGGATTCGTCGAGGACAATGCATTTCGGATTCATCGCCAGAATGCCTGCTACGGCAACTCTCTGTTTCTGGCCTCCGGAGAGCTTGTTGGGTGAAGACTTGGCGTATTTCGCTATGCCTACGTTCTCAAGTGACTGTGCCACCCTTCGCTGGATTTCTTCAGACGGAACGCCAATATTCTCAAGTCCGAAAGCCACATCCTCATCAACTACCGAGCCGATAATCTGGTTGTCCGGATTCTGAAATACCATGCCGACGTTGCCGCGGATATCCCAGAGTTTCGATGCATCCTTGCTGTCCATGCCGTCGATCCACAGCGTGCCTTCGTTAGGCACCAGCAGCGCGTTCAGATGTCTGGCAAGGGTGGATTTGCCCGAGCCGTTCCTTCCCAGGATGCAGATGAACTGGCCGGCTTCGACGTCAAAAGACACGTCTCTGAGGGCCGGTTTTATTTCAGCGGCCTTGCCTTCATCATTATCTTCCTGGTAGGTGGGATATGTGTATGAAATTTTCTCGGATTTAATGATATTCATAACCGAATAATATTATCAAATCCATCCAATAAAGTAAAGAGCAACACAATTTATTGCAACTTTGGTGTTATTTGTTCCAAAAAGCCGTCTCGTTTATTTTTCTTTTTATACTTAACTCAAGGACATAATTATGGATACAAATAGAAGAGTTAATGCTTATATCAACAGAATACGGGAGATACGTGAAGAGCATAACCTGACGCAGCGCGCTGTTGCTGCTTATCTGCATGTTGTTACCAGAACGTACTGTGATTATGAATCCGGGCGTATCAGAATGCCCATAGACAGAATGATCAGACTCGCCAAATATTATAACGTTTCAATGGACTATATTACCGGCCTGACAAACGTCAGGGGCCATTTCCCCGGGTGATCGTCCGCAAAAAACCGGCTGCTTCTCACAACCGGCTTTCTTAATCCAATTCAGGCAGCGGGTGTCCCGCGAAGAATTCTTTTATAAAAACTATTGCCTCCTTCTCATGCGGCTTGAGGCTGGAATCCTGCCTCCTCAGCAGGCAGATCATCATTTCATTAGGTGTGCCCTTTCTGAGGCTGCTTATCTTCAATACCTTAAACCTGTCCAGATCGTCTCTTCCGTCATAGAAGATAGAATAACCGCTGAGGCATGTGGCCGCGTTGCTGCTGAGCACCGCGTCTTTGACCAATGACACCGTCGGGTAAATAGTATATGACGCAGGTCTGCTGCCCTTGCCTGCTCCTAAGATGGAACTCTCAGGTGCTGAAAAGTGTGACAGCAGAACGAGATGGTGTTCCCTCAGTTCATCCATCTCCACACTGTCCCGTAAAGCCAGCGGATGGTCTTTAGAAACCAATACGTAGATGCAGTCCCTGCCCAGGATTTCCATATCTATCTGGTATCTGAGCGCAGCGGTCTTGTACCTTTCAATCTCTTTGGTATTAAAGTATGTGACACCAATATTACCGGCGCTCTGGATCATGCTCGGTGCTACCTGCTCTCCGCTGATCACCTTGAAATCCACCGTGGCATCTTTGTTCTTGCCCAGGTAAGACTTCATGAACGGCACCGCCATGGCACAGCCAATGCTCGGTGAAGTGTAGATGTTCAGGGTCTTGTTGATCGCCATATGCTTGTCACGCAGCTTATAGAGGCTTTCGAACTTCTCGTCGATTTCCTTCATCAGCCTGATGGCTTCCTTACCCTTCTCTGTCGTTACAACTCCGTTGCTGGTGCGGCTGAAGATTTCAAATCCGACTGTTTTCTCGACATTCTTAACAATGGCTGACAATGTTGTCTGCCCTATATACAGCGTTCTCGAGGCTGCGGAGATGGAATGCAGCCTGTCAATTTCAATCATATAATTAAAATGTTCAGATCTCATCCTGCCTCTCCTGTCCCTTAAAGAACTCTCTGATCTCGCTGCAGATCAGTCTTTCCTGATAACACAGGTACTGGTTGTCCTTGTGTATCAGGCAAATGAAAATCTGCTCAGGCTGCTGCACCTTTACAGGCTTTACAACCAGATGCTCCTTTTCAAAATCACAGAGCATATCCGCCATCCTCATCGGGATAAATGCCAGATTCTCTGTCTGCGCGATATATTTCTTAACTATCTCTATATCTCCGACTACAGAAGCGTGCGGGGCATCAATTCCCAGCCTGCCTGCTGCCTTGTCATGAGATTCTTTGTTTACCGATATCGTTCCATATCCGTTAATGTCTTCCGGCACGATAAATGCTCCCGCGGCAAGCGGATGGTCAGCGGACATCAATATGCCTATATAATCACCTGCCAGACGCTCTATCTGTATATTATTGTATGCGGGATTGGACTCAACTATTCTCTGGATATCATTATCAGACAGGTATCCCAGGCCAACATTGGCCTGATCCTGTGAAATCAGCTGGCATATCCTGTCGCTGGAGAATGCTTTGACCTGAATGCTTCCGCCGGGAACTCTCTGATAATAATCATTGGAGATTTTAACCGCTATGCCTGAAGAAATGATTTCGTTTGAAAGAACGATAATATCCCTTTTAGAGAAAAAGGCCTCATCCTCATTACCCAGCCACAGGAGTTCTTCATATTTGTTGATGATTTCCTGCACATAGCCTATGAGGATCTTGCCTTCAGATGTGGTGGTGACTCCGGTAGGAATGCGCTTGAAAATGGTGAAGCCCAGCTCTTCTTCGATCGTTTTTATGGTAAAAGAAAGCGTTGTCTGCTTGAGGTTCAGATTCTTGGCCGCAGCAGATATAGAATGTGATCTATTTATTTCAAGAAGATATTGGAGCTTCTCTAATCTCATCCAGCAACACTCCTATTTTAATTATATTATTTATATCACATTTTGTTCTTCTAATCAAATTTGCGGCAAAATTTAAGAGGCAGGACTTTTAATGTCCTGCCTCTTAAAACTGAGTGCTTATTCAACCTTCGCGAATATTTCTTCGATGGTCATGTCTTTAGTAAATCCCAGGTTCTCAAGGGTTCTGCCTTCTGCAAAGTAGTCTACTCCATTGATTACTCCCGCAATCTTAATGAATGCTTCCAGTGTCGGCATCTCAAGTCCGAGCTTCTTGGCCATTGATACAGCAAAAGCTCCGCCGCATCCGCAATCCTCATGCAGATATCTGTGATCCAGCGCGTTAGGGCCGTCCATGAATTCGTAGAAGATGCGAACTTCAGGATGCTCATCGATGTGCGCGATCTTGTTAGCCATGCCTGTTGGCTCACCGTGAACCTGCCATCCAAGAGCTTCGATGACCGGCTTGCGCTCCTCAGCGATCTTCTCAACGCACTTCATAACAGAAGGTGTGAAAGCGAATTTGAACAGTGAGAACGCATCGCCCGTCCTGTCGATCTGCGGTGCGGAAAGTGTGGTGGTTGCAACATGGTTTACAACATTGCCTGTATTCATTGCAGCTTCAAATACATTCTGGTTAGCAGCATACTCGAAGATGCCATTCAGTTTTTCAAGAACCTTGGCTGTGTCTCTGGCCGGAAGTGAGCAGACCTTGCCCTTTCTGTTCAGAGGATTGCCAACAGTAACTTCTGCAGGCATTGACAGTCTGCATGGTCCTAAGTTGCCTTCCTTCTCTGTAAGGGTGACCTTGGCGGTTACGCCCATCTCTTCGAAAACTTTCTTAAATACAAATGATCCGAGGTTGCCCGGGAACAGGATGATGTCCTGGCCGTCCTCAACGTAAGGCGCGATCCTTCTGGCAATCTCTTCCTGACGCATTGACGGAACATGAACGAAGATCAGCTCAACGCCCTTTACTGCCTCAGCGAAGTCAGTGGTAACCAGCTTAGGTGTGCCGGTTCCATGGTTGTTTCCGCGCAGTGTGATAAATCCAACTTTCTTAACTGCTTCCAGAGCGTCAGCAAAACGCTCGTCATCGCAGAAATTAACTTCTACACCATTCATTGCCAGCAGGCATGCCATATAGTGGCCTGTTGCGCCTGCGCCTAAAACTGCAGCTGTCTTAAACATATGTCTACACTCCTTTTTTGATAAAAATCGGTATATTACTCTATGCTGATTATAGGTTTTCAGTGGTGCTCAAACAATACGCCATCCCCCAATTTGTTAACGGAATAATTGGTATGTGTATTATCAAAATAAATAGTGTCTAATATTTTTGCTATCAGTATCAAAAAATACCATTTTTATCATAGCTGCTTATCAATGATAATTATATTGATTTAATTTAATACTTTTTTGAGAAAGGAAGATCTGAATATGTACGGCTGGCGAGCAAAAATGGGCCTGATCACACCGATGAGCGAGAACGCTGAGCATGCGTTCCACATTTACGCTCCTGAAGGCGTGAGCTTTGCCTCAATGAAAATCGTTTTCCCGGGACCTACCCCGGAAGGACTTATTGTCTTAACCGATCAGTTAGAAGAAACTGCCGCGAAATACAAGGGCTATGACCTGGACCTTGTCATCTTCGGCTGCACCTCCGGTTCCTGCATTAAGGGCATCGGCTGGGATAAGGAGCTGATCGCAAAAATGGAGAAAGTTACAGGAGGCATTCCTGCCATCACAACCAGCACCGCTGTGCTCGAAGCTTTTGAAAAGCTGGGCACTAAAAAGGTAGCTGTACTGACACCATACCCGGAAGCAACAAACATTATCGAGAAGAAATTCCTGGAAGACAATGGCTACGAAGTAACCAACATCGTTGGAATGGACATGAGTGAATGGACCGCCCAGGGCCACAAGTTCGAATGGGCCAGCGAGGACTTCCTCTACAAGATGGCGGTAAACATGGACCTGAAGGGTGCTGACACATTCTTCCTCTCCTGCATGGGACTGACCACCATGGAAATCATCAAAGACCTTGAGACATACATGGAGATTCCTTGCGTAACAAGTCACCAGGCGACCTTATGGTCCGCCCTCAGGCACTGCAGAGTCGGCGCCAAAAGGGATGACCTCGGCAAGCTGTTCACACTGTAAAGGAGGAGACCAATGTATAGCAAAAGAGCAAGGATCGGAGTTATAGCTCCAATAGACGACCAGGTTGAATACGCTTTTAACAAATACGCGCCGGACGGTGTGTCATTTGATTCAACCAGACTGTGGTTCCCGGGACCTACTCCTGAAGGACTCATCTACCTCTCCAACCAGGTTGAGGAAGCTGCCAAGATGTATACCAAACTGCCGCACGACGTCATCCTCTTTGGATGTACTTCAGGCAGCTGCATCAAAGGCTTTGGCTGGGACAAAGAACTCATTGCCCAGATTGAAAGGGCCAGCGGATGCAAGGGACTGACCACATCCACCTGCGTTCTGGACGCATATAAAGCACTCGGTGTTAACAAGACCGTCGTAATGACGCCTTACCCGGATGCTACAAATGAAGCTGAAAAGAAATTCATGGAAGATAACGGCATCGAAGTGATATCCATCACCGGCGTCGGATTCAACCCAATGAAAACATACGGATACAAACATGCCGACACGACATTCCTGTACAGGGCCGCCAAGGCTCTGGACATGACAGGCGCGGATTCATTCTTCCTCTCCTGCATGGGATTGTCCACCATGGAGCTCTGCCGCATCTTCGAAGAAGATTTCGGCATCCCTGTTATCACCAGCCATCAGGCTTCCCTCTGGGGATGCCTCAGAGCGGCAGGCATCAAGGACAAGCTCGAAGGACTCGGCAAATTACTTACTATCTGAAAGGAGATATAAATGGCTTTTTCACAGATCAAGTACGATACAGACTATACAAAGCAGATCGTAAGCTGGGTCAAAAACCTGAAGTATGAAGATATTCCTCCGATGGTTGTTGACCGTGTAAAGATGTTTATGATCCATTGCTGCGGTGTTTCACTGTGTGCAAAGGATATTAAAGGAATGCAGAAAGCAATAGAAATTGCGAAAGAGATCTCTCCTGGCAAAGAGGGCGATGCGACCCTCTGGGGCGATGGTGCAAAGGTTAGCCCTGAGGCCGCCCTCTTTGCCGCTTCAGCTATGGCTGACTGCCTGGACTGGGAAGACTGTGCCATCACCGGCCATCCGACAGCAGGTGTTATTCCTACCGCAGTAATTATGGGCGAAGCACTCCATAAGAGCGGCAAGGAAGTCCTGACAGCAGCAGTCGCAGCCTATGAAGCATATCTGCGCATTTCCCTCGCAGGCAGGAGCGGAATCTCCAGCTATAACATTTTCGGAAACCTGACCCTTCTCATGAAGCTCATGGACCTCGATGAGGAGAAGATGAACCAGCTCTACGGCATCGGCTGCACAATGGCAAGCACCCCTGCCAACGTACATGAGCTCACAATGTCCGACTCCCTCAACTTCATTTACGGCCTGCGCGGAAATGAATGCGTTACCGCTCTCAGAATCGTAATGAGCGGCATTGAAAACCTCGAGGACGGTTTTGACATTCCATACGTTTATTACAACCACTGCGCATATTACAAACCTGAGATCCTTACAATGGACCTCGGAACACGCTGGATGCTCATGGACAGCCTGCTGATGAAGCATCACCCGGGCAACATGTTCGTCCAGACATATGAAGAAATTGCTCACAGGCTGCTCGCCAAGTACCATTTCAAGGCGGAAGATATTGGAGAAGTCATCATCAGGCCTTCCATCGCTTTCAGAAACTGGTACACCAAGACAGGCTACAAATCAATTACTCAGGCACAGTTCTCTATCCCGTATACAGTAGCTGTAGCCCTGACATATGAAGAGCCTGGCGCTAAATGGTACAGTGATGAGACCATGAACGATCCTAAGATCATTGAACTGCTCAACAAGGTCAAGGCAGACGGCTTCGTTGACGTCAAGGGCCTCGACGTGCTGAAAGACCTTATGGACGGCAAACATCCGGAGAAGCATATTATTGTCCGCATGAAGGACGGTACTGAATATGAGGACAGCCTCTTCACCCATCCGGGACATCCTAACTATATGCTGACCCGCGAGGAAGTTGTTGAAAGATTCAAGCTTGAAACAAAGTATGTGCTGGCTCCTGAGACAGCTGACAAGTTTATTGAAACAGCTCTTAAATACGACCAGCTGGATGACGTGGCAGAACTGCCTAAATACATTTACTAAGGAGGCCGGACATGAGATACAACAGATTATATCTTGATAACGATTTTTTAACTCCTACCACATATACACAGGATCTGAGCGAATATTCAGAGAATCTGAAGTTTGAAGACCTTCCTGAAGAAGTAGTAGAAAGAGCCAAGAGGATCATGGTCCACTGCATCGGCGCGGCCATTGCGTCCGTAGGCACTGAAGTCCATAAAAAGGCTTTTGACGCTGCAGTTAAGGCTAACGGCGGTGAAGGCGGTCCTGTAACCGTTTGGGGAACAGGCACCAAGCTCAGCGCTGTTAACGCCGGATTCCTCATGGGAGTCATGGCTGACGCTCTCGATTGGGAAGACTGCTCATGGACAGGCCATCCTTCAGCAGGCGCTGTACCTGATGCATGGGCAGCTGCTGAGGAAAAACACAGATCAGGCCGGGAAATGCTGACCGCCATCGTTGACGCATATGAAATCTACCACCGAATTGCCATGTCAGTTCAGCCAAATCTGGAAAGACGCCAGAAAAACGGCTGGGGACTTACCAGCTGGCAGATCTTTGCTTCACTGATCCCATATGCCAAGCTGTATGGTTTTGACGCGCGTAAGACTAACCAGGCCATCAGCATGGCATGCGAATGCGCCCCTGTTCCGTCAGATTTCCATCAGCTGACCATGTCAGACCATTATCATTATGAGCACGGCTACAGAAACCGCGACGGCGCAATCATCGCCAAGTCTGTTGAGGCAGGCATTAACAACTGCCGCGACGCTCTGGATGAGCCTAGATGCTATCTGGGCACAATGTGCGGCGATTCAGCTAAGAACGGCTCTTCTCTCAGAACTGAGCTGGAAGACAAGAAAGAATATGACATTACCTGGCTCACCAGAGACCTGGGCAAGAGATATTTCATCATGGATACACTGCTCAAGCACTGGCCTGCAAACATGTGGGTACAGACTCCGCTCGAGCTCCTGGATATCCTCCAGAAGAAATACGGTTTCGGTCCGGACGATATTGAATCCATCGTACTCGACCCGCCTGTAAAGAGACGCATGTGGGCTTCACCGGATGGATTTGAATCCATTACACATGCGCAGTTCTCTATTCCTTACGTTCTTTCCAGAAGACTCCTGGATCCTGTTCCGGGCGCTTACTGGTACACAAAGGACAAGATGAAAGATGCCAGGGCTGCTGAGCTGTCACTGAAGGTTAAAGGCGGTCCGTCACCTGAGGAATCACCATATGACGGATTCACGCTCTTCCAGCAGGGCAGCTATCCGATGAGAACCCTTACCGTTACTACTAAAGACGGTCATACATATACTGAATCCATGGACTGCCATCCGGGTCATCCTGCCAATATGATGTCCCGCGAGGAGCTCTCAGACAGATTCAGGCTGCAGGCCAAAGGCATCCTGCCGGATGAAAAGATTGAGAAGGCACTGGACGCTCTTTGGAACATAGAAAAGGCTGAGGACATTGCAGCTGTTTCAGATCTCCTCTGCTGAACCGGAAAGGAAAGACATGAATACTATTGCTATTATCGGATTCGGTGGCGCAGGCTACAACGCGGCCAGAGCAATACGTAAAAAGGACAGTGAGGCTCTCATCGATGTATATTCAGACTCCGCCAAAGGCCCATACTGCCCTATGCTGACCACCTATTTCGTTAAAGGTTCGATTCCTTTGGAAGCAATGTATCCGTTCGGAACAATTGACGAAATCCAAAAGGAACTGAACACTAATTTCTACAACAAAACAGTCACAGCCGTAAAGGGTGCCGAAAAGTGCATCGTTACCGATGACGGCACCGAAAAGGCATATGACAATATAATTATCACAACAGGTTCATCGGCCATTATGCCTCCTATACCGGGGCTTGACCTGCCGGGAGTTTTCAAGATGCGCACAGACGCAGATGCCCTGTACCTCAAAGAACTCCTGGATTCAGACAAAGCCCGGACCTGCCTGGTCATCGGTGCTTCCTGGGTAGGCATAAAAGTCGTTGAAGATACCGTCATGGCCGGTCTTGAGACAACTCTTGTGGACGGCGCTGACTGGATGTTCATAACAGCGGCATTTGAGGAGACTTCCTTAAGAGCCCAGAAATATCTTGAATCAAAAGGCGTCAGGGTTTCATGCGGCGAAATGCTGGATCATATTGAGCAGGAATATGACGGTTCTCTGACCGCTTTAATGAAAAGCGGTGACCGCTTTAATGCTGACTGCATCGCAATCTGCATAGGTGTCCGCATGAATACCGGGTTCCTTAAGGACAGCGGCATTGCCATGAACCGGGGCGTTATCGTTGACAAGAAGATGCAGACGAACATCCCCGGCATTTATGCCGCAGGCGACTGCTGCGAATCGATCGACAGCCAGTCCGGTACAAACATGAATATCGGAGTCTGGGCCAACGCCCAACAGCAGGGAGCTGTCGCAGGAGTAAATGCAGCAGGCGGCAATCAGGAATTTGACGCCAATATCCTCATCAATCTGGCACATTTCCTGGATTATGACTTCCTGGCCTATGGCAATATCAGACTCTGCTCTCCTGATGACGACTGGTATGAATATGAGGATGAGAAATACTACATCAAAGCCTGCAGGGGACAGGACGGAAGCATCAAATGCGTGAACATTACAGGTTCCGCTGATATTAACGGATTATTTAAGAATAACTTTATAAAGGGACTTATTGAGGGCGAAACATCATTTAATGTTAAAGCGGCATGTCAGATGCGTGACAAAGGCGTACCTCAAAGCTTTATAGACTTCTTGGGAGGAATAAAAATTGACTGATTTAGAGAAAAAAATTAAAGCCAAAATTCCTGGAGAAGACACAGGAATCGAAGTAAAGCACGCCATGTGCTCCATCTGCAGTCCCGGTATGCATTGCGGTGTGGACTGCTACGTAAAGGACGGCCGGATCATAAAAGTTGAAGGTATGGAATCCCATCCCTGGAGCAAAGGCAAAATCTGCGTAAAAGGCCAGTCAGGCCGTGATTATGTCTACAGGGAAGACAGGATCAAAACCCCTCTTAAGCGCGTTGGCGCAAGAGGTGAAGGCAAGTTCGAGCCTATCAGCTGGGACGAAGCCATCGCTATGATCGCGGAAAACCTTAATAAAGTCAAAGCCGAGTACGGCCCTGAAAGCGTTATGTTCCTGTCAGGCTACTGCAAATGGTACAGACCATGGCTACACAGGATGGCACATGTTTTCGGCACACCGAACTTCGGAACCGATGACTGCAACTGCTCTGCCGCAATGGTTGTTGCCAACAAGTGCACATCAGGCACAGGCGGCGGCGCAGACTTCGGAAAATGCAATACATTCTTTGGCTGGAACTACGACGGTTATTATTCAAACCACATGAACGTAGCTTCTGTTAAAGGAGTAAAGAAAAGGGGCGGCAAGGTGATCATTATTGACATCCGCGAAACCCCTGCAGTAAAGAACCTCGCAGATATCTTCGTTCAGATCAATCCCGGAACTGATGGTGCCCTGGCACTCGGAATGGCCAACGAGATCATAAAGAACGGTTGGGAAGACAAAGAATATGTTGAGAAATATACTCACGGTTTCGCGCAGTATAAGGCTCTCTGCGCTGAATATGACCTGGACAAGGTTGAAGCCATTACAGGCGTTTCAAAAGACATGATCAAAGAGCTCGCAAGACTCTACGCCTGCGAAGGCCCTACAGCCTGCAACTACTCTGCTTCAGCGCTCGTTCATCATATTAACGGCTTTAACGCTCACAGGGCTGTTCTCTGCCTCTCAGCGTTAACCGGCAATTTTGACAGGGCCGGCGGACAGGTTCCGGTACCTGTCACTTACCTTCACAAGAGCGCAGGCTTCAGTACCAGAGAAGCTGAATTCCGTTCAAGCGCGGATCCAAGAAAGACCAATCCGGACTGCAAGAGGATCCTGGGTGCAGACAGATTCCCGTTATGGGAAGAAAAGTTTGATGAGACCCAGACAATGGACCTGCTGCACCAGCTCACCACGGATGAGCCTTATCCGATCAGAGCCATTTACGCTCACGGCATGAATGTCAAGATGTATCCGGAGAGCGACAATCTGGCCAGGGCAATGGCTGAGAAACTGGACTTCTTCGTTCTCACCGATCTCTTCATGACATATACGGCCAAGTGGGCTGACCTCGTGCTGCCTGCATGCTCCAGTTTCGAAAGATCAGAGATCAAATGCTACGCCGGCGGATACGCTGTGTTTACAGAACCTGTCATCCAGCCTCTGTATGAGTCCAGATCAGACGTTGATATCATTTACGATGTTTACCATGCGCTGGGCCTCAAAGACGAATTAATGGACCTCGGATATGAGGGTTCGATAGATTGGATGTTTGACGGCTGCGGAACATGCGTTTCTGAGCTCAAAAATGGCCATAATATGCCTCTTAAGGTTCCGAATGCAAAATGGCCCGTTGCTCCGGGAAAACAGCTGGAAAACGGATTTAAGACGCCTACAGGCAAGTTCGAATTCTATTCAGAGTCAATTGCCAAGGTTGATAAGAAGTACGGCCTCGATCCGCTGCCTGTATACTACGATTCCCTGGCTGACGAGCCGGATCCTGAAGGCAGATATCCATATTACCTCTGCACCGGCGCCAGATTGTCTATCTCACTTCACAGCAGGGTCCATGAGGTACCATACCTCAGGCAGCTGAGAAAGCATCCTATGTGTGAAGTCAACATGGAAGACATGAAGGCTCTCGGCCTCAAAGACGGCGACGACGTGGTGCTTTACAGCCCTCATGGCGAGATCACCGTCAAAGTACACGGCACATTTAAGATCAAACCGGGTGTGATACTCATGCTCCACGGATATACAGAAGCAAATGTCAACCTGCTCGAAGGCAGAGACCATCTGGATCCGTATTCAGGATATCCGGGACACAAGGGAATGCGCTGCAACATTCGCAAGGAGGTGAAATAATGAAAAAGGTATTTACTTTTGATCAGGACCAGTGCTGTGCCTGTGGATGCTGCGTTGTGGCATGCACAGACCAGAACGACATAGATTTAAGATGCGGAGACATTCCGTTCAGAAAGACTTTCGATGACGAATTTGCCACAGCAGACGGCCACTACAGCGCATACATTTCAGCTGCATGCATGCACTGCGTTGACGCTCCGTGCATCACTGCATGCCCTGTTGGCTGCATTTCCAAGGATCCTGAAACAGGATTCACCATCTACGACAATACCAACTGCATCGGCTGCAAGTCCTGCGCAATGGCCTGCCCGTTCGGCGCGCCGAGATACAGACACTCAGACGGCAAGATGGTAAAATGCGACGGATGCAACGAAAGAGTCAAAGCCGGCCTCAGACCGGCATGCGTCAAGGCATGTCCGTTTGGAGCCCTGGATTGTGTGGATGAAGAAGAATATCTCGCTTCAGGCTCAAACAAAGCATGCAATGTGCTGATCCACAATCTTGATTTAAGATTCTGATCCGCAGTTGATTACGGCCCTCCCTTCGGGGAGGGCTTTTTATTTGTTCCTCCTGACCGGACACATGTGCTATACTCTTTTCAGGAGGACGCAATGCTTATCAAAGATATAAATGATCCTGTATTGACAGTTTATAAAGATCTGAAGGAATCTCAACTGAAGCATTATTACGAGCCTGAGGCAGGCCTTTTCATCTGCGAAAGCCCGAGGCTGATAAAGAGGGCTCTGGATGCGGGCTATCTGCCTGAATCATTCCTGGCAGACCCTGATGCACTGAGTGAAGATGACCTGAATCTTCTTAATGGAGCTCCGGTCTATACCGCGCCGGTTGAAATACTTACCACAATCACCGGCTACCATCTCACTGAGGGCATGCTCTGCGCAATGCGCAGAAAGCCCCTGCCCGCTCCTGAACAGGTGCTTACAGGCAGGCGCGTTGTGGTTCTCGAGGACATTGAAAACCCAACGAATGTTGGCGCTATCTTCCGCTCTGCAGCTGCTTTGGGAATGGACGCAGTCCTTTTGACAGAAGGATGCGCAGACCCGCTATACCGGCGCGCAGCCAGGGTCAGCATGGGCGGCGTATTTCAGATTCCATGGACCTATATCCCATCACTGGATATCTTGAAAGCATTGGGTTATAAAATGGCTTCCATGGCACTGTCTGACCATACAGTCTCCATAGACGATCCGTTGCTGATGGCAGAAGAACATCTTGCTATTCTGCTCGGAAATGAAAACAATGGTCTCCTCCCGGAAACCATTGCTGCGAGTGACTATATAATTAAGATTCCAATGGCGAATGATGTTGATTCGCTGAATGTGGCAGCTGCCGCCGCGATCGCATTCTGGCAGCTCAGATAAAAAAGGATCCGCCCGAAAGCGGATCCATTTTTTATTTCTCTTTCTTTACATCTTTGATAGTTAAGTTGATCACCAGTCCGATCAGTGACAGGGCCATCAGGATGATGAACGGGATCAGGTATCCGCCTGTCTTCTCAGCGATGACACTGCACAGTGTAGCAATCAGGGATGCTACCAGCAGGTTGCAGGAGCAGATGCTGAGGTTTGTCGGGAAGTATTTGTCGCCAAAGAACATTCTGGTTGCAACAGCTGTACCGGTCGGGCATGTACCAAGTGTGGCACCTGACAGGCAGAGTGCAACGATACAGATCGGCAGTGACTGTGTAATAGGTGTAAGGATGCAGAATCCGGAAGCGATGATTGCCAGGATGCTGCTTATGATCATGGATTTACGTCTGCCCAGGCTGTCGAAGAGGAATCCGATAATGATTCTGCTGAGTCCGTTGCAGACTGCGAACATACCAACCATTGTGGTCGCCAGTGAATCAGAGCCGCCTGCACCGATAGTCATATCCTTTGCAACGCTGGCAACAACATTGCCGACTGCTGTAAGGAATACCAGCAGAATGAAAACACGCCAGAAGACAGAAGTCTTGACCATTTCCTTAACAGTGTAATCCCTGGCTGCTGAGTTGGCTGCCTGCTTCTGAGGAACTGCAGGGATTTCTTCAGGCTTAGGAGCCCTGATAATAAGGCCTGCAATGATCAGGATCACGCCGATAGCGATGCCGAGGATCATGAAGGTTGTTCTCCAACCGATAATTCCGAAAAGTGAATTGGAAACATTGCCGATAATAAGTGTGCTGGCGCCGAATCCCATCATAAGGATGCCTGAGCACAGTCCCTTCTTATCAGGGAACCATGCATTAATGGTGGAAACCAGTACATTGTACGCAATACCGATGCCAATGCCTGAAATTATTCCGTAGAAAATATAAAGTGCTGCAATAGCTGTTCCTGACAGTGCGAAAGAAGTTACTACGAATCCGCCGCCGCCGAGGATCGCCGCGATGATAACAGTCAGCGTAACGCCGAGCTTTTTGGATATCAGACTGCCGATGATACCGCCCACGCAGAAGAATACCATCGTAAGTGTGAAGTTAACAGTAAGCTGTGAATTGCTCCAGCCAAATTCCTGGCCGAGAGGCATTTTGAGTACGGACCATGTATAAATAACGCCTGCGAACAGCATGGCAATGGTTCCGACTACCAGATATACCCATCTTTTAGCTTTCATTTTTTAAGTCTCCCCTTTTTGTATAATTCTCAACCATTATAAACAACTCCGCATAAAAAAGTAAATGTGTATGGTTATTGATTTTTTGGTGTCTATATCAATTTTTTTTATACATTTTGCTTTGTTTTTCCCTCTTTAGGGCTAAGTTTAATTCTGATTTTATAATTCGAGCTGTTTTACTACTGTGCTGCTCTTTTATTATACAGCTGAATATTCGACTAAACCGACGTGGAGAATATTCGGCTGTATAATAAAAGAGCTGTTACACAGCAGTGCAACAGCTCTCATTAATAAAATCAGAATTAAACAAGCTCGATAAGTACTTCCATTGCGCCATCACCTTTGCGTTGGCCAATCTTTACGATTCTTGTGTATCCGCCGTTACGGTTAACATACTTCGGAGCAACATTGTCGAACATATGTGCAACCATATCAACATCTTCAGTATTTCTCTTCCTGCCGGCTGCCTTCTCAGGAACCTTCTTTACAGGATAGAACACCTTCAGCATCTCTCTTCTTGCATGAAGACGGGATGGAGCATCTTTCTTGATCTTCTTGTCAACTTCGTCAAAAACTGTTACCTTCTTGCCGTCAACAACTTCTTTGATGCGCTTGCCGTCTTTGTCCTTACGGGCAACTTTAGCTTTAACAGTTACTTCTTCAAAATTATCTTTTTCCTTAACAGCAAGGGTGATAAGGTGCTCAGCTACTCTGCGGATCTCCTTAGCCTTTGCTTCTGTAGTTGTAATTTTGCCATTGTATAATAAAGCAGTAACCTGGTTACGGATCAAAGCCTTTCTCTGACTAGATGTTCTTGACAGTTTTCTATATCCGGCCATAACCTATATGCCTCCTTTAATTATTCTTCAATTGAGCTCTTAAGCTCTAATCCTAACTCCTTGAGTTTAGCCAGTACTTCGTCCAGGGACTTGCGTCCAAGGTTACGGACTTTCATCATTTCTTCAGGAGTTCTACTAATTAATTCCTCAACGGTATTGATTCCGGCTCTCTTAAGGCAATTGAATGAACGAACAGAAAGTTCAAGCTCATCAATATTCATCTCGAGTACCTTTTCCTTGCCATCCGGCTCTTTCTCTACCATAACTTCTGCAGTTCTGGCATTCTCTGAAAGATTGATGAACAGGCTTAAGTGCTCGCTGAGTACCTTAGCCGCCAGGCTGATTGCTTCATCAGGACCGAGTGCTCCGTTGGTATATACTTCAACTGTCAGCTTGTCATAGTCAGTGATCTGACCAACACGGGTATTTTCAACCTGGATATTTACACGCTCAACCGGTGTGTAAATAGAGTCGATCGGGATAACACCTACTGCAAGATTATCTGAAGTGTTCTTCTCAGAACTTACATAACCTCTGCCCTTAGTAATAATTAATTCCATGTAAAGCTTGCTGTCAGCGCCGCCGTCCAGTGTTGCGATAACAAGGTCTTTGTTGATGATCTCGATATCCTGGTCAACCTGGATGTCTGCTGCTGTAACAACGCCTTCACCTGCGAAATCGATGTAAGCAATCTTAGGCTCATCTGTCTGGCTGTTATTTCTGATAGCCAGCTCTTTAATATTCATAACGATCTCAGTAACGTCTTCCTTGACGCCCGGGATTGTTGTAAATTCATGCAATACTCCAGCGATCTTTATCTGGCTTACTGCTGCACCCGGTAAAGATGAGAGCATGATTCTTCTTAAAGAGTTTCCGAGAGTGGTTCCATAACCTCTTTCCAAAGGTTCTAATGTGAATCTGCCGTATTTCTTATCTTCTGAGATCTCAGCAACCTCAATCTTTGGTTTTTCGAATTCGAACATGGGCCCTCCTTCTTAATAAAATCAGCTTATGATATCTTACTTGGAGTACAACTCGACGATAAGCATCTCATCAACCGGTACATCAATTTCGCTTCTGTTAGGTAATTCTTTAACAACTACCTTGAAGTTCTCAAGATCTGCATCCAGCCAGCTTGGTACCAGTCTGCCAGCGGTAACTTCCGTGATCTGCTCGTATCTTGCTGATGCTCTGCATTTTTCTTTAACTTCGATAACATCGCCGGCATTGCAAAGATATGACGGGATGTTAACATTCTTGCCGTTTACAAGAAGCTGCTTGTGGTCAACTATCTGACGAGCCTCTTTCCTGGTGCGGGCAAAGCCTGCGCGGAAAACGATGTTGTCCAGTCTTCTCTCCAGCAGAACCATCAGGTTCTCACCGGTCTGGCCTTTCATCTGTTTTGCCTTAAGATAATAGTTATGGAAAGGTTTCTCCAGAACGCCGTAGATGAATTTAGCTTTCTGCTTTTCTCTCAGCTGAAGGCCGTACTCACTAAGCTTCTTGCCCTGGCGTCTGCCGTTAGCAGCGCCTCTTCTTGATTTCTTATCTATTCCTAAATAAATTGGATCTAATCCAAGTGATCTGCATCTTTTAAGAACAGGAACTCTATTAACTGCCATTATTCTTGCACCTCCTAATCAGACTCTTCTACGTTTTGGCGGACGACATCCGTTATGTGGAACAGGTGTCACGTCACTAATACTTGTTACCTGAAGTCCGTTAGCTGCTAATGCACGGATTGCTGCTTCCCTTCCTGAGCCCGGACCTTTTACAAATACGTCAACATACTTGAGTCCATGTACTAAAGCTGCCTTTGTTGCAGTTTCAGCTGCCATTTGAGCTGCATAAGGTGTAGATTTCCTTGAACCTCTAAAACCCAGACCACCAGCGCTTGCCCATGAAAGAGCGTTGCCTTCAGTATCAGTTAAGGTAACAATGGTGTTGTTAAATGATGACTGAATATGCGCCTGTCCTCGTTCAACGTTTTTCTTAACGCGCTTTTTTGTCACTTTTTTCGTAACTTTTTTTGCTGCCATTTTCTAAACTAACCTCCACTTATGGGTTCCCGTTACGGGTAAAAATTATTTCTTCTTGTTTGCTACTGTTCTCTTAGGTCCCTTGCGTGTTCTGGAATTGTTCTTTGTATTCTGTCCACGAACAGGCAGGCCCTTACGATGACGGATGCCTCTGTAGCATCCAATCTCCTGAAGTCGCTTAATGTTCATAGCGACATCTCTTCTTAATTCACCTTCAACTGTGTAGTGCTCCTCAACAACGACGCTGATCTTTCTAACTTCTTCGTCGGTAAGGTCTCTAACTCTTGTATCTGGATTAACTCCGGCTGCTTCGAGTATCTTGCCAGCGCTTGTTCTGCCAATGCCGTAAATGTAAGTTAAGCCAATCTCGATACGTTTGTCCTTTGGTAAATCAACTCCGGAAATACGAGCCATTTAATTCTACCTCCATTAAAATTCTGAGAATATTAACCCTGAACCTGTTTATGTTTAGGGTTCTCACAAATGATTCTGATTTTACCTTTTCTTTTAATAACTTTGCACTTTTCACAAATCGGTTTAACTGATGCTCTAACCTTCATGTCAAACTGCTCCTTTCAAAAAAAAGTCCGTCGTCCATAGTATCATAAATGCTTTCCCCTTGCAAGGAAAAACTTTTTAATTATTTGTCTCTCCAAATAATCCTGCCCTTGGTCAAGTCATATGGAGACATTTCCAAGGTAACTTTATCACCGGGAAGTATCCTGATGTAGTTCATTCTGAGCTTGCCGCTGATGTGTGCCAGTACTACATGTCCATTTTCAAGTTCAACCTGGAACATGGCATTTGGGAGCTTCTCAACTACTTTGCCTTCGATTTCAATAACATCTGCCTTAGACATTCTTACCTCCTATAATGAGAGAATTTCCGGTTCACCTTCTGTGATCAGAATGGTGTTCTCATAATGTGCTGAAAGTGTTCCGTCAGCTGTGGTGACGGTCCAGCCATCATCCGAAAAATCCACATCTGCCCTGCCAATGTTTATCATCGGCTCAATTGCCAGTGTCATTCCCGCGCACAGCAGGATTCCCTTTCTCTTCTGTGGGAAGTTCGGGATCTGCGGCGGTTCATGCATTTCCCGGCCAATACCATGGCCTACCAAATCTCTGACCACTCCATATCCCCTGCTGATACAGTAATTACCGATCGCATTTGAGATATCAAAGAGGTGGTTTCCTGCGACAGCATATTTAATGCCTTCGAAGAAGCTTTCCTCTGTTACCTTGATAAGTGCCAGAGCTTCCTCTGATACCTGTCCGACAGCGTGGGTTCTGGCTGCGTCTGACTGGTATCCATTGTGGATCAGTCCTATATCAAGACTTACAATGTCGCCTTCCTTGATGATCCTGTCTGCTCTTGGGATTCCGTGCACTACCTCATCATTAATGGATACACACACCGATGCAGGATATCCCTCGTAGTTAAGGAATGAAGGAATAGAACCTGATTTCCTGATTAGTTCTTCTCCCAGTCTGTCAAGATCCAAAGTCGAAATGCCCGGAGCGATTTCTTCACCTAAGCGGTTATGAACTTCCGCAAGCAGCTTGCCTGCATCCCTCATCAGCTCTATTTCTCTTTTGGATTTAATTGTTACTCCTGACATACTATTCTCCTAAAATTTGAACAATTGCTCCAAATACGTCCATCATGTCAACTGTTCCGTCAACATCCTTCAGCACGCCCTCTTTGGTGTAGTAGTCAATAAGCGGCTGTGTCTGCTCGTGATAAACATCCAGTCTCTTACGAACTGTCTCGGGCTTGTCGTCATCTCTAAGAATCAACTCGGAACCGCATTTATCACAAACGCCTTCCTTCTTAGGTGGAATGTTGACTATATGGTATGTAGCTCCGCATGTTACACATGCTCTTCTACCGCCCATTCTTTCGATGATATTCTCATCCGGAATATCAATGTTGATCGCGAAATCAACTTTTTCTCCTCTGGCTGCGAGAGCCTTGGTAAGTGCCTCTGCCTGAGGAATGGTTCTTGGGAAGCCGTCCAGAACGTATCCGTTCTTTGTGTCATCCCATGTGAGTCTGTCGACTACCAGATCAACAACTAACTCGTCCGGAACCAGAAGACCTTTGTCCATGTACTCCTTAGCTTTCTTGCCAAGGTCGGTTCCTTCCTTAATGTTGGCTCTGAAAATATCTCCTGTTGAGATATGTGGAATGCTGTACTTCTCAGCTATCATTTTTGCCTGTGTGCCCTTGCCTGCACCAGGTGCGCCTAACATGATTATTTTCATTGTCGTACCTTTCATCAAACACACAACCAACATGTGCCGAATTGGCACATGCCGGTTGGATTTAATTTACTCTTTAGCCAGAAATCCTGTGTAATTTCTTACCAGCATCATGGACTCGATCTTCTTGGCAGTTTCAATGATAACACCTACAACGATGATCAGTGATGTGCCGGCGAAGGATAATGACGCTTTGAATACTCCTGATACAATGATAGGAATAATCGCTACGATGATGAGTCCTACTGCGCCGATAAAGATGAGATATTTCAGTACTCTGGAGAAATACTCCTCGGTCGGCTTGCCCGGTCTGATGCCCGGAACAAATCCGCCCTGCTTCTTGATATTGTTTGATACCTCTGTAGGATTGAAAGTAATCTGTGTGTAGAAGTATGCAAAGAATATGATCAAAGCGATGTAAAGTAAAAGTCCCAGTGAATAAATCGGGTAAGATGGATTACACCAATATGTTGATGTAAAGAATCTTGTCCATGTGCCCGGGTTGTAATTCGTTGCAAAGTTTGCAATGATCACAGGGAACTGGAAAATGGATGAAGCGAAGATAATTGGGATAACGCCTGCTGTATTAACCTTAAGAGGAATATGTGAAGCGCTGCCGCCATATGATCTGCCGCCTGCAACCATCTTTCTGGAATACTGCACATTGATCCTGCGCTCGCCATCGTTCAGGTAAACGATGAAGGTGATGACGAAGATTACCAGTGCAATGATGATGATCGCGCTTACGAAAGCCATACCAACGTTTGGTGCACCCTTTACGAACTGATCGTACAGATTTGAGAAATCTGCCGGCATTGTTGAAACAATGTTGATCAGCAGGATCAGGGAAATACCGTTTCCAACTCCTTTGTCGGTGATCTGCTCACCCATCCACATTACAAGCATAGCGCCTGCAGTGAGTACTAAAATACTGCAGATAACAGTCCATGTGTACATGCTGCCTGTCTTTGGTCCGTAGATACCCTGATTACCGAAACCGATGCTCATTGCAGTACTTTCGATAAGAGCCAGTGCCAAGGTCAGGTAACGTGTAATGTTTGCTATCTTCTGACGTCCGTCTTCTCCGTCTTTCTGCAGCTCTTCCAGTTTAGGAATAGCTATTGTGAGCAGCTGCATGATAATGGACGCTGTAATGTATACGGTGATATTCAGAGCAAATATTGACATGCTCGTGAATGATGAACCGGTCAATGCATTAAAGAATCCAAAACCTTCTGCGCTCAGCTTGCCAAGTACTTCGGCGATAACTGTCGGATCTGTACCCGGAACAGGAAGCTGACATCCAATTCTGACAATTATAAGCACAACAATCGTATAAATTAATCTCGTACGGATCTCTTTAATTTTGAATGCATTAATAATTGTTTTGAACATTATTCTACCTCGCAGGTGCCTCCTGCAGCTTCAATCTTAGCCTTTGCAGACTCGCTGAATGCTGTAGCCTTTACATTGAGTTTCTTTGTGAGGTTGCCGTTGCCGAGTACCTTTACTCCGTCTTTAACAGCGCTGATTATTCCGCACTCAAGCAGGCTTTCTGCTGTAACAACTGCACCATCTTCTAATTTGTCCAAAGTTGATACGTTAACATAAGCGTATTCCTTGGTATTGACGTTTGTGAAGCCTCTCTTAGGGAGTCTTCTGAATAATGGCATCTGGCCGCCTTCGAATCCGATTCTCGGTGCTCCAGAACGTGCCTTCTGACCTTTATGTCCTTTACCTGCTGTCTTGCCATTTCCTGAACCATGGCCGCGGCCACGACGGAAGTTGTCATTGTGCCTGGACCCTTCAGCAGGACGTAAATTAGATAAATTCATTTTTGACTCCTCCTTAAGCTTCCTCAACTTTTACTAAATGTCTTACATGCCAAATCATTCCGCGAACAGCTTCGTTGTCAGGCAGTGTCTTGGTCTGATGAAGTTTGTGAAGACCAAGTGCCTCAACAGTTGCTCTGTGCTTTGGAATAGCACTGATAGGAGATTTGACTAATGTTACTTTAAGAGTTTTCTCTGCCATTTTATTTTCCTCCTATTATGCTGTAACTTCTTCTACTGATTTGCCACGAAGGCGTGCTACTTCCTCAGGTGTCTTAAGCTGCTTAAGACCTTCGATAGTTGCGAGAACAACGTTCTGCTTATTGTTGGATCCTAAGGATTTGGTACGGATGTTCTTAACGCCTGCAAGCTCGAGTACGTTACGTGCCGGGCCACCAGCGATAACACCAGTACCTTCAGGAGCTCTCTTTAATAATACAGATGCTCCGCCATATCCGCCGAGTACATCGTGCGGGATGCTGTTAGCAGCATCAACAGGGACATTGATAAGTCTCTTCATGGCATCTTCTTTGCCTTTGCGGATTGCTTCAGGAATTTCAATGGCTTTGCCCAGGCCTACGCCTACACGGCCTTTGCCATTTCCTACAACAACAAGTGCTGAGAATCTGAAGTTACGACCGCCCTTAACAACCTTTGTTACACGCTTGATAGTTACGACCTTCTCTTCGAATTCAGGTGCTTCACCATTTGCGTGGAGTTCATCTTTTCTCATTTGCGTATCCTCCTTCTAGAATTCTAAGCCAGCTTCTCTTGCTGCTTCAGCTAAGGCTTTAACTTTACCATGGTAAATATATCCGCCTCTGTCAAAAACTACTTCAGTGATACCTTTTTCTTTAGCTCTCTCAGCGATAACTTTGCCCAGGTATGCAGCTGCTGCTACATCGTTTGTCTTCTCTAATTCAGCCTTAACTTCTTTCTGAACTGTTGAAGCTGATACTAAAGTTGTATGGGTATCGTCATCAATGATCTGAGCGTACATATGCATATTGCTTCTGAACACTGCAAGACGTGGTCTTTCAGCTGTGCCTGCGAAGCGATTGCGTAATCTCATGTGTTTCTTTTCGCGAACCTGCGCTCTTGACTTTTTACTAATCATCTTCTTACACTCCTTTTTTATTTACCAGTCTTGCCAACTTTACGAATAATGTGCTCATTTTCGTATTTGATACCTTTGCCCTTGTATGGCTCAGGTGGTCTGAAACCTCTGATCTCAGCTGCGAGCTGACCAACCTTTTCCTTGTTGATGCCCTTAATGATGATCTTTGTTGCATCAGGAACTTCGATTTCAAGTCCTTCAGGTGTCTCAACATTGATAGGGTGTGAATAACCAAGTGCCAGGTTCAGTGTCTTACCCTGCATTGCAGCTTTGTAACCAACACCGGTGATGATAAGTGTCTTCTGGAAGCCATCTGTTACGCCAACAACCATGTTGTGCAGCAGGGCTCTTGTTAATCCGTGCAGTGACTTGTTCTTCTTTAAGTCATTTGGTCTGGATACAACAAGCTCAGCTCCCTCTAACTTAATTTCCATCTCGGCCGGAAGTACTCTGGTGAGTTCTCCCTTAGGTCCTTTTACAGTCACTTTATTATTTTCTGCTATATCTACAGTTACGCCTGCAGGTACAGCGATAGGCATTCTTCCAACTCGTGACATGCCGTGTCCTCCTTTACTATTTACCGATCTGCTTTGTGGTGGTGTCACAAGCATTTACATCGGCTTATTATAATTTTGTTAGTGTTAACGCAAATGCTTCGCTTTGCTCCCGCATTTGCCCTCACTGTTTACCACACGTATGCTAATACTTCGCCGCCTACGTTAAGCTTTCTAGCTTCTTTGTCTGTGATAACTCCGTTATTAGTTGAGATAATCGCAACACCCAGTCCGCCCAGAACTCTTGGGAGTTCTTCTTTGCTGGCGTAAACACGAAGACCCGGTTTGGAGATTCTCTTAAGACCTGTCAGGATCTTCTCGTTCTTGTCTTTGCCATACTTAAGATCGATACGGATTACATCAAAGCCATTTTTGTCCTTTACGATGTTGTATGCTGCAATATATCCTTCATCTAATAATATTTTTGCAATCGCAAGCTTCATTTTAGATGACGGAACATCTACGGAGTCATGTTTAGCTGTATTTGCGTTACGGATTCTTGTAAGCATATCAGCAATTGGATCGCTCATTGTCATAGTATTTTCCTCCTTCTAAAATCTTACCATGAAGCTTTCTTTACTCCAGGAATTTCTCCCTTGTATGCTAATTCGCGGAAGCAAATTCTGCAGATGCCATATTTTCTGAGGTAAGCATGTGGACGTCCGCAAATTCTACATCTGTTGTATTCCTGTGTAGAGAACTTTGCTTTGCGCTGCTGTTTTACTTTCATAGCTGTTTTAGCCATTGTAAATCCTCCTTTATTTCTCAAACGGCATATTGAACATTCTCAATAATTCACGGGCTTCTTCATCGGTCTTGGCAGTGGTAACGATAATGATATCCATGCCTCTTACCTTGTCGATCTTATCAAACTCGATCTCCGGGAAAATCAACTGTTCTTTGATGCCAAGTGCGTAGTTGCCTCTGCCGTCAAATGCGTTTGCGTTTACTCCTCTGAAGTCACGTACACGCGGCAGTGCCAGGTTGATGAGTCTGTCAAGGAAGTTATACATCTTGTCGCCTCTTAAGGTTGTCTTGCATCCGATCTGCATGCCTTCACGAACCTTGAAGTTAGCAACTGACTTTTTAGCCTTTGTTGTAACAGCTTTCTGACCAGTGATGATCTGCATGTCGTTAACAGCTGCTTCGAGTGCCTTAGCATTCTCTTTAGCTTCGCCAACACCCATGTTGACTACGACCTTAGCGATCTTTGGTACTTCCATAATGTTTTTGTATTCGAATTTCTTCATCATAGCCGGAACTATTTCTGAATCGTACATTTCTTTAAGTCTATTCAACTTACTCAGCCTCCTTCCTCAATTAATCGATTGCTTCTTTTGTTGATTTCGCATAACGTACTTTCTTGCCGTTTTCGTCAACGTGGAAGCCGATTCTGGTAGGCTGTCCCTTATGAACGTACATTACGTTAGAAATATGGATTGGGCCTTCTACTGTAATGATTCCGCCTTCCTGGTTGTCCTTGTTAGGTTTGGAATGCTTCTTGATCATGTTTACGCCTTCAACAATGAGTGTGCCGGCCTTAACGTTTACAGAGAGAACCTTTCCTTCTTTATCTTTGTCTCTTCCAGCGATAACCTTAACTGTATCGCCCTTCTTAATCTTTAATGTTGCCATTATCGCACCTCCTACAGTACTTCAGGAGCTAAAGAAACGATCTTCATGAACTGTTTCTCTCTCAGCTCTCTGGCTACCGGCCCGAAGATACGTGTTCCCTGAGGAGTCTTATCTTCTTTGATGATTACGGCAGCATTCTCGTCAAACTTAATGTAAGATCCGTCTTTACGACGTGCACCCTTCTTGGTGCGGACTACTACGGCCTTAACAACATCGCCCTTCTTAACTACGCCGCCAGGGGTGGCATCTTTAACTGTAGCAACGATGATGTCGCCAATGTTGGCATACTTTCTAGTAGAACCACCAAGAACTCTTATGCAAAGTATCTCTTTAGCGCCAGTGTTGTCAGCAACTCTAAGTCTACTTTCCTGTTGTATCATAACTGTTCTCCTTTCTACTATTTAGCCTTCTCGATAATTTCAACCAGACGCCATCTCTTATCCTTGGAGAGAGGTCTTGTTTCCATTACTTTAACGGTATCGCCTGTATTGCATTCGTTATTCTCGTCATGTGCCTTTAATTTGTAGGTTCTCTTAACGATTTTCTTATATAAAGGATGCTTAACATTGTCTACTACTGCAACAACGATGGTCTTGTCCATCTTATCGCTTACAACTTTACCCACGCGGGTTTTTCTTAAATTTCTTTCCACAACAATATCCTCCTTCCTTCAAATTACTCGGCAGCGTTAGTCTTCTGAGTGATGACTGTCTGAATCCTTGCAATATTGCGTCTAACTTCTTTGATTCTGCCGGTATTCTCCAGCTGGTTTGTTGCGTTCTGGAACCTCAAGTTGAAAAGCTCCTTCTTAGCTGCGGTAAGTTCGTTATTTAACTCTGCAACTGATTTAGTTTTTAAATCTTCTAAATATTTCTTAGTTTTCACTTGATTCACCGCCTTCCAGATCTGCCTTGGAAGCTATCTTGCACTTGATAGGTAATTTATGTGTTGCAAGACGCAGTGCTTCCTTTGCTGTGTTTTCAGGTACACCAGCGATTTCGAACATTACTCTGCCCGGTTTAACAACTGCAACCCAGTACTCAAGAGTACCTTTACCGGAACCCATACGTGTTTCAGCAGGTTTTGCTGTAACAGGCTTGTCAGGGAAGATCTTAATCCATACACGGCCGCCACGTTTTACGTATCTGGTCATAGCGACACGGGCTGCTTCGATCTGATTTGATGTAATCCATCCCGGTTCTGTAGCAACGATACCGAACTCGCCGTATGCGATGGTGTTGCCTCTTAAGGCCTTGCCTCTCATAGAACCACGGAACTGTTTACGATGTTTTGATCTCTTTGGCATTAACATGATTATTTATCGCTCCCTTCCTTACGTTCTTTTGTTGGAAGCACTTCACCTTTGTAAATCCAAACTTTAACGCCTACTTTACCATAGGTTGTGTCTGCTTCTGCAAATCCATAGTCGATATCAGCACGGAGTGTCTGCAGTGGAATAGTACCATCTGAGTAGAACTCTGTACGTGCCATATCTGCGCCGCCCAGGCGGCCTGATGCGCTGGTCTTGATACCCAGAGCGCCTGCCTTAAGGCTTCTTGACATTGCTGACTTCATAGCTCGTCTGAATGAAACACGGTTCTCGAGCTGCTGAGCGATGTTCTCTGCTACGAGCTGAGCGTCTTTATCAGATCTCTTAACTTCTACGATATCCAGTGCAACGTCCTTGCCGATTAATTTCTTAACCTGAGCCTTAACTTTCTCGATCTCGTTTCCGCCCTTACCGATAACTACGCCCGGCTTAGCTGCGAAAACCTTAACTTTGATATTCTTGTTTGATGCTCTCTCGATCTCAATCTTTGAGATGCCGGCATTGTATAACTTATTCTTAAGGAATTTTCTGATCTGGTAATCTTCAACCAGGTTGTCTGCGAAATCTTCTTCTGCGTACCACATTGAATCCCAGTTCTTGATAACTCCTACTCTCAAACCATGAGGATTAACTTTTTGTCCCATACTCCCTCCTATCTTTCGTCAAGCACGATAGTAATATTGCTTAAGCGATGCTCGATCCTGTAAGCTCTACCCTGTGCTCTCGGTCTAATTCTCTTCATTGTCGGACCTTTGTCTGCGTAGCATTCTGCGATATAAAGGTCATCCGGATTCATACCATTATTGTTCTGTGCGTTAGCGATTGCTGACTTGAGCAGCTTCTCAATAATAGTTGCGCCGTATCTAGGGCTGTATGCAAGGATTCCAAGTGCCTCATCAACGTTTTTGCCTCTGATTCCATCAAGCACGAAGCATGCTTTCTGTACGGAAATTCTGGCAAGTGAGAGTTTTGCACTAGGTCTGTTATCCTTATTTGCATTTCTTTCTCTTTTAATCTGTGATCTGTGTCCTTTTGCCATGGATTAAACCTCCTTTCGAAATATGCTTATCTTGATTTCTTCTCGTCCTTACCATGTCCTCTGTAAGTTCTGGTTGCTACGAACTCGCCGAGCTTGTGGCCAACCATATCTTCTGTAACATATACAGGAACATGTCTTCTGCCGTCATGAACTGCAATAGTGTGGCCTACCATAATCGGGAAGATTGTGGAACGGCGTGACCAGGTCTTAACTACCTGCTTGTCATCTTTTTCATTCAGTGCCTCTATTTTCTTCATGAGACTTTCGTCTGCGAATGGGCCTTTTTTAAGTGATCTTGCCATTGGTTCCTCCTTACTTCATGTTACGTCCATCTCTACGACGGATGATGAGTTTGTTAGACTGCTTGTTTTTCTTTCTGGTCTTTAAGCCCAGTGCCGGCTTGCCCCAAGGTGTGCTTGGACCCGGACGGCCGATACCAGTCTTGCCTTCACCACCACCATGTGGATGGTCGTTAGGGTTCATTACGGAACCACGTACTGTAGGTCTGATGCCCATGTTTCTGGTACGTCCTGCTTTACCAATATTTACCAGGTCATGCTCAACGTTTCCTACCTGACCGATTGTTGCTCTGCATCCCAGAGGAACGAGTCTCATTTCGCCTGAAGGAAGTCTTAAGGTTGCGTACTTGCCTTCTTTAGCAATCAGCTGTGCAGAGTTGCCTGCGCTTCTTACTAACTGTCCGCCTTTGCCCGGGTACAGCTCGATGTTGTGGATCTCTGTACCGATTGGAATATTCTCCAGTGGGAGGCAGTTGCCTACTCTTACTTCTGCTGTAGGTCCGTTCATGACTGTCATGCCGTCTGTCAGACCTAATGGAGCGATGATGTATGCCTTCTCGCCGTCAGCGTATTTGAGCAGTGCGATGTTGGCTGTTCTGTTCGGATCGTATTCGATACCTGCTACTACTGCAGGAACTCCATCTTTTCTTCTCTTGAAATCAATGATTCTGTATTGTCTTCTAGTGCCGCCGCCATGATGTCTGACGGTGATCTTGCCCTGATTGTTTCTGCCTGAGCTCTTCTTGTTAACCTCGAGGAGTGATCTTTCAGGTGTGTTCTTGGTGATCTCTTTCTTGTCAAGGGCAGTCATCTGCCTTCTAGAAGGTGTATATGGGTTAAATGTTTTAATGCCCATTTCTGTCTCCTTTCAAATTACGTTTGTCATCACGCTTTTCTGCGTATAATCGGGCCTCTTACAGTCCCTCGAAAATCTCGATGTCCTTGCTGTCAGCTGTCAGCTTAACAACTGCCTTCTTGCTTTCAGGAGCCTTGCCAACGATTCTGCCACGTCTTCTTACCTTTGGATGACGGTTCATAGTGTTGACGCTTTCAACCTTTGTGCCTGCGAACATCTTCTCAACAGCTTCTCTGATCTGGATCTTGGTAGCATCCACATGAACCAGGAATGTATATTTCTTGTCAGCCATCTGATTCATACTCTTCTCAGAAATAACCGGTTTAAGGATTACATCATAATATTTAAGATCTGCCATTATGCGTACACCTCCTCGATTGTCTTTAATGCTGCCTTGTCAATAACAATTGTGTCATACTTCAGAATATCGAATACATTAATTGTATTGGTAAGAGCTGTCTTTACGTCCGGAATGTTTCTTGTTGATAAGAAAACATTCTCATCATTCTCGTTAAGTACTACTAAAGCTTTCTTAACGTCCAGAGCCTTAAGAAGGTTAACCATTGTCTTGGTTCTTACTTCTTCGCACTTCAGTTCGTCGATAACGTAGAACTTCTCTTCGTTAACTCTTGAAGTTAAAGCGCCTTTAAGAGCGGCTCTCTTCTCTTTCTTGTTAAGTCTGATTTCATAATCACGTGGCTTCGGAGCGAAGATTACGCCGCCGCCTGTCCACTGTGCAGCCCTGATGGAACCCTGACGTGCATGTCCTGTTCCCTTCTGTCTCCAAGGCTTTCTGCCGCCGCCGGAAACTTCGCTGCGGGTCTTGGCACTCTGTGTGCCCTGACGCTTGTTAGCCAGCTGAGCAACAACTGCCTGATGTACGAGATGCTCTTTGATCTCAACACCGAAGATCTCGTCGTTTAATTCAACTTCGCCGACCTTAGCGCCTTCCATATTATAAACAGATACTTTTGACATCTGAATTTCCTCCTTTCCAAATCCTACTGAGCTTTAACTGCGTTGCGAATCTCTACTAAAGCTTTTCTTGGTCCCGGAACTGCGCCCTTGACCAGGATCAGGTTATCTTCAGCATCAACTCTTACTACTTCAAGGTTTTGGACGGTAACTCTCTTTGCTCCCATATGGCCAGGCATATGTTTTCCCTTGAAAACTCTGCTCGGATCGGATGCTGAGCCGTTGGAACCTGCATGACGGTGATACTTGGAACCGTGCTTCATAGGTCCTCTGTGCTGACCGAATCTCTTGATGGCACCCTGGTAGCCTTTACCTTTTGAAATTGCACTGACATCAATCTTGTCACCAGCTTCAAAAATCTCTGCCTTGATCTCATCTTTAACTGAATACTCAGAAGCGTTGTCTAATCTGAATTCTCTAACGAATCTCTTATAAGGAATCTCAGCCTTATCGAATTTGCCTCTGTCCGGAGAGTTAACTAATGTTTCTCTCTTGTCCATAAAACCAACCTGGACTGCTTCGTAGCCGTCCTTCTCCATTGTCTTAACCTGTGTAACTACACATGGGCCTGCCTGGAGAACTGTGACCGGTGTGAGAACGCCGTCTTCATTGAAGATCTGAGTCATACCGATCTTTTGTGCTAAAATCGCTTTCTTCATTAATATTATCCTCCTGTTAAACTACAGCGGAACGTTAACCGTAATGTGATCCGTCATTAACGTTCATACTAGAACAGTTGCTGTCTTACTGCTCTTTCATTTTAAGGTTTACATATACACCGGCTGGAACGTCGAGCTTCTGCAGCGCTTCCATTGTCTTCTGTGTCGGTGCAATTACATCGATGAGCCTCTTGTGGGTCTTCTGCTCAAACTGCTCGCGGGAGTCCTTATATTTGTGAACAGCTCTTAAGATGGTAATAACTTCCTTTTTAGTAGGAAGAGGAACCGGGCCGCTCACCTGGGCACCTGTCTTCTTTACAGTCTCGATGATTTTCTGGGCTGACTGATCAATAAGTTTGTGATCATAAGCCTTAAGTGTAATTCTCATTACTTGATTTGCCATTAAAAAAGTCGCCTCCTATTTGTACTTTTTGGTCCGTACAACAAGTGGTGACTGTACACTCTCCCGTGTGTGTCACGCTTTTTCCTTAAAATAAATTGGCTCTGAGGCCAATTTCCAGAAAACGCGCACCTCTCACGTCGTTTCCGCCTCACATGGCGGACAGTTGATTGTATACAGTGACTTGTCGCCAGTTTTTTACAACTTGACATTCGCTCCGCGGAATGACCTGCACAGCCTTTCGGCCCGCAGCAACCTCACGTTTCATAGCTATCATGTCACAGCGTCTGCTATTATATACGAGGGATTTTTAAAATGCAAGAAAAATTTTAGAAAAATTGTAAGAAATTTTTATGCCGTTTTTGTGCATATTTTGGGCATCATATACAACTGCCCTTATGCCCTTCCGGGCCTCCTTCTTATTATAAAGAAGTATATCAGGAACACCCCTGCCAGGCTTCCGATCATTACCAGTACATATATTAATATGGAAGAATAATTCAGCTTGACCAGCTCAATCACAACAGATAGTAGGTTGGCAGATGCATGCAGCACTATAGGTGCCAAAAGGTTCCTGAACCGGTCATATACCAGACAGAGCACGATTCCGAACAGGAAGGCATAAACGCCCTGCGCCAGATTCAGGTGATAAATGCCAAAAAGTGCCGATGCAATGAGCGCAGACGGCCAGAATCCAATGTATTTATTCAGGCGGTTAAATACCAGTCCCCTGAAAACCAATTCCTCTGTAATGGCCGAAAGTATGACTACCCTTATTATAATAATGATAATTCCGCCCGAGAACAGATCCTCTGACGTGGATTCATAATTGCCTATTATACCATCTATATTGATCAGCGATACCAGAATGCTGAGTCCGTGAGACGCCAGGCAGCTAATGAGGATCACCGGAATGAAATAATATGGTTTCTTAAATATCTCGTTGGAGTATGGCGCGTGTTCCTTTTTGAACAGAACAGAAAAAATAACAGCACTGGCAATCAGCGCAGCAATGCTGATCAGGCTGTTATTCCTGTACATGAATGCATCCATCGGCTCTGTTCCGCCAGCGAAAAATGTGGAGTAAACTGCCATTGCTCCCAGATAGAACAGCAAGCTGACAGCGTACATAACTATTATCGGCAGTAATACGCTGACGATTATTCTGATAACGCTTGGTCTGCTATTCATGATCAAACGACTCTATTAATAATGGAAAAAACAATAAA
Source organism: Lachnospiraceae bacterium (assembly GCA_017441295.1). Lineage (GTDB taxonomy): Bacteria > Bacillota > Clostridia > Lachnospirales > Lachnospiraceae > RGIG5612. The sequence continues at coordinate 52,729 of JAFRYA010000012.1, forward strand.
CAGTATCAGTGCTACAACAAGAGCGAGGGCCACAACAGTAATGATGATCCTCTTGGTCTTCTCTCTTCTTAAAATAGATTTCCTGTTTTTCTTTTCTTCTTTATATCTGTTTACTTTTTCCTGACTCATGTTACAAACTCCAATGCTGATGATATTAATATAATATCATTTTATCCGCCGAAATCAAGGATTCAGGGCATGTGTTCTGATAATGTCATATTCATCCAGATCCTGTCCCAGATCCACATAGAAGTGCTGCTTCGGATGCGGACAGCTCTCAATGCGCGCGCCTTCATCATCCCTCATATCCAGAGCCTTCAGCTCCAGATTCTCTCCGCCCGGCTTCATTACTTCTACTATGTCACCGACGCTGAATTTGTTCTTCTGCTCGAGGCCCACATATTCCCTGCCTTCGAATGTCTTCTTGTCAGTCGTGGCCATGCCCAGATATACCCATTCTTTATTATAGGTATTGTCTGTATATATCTGCGCGGAGTCATTAGGCTTGCCGAAGAAAAATCCGGTAGTATATTCCCTGAATGTGCACTTGGAAATTTCCTGCTTGTAGAAATCCACGCGGCTCCTGTACAGCTCCGGCGACTGGAAGTAATCGTCAATAGCCATCCTGTAAGTCCTGCCTACGCTGGCAACATAGAGTGCGCTCTTCATTCGGCCTTCGACCTTCAGCGAATCAATGCCCGCCTCGATCATCTCAGGCAGATGCTCTATCATGCAAAGGTCCTTGGAATTGAAGATATATGTACCCCTGTCATTCTCCTCAACAGGGAAATACTCTCCCGGTCTGGTCTCCTCCATCAGGCTGTATTTCCATCTGCACGGATGCGTGCAGTCGCCCATGTTGGCTGACCTGCCTGTCATATACGCGCTGAGCAGGCACCTGCCGGAATATGAAATGCACATCGCGCCATGAACGAAGGTCTCAATCTCCATATCTTCAGGTATTTCTTTCCTGAGCTGAGCGATCTCCGCCAGTGAAAGCTCCCTGGCGCTGACCACCCTCTTGGCTCCCAATGCATGCCAGAATTTATATGTTCCGTAATTAGTATTATTTGCCTGTGTGCTGATATGGATATCAACCTCAGGCAGAATTTCCTTCGCCAGTTCGAAAATGCCCGGATCGGAAATGATCAGAGCGTCCACGCCAATTCCTTTCAGGTCATTGAAATAAGCCCTGGCGCTCTCCAGGTCCTCATTATGCGCAAGAATATTGGCGGTAACATATACCTTAACGCCGTGCGCATGCGCGAATTCAATGCCCTCCTTCATCTCAGGCAGGCTGAAGTTGTGCGCGTTGGCCCTGAGGGAGAATGCTTCTCCGCCGATGTAAACCGCGTCAGCTCCATATATAACAGCCACTTTGAGTACCGGAAGCGATCCGGCCGGCATTAACAGTTCAGGTTTCTTTGATACGTTCATTTTAATCTCCGATAATTATTTCTTTATGCTGAGTGTGACTCCGTCGCCAATGGTTATTACCGTCGTATCCAGCGCCGGATTGTGCTTGACTTCCCAGATATACTCCCTCATCCTCTCGTGAATGGTCCTCTGCCTCCTGGCGGTAATGTATCTGGATTCGATCAGGTCGCCGTCCTGCAGCACATTGTCCGAGAGCAGCAGGCCTCCCTTTGGCATGAGACGGATTATCTCCGGCAGGAAGGAAATGTACTGGCCCTTCGCAGCATCCATGAATACAAACTCATAAGGTCCTGCCAGGAACGGCATAGCGCTGCCTGCATCTCCTTCAATGAGCGTGATACGGTCAGCCAGGCCGTTCTTCAGGATATTACTTCCAGCCAGTTTAAGCCTCTTGGGGCTCTTCTCTATGGTGGTTATATGCGCCTTGCTGCAGCTGGCCATAAAGATGGCAGAAAAGGCTGTGCCCGTCCCGATCTCCAGAATGTGCTTAGGCTTCTTTATCTCCAGCAGCACTCTCAGGAAACTCTCCATCTCCCTGCGGATGATGGGGACTCCTGTTTTCTCTGCCGTGGCCCTGAGCTTCTCCAGATATTCCGGATTGTCGGACTCCAGCGAATGGATATATGTTGTAATGCGTTCGTTAACTATCATTTCAATAAAAAGGCCGCAGGACAACCCGCGGCCCGCTTATTCACTTGCTACTCGTCTTCCATCGTTCCATCGGAGTAATCATATCCCGAAATGATGTTTATGATCTTCTCCGTATTGTAAGACGGACTGACTTTGTATTTGCCTGCAACAGTCTTGAGATCGAAAAGCTTGCACCTGATCTTGAAAACGAAGGAGTCATTCGCTATGAGATCCTTGTCGACCAGGATATTGAATACCTGATCTACTGACATATCGTCTGTAATGGTGAGCTCATAAACTTCAGTGCTCTCCGGATGCAGCGGCATATCATAGAAGATATTGTATGTCGTGAAGAATCCGATAGCGCAGATGCCTGCAACGATCAGGAATACAATAATACCGATGATCCATCTGATCGCTCTCTGCTTCGGTGTCAGGATTTCTTTCTGTTTCTTTTTCTTCTTGCCCTTTTTGACCGGCTCCGGTTCAGGCTCAGGCCTGCTGCCGCGGCGGGCTTTCCTAAGCTCTTCCCTGCTGACGGCCTGTGTCAGACCAGCTTCAGCTCCCTCAGCGGCTTCCTGTATATCTTCGGCCTCTGCTGCAGTTCCGAAATCAATGTCGTCCAGATTGTACCCTGCATCCCTGAGGGCTGATTCCTTGATGAAAACAGTATCCTCCATTACAGGCTCTTCAGGCTGTGAGGTCTGCTCCTGAACGGCTTTCGCCAGGCTGGCCTCCAGAGCGTTCTCTTCCTGCTGGACAACCTCATCCAGAGTCGGCTTGGAAGCAGCTGCCTTAAGCTCTGCTTCAGCCTCTCTCTTAGCCTGGAGATTCTGTGAGCGCATACCCTGGCTTCTCTTATCAGTTCTGCCTGCGCTGCCGCTCTGGCCGCTTCTCATGGACTGGCTTCTTCGGGTCGATCTGTTGTTATTATTATCCATTATTACTCCCTGCGGCTTTTATTCTATTTCCAGAATAAACGGCAAGATCATAGGGCCCTTGTTGCCCCGCACCTTAGTGTACTTGCGTACCGCGTCGGCTATGATCATCTTTGCCTTGCCTCTGTTGTAATGATTGTACATTAAGTAGTTATCCAAGGAATTATATATTATTTCCCTGATTTCTTCAATAAGTATTTCCACGTCGCCCTCGTAGACCCATCCTCTGGTGAATACTTCCGGTCCTGAAACTATGAGCCTGGTGGACGCATTAATGCATACTGTGACGATCAGCACGCCTCTCTCGGACAGGTCTCTTCTGTCCTGAACGATCGTGCGGCCTACGTCAGCGACACCTGAATTGTCCACATAAATACCACCTGCCTGCACGTGGTCAACGATTTCTGCTTTCCTGCCGCCAATCTCCAGCACGTCGCCGGTTTCCATCATGATAACGTTCTTGGAATTGTAGCCCATATCATATGCCAGCTCTGCATTGGCCTGACGGTGTCTGTATTCTCCATGGAAAGGAATGATGAACTTAGGCTTAAGCAGCGCATACAGCATCTTGATCTCCTCCTGGCAGGCATGTCCGGAAACGTGTGTCTGCTCAAAGATAACCTCCGCACCCATCTGAGCCAGCTCGTTCTGTACGTTCGAGACAGCCTTTTCATTGCCTGGAATCGGGTTTGAAGAGAAAATAATTATATCGCCGGACTTTATGTCCACCTTCTTGTGGTTCTTGGCTGCCATCCTGGAAAGCGCCGCCATATCCTCTCCCTGGCTGCCGGTAGTGATGATAACTATCTTGTTGTCAGGGTAGTTCTTCATCTCATCAATCGAGATCAGCGTGTTCTTAGGCATTTTGATATAGCCCAGTTCTGTCGCCGCCTCAATTACATTCACCATTGAGCGGCCCTCGAGGATTACCTTGCGTTTGTATTTGTATGCTGAGTTGATGACCTGCTGTACCCTGTCAACATTTGACGCGAATGTGGCAATGATGATCCTCTGCTTGTTGTATTCAGCAAACAGGGCATCGAAGGTGCTGCCAACCGTGGTCTCCGACATGGTATAGCCAGGTCTCATGGCGTTAGTGGAATCACACAGAACTGCCAGTACACCCTGCTTGCCCAGGTCAGCGAATCTCCAGAGATCTATGGCATCGCCGTACACAGGCGTATAGTCAACCTTGAAATCGCCTGTATGCACTATAGTGCCTGCCGGTGAAGTGATTGCCAGAGCAGCAGCATCAGAGATGCTGTGATTGGTCCTGACAAATTCAATGCTGAACTGCCCTGCCTGTATAGGCTGGCCATAATCTACCACATTGAGGTTAGCAATGTCTGTGAGCTTGTGTTCGGCTACTTTCCTCTTGATCAGCGCTATAGACAGCTTGGTGCCGTAAATAGGCGCGTTTACTTCTTTGATAATGTACGGAACTGCACCGATATGGTCTTCATGTCCGTGAGTAATGAAAAATCCTTTAACTTTGTTCTTATTCTGCTTTAAGTATGTAATGTCCGGAATAATCAGGTCGATGCCGAGCAGTGTGTCGTCAGCAAAGGCCATGCCGCAGTCAACTACGATAATTGAGTCTCCATATTCAATCGCGGTCATATTCATTCCAATCTGCTCAAGACCTCCAAGCGGGATGATCCTGAGTTTGGACGTCTTCTTACGGGCAGTTGCCTTATTGGCAGCCCTGCCCGAATTCTTTTTCTTTTCTTTTGCCAAAATTTCCTCCTACACAAAAATCACAAACCACGCAGCGAATAAACCCTGCCCGGTCTGTAATCTATTTATATATGCGCGCAGTCCTGTTCGCCGGTGCTGCACAATTAAAATCAAAATTATTCTTCGTCTCCATAAAGGAGTTCTTCAAAGATCCTGCCTACTGCTTCCAGTTCCTCACCATCTTCAAGGAACTCATAGACAGCCTCTTTGTCTTCAGGAGCTGACATATCCTTCATGATATATGCAGTCCATTCTTCGTCATAATTATCTGTATCAGAAACCATCAGGTAGCTGACTCCGCCGACCATGGTCTCTTCAACAACATATAATTCAACTTCTTCACCGTTATCACCGGTGACCGTTATCTTCCAATCTTCCATTCAAATAATCCTGTAATATATACGCGGCAGCTATCTTATCTACATATTTCTTAAGATCTCTGCCCTTAACTCCCATCTCTGTCAGCGTGTCCTTGGCCTCTATGGTGCTCAGCCGCTCGTCCTGCATTATTATCTCCAGTCCGGTGCGTTTGGCCAGTTTGTCTTTGAATTCTATGGCACGCTGCGCGCGCTCTCCGACAGAATCGTCCATATTAAGAGGAAGCCCTACCACGATCAGGCTGACCTGATACTCCTGTATCAGCTCTTCGATCCTGGCCAAGGTCCTCCTTAATTTACTCTCAGAATCTCTGGTTATGGTCTCCACAGGCTGCGCAGTCAATAGCAGGTCGTCGCTGATAGCCACGCCAACCGTCTTTGAGCCATAATCCAGACCCATTATCCTCATTTTGATACCTATTTCAGTTTGTTGTCGATATAGAACCTGACAGCCTCTTCAATGAGCTCGTCACGCTCTACCTTGCCGATGATGCTGCGGGCATTCTTATGGCTGGTGATATAGGTAGGATCACCGGACATAATATAACCAACGATCTGATTGACCGGATCGTAGCCTTTCTCCGCCAGAGCATCATAAACACGCTCAAACACCTGATCAACCGTAAGGAAATCGTCCTTCTGGAACTTATAATGTTGTGTATAATCTAAATTATTTTCCATCATAGTGTATATTTTAGCTTAAACGAACACCAGTTTCAAGTGTCCAATACTGCTTTTAGGCTCTTTTCACCCCCCGCGAGGGTGATTACCCGCTCCGGAATGACTGAAATAATCTGATTTATCATGTTTTCCGGGGCCTTCGCCACCACTTTTACATATTCCGGCGTAAAGCCTGAAACGTAAGATTCTCCGTCGATTTCAATGTTTTCCTCGACCAGTATTTTCTGTGGCTTTCCTATGTGACTCTCCAGAAACTCAAGGTGTGTCCTGTCGGTTATCCCCATCATGCGGTCCACCCTTTCAGCCTTCTCTTTCTTAGAAAGCTGTCCGGGCATTTTGTCTGCTGCCGTGCCCTTTCTTCTGGAATATGGGAAGATGTGCGCCTGAGAGAAAGCTGCTTTCCGAGCAAACGCCAGGCTCTCTTCGAACTCCTCTTCCGTCTCTCCCGCGAATCCGACAATGATATCCGTGGTTATGCCCGGATCATCAAAGTTCGCGCGGATATATTCCAGCGTCTGATAGAACTCATCGGCAGTATATTTGCGGTTCATCCTCTTAAGCGTCGCGTCACAACCGCTCTGCAGTGAGAGGTGGAAATGCGGGCAGAATTTATCTATCGACCTGAGCGTTTCTATAAGGCTCTCATTTATAATGCCTGCTTCTAAGGAACCCAGGCGGATCCTCTCCACTCCCTGTATCCGGTCGATCTCTCTTAAGAGTTCTCCGAAACCTTTATCGTAAGAGCTGATATCAATACCGGTGATCACCAGCTCTTTATATCCATTCTGTACAAGCGTCCTGACCTCATCCAAAACGTCACTGATCTCGCGGCTTCTGGAGCGTCCGCGTACATACGGGATAATGCAGTATGAACAGAATCTGTCGCAGCCGTCCTGGATTTTGACATAGGCTCTGACATTCTTTCCCTGGTTGGAGATCTTCTGCTCTTCATAATCCCTGCAGTGAGTGAGGTCTGCCACCTCGGCCTGTTCTGCGCGGCTTTCAAGTGTCTCCTGCGCCAGCTCAGCTATTCTGCTCTTCAGGTTGTTGCCGATGACCATGTCAATGCTCTCGTCAGAGAGGAGTTTCTCTCCCTCTTCCTGGGCATAGCAGCCCGTCGCGATCACAATCGCTTCAGGGTTCAAACGTTTCGCGCGGTGCAGCATCTGTCTGGATTTCTGCTCAGCCACCTGCGTAACAGAGCATGTGTTGATCACATACACATCAGCTGCCTGATTAAAGGGTACAATCTCAAAGCCCAGGCCCGTGAACTGTTCCAGTATGGCCTGGGTTTCGTATGAATTAACCTTGCAACCTAATGTATGAAATGCCGCCTTCATGTCTCTCCTAGTTGATATTAATTATTTCCACGCTGTCGATAGCCTTCTGATAGAGCTCCTCAATGGTGCCCTCCAGCAGCCTTTCCGAACGATGGATCTTATCCAGCCTCGGCTTGGTTACAGGGTGCTTGGCCACAAATATCGTGCAGCAGTCTTCGTACGGCAGGATGGACGTCTCGTAAGCATCTATCTTCTCAGAGATTGCCACGATATCCAGCTTGTCAAAAGCGCACAGCGGCCTGTAAACAGGGATGGTGCATGGCTCTCCAGTTACCAGCATTGACTGCATGGTCTGGCTGGCCACCTGCCCGATTGACTCGCCTGTAACGAGGCCCAGCGCTCCGCTCTCCAGAGCGAAATGCTCCGCGATCTTCATCATGTAGCGTCTCATGATGATGGTCAGTTCTTCATGCGGACACTTCTCATAGATAGCCATCTGAATGTCTGTGAAATTCACGACATGCAGCCTGATCGGGCCAGAGTATCTGGATACGATCTTCGCCAGGTCCACTACCTTCTGCTTAGCTCTCTCTGATGTGTATGGAGGCGCATGGAAATAGATCGCGTCAATGCTCACGCCCCTCTTGGCCACCATATATCCTGCGACAGGGCTGTCGATACCGCCCGAAAGCAGCAGCATTGCCTTGCCGGCAGAGCCTACAGGCATTCCGCCGAGGCCCGGAATAATCTTTGAATAAATATTAATGTCATAAGGACGGATCTCGATCATCAGCATGACATCCGGCTCGTGCACATCCACGCTTAAACCCTCAAACGCATCCAGCAATGCTTCGCCCATCAGCTCGTTCACTTCTACTGATGTCATCGGGAAGGCTTTATCAACACGTCTGGTGTTAACCTTGAATGTGAAATCCTTATCCTCGAAAGTCTCATCGATGTATTTTATTACCTGCGGTTTGAGTTCTTCAAATGAACACGGCTCGATCTGTGTGACCTCAGCGATGCCGGCAATGCCGAACACCTTGGTCAGAGCGCCAACTGTTTCTTCAGCGCATTCCTCGTCAACTGTCACATATATACGACCCTGGGCCTTCCTGACCTGGTATCTGCCGCTCACGCCGCCGCGCAGCGCGCTCTTTATATTTTTTACAAGCATATCTTCAAAGATATAGCGGTTCTTGCCCTTTACGCCTATCTCTGAATATTTGATCAAAAACATCTTGTCCATTCTGTACCTCTATTTGGAAACAAATTTTGAAAGCACCGGCAGGAGTTCCTGTAATGCTTTGAGTGTTTCTCTAACGTCTTCTTCTGTATTGTATTTCGAAAAGCTGAATCTGAGCGTGCAGTCAGCCTGTTTCTTGTCCAGTCCAATGGCGATCAGCGTATCGCTGGCCGCGGCAGTCTTTTTATTGGAGGAGCATGCGCTTCCCGCAGATACATATATGCCTTTATCCTCCAGTGCATGCAGCAGCACTTCGCTCTTAACAGGCGCAAATGTGGCACTTACTATGTTCGGCGCTGACAGCTCTCCCTTCTGGCTGTTGACCTTTACACCCATCTCCGTTAAACCATCAGTCAGCGTATCTTTAAGCCGGCTCAAGTATTCTCTGCCTGCTGCCAGATCTTTATAAGCATTCTCTGCTGCCAGGCCCAGGCCTGCAGCTCCCGGAACATTGTCAGTGCCTGAACGCATTCCCTTTTGCTGGCCGCCGCCCAGGATGAGCGGTTTGATCTTTGTTCCATTTTTGATATATAAGAATCCTATGCCCTTCGGGCCGTGAATCTTATGTGCCGAAACACTTAAGAGATCAATATTCATGCGGACCGGATTAATCTCGTACTTGCCATATGCCTGCACTGCGTCCACATGGAAAATAGTCTTAGGGTTATCTGCCTTTACAGCCTTGCCTATGGCTGAGATATCCTGAACTGCACCGATCTCGTTATTAACAAACATAATCGAAACCAGGATGGTGTCAGGTCTGAGCTTTGACTTTAATTCTTCGATATCTATGTGTCCATAGCCGTCCACTTTCAGCCTGGTTATTTCAAAGCCCTGCTCTTCCAGGAAGTCTGCTGCCTTTTCAACCGAAGGATGTTCAAAGCAAGTCGTGATTATGTGCATGCCGGCCCTTTTATTGGCCGTTGCCGTTCCGATCAGAGCCATATTATTAGACTCTGTACCGCCTGATGTGAAAAGGATCTCTTTCTCAGAACATTTAAGAGTCTTAGCTATTCTCTCTCTCGCCTCTCTCAGGTACTTTTCTGAATTCACTCCCAGCATATGCTTGGAAGAGGGATTGCCGTAGTCCTCCCTCATCACTTTTTCGATCAGCTCTATTACGTTGTCATCCACCCTCGTGGTGGCGCTGTTATCTAAATAAATCTCCATTATTATCCTTCAAGCATGAATGTAAGTACGCTAAGCAGCATTAAAGGCGCAGTCTCTGTACGCAGAATGCGGTTTCCAAGAGTGATGAGCCTGGCATCAGCCTGCTCCGCCATCTCAATCTCCTTCTCAGCAAAGCCTCCTTCAGGTCCTATGAAAATGGCCACGGACATGCCCGGCTTTATCTCAGCCAGAATTTCTTTGGTTTCCTTCATGCCTTTATGATTCTCATAAGGAACCAGGATCATGTCACACTTTTCCTTAGCATATTTAAGAGCCTCAGAATAATTCATGACAGGCTTCACCTCAGGGATCACTCCGCGGTGCGACTGCTTAGCTGCGCTTTCAGCAATGCCCTGCCACCTGGACAGCTTATTCTTCAGCTTCTTGTCATCATATTTAACGATGCAGCGGGACATATTCGTCGGGATGATCTCATAAACTCCCAGTTCCACAGACTTCTGGATCACATGCTCCAATTTGTCGGACTTTGGAAGCCCCTGGAACAGATAGAATTTCACGCTGCACTCGGAGCTTGAGACTTCTTTGCTCAAAATATTGCAGACAACTTCCTGCTCAGTCATGGACTCAATTTCGCACAGGTAATCAGAGCCCTCTCCGTCGCTGACCATTATCTGCTCGCCGGTCTGCATCCTGAGAACGTTCTTTATGTGGTTTACGTCTCCGCCTTCGATATAGACTTTTTCGCCCGAAATATTGCCGGGATCAATAAAAAAATGATACATAATTAATTAAGTATACATTATTTTCGGCAGAAAATAAAACAATTAATCTTGCAATATATTATTGGTATTCTCTTAAAAAACATATATAATTATATGGTTAACAAGTCACACCACCGAAAAGGAGAACACAATGAAGGAATATACCCCGATCAAAGAAGGCAAAGTTAGAGAAATTTATGACGTTGGAGAGCACCTGATCCTCGTTGCAACAGACCGTATCAGCTGCTTCGACGTTATCCTTAATAACACCGTTTCCAAGAAAGGTACCGTCCTTACTCAGATGTCCAAGTTCTGGTTTGATCTGACCAGCGACATCGTTGGAAACCATATGATTTCCGTTGACGTAAATGACATGCCTGAATTCTTCAGACAGGACAGATTCAATGGCAACAGCATGCTTGTTAAAAAGCTTACCATGCTCCCTGTTGAGTGCATCGTAAGAGGATACATCACCGGTTCTGGCTGGGCCAGCTATCAGGAGAACGGCACAGTCTGCGGTATCAAGCTTCCGGAAGGTCTTAAGGAGTCTGAGAAGCTCCCTGAGCCTATCTACACACCATCCACCAAGGCCGAGATCGGTGATCACGATGAGAATATTTCCTTCGAGCAGTCAGTTGATTATCTTGAGAAGAGATTCCCGGGCAAAGGCAAAGAATACGCTGAGAAGCTCCGCGACTACTCCATCGCCCTTTACAAGAAATGTGCAGACTACGCTCTTACCAAGGGCATCATCATTGCGGATACCAAATTCGAGTTTGGTCTGAATGAAAACGGCGAAGTTGTTATCGGTGATGAAATGCTGACACCTGACTCATCCAGATTCTGGCCATTAGATAAATATGAAGTCGGACATTCAGAGCCTTCATTTGACAAGCAGTTCGCACGTGACTGGCTCAAGGCTAACCCACACGACGACTGGACACTTCCTCAGGAGATCGTTGACAAGACTATTGCCAACTATATCGAAGGATATGAGATGCTGACCGGCAAGAAATTTGATTTTTAGATAGGAGCTGCAATGAGTAAAGATAATTATTCAAGCCCGTTTTCAGAAAGATATGCCTCCAAGGAGATGCAGTACATCTTCAGCCAGGACAAGAAGTTCAGCACCTGGCGCAAACTCTGGATCGCTCTGGCTGAGACTGAGATGGAGCTGGGCCTGTCCCAGGACGGTCAGCCTGTCATCACTCAGGAAATGATCGATGAGATGAAGGAGCACATATACGACATTAATTACGAAGAGGCCCAGGCCCGCGAGAAGCTCGTACGTCACGATGTTATGAGCCATGTTTACGCGTACGGTCTGCTCTGCCCTAAAGCTGCCGGCATCATTCACCTGGGTGCTACCAGCTGCTACGTAGGTGACAATACAGACATCATCCTGATGCGCGAGGCACTGGAGCTGGTCAGGAAGAAGCTGATCAATGTAATCGATAAACTGGGCCGCTTCGCTGAGCAGTACAAAGCCCAGCCGACACTGGCATTTACACATTTCCAGCCTGCCCAGCCGACCACAGTCGGCAAGCGTGCCACCCTGTGGATCAACGAGTTTATGATCGATCTCGAGGATGTAGACTACGTACTTTCCACATTGAAACTCCTCGGCTGCAAGGGCACGACAGGCACACAGGCTTCATTCAAGGAGCTGTTCAACAATGATCAGGAAAAGCTTAACCGCATCGATCCGATGATTGCTGAAAAGATGGGCTTTAAGGCATGCTATCCGGTATCCGGCCAGACCTATTCCCGCAAGGTTGACACCCGCGTGATGAACGTGGTCGCAGGTATTGCCGCATCCGCCCACAAGATGTCCAACGACATCCGTCTGCTCCAGCACCTGAAAGAAGTTGAAGAGCCGTTCGAGAAGAACCAGATCGGTTCATCCGCGATGGCTTACAAGAGAAACCCGATGCGTTCAGAGCGTATCGCATCCCTGTCCAGATATGTCATCGTTGATGCCTTGAACCCAGCCATCACATCAGCCACACAGTGGTTTGAGAGGACCCTGGATGACTCCGCAAATAAGCGCATCTCCATTTCAGAAGGTTTCCTCGCTATCGACGGCATCCTGGATCTGTGCGCAAACGTAACCGACGGACTGGTTGTAAATGAAAAGGTTATCGAGAGGCATATGCGCGAGGAACTCCCGTTCATGGCCACTGAGAATATCATGATGGACGCAGTTAAGGAAGGCGGCAACCGCCAGGAACTCCACGAGGAGATCAGAAAGCTCTCCATGGAAGCCGGCGCAAACGTTAAGCAGAAAGGCCTTTCCAACAATCTGCTCGAGCTCATAGCAGATTCAAGCGCATTCAACGTTACCCTTGAAGAGCTGGAAACCTATATGGTTCCTGAAAACTATGTCGGCCGCTCCGTCGAGCAGGTAGAAGCGTATATCAGAGACTTCGTTCAGCCTGTCCGCGAAGCCAACAAAGACATCCTCGGCTTCACAAGCGAAATAAATGTCTAACTAATAATTGTATTTTTTGAACCGCCACGTTTTTGTGGCGGTTCTTTTTATGTGGGATGGCCGCATGTCCGACTAAACTGACGTGGAGGGCAGGCGGCCATTCCTGCATAAAAAAGGACCGCCACACAAAAAGTGTGACGGCCCATAAAAATATTATTAATTTTTCAGAGATTCATTCTCACCTGTCTTGTAGTTTGTATCCTGACGGAATCCCTTTACGTATTCCTCACCTTCAGCCTTTGCCTTCTTAGCTGCATCGGTGTACAGACCATACTCAAACTCTTCAACCAGGTCGGTGTAGCTCTTGTCGGTATGTTCGTTTCTTGGCAGAGGAACGTCCTGCTCGCCAGCCAGAATATCCTGAACCTTCTTAACATTTACGTGGTGGATATCTGTGCCGTCCAGAACTGCAACTGCTGCTGCAACACCTGCTGCCTGGCCTGTGCCTGTGCACTGCGGAATCAGGTTCAGCCAGTCAATAGCGATATTGTCAGCTGACAGATGACGTCCCGGAGCCAGGAGGTTCTCGCAGCCTTTAGCTGTGATAGCGCCTAGAGGTATCTCAACAGGACCGCAGTCATTAATCTGGCAGATAGTTGAATGCCATGCGATTACATCGTCATGCTTCTTAGCGAAAGCGAAGTCGTCTGTATGCATAATATACTCACCCTGAAGTCTTCTGGAGCACCTTACGCCTGCCTGCGGAGCAATGTCGTAGAGGTATGCATTCCTGAATGCTACAGGTACAGCTTCTCTCATGTACTGGATAACCTTGTCGATCGTCAGTCTGGTGTTGACCTCGGTATCTGTCAGATCTTTAACATTGGAGCAGTCTCTGTTTGTATGCCAGTTGTTCATCCAGCATACTGTATTGTCATTGGTCGGCAGAGGCAGGATTCTGAATCCGGCAACCTTCATAAGGCCTTCCTTGAATGCAGGAACTACATCCGGATGAGCCAGCTGCCACTCATAATAGTTATCCCAGTTAATGCCGCCGATCCTGTAGACCAGGGATGTTGTTGAGGATCTGCATACAGCGTCTGCCAGTGTCTGGAACTCAGCGCCTGACTGGCAGTAGATGTCGCCGTCGCCTGTTGCATCGATTACCTGTTTAGCCAGGATAGCCTTGCGGCCTTCCTTGGACTCGAAAATAACGCCCTTGATAACTTTGTTCTCAACGATAGGAGTTACGCCCCAGGAATGATATAACAGCTGGATGCGGTCTCTCTCTTCGTAGATCATCTCGTCAAATACTATGCGCATGTACTGTGGGTCGAAGTACGGTGCCCTAACGAGCATGGATTCCTTGCATCCGCCGAATGTACCGCGGCTGACACAGTCATGGATAGCTCTCCAGCGATGCAGAAGTGCCGGATCTGTTGAGCCGATCTCGTCAAGTGACGGAGCCAGAACTGAGCCCGGGAACTCTTTGGCTGAACGTGTGAACCACTCTTCCTGGATGCCCCTTACGAAGCTTTTGTTCCTCCATGAGAGGTTCGGGAGCATTACTACATAACCGCCGGTTGCGTCACCGCCCATGTAACCGTAACGCTCTAAAAGGATTATATTCTTTGCGCCTGCACGGGCTGCTGCTAATGCAGCTGCCTGGCCTGCTGCACCTGCGCCTACAACCAGTATGTCGCACTCTGCATATACAGGTATGTCGCGGGCTGCCTCATGATAAACTGCCATTGTTTTTCCCCTTTCAAAATGAAATACTGAATTTATATTAGCAAATATTGCATTAAAGTACCAGTAAATCTGTATACTCTCTCATATCGTCAAGATTATCGATCCTGTCAGCGAGCTCTATTATCTTCTCTCCTCTGGATTTCGGAAGCTTGTCGAATGTGTTGAACTGATCCCAGAATTTGCTGATCAGGAACTCGCGTGTCGGATAAGCATGCATTGATGAAGCGTAATCTTCAATATCTTCAAATACATTGCCGTCCTTCATCTCAACTACCATCTTCATCAGCTTGGCTCCGCCTTCCGCCTCGAAGGTATCCATTGTAGAGCCCTCTGTCAGCGGGATCAGATACGGATCAGCCTGGATAGCAGGTGTCTGGACGTAAGCTATGCTGACATTGCCATTGAGCATTGCGCAGCATGCCGCGAACTGGAAGCTGAACAGCGCATTTATATGATTCCTGAGAGTAAACGGATTGGAATAATAGTTATGCGGGATGCTTGTGCTCCTGTACAGATGGAACTGCTTGATCTGTGACGGGTCAAACTTGCCGTAGTACTCTTCTATCTTCTTACGGATGCCCTTTCCGCAGTTGGCTGCGGATGAGGTAGGAATGCCTCCCGGTCCGCGCTTGAAGCTGCCTTCTGTATAATAAACCTTGCCCACATCATCGAAAGCCGCGTCATACAGGTCAGGCAGCTCGCTGCCGTCCTTCTTGGCCAGCTGCATTGAGATCAGTCCCCAGTGTCCGTAGAAAGGATCCTCCAGGCCTCTCCAGCCGCCTTTTGCCAGCTCACATGCAATGATGCCCATCTGAGCGCCTGCGCCGTTGTGATATTTGAAATCCTGGCAATAATCGAAATATGAATTAGCCGGATCAGTGGAATTCAGCGCCGCATAGCTCAGCGCAGCCTTGGTCTGTACCTCATCCAGTCCGTAGTAACGTGAAGCCAGCGCAGCTGCCGCTGATGAAACCATCAGCATATCGGTCGGCCATCTGACCGGCAGTGTATACAGAATCCTGGCTGTAACGTCTTCGGCTGCGATGTTGTTGGTTATGAACTGCTTGCCGGATGTCGGCTGCGCAGCAGCCATAGTCAGTCCCATAGGAATCAGCGTCTCGCCTGCGTGTGAAGCGATTTTATCATTTTTGATATGGAAGAACATGTTGCCATAGTCGTTGGCCCTGGCAGTGATGCAGTTGGCCATCGCGGCATTCGGCAGCGGGAGCTTGCCGCTTCTGGCGAAAAGAGGTGCCTCTTCCCTGCCTCCCCATTCGATCAGCTTCTGCACAAAGAACTGGTCTTCAGGAACAACAGCGCCGCCGAAAATGCATCCTGTCATATCCAGGAGCCTGTCCTTGAATATGCGCACATTGTCCTCGCTGAGGTCTTCAAATTTAGTGTTTACAAGGTTGCTGCAAAGCAGCTCTGTCGCCTTGGGTGGTCTGAGTTTTGCTTCTTCAACCTTCATCAGTATTCCCTCCGTGTTAATGTTTTTATTTATTAAATTTTAACTTTCTTAAATAATCAATGCAAGTGCAAAGCGTGTATCAGCTCATTCAAAATATTATCTTTGAAAAACTCAGAAATTCATTTATTATTATATTGATCATCGGATTATGAAAGGAGAAAAAATGGCTGAAAATAAAGTAAATGTAACTGACGCCCTTCTGGATTTCGTTGAAGCGCACCGCACATATGACACACTTCCGCAGGAAGTGATCGATATAACCAAGACATTGCTGTTCGACGCAGTGAGCAACACTCTCGGGGGCCTGGCGTCCGACAAGGGCAAGATCGGCATACAGTTCGCCAAGATGACCGGCGGCTTCCCTGAGGCCACAGTCCTCGGCACGGGCCAGAAGGTCAGCGCTGCCGCTGCCGCACTGGCTAACGGCGAACTGCAGAACGGTCTGGATTATGATCCCGTTCCGCATATCCCGCCTATCCTGATGCCGTCTGTCATGGCTATCGCTGAGCAGCAGCATTCCACAGGCAAAGAGCTCATCACTGCTCTCGCAGTAGGCGGCGAAGTTGCCATCAGGCTCTCAGACGTCCTCATGAACGCCATGAGAAGGAGCCTCGCGGAAACAGGCAAGACCCCTGATGTCTTCGGCAATTCAAATGAGCACGTTATCGGTGCTGCAGTCGCATGCGGCATGCTGCTCGGGCTTAACCGCGAACAACTCGGCCAGTGCATCGGCATCTCAGCAGGCCTCTGCTCTCTGCCGATCTGCAGGGATTGGGAGAGCACCATGCCTAAGACCATGATCAAATACTTCCCTGCCGCATGGCTCGCCCATACCGCTGTATGCTCAGCCCAGCTGGCTTCCCTCGGATATACAGGCAACGCATATACTCTGGACAGCGAGTACGGCTTCCCGGCAATCTACTGCAGAGTTCCGGGCGTATGGGATCCTGAGGAAGTCATCAGGGATATCGGTAAGACATGGAAATGGCTGAAAATGGGTCTTAAACCTTACCCGGCCTGCAGATATCTGCACTCCGATCTGGACTGCTTCTATCAGCTCCTGAATGAGCACCATTTCGGACCTGACGAGATTGACGAGATCCGCTGCTACAGCGCTACCTTCGTGGCACATCCTGACCAGATGGCCGTCAGCAACCAGATTGACGCCCAGTTCTCAGGACCATATTCACTGGCAATGATACTGTACGGATATGAAGTAGGTCCGGCATGGCAGAACAAGGCCGCGCTCAATGATCCGCGCATCCGCAGCTTCATGAGCAAGGTTAAAATGCTGACATCTGAGCATCATTATGAGCTCAAGAAGAAAGACCCGCTGTCATGGTATGCAAAGGTTGAGATCGATGCCCGCGGACAGACATACACCGCTGAATGCGATTATTCAACAGGCACCAACAGAGACGGTTTCCGCATCACTCAGGAAGACCTGGACAAGAGATTCCTCAATAACGCGCTGATAATCCTGCCTACAGAAAAGATTGAGAAGGCGATCGACCAACTCAAACACATTGAAGAATATGATGACCTGCAGGAGGTCATGAAAAACCTGGTATTATAAGAAAAGAAAAGGGCCGCATCTGCGGCCCCTTTTTTATTTCACTGTTTCTACTTTGATAATGTTTGTATTGCCCGGCTTTCCGTTCATGTCACCGCCCGTGAGCACTATCTTATCTCCCGGCTGCAGGCTGAGTTCCCTGATGGCATCGTTGACGCCGTCATCAAACATTTCCTTAAGGTTCTCAAAATGCTCGTTAAGCACCGGCTTAACGCCCCAGCTCATGTTCAGCTGGCGCCATGTATCCACATCGGTCGTATTTCCGATAATGACTGCCGGACAGCGGAATCTGCTGACCATTCTGGCGGTCTGGCCTGTAAGTGAATGTACGACAATGCACTTCGCGCCGACGTCAATAGCCATTGAACATGCCGAATGTGAAATGGCGTCCAGATCGTTGTGTATCTCATATTCAGTGGTTGCGAACCATCTGGTGTAATCGATCTGCTGCTCAGTGTATTCACAGATCTGAGCCATAGTGCGTACAGCCTCGACCGGATGATCGCCTGATGCGCTCTCTCCGGAAAGCATTACGCAGGAAGCGCCTTCATAAACAGCGTTTGCAACGTCTGAAATCTCTGCTCTGGTAGGACGCGGATTCCTGATCATGGACTCCAGCATCTCTGTAGCTGTAACGACGCGTCTGCCCATGAGCCTGCAGTGGTTTGTGAGCTTCTTCTGGACAGCAGGCACCTCAATGAAAGGGATCTCCACGCCCAGGTCGCCTCTGGCTACCATGATGCCGTCCACATATTTGCAGATATCGTCTATATTCTCAACGCCGCTCCTGTTCTCTATCTTGGCAATGATGCAGATCCTCTCACCGCCGTTCTCGTCCAGCAGTTTCCTGATGGATGCTGCGTCGTCACCGGTGGAAACGAATGAAGCAGCCACAAAGTCAATGCCGTTCTTAACACCGAACAGGATATCGTCAATGTCCGTCTGGCTCAGGAATTCGTGATGCATCAGCTTGCCCGGGAAGTTCATACTCTTCCTGTCTGAGAGCTTACCGCCTTCAATAACCTTGCAGATGACATCCGCGCCGTCCAGGTCGATGACAACGAACTTCATCATGCCATCGCACAGAAGGATCTCATCGCCCTCCTTAAGGTTCTCAGCCAGGTGCTTGAATGTCACGCTGACCCTCTCCTGATTGCCCACTACATCGTCAGCAGTGAGTGTGAAAATATCGCCTTCCTTCAGCTCGATGCTGTGATTCTCAAATGTGCCTACGCGGTACTCAGGGCCCTTTGTATCCAGCATGATCGGGATTGGCATATTCAGCTTTTCACGGACAGCCTTGATGAGGTTTATCGTCTCCAGATGTGACTCATGGGTTCCGTGTGAAAAGTTCAGTCTGGCAACATCCATTCCTGCCTGCATCATCTCTGTGAGAGTCTCTTCATTGGAACTGGCAGGTCCTATGGTGCATATGATCTTCGTTTTACGCATGATATCTCCTTAATAAAAAAACATTTGCTTGATTATATATCTTTTTTTGTATTTTCGTCCATACATTTTCATTCTTCTTTCACATTTATATGTAGTATAATAATTTGTATGTTACAGATAGTTGATATCAGAAAAGAATACCGCACCGGAGAGCTGGTCCAGAAGGCGCTGGACGGGGTCAGCCTGGCACTCAGGGACTGCGAATTTGTTTCCATACTCGGTCCTTCAGGCTCAGGCAAGACTACTCTCTTAAACATCATCGGCGGCCTCGACCGGTATGATTCCGGCGATCTGATCATTAACGGCACATCTACCAAGGAATACAAAGAGCGCGATTGGGACACCTACCGCAACCACTCCATAGGATTCATTTTCCAGAGCTATAACTTAATCCCCCATCAGACTGTACTGGCGAATGTTGAACTGGCGCTCACTATTGCCGGTCTTTCTCCTGCTGAGAGGAAAGCTCGCGCAGCCAAAGCACTGGAAGATGTTGGTCTGGGAGATCAGCTCCACAAGAAGCCAAATCAGATGTCCGGCGGACAGATGCAGCGCGTTGCCATTGCTCGTGCTCTGGTTAACGACCCTGAAATCCTGCTGGCTGACGAGCCTACCGGCGCTCTGGATACTGAGACCAGCATTCAGGTAATGGAGCTTTTAAAGACGGTGGCCTCTGACCGCCTGGTTGTCATGGTTACACATAATCCGGAGCTGGCCAATGAATATTCATCCAGGATAGTCAGGCTCAGGGACGGTCGCGTTATTGATGATACCAATCCATTCGTTCCGGATGAAGAGACAGCCGGCGCTGCAGTACACAACGCTCCTGCCAGACGCGCCCGCATGTCTTTCGGCACTTCTCTGGCACTCAGTTTCAACAACCTGCTCACCAAGAAGGGACGTACGATCCTGACCGGTCTGGCCGGCTCTATCGGCATTATCGGCATCGCTCTGATATTGTCATTATCCACAGGCGCGAACAGATATATTGAACAGATTCAGAAGGATACGATGACATCATATCCTATCACCATCAATGCCAAAAGTTTCGACATGGCCAGCATGATGATGGGCAATGCGGAGACATTCCAGAACTTTGCCAACGAGCCCGGCACTCGGGATGAGGATACTCTTTCCGTTGATTTTGCGGACCTGCATATCAGCAATAATATTTCTTCCAGTATCAAAGAAAACAATCTGTCCGATTTCAAGAAATACCTGGACGATCCTAACAGTGAGATCCAGCAGTATATCGGTGAAAACGGTGTAATGTATTCATATAACGTTAACTTCAAAGTTTATTCATATGACAAGAACGGCGTTCTGATCGACACAGACACCGATGTCACCAGAGAGCTTGAAAGCACAAACTCGACATATAATGAAATGCTGGACGTCGCGTCAATAATGCGCAGCAATATGCAGACATTTATGGGCGGAGGTTCATCCGGTGCATCCAACTTCTCCGAAATGATCGCAGGCCCAAATGGCGAGATTGTCAGCGATATAATCAAAGACCAATATACTCTTTTATACGGCACCTGGCCTAATGACTACGATGAAGTGGTAATGGTCATCAGCCGCCGCAGCATTATGTCCTCAAACACTGCTTACCAGCTGGGTTTGATCCCCCGCAAGGAATTCAGGGCCGCCATCGATGCAATTGATGCCGGCGGAGAGCCTGAGCCTTTTGCCCTGGATTACGCTGCAATCTGCAGGCACACTTATTACGTTGTGCCGGCGTATGCTAACTATGTTGAGAACCAGAATGGTACTTTCACATATGTGGCGGACGATCCGGATGAGCTTAAGAATGTTGTGGACAACTCCCTCAAGCTTAAAGTAGTGGGTGTGATCAGGGC
Source organism: Lachnospiraceae bacterium (assembly GCA_017441295.1). GTDB lineage: Bacteria > Bacillota > Clostridia > Lachnospirales > Lachnospiraceae > RGIG5612. The sequence goes on from JAFRYA010000012.1 coordinate 73,488, forward strand.
TAATGACGGTGTTGACAATCCTCCTTTAACCACTAATGTTGCGTACACTACCCTGCTCACTGATTACATCGTTGACCAATGTAATTCCAGCAAGATTGTTACTGCTCAGGAAGCGGACCCGACCACTAATGTACTCACAGGACTCAAATTCCAGGACAGCAATGAAGTGCCTGACGACGTCAAAAAGTCAGACATTCTGGAATATATAAACAATCTCGATGAAGAAGACAAATCTGACATGTTCACATCCATCATGATGTACGATTATGAGGGCGGCACTGCTGCTCTGATGGCTGTGCAGATGGATGCTTTGGACGAGCAGATGACCGCAGCTGGCAATGAGATGTCAGGACGCATCAGCTGGGCTATCCGCAATGCCATGAACCAGGCTGTGGATTCCACAATGACACAGCTGAGAGACCGCATCAGGGACGCCATAAAGGAATTTGTTTCGAATGGCAGCATTTCCCTGCCGGAAGGCTTTGAAATACCGGTGATCAATCCGGAAGATCTGCCATCTGCTGAGGACCTGCCATCTGCAGATGAGCTGCCATCTGCAGATGAGCTGCCAAGTGTAGATGAAATAGACTGGGATGCAATTATTGACCAGTTTGATACAGACGCACTCGCCCGTCTGCTGGAAGGCATTAATATTGTGCCTGACTTCAATCTGAATCTGGACCTGAGCGGCATTTTCAGTGCCGACAGTTTTGATATGGACTTCGCCATGGATGACCAGGCAATGTGTGATATCGTAGATTATTGGTGCGAAAATGAGCCTAAGGACGATGCCCTCTACAAGCTCTACGACCAGTATATCGGCAGCGCAGACTACGACACAAACATGTCGGATTTCGGCAAGGTTAACTTCGACGCGCCTTCATCCATCAGCATATATACTGATTCCTTCGAAGGTAAGGACGGCATCGCAGCCAGCATCCAGCATTATAATGAAGGACAGGAAGAGGAAAACCAGATTACTTATACTGATTACGTTTCACTCCTTACTTCTTCCATAACAACAATCATTAACGCCATCACCTACGTGCTGATAGCGTTTGTAGCCATTTCCCTGCTCGTATCGAGCATTATGATCGGTATCATAACAAATATATCAGTACTGGAAAGAACTAAGGAAATCGGCATTTTAAGGGCTCTGGGAGCATCCAGGAGAAACATATCTCAGGTATTCAACGCTGAGACCTTCATCATCGGCGCACTGTCCGGTGTTCTGGGCATTGCCATATCCTATCTGCTGCTGATACCGATCAACGCGATCATCCACTCTCTTGCGGGCTCAACTGACCTGAACGCTGTCATCCCGTGGCAGAGCGGAATCATTCTGATCATTATAAGTATAGTGATCACCATCATAGGCGGTCTGTCACCTGCGGGCAAAGCAGCCCGTCAGGATCCGGTAGCCGCGCTTCGTACGGAGTAATTCATGGAAATAAGAATAGCCGCGCCATCTGACGCGCCTGCGATACTGGCTATTTACAAGCCGTTTATAGAGAACACAGCCATTACTTTTGAATTAGATGTGCCCACGTCTGACGAATTCCGTGCGCGCATTGAAAACACGCTGAAGACCTATCCGTATATCGTGGCCGTTGATAACGGAGCGATATGCGGCTATGCGTACGCTTCCGCTTTCCGCTCAAGGAAGGCATATATCCATACTGCTGAGACATCAATCTACGTACGCCCTGATTATCAAGGCCGCGGCATCGGCCTCGCTCTGTATGCTGAGCTCGAGAAATATCTGCGCATGCAGAGTGTGAATATGGCCTACGCCTGCATCACATCTTCAGAAATCCCGGATGAGCAGCTGCCTGAAGGCAGTGTAGCCTTCCACGAAAAGGCCGGCTACAGATACGTGGGCGGTTTTACTAAATGCGGTTATAAATTTGATAAGTGGTACGGTATCGTCTGGATGGAAAAAGAATTACTCCCCCGCGACGGTGCGCCAGGGGAGTTTGTGCCTTTCAAAGAACTTAATATCTGAGAAATCATTTCTGAGGTTTCTTGTTTTCTAAATAATCATTATCGTTTGTTAGATTCTGTTCTAACCAGATATGCTCCTTTGTGCAGTTTGGAGCTTCATTTTCCTGCCAGATCGGGTTTAGCCCTTTATGCTGTATGTTATACATATAATCAGAATAGTTTGGATTATTTGGTCCCATTTCTATCACCATCCTTTTTTTAAGTATACTATCTACCCTGCCGGTCAATTCTCATTTTCAAGATAATCAACCAGATAAACATGGTTTTCATTCTTAAATTGTTCCAATTCAGCCTTTAGTTTATCAAGCGCTATTTTTTCATCGTGATATTTCACAATTTTTTTATTATTTCTGCTTTTCCATATTTGTAATGCCACGAACAATTCCCAGAATACCAAGGTAGCTATACCAAACACTATTTTTAAAGATGCTTCAACTCGAGAAATAAGAACCAGTATAAAAATAGCCGACAAGACCATAGCAGTTGCTAATGCTCCGATGCTAAATCCATATATAACAGCAACTCCTGATTTTCCTCTCAGTGCTTTTAATTCTGTCTGTTTCTTGGATACTTTGTCCTGTAGTTCCTTCAGTTCCCTCTCGGCAGCAATTTTTTTAGTTTCATATGCATTTTGAACTTCGTCCTCAATTGCCAGCCATTTGCTGCGTTCTTCTTCCGGAGCGCACTGCATTGCTTTGTTAAAACTGTTATCCCAAGTCAAGGGAATTGTGCTGGATCTGATACTGTCAATAGTGTTATACCTGCGGCTGCACATAAGTTTACCCATATAAGCTTTCCAGTTCCTGGGGTCTGCATCAAGAGCTCTTTCTAACAAACTGTCAGCTTCCGCAAACTGGCCGTACTCCATTTCTATATAGGCTCGCTCAATAAGGGAGTCTGGTGTAGCAATACCCTTTACATCCACGCTTCCTGATATTTCAATATACTTTTTATCCTTGATAACCCTTGTCCCGCAATAATTGCAGTACCATTCATTACAGGATGTATCAACATCCAGCTTGCCACCACAATTTGGGCAGGTTAATGAAATAATGCCCATTATCCGCTTACTCCCCATGAGATGAGCACAGTTTTGGTCTCGTCTCTATATTTGTACGTTGCTCTGTTTCTTTTAATAATATTATAACACAGATCAGATTAAACAGCACTCTCAGCATGCCGCAGGCGAGAACACCAACAGCATTATCGCCAGCCATCCGGCGGTTACCAATAAATATTTCAGCATACTATCACCCCTTTCTGCCTGTTACACCTGAATGATAACAATTACACTGTCCAAAAAACTTCCCAAGATTATTTTTTTATGTATAATGGATATAAGAACATTTTCAATGGAGAAGGAAATATGGCTAAGGGTACGAATCAAAAGCTCAAGCAGCTTTATTTAGTTAAGATTTTTACAGAAGAGACGGACGATCAGCACGGCCTGACGCTGCCGGAGATTATCTCCAGGCTTAATGCATACGGCGTCAACGCTGACCGCAAGACACTTTACCAGGATTTCGAGGAACTCAGGGTGTTCGGCTTTGATATCATCGGCGAGCAAAACGGCCGCAGCTACTACTATTATCTGGGACAGCGCGAGTTCGAGCTGCCGGAGCTGAAACTCCTGGTGGATTCGGTCCAATCCGCCAAATTTATCACGGATAAGAAGTCTAAAGAACTTATCAAGAAGCTCGAAAATATGGTCAGCAAATATCAGGCTAAACAGCTGCAGCGCCAGGTATTCATCACAGGCCGTGTTAAGACCATGAATGAAAGCATTTACTATAACATTGATAAACTCCATGATGCCATAAACACAGGGCGCAAGATACGTTTCAAGTACTTCCAGTGGAATACAAAGAAAGAGATGGAGTTAAGACGGGATGGTGAATGGTACGAGACCAGCCCATGGGGCCTGATGTGGGACGACGAGAATTATTATCTGGTCGCATACGACTCCGCTGACGATATCATCAAGCATTACCGCGTCGACAAAATGCTGAAAATAGTGGTGAGTGATGAACCACGTGAGGGTCAGAAGCAGTTTAAAGCATTTAATATGCCCCACTACACCCGCAGCCTGTTCGGTATGTTCGGCGGTGAAGAATACCATGTTACCATCGAAGCCGACAACTCCATGGCAGGCATAATGATCGACCGTTTCGGCAAGGACATTTTCATTGTCCCTGTCGGCACTGACCGCTTCAAAACTACTGTTGATATCGCGGTCAGCAGCCAGTTCCTGGGCTGGATCATTGCGTTAGGTGATAAAGTAAAGATTACCGGACCGGACGAAGTGGTTGAGAGAATGAAAGAAGAAATCAGGCGGTTGTCTGAACAGTATCTGTAGGCTGAAAGGAGTTTTTGAATGGAATTCAGACGTATTGAGTATTTTCTGGTTCTTGCTGACAAACTGAATTACGCCAGGGCAGCCAAAGAGCTCTGCATCTCTTCCCAGGCGCTGACCAAACAGATTAATCTGCTGGAAGATGAATTGGGAACCAAGCTGTTTAACCGCACTACCCGCTCTGTTGAGCTGACTGATGACGGCATCATGTGCAAAGAAAAGTTTTCTGAGCTTAAGGCGCAGTATGACTCAACCATTGATGCTGTTCAAACTGCCCTCCGATCTAAAAACAGGGTTGTGCGCATGGGGTTCTTTGCTCCGGTTCCTAAAAATGAGCTGTTAAACCCTTTGGTCCACGCTCTCTCTTCTGAATTTGAAAACATTGATTTTGAGATCATAGCCGAGAGTATGGATGGGCTCAGGAATCGTCTGAAAAGCGGAGATCTGGACTTCGTTATCACAAATGCTCACGATTTCGAAGACTGGCAGGGCTGCGAAACAGTTGTCTTCCATGTCGCTCCGGCCCAGATAATTGTTTCATCCAAGCACCCATGGGTTAAATCCGGCAAGGAGATAATAACAGCTGAAGACATGGAAAAGGCTGATATACTGCTCCTGCGCAAAGAAGGGCCATATGAATTCAACAGCTTCTATGGACGCGTAAAGGCGCACAGCAGGACTCAGGTGCCGAGCTTTGATACAATGATGATCGAGCTGGAGAAAGGCAAGAAATACGGCGTTTTTCCTATGGTTTTCAACGATGCTAAACATACGGATTTCATCTGTTTCGACCTGCCTGACGAATTCCGGTTCAACTACCGGACCATATGTGCCTTCAAAAAGAATAATAAAGATCCTGATGTAAAGAAAGTTCTGTCTTTTATTAAAAAGCATAAAAAAGATTTTGCCTTTTAACGCAAAACAGCCGCCGTGCATTACACACAGCGGCTGTCTTTTTTATTATTAGATGCGAACGCCTGTAACGTCGAATGATCCCATCGGATTTGTGGACTTGCCGGTAACCTTGTCTCCTTCAACAACTCCGCTCAGCTCGTTTGTCATTTCGCCAACAGCTGTCTTGATCGTCATTGTGTAAGAGAAATTCTTTCCGTCAAACTTTCCGTTTTCTACTGTTCCTGTTGCTCCGTTGCTTCCGTCTGTACCTGTCCCAGTCAGGACGCCGTCAGCTACTTTGAAATCCATGATCGATCTCATATCACCCATGAATGTATGTACTGTAAATTCCCATTTTCCTTCCATTTCAATACCTCCTTATTATTAAGCGGTCCATTTATTTGCCGCATTCAGTGCTGCATAATTGCCGTATTTCTTGCCTTCATCGTCGATTATTCCGTCAACGCCCGGAACAACTGAGAACATTACAGCTGATGATGCCATCAGTCCGCCGCCTCTGCCCAGATCGTCAATTACTCTGCGTACCTCAGCACGGATCTCCTCCTCTGTGCTGTCGGCTCTGTCAGTAGCCTTAGGCGATACGCATCCTGCGAATATAATCTTGCTGCCGTATTCCTGCTTGAGCATATGCAGATCGTTGTTTGGCTGAACAGAATGCCAGCTGTCTACTCCTATTTCAACCAGGTCGCCTACGATCGGTGTGATGTAGCCGCAGCTGTGATGCATGTAATGCATTCCCAGGTCATGAGCAGCTTTCGCCATACGACGCTCCGGCTCTTTGTAATACTGTCTCCACATTTCAGGTGACATAAACATTGCCTTTTCATTGCCCCAGTCGTCATGCATCATCACAAAATCGATGTCCAGGTATTCCTTCATGGGCTCGAAAAGTGAAATTCTCCAGTCTGCGTAAGCATTTACGTAATCTGCATAAGCTTCTTCATCATCGTATGGTGCCATAAGGCCGTTTACATGTCCCATTTCGGCACAGATTCTCTCGAATGCGCCTACATTACCAACATAGTAGCCCTGCAGCTGGTCCTTCTTGGCCCACATTGCTTTTGTGCGTGCGCCCATGGCAGCCCAATCAAGCGTTCCACGGTAATCCGGGAACTGAAGGAATTCCTGCCATCTGGTAATGTCGTCAAATCTTTCTCCGCCTGGTTTAACATGTGTCATGAGCAGAGGATTGTCCTTATCAAGTTCCCACTCAAGACCTGACCAGTCAGCTCCATCCATAAATAAAGGTCTGTCATTGATCTCAGGAGTGATGATCATCTGCGAAGCAGTATTGATCATCGGCACCCATTCCGGCTCCTCGTGATTCCAACAGATCTCCATGTTTTCGCGCTCTGTTAACATATTGTTTCCCCCTATTAGTACAGCATGATTAATACTTACAAATTCAGTATATAAAGGGATAATTAATATGTGAATTCAAATTAAATTGATTATTAGCAACCTCAGGTTACTAATATTTATTAGAAACAAAAAACTCAGGAACGAATTCCTGAGTTTAATGCCGGCGGCCGGGGTCGAACCGGCACGATATTGCTACCACGGGATTTTAAGTCCCGCGCGTCTGCCAATTCCGCCACGCCGGCAGATGGATAAATAAATCGTTAAGAAATTGCTTCGCTGCGCTCCCGCAATTTCAGATCCACTCCGCACTCTCGCTTTCTTCGAAAGCTTCGTGCTCCGTGGCTCTTGTCATCTTATGTCCGGTCTTTTCGCTGTGCAAGCACGCTCAAATCCCGCCCACAATCTGACTTAACGACCCAGATGAGACTCGAACTCACGACCTCCGCCGTGACAGGGCGGCGCTCTAACCAA
>JAFRYA010000013.1 GCA_017441295.1 Lachnospiraceae bacterium
ACTTATGGCTCAGGGCCTTGCAAAGGGCGCTATCCTTCGTATCTGCCAGGCAGCTTGCTCAACATTCGACTCACTGCCAGTTTCCATCGGTGTTCAGGCTGCTCACAGATTAGCAGGCGTTTCACTGAAGGAAGGCTACAAACATGTTGCATTCATCACAGTATTTATGCCGGTAGTTAATACCGTTGTACTGTGTCTGTTGTATACAATTGTTCCTGCATTCTTCCAGGTAGGACTTACTCCTGTGGCATAATGCAGATTCTTACTAAAAATTTCGACCTGAAGAAAGGGCAGCTTCGTATAGAGGCTGCCCTTTAAGATTATTTTGAAATCTGGACCAAAAAAAGAGCCTGAAAATAAATATACATTTCGTTGCGAAAGTCTTCCGCTGTTTGTTAATATCTATATATAACATTTATGATAATTGGGAGGGTATTATGAAGGTATTAGGACTTGCGATGGGACGCCGCAACGGCAACAGCGAAATATTGCTGAAGCACGCGCTGAAAGCATGTGAGGATGAGGGTCTGGAAGTTGCTCTGGTGCGTCTGCATGATTATAAGATCCAGCCTTGCACAGGCTGTGAACTCTGCACCAAATGTGAGCGCAGCGGTGAACCGATGCGCTGCATGTATCCTTGGGATTCTGATGACATGAAACAGCTGGCCGATATGATCGAAGCAGCTGACGGACTTATCTGCGCTGCACCTGCATATCACCTGATGCCTCCGGGCATCGGCATGGTAATGCTCAACAGGAACCACTGCTGCATCGACTCACCCCGCCACAGAGGAGAATTCCCATTTGTACGCCGCGTATGCGCGTCTATCGGCGTTGGCGGTTCTGACTGGACCAGTCTGTTCATGCCGATACTGAACTTTATCGGCACTGAGATGCTCGGCAGCCGTATGCATCTGGTTGACCAGATGAAGCTTCACAGGACTCCGGCAGTTGGAATGGTACTGTGCAATCAGGAAGCACTGGACAGAGCCACCCAGCTGGGCAAAAATGTGGCATATGAGCTCAAAAAGACAGAAGGTCCGGTTGAGTATCATGGCGAAGAAGGTATGTGCCCGATCTGCCATAACAGCATTGTGGTAATCAGAAACGGACGTATGTCCTGCGCAACCTGCGACTATGAAGGCGACCCGATCATCGAGAACGGCAGGATAACAGGTATTAAATGGGACGGCGATATTGAGGCTACCCGTTGGTCAATGCACGGACACGAGCATCATGACGCAGAGCAGTTCACTGCTGTTAAATTCGAGAAAGGCAAAGGATATGTCTTCACCGAAGAGCAGAAGGAACTAATGACCAAAGGCAGAGAAGAGTGGGGCAAGTATTTAGAGCCCGTAATGCCGAAGAGATAAGAGGTTAGGCCGCTGTGCAGACAGCGGCCTTTATTATTAGGACTATAGTACTAACCGAAACCGTTGCGTCGTTATTAACTGATTTTTTATAATAAATATGTAATTGAACATTTACATATATAAGGAGAAGCAACATGAAAGTTTTAGGTATTGCAATGGGGCGAAGAAACGGCAATAGCGAAATCCTCTTAAAGCATGCCCTTAAGGCATGTGAAGAGGATGGAGCAGAGGTTTCCTTTTTCAGACTTCACGATTATCACATTAATCCTTGCACCGGCTGCGAACTGTGCACCAAGCTGGGCCGCCGTCATGAGGAAAGACACTGCATGTATCCATGGGATGCTGATGATACCAGACAGATCGCAGACATGATTGAGGCAGCAGACGGACTTATCCTGGCAGCTCCGGCTTATCATCTGATGCCTCCGGGAATCGGAACAGTAATGCTTAACAGAAACCACTGCTGCATTGACGTTCCCGGCCACAGAGGAGACTATTCATTCAAGCGCAGAGTCTGCGCAAGCATCGGTGTAGGCGGCTCCGACTGGACCAGCCTTTTTATGCCGATACTAAACTTCATCGGAACAGAAATGCTTGGCAGCACAATGCATCTTGCAGACCAGATGAAGCTCCACAGGACTCCTGCAGTGGGAATGGTTCTGTGCAACAAGGAAGCTCTTGACAGAGCAACCCAGCTGGGTCACAACGTAATGACAGAGCTCAAGAGAGAAGAAGAAGTTGTTGTTTACCACGGAGAGGAAGGCATGTGCCCGATCTGCCATAACAGCATCGTTGTAATCAGAAACGGTCGTATGGCATGCGCTATCTGCGACTACGAAGGCGATCCTGTAATCGAGGACGGCAAGATCAAATCCATCAAATGGGACTGTGGTATCGAAGGAACCCGCTGGTCACCGCACGGCAACGAGCATCATGACTCTGAGCAGTTCACATCTGTTAAATTTGACAAAGAGGCAGGTGGCGTTGGCTACGTATTTACCGAAGAACAGCAGAAAGAAATGGCCGAAGGCCGTGCTAAATGGAGCAAATATTTAGAACCTGTAATGCCAAAGAGAAAATAATACCAATTTCTTCCTGATTGGGAGCACTCCGCAGATGAGTGCTTCCTTTTTTACGAACTACATTTGCACTTTATATGAAAGTAGTACGTAATTCCGAATTTTTGAAATGAACGTTACGAACTACAATAATAAAAAGTGCCTTGGTAGTACGTATAAGACTTCCGTTTTTATAAACTGTTTACGAATTATAAGGACATTAATTAGCAATGTAGTTCGTAATTAAAAAGGGAAAAGTCAAATCTGCTACGAACAACATATATGAAATTCCATTATGTAGTACGTAAGCCTATCTGATTGGTCAATGGCTTTACGGACTACAGTTGTAAAAAACCATGAAGTGGTACGTAATTCCATTCAATGAAATAGCGAAAGACGGGATGTTGCAATGCAAAACGGCTGTTGTTATAATCCAAACAGGAGGTGAACATTATGATATTGAGGCATGTTTCGGTTTTTACAGCCAGATTTGAGGAATCCATCAATTTTTACAGTGAGATTGTGGGACTGCACATTCTGAAAGATTTGAGAGGCTTCTCTGATCATGAAATAGTTTTTATGGGCTATGAAGAAGGCGGGACGATGGTTGAGCTGATAGGCTGCGAGGAGCATATGGCTTACAACGGCTCGGGCATTAATCTGGGATTTGTTGTGGATGATGCGGAGAGTTTCCGGGAGGAGCTGTTTGGGGAAGGTTATGAAGTTTCGCCGATTATCAGCCCGAATCCACATACGAAGTTCTTTATTGTCCAGGACCCGAACGGTCTTAATGTTCAGTTCATTTCAGAAGAATAAGAGGGGGGAAAGTTGTATGGAAATCAAAATCAACGGAATTAACCACTTCGCAATCAGCGTTGCAAACCTGGACGAGAGTGTTGCGTGGTATAACAGGATTTTTGGATTTGAAGAGCTGCACAGGGGCCAAATTCCGGGCACTGCTGTTAAGGTATGCCATATGCAGGCACCGGGGTTCCTTTTGGAAATATTCTGCAACGAAGAGTCAGAGCCTTTGGCAGACTTTAGAAAGCATCCGAACACAGACTTTCTGGTTCAGGGCAACAAGCACATTTCTTTTGGAGTTCCAAACGCACACATCCTGCTTGACAAGTTCAAAGAACTGGGCGTAAACATCGCATTCATCGCTGACGTCAACAACACCTACGGCGTATTCATTAACGACAACACGGGCAACCTCATCGAGATTTTTGAGGAAGGTGAATAATGAAAAGCATTCAGGAAATCAGGCAGGAATATATTGACCTGATCAATTCAGATATTGAAGGAAACCGCGCAGGTGCGTTCGCTCTCAAGGCGAACATGGAGCGCTCACCAATGTATTTCCGCGACCGTTTCTGCTCGCAGAACGTGCACATCCCGAGGATGTATTCCGAGGAAATGATAGAGCAGTTTAAGGAAATCGTCAGGAGGACATACGGCATTTTTGAAAAGGTCATTAAGGAATACCTGAACTGCGCGGACTACAGAGAACTGTTCCCGTTCTCTAAAGATTTAGAGGAACTCATCCTGATCCCAAACGGCTACGACTCAGTCCTGCCTATTGCCAGGTTTGATATTTTTTATCACGAGGACACGGGCAGGTTCCATTTCTGCGAGATCAATACGGACGGCACCAGCGGCATGAACGAGGACCGTCTGCAGGACGAATTCATCCTCGACAACCCGGCACATCAGGAGATGCGCAGGCGCTATCGCTTCCGCACGATGGAGCTCTTCGACAGCTGGGTTCAGAAGTTTCTTGATCTGTATAAAACCTATGAGGGACATGTGGCAAAGCCAAATGTGGCTGTAGTTGACTTCCTCGACAAGGGCACGCTACGTGAATTCCAGGAGTTCGCCCGTCACTTCCAGAGAGCGGGTGTGGACGCTGAAGTCTGCGATATCCGTGACCTGAGATTTGAAAATGGTCATCTGATCTCTCCAACAGGCCATGTGATCGATGCTGTTTACCGCCGTGCAGTAACCACCGATATCATGGAGCACAAAGATGAAATCGGCGCATTCATTCAGGCTATCCGCGAGAATGCGTGCTTCATTGCCGGATCGCTCTGCACACAGATCGTCCATCACAAATATATTTTCCACATACTGCATCTGCCAAGGACGAGACAGTTCCTGACTCAGGAAGAGCAGGATTTTATCGATGAGCATGTGCCGCGCACAATGCCTTTCGATGACAGGTTCATCAGTATGGAGGAAGTCCTTAAGAACAAGGATCATTTCATTCTGAAGCCGGACGATTCCTACGGATCAAGCGGCGTTCATGCAGGCGTGGAGCACACCCAGGAGGAGTGGGACGCAATCGTGCGCGAGGCTTATGGCAAAGAGTTCATTTGCCAGGACTATGTCCCGCAGTTTGCAACGCAGAATATTGACTTCGCCTTTGGCGACGGCCAGTGGCATTCATACATAAATATGGCCGGCCTCTTCGTTTACAACGGCGAATTCGCCGGAGTCTTCGCCCGCACCGCCGAAGGCAGCGGCATCATCGCCTCTCACCGCAACGAACGCACTCAGGCGACGTATATAGTGTCGGATTTTTAGGTTGATTACGTACTACATAGACAGAATCTGGAATATAGTACGTAAAATCGTTGTTTACCTGAAAGCCTTTACGGACTGCATCCTTGAAAAATGGATTGTAGTCCGTAATTTTTTCTGACTATTCTAATGAAAAGCAGGATGATTGCAGAAAAACACGATAAAAAACGAAGAAAAGTCATTTTTCGTACGTACTGCATTCTAGAAAAAAGTAATTGTAGTACGTAACGTCAAAATCCAGAGAAACAAATTACGGACTACATTTGCGAAAAGTGCCAATGTAGTCCGTAAATACTTAATAATTAATCAAAAAAATGCGATGCCGTAACTTATTTGCCCAGCTTTTTGCTCTTTTCAGCAGAGGCGACGATGGCCTGAGCTACTGTGCCTCTGAATGCGCCTTCTTCGAGTGCGGCTACGCCTTCAATTGTGGAGCCTCCCGGAGAGCAGACGTCATCTTTGAGTTTGTCCGGGTGTTCGCCGGTCTCGAGAATCATTCTGGCGGAGCCGAGCACTGTCTGAGCTGCCAGGTGTGTGGCCAGTTTCCTTGGGACGCCGACCTTTACGGCACCATCAGCAAGTGACTGGATGAACATGTAAGCATATGCAGGTGTGCATCCGCTTATGCTGGAGAAGTCATCGAATTTGGCTTCAGGAATATACAACAGTTCGCCGGCTGCTGAGAAGACGTCCCTGAGCTTATCCAGTTCGTCAAAGTCGGTGTCGTTGGCGGTCATCAGAATCATTCCCTCGCCTACGGCTACAGGAGTGTTAGGCATAAGCCTGAGTACAGGGATGCCGTCTCCGATGCATTCTCTGATAGCGTCTGTGGATACGCCTGCGGCGATAGAGACGATTATGTGGCGGATGCCTTTTTCACAGTCGGAACGCAGTATCGGGGCGATGCCGCGGGCTGCCTTTCTGATTCCGTCCGGTTTCATGCCCAGAACGATGTATTCACAGTTCGCGGCGACGTCATCTGCGTCCTTGGCGATAACGCAGCCAGTCTTTTCCTGCAATGCTTCCATCTTGTCGGCGTGGTGATCTGTGATCATCACTTCCTTGCCGCCCAGTGCGCGCGCAGCACTGATCGCCAGAGCACCGCCCATGTTTCCTGCACCGATAAATCCAATCTTTAACATAATAACCTCCTATACCTTGTCGTCAGCAACCAGATTGACGGCCCAGGATTTGGTCCTCTTCATGAAGAATCCCAGGGCACATTTCAGGATGCCCATACAGTTGACCAGGATGTAGATAGTGACGATAGGCAGGCCTGTGAACCTGGTCAGGATAAACGCGAGCGATACATAGAATACCCACAGGAAGCCGCTGTCAAAAATAAACGTGATGAAGGTCTTGCCTCCGGTACGCAGCGTGAAGTAACAGCAGTTGATGTAAGCATCAATAGGCATGTATACGCTCATTACATATAAAAAGCTCGTTGCGAGATGTTTAACCGTGTCAGTTGTATTATATATATTCGCGAGCATCGGCGCAAATATTGCCAGCAGTCCTGCAACGACAATGCACATGATGACCGAGAAAAAGGTGATCTGCTTATTCTCCTCAATGGCTTCTTCAATCTTGCCCGCGCCGAGGCGCTGTCCTGTCAGGATGGCAATGGTTGAACCTGACGCGAAAAGAGCGCAGAAGAAGAGATTGCATATCGTTGACGAGATGTTGGTTGCTGATACGACCTCCAAGCCGCGGACCGAATAACACTGGTTTAGCGTGGCCATGCCGGCAGACCACAGGACTTCGTTAATCAGCAAAGGAGAGCCTTTTTTGAGGATCTGCTTAAATAGTGTGCCGGGTATGCGAAAACTCCTGTAAATGCCCTTTATGAACGTAAATTTGCGCTTTCTGGTGTGTGTATATATGATCAAAATGAACAGCTCCACGAATCTGGCGATGACGGTCGCGATAGCAGCACCGATAACGCCGAGCTTAGGAGCGCCGAACTTGCCGAAGATCAGGATGTAGTTGCCGACCAGATTTATGAAAACAGCGATAATGCTGGCGGCCATCGGCAGTACCCTGTCGCTGGTTTCCCTCAGCGTTCCGGAATAAACCTGCATCAGCGCAAACGGCAGCATCTGGATCATCATCACATGCAGATAGTTGAAACTGTAATTAAAGGTATTCTGCAGGCTGAGGCCTTCATTGCCTTCATGCAGGAAAGCGTTGATCAGCGTGCCTCCCGCGAACAGGTAAATCAGTCCGAAGAGCACGACAGAGCCGACTGCGAACAGTATCTTGATGCGCATGGTATGGCGGATACCCTCGTCGTCTCCCTTGCCGTAGAACTGGGATGTGTAAATGCCCGGGCCCGCCAGGGCCCCAAAAATACACAGGTTGAATACGAAGAGCAGCTGATTGGCTATAGCGACGCCGCTCATTGGCTCAGTACCGACCTGTCCGACCATGATATTGTCCAGAAGGCTCACGAAATTGGTAATGACGTTCTGCAGAAGAACAGGCGCCATTACCGCGAAAACCCTCTTATAAAATTGTTTTGTTCCAATAAGTGATCCAAGTTTCATTCATAAAAGTATACAAAAATAAAAAAGCGTTGTAAACACGTTTGCACTTGTGTCATTTTTTAGTATAATAAATTGACATGAAGAAAAACAGGTTTCAGAAAAATTCCAAATACTTCACAATCACGGTCTATGCGATAATAGGCTTTCTTATTTGCGCTGTACTGGCGAAGCTTGTTTTTCAGTTCTCCGCAGTCTGGGGCGCGGTCAAGGTAGTTGTCGGTGTATTGATGCCATTCGTGATCGGCATCATCCTGGCATACCTGATCAACCCGATGTTTAAGTTTTTCGAATATACTTTTTTCGGAAAATGGCTGCATATGAAGAAAAAGAAAAAGCTGAGAAAGACACTTTCCCTGCTGATTTCCTATATCATCGTTTTCGGAATCATAGCAGCGCTGCTCTATGTCATCGTTCCGCAGTTCATCACCAGTATCAGGTCTCTGGCATCGCAGATCGGACCGTTCATGAAGACTGTTGAGGCGTGGGTTGACGGCCTGCAGGAGAGGTTCAAGCATCTTAACCTGGGATTCCTGACGAAGGCTCTCAGTGAGCTGCTGCCGAATATCATAGCTAAGGTCCAGGCGTGGGCTGAAACACTGATGACAGGCATTGTTTCTACAGGTGTCGGAGTTGTATCCGGCGTGGCCAAGTTCATCCTGGCGATATTCGTCTCTATTTATGTTCTGTCTGATAAGATCAGACTGGAAAAGACCGTCAAGCATCTGTACTACGCTTTATTCAAGACAGAGAAGGCATCCAAGGCATCCCGCATTTCCAGGGAGTGCTCCAATATATTCAGCAACTTCTTCACGGGCAAGATCTTCGATTCCCTGATCAT
>JAFRYA010000014.1 GCA_017441295.1 Lachnospiraceae bacterium
GGCACCGTTTGTCAAGATCGACAATCTGTCCCAGAAGGAAGTCAAGCAGTGCATCCAGTCCTTTATCTTCGGTGTCAACACACCGTCCAGATGGGGCACGCAGGCACCGTTCACCAACATCACCCTTGACTGGGTATGCCCGAAAGACCTGGCAGAACTGCCGGCAATCGTTGCAGGCAAGGAATTAGACTTCACCTATGGTGACTGCCAGAAGGAAATGGATATGGTCAACAAGGCATTCATCGAGATCATGATCGAAGGCGATGCCAACGGCCGTGGATTCCAGTATCCTATTCCTACATATTCAATCACCAGAGACTTTGACTGGTCAGAGACAGAGAACAACAAGCTGCTCTTCGAAATGACCGCTAAATACGGCACACCGTATTTCTCAAACTACATCAACTCCGACATGGAGCCAAGCGACGTCCGCAGTATGTGCTGCCGTCTGCGTCTGGACCTCAGAGAGCTCCGTAAGAAATCCGGCGGTTTCTTCGGCAGCGGCGAATCAACAGGCAGCGTTGGCGTTGTAACCATCAACCTTCCTCGTATCGCTTATGAAGCAGTTGACAAGGAAGACTTCTACAAGAAGCTTGACCGTCTTATGGACATCTCAGCCAGAAGCCTTAAGACAAAGAGAACAGTTATCACCAAGCTCCTTGACTCAGGTCTGTATCCATATACCAAGCGTTACCTGGGCACATTCAACAACCACTTCTCTACTATCGGCCTGATCGGTATGAACGAAGTTGGTCTGAATGCTAAGTGGCTCCGCAAGGACCTCACTCATAAGGAGACCCAGGACTTCGCAGTTGAGGTTCTGAACCACATGCGTGAGCGCCTGAGCGATTATCAGGAAATGTACGGCGACCTCTACAACCTTGAGGCAACTCCTGCAGAATCCACCACATACAGATTCGCAAAGCATGACAAGGAAGACTATCCGGACATCATTACAGCAAATGAGAACGGTACTCCGTACTACACCAACTCCTCTCATCTGCCTGTAGGATATACTGAAGACGTATTCTCAGCACTGGACGTACAGGATGAGCTGCAGACACTCTACACCTCAGGTACAGTATTCCATGCTTTCCTGGGCGAGAAGCTTCCTGACTGGAAGTCAGCTGCTACCCTGGTCCGCAAGATTGCCGAGAACTACAAGCTGCCATACTACACAATGTCACCTACATACTCCATCTGCAAGAACCACGGATATCTGGCAGGCGAGCAGTACACATGCCCTGAGTGCGGCGAGAAGACAGAAGTTTACAGCCGTATCACAGGCTACTACCGTCCGGTACAGAACTGGAACGATGGCAAGGCTCAGGAGTTCAAGGACAGAAAGGTTTACGATATTGGCAGAAGCGTACTTAGACATCACGGCGCAGCACCTGCAGCAGCTGCTGCTGAACCTGTACAGGACCTTAAGGACGACGTTAAAGTACCTGCAGCAGGCGATGGCATCCCGACCATCTACACCAAGGAGCACTGCCCGAAGTGCAAAGGTGCTGAGCAGAGATTCAGGATTTCAGGCATCAAGTACAACGAAGTCAACTGCACTCAGAATATTGAGCTGGCAAAGGAGCTGAACATCACACAGACACCGACCATCATCGATCCGGACGGAACCAGATTTGTGGGTGAGACCGCAGCTATTGAATGGATGAAATACCATAACAAATAATTTCAGCTTTCAGGGCCCGCATTAAAGCGGGCCCTTTTTCACAGAAAGGATCATCATGCACGATATTATAATCATTGGCGGCGGACCGGCAGGCCTCACCGCTGCAGTATACGGACTCAGGAACGGCAAATCCGTTCTCGTTATAGAAAAGAGCGTTTTCGGCGGACAGATCACCAACTCACCTAAGGTTGAAAACATCCCGGGCTTCGAATCCATCAGCGGCGACGAGTTCGCTGACAAATTCCTGGATCAGGCAATGAACCAGGGCGCAGACGTAATGCTGGATGAGGCTCTCAGCGCTGAGCAGACAGCTGACGGCGTTAAAGTTACCCTCGCCAGTGGTGACACCGCAGAGGGACGCACACTTATTCTCGCAACAGGCACCAAGCACCGCCTCTTAGGACTTCCGGGCGAAGAGGACCTGGTCGGAGACGGCATCTCATTCTGCGCGGTTTGTGACGGAGATTTTTACAGAGACAAGACTGTAGTCATGATCGGCGGCGGCAACTCTGCGTTCGTAGAAGCCAATCTGCTGGTCGAAATCGTTGACAAACTTATCATGCTCCAAGACCTGCCATTCTTTACCGCTGAACAGAAAATGCAGGATCAGCTCTTCTCACATGACAACGTTGAAACCCATGTAAGCACCAAAATCCTGGCTTATGAAGTTGAAGATGGCCAGCTGAAAGGCGTCAGATATGAAGAAGGCGGCGAAGAGAAAGTTGCTGCATGCGACGGCGTATTTCTGGCTGTCGGACTGATCCCGGACAACAAGCCTTTCGTTAATCTGGCTGAGGTTGACAAGCCTGGCTATTTCATCGCAGGCGAAAGCTGCGCCACCACACATCCGAACATTTTCGTGGCAGGCGACTGCAGGACCAAGACGCTGAGGCAGGTTGCTACGGCATGCGCCGACGGCGCCATCGCAGCAATCTCTGCATGCAACTACATAAACGATCAAAAATAATAAAAAACAAAAGAATTGCCCCGCTGATAGCGGGGCTTTTTTATTGAATATTTTATACCGATTATTCACACGGCTCGAAAGCTACTAAGCTCAGAGCGCACCCGGATAAGCGCGGACCCTCGTGCGGAACTCGCTTCGCTGCGCTCGCTCAGACAGTCCTGAGCTCGGGTCCTATCCGGCCGCCCTCTTTGCTAAGGGCTTTCGGCTTATTGTGTGATCAATAGGTATAAAATATTAATATATAAAGATAGCCCCGCCATCAGCGGGACTCTTCTTCTTTTTTTTCTTTTTGTTCTTTTCTGTATTGAATCAGTAATCGGATGTAGGCGTTCATATATATGAAGAATGCCAGCAGCATGAAGGCTGCGGAGAATCCGATCAGGATAGTGACTACATGTCCGTCGATTTCCGGAATGATGATGAAGACGAACATTACTATATAAAGGATGACTGTGCAGATCTTGCCGCACCACATCGCACCGTCAATGTTCTTTCCTTTAGTGAACAGGTATCCGCTGAAACACAGGGACACGATTTCTTTGACGCCGTAGATCACTATGAGCAGACCTACCCAGTGATACTTCCAGACGACGCAGAACAGCATAGCGAACTGCATGGCCTTGTCAGCGATCGGGTCCACGATCTTGCCCAGGTCCGTGATCTGCCCTGTCCTTCTGGCAATAAAGCCGTCCAGCATATCAGTGAGTGCTGACAGCGCTACGATCACAACTGACCAGATATGCCCTGCCAGATCTTCGGCATTCATATATACCAAAACAAAGGCAGGCACCAGCAGTATCCTGATATATGTCAAAATATTGGGGATTGTAAAAATATCTTTTTTGTGAAACTGCATAACTTCTCCAACGATTTTAAACCATGAAAAAGTATATTTTATGAGTGTGCAAATGTCAATCTTCAAAAGCCTTAAACGTGCCAAAAACTTTGAAAAATAAAGGATTTTCATTGACAATGAGGGGCTTGTGTATTATAAAAGTATGGTAATCATTTTATATTCATGAGGAGGTAATACAATGAATAAAGTTGAGTTAGTAGCTGCAATCGCTGAGGAAGCTAAGATCAGCAAGAAAGACGCTGCAGCAGCATTAAGCGCATTTACAGGAATCGTTCAGAAGCAGCTGAAGAAGGGCAACAAAGTCCAGTTAGTAGGCTTCGGCACATTTGAAGTTTCCAAGAGAGCTGCTCGTCAGGGAAGAAATCCTCAGACCGGCGCTGCTATGAAGATCAAAGCCAGCAAATCACCTAAGTTCAAAGCTGGCAAGGCATTAAAAGATGCTATCAACTAATTATATTGATTAATTAGATAATCTTCAGCTGCCGCACTTTGTGCGGCAGTTTTTTTTACATAATCTACACACTTTATTCTTTAATTAGATATGTAATTTTCAGCCGTCTTGTGTTAATATCTTAAATGATAATGGGGGTAAATGTTTTGCGCATCGACAAGTATCTCAAAGTATCCAGATTGATCAAGAGAAGAACCATCGCCAATGAGGCCTGTGACGCGGGCAGAGTTTCCGTCAACGGAAAGCCGGTCAAGGCTTCTTATGACGTGAAAACGGGCGATATCATTGAGATCGGCTTCGGCAATAAAACTGTCAAAGCCAGGGTTACTGCTATCATGGATACTACCAAGAAAGACGCTGCGGGAGATATGTTTGAGTTATTATGAAGAAACGAAAACTCCGTAAAAACGTCATATTTATCGCCGTGCTGGCTTTCTTTGTGATCGTGTTCTGCGTTGTCTGCGGTATAAATATCCTCAGGCTCCGCCACAGGAACAACGAGCTCAAAGAGCGTCAGGCGAGACTCGAGGAGCTCCTGAATAATGAGGAGATCCGTAAGCGCGCTCTCGAAGACGAAGAAGCATACATCCAGACCACCAAATACATCGAAGAAAAGGCCAAATCCATCGGATATGTTTATCCGGATGAAATAATATTCAGGAAGAATGACTAAGAATATTGAGCAGCTCTTTACAGACTATGTGAAGGAACATCATATGATAAACAGGGGTGACAGGATTGTCATCGGCGTGTCAGGCGGGGCGGATTCAGTATGCCTGCTTTTTCTTATGAACAAACTCAGCAGGATACTGGAATTCAGCATCACTGCCGTTCACGTCAATCATATGCTGCGCGGCGAGGAATCTGACCGCGATGAGCGTTTCGTAAAGAGCCTGTGTCACAAGCACGGCATCAAATGCGTCACAGTCAATATCGACGTCCGCTCTCTCGCCTTCAGACAGGGCCTGAGCAAAGAAGAAGCGGGCCGCATTGCCAGATACAGGGCCTTTGAGGCTGTTGCCCGCAAGCTGAGCGGCAAGAACCCTTACAAGGGCGGCAAGGCCTGCGTAGCCCACCATATCGATGACAATGTCGAGACCGTGCTCATGAATATGATGAGGGGTGCCGGTTTGAAAGGTATCTGCGGCATTCAGCCCGTCAGCCGTTGGGGCACGCTTACTATTATCAGGCCGCTGCTCTGCCTGAGCCGCGAAGATATTGAGAACTACCTCAGGGAAAACCGTCTGGACTATGTTCATGATTCCACTAATTCGCAGGATGATTTCACCAGAAACAAAGTCCGCCTGAATATCCTGCCACAGATGAAAAGCATCAACCCCAGGACACCTGAGCATATCAACGACACGGCGCAAACCGCTTATCTGGTATGGAATTATTACCAGCAGCAGGTCAGGGAGGCAACGAAGGCCATTGTAGACCAGCGTGATATCGCTCCGACCATCAATGTCCAGAAGCTTGGTTTCCTGGACCCTGCCATCCAGAACGGCATTATTTATAACACGATTGGACAGGTGGCAGGCACGTTCAAGAATATAACGCATACACATGTCACGGATGTTCTGAGCCTGATGGATAAGCAGACCGGACGCCGCATTAATCTGCCTTACGGCATCGTGGCGCTGAGAAGCTATAGTAATATTATTATCAAGAAGGAAACTTCCTACAGTGCTTCTGACCGTCAGGATTTTGGCAGCGGGCCGCTGATCAGCGCAATTGACAGCACAGTAGAGATTCCTCTGTCAGGACTGGAAAAGGGCGGCCGTGTATACTCCCTGAGGGACGGCGGCACCATCCGTTTCAGCATCGTGGACGTCAATGACGATAACCGCCGCATTCTGACTGAAAATAAAATATATACTAAAGCATTTGATTGTGATAAAATAAAAAATACTCTTCTTTTGGCCCGGCCGCAGCCGGATGATGAAATTTCATTCAAAGGCGGACGTAAGAGCCTCAAGAAGTATTTCGTGGATGCGAAGATCCCACAGGAAATCCGTGACACCATTCCTGTCCTTAAGGATGTGGACGGAGTCATCTGGGTACTGGGTTACCGCATCGGCGAGAATTATAAAATAACAGACAGGACCCGCAGGGCTCTGCTGGTCGAAATCAGAGAGGGGAAAAATGAACGACAAGATTGAAGTTCTGATCACAGAAGAAGACGTTAGGACACGCATCAGGGAAATGGCAGCAATGCTCAGCGAGAAGTACGAAGGCGAAGAGGTTCTGCTGATCGGCATACTGAACGGCTCAGTATTTTTCATGACCGAGCTGGCTCAGCAGATGTCCATCCCAGTTGAAATCGATTTCATGGCAGCCTCTAGTTATGGCGCCGGCACTGAATCTTCGGGTAATGTACTGATCACCAAGGATCTTGAGAGATCACTCGACGGCAAGCATGTCATCATCGTTGAAGACATCGTTGACACCGGACGTACACTTCATCTTCTCAAAGACCTCATTCAGATGAAATCACCTTTAAGCGTCGAGGTGGCTGTTCTGCTTGACAAGCCCAGCAGGCGCAAGGTCAGCTGCGATGCTGATTATGTCGGATTCCAGATTCCGGACGAGTTCGTTGTCGGCTGGGGACTGGATTACGACCAGAAATACCGCGACCTGACCTTTATAGGTATTATTAAACAGGATTGAAAGGAATAGCATGAAGCAAGGAGCAAGAGGAATAGTTTTTTATCTGGCGATCATCATCGCGATAATGCTCGTCATTTTCTTCGTATCTGACGCCAGAAAAACTGATACCAAATACACATATAAGGCTTTCGAGGAAGACCTTAACGCCGGTTCTGTATCCAGCATAGTCATTACCCAAAATTCAGAGGTTCCCACCGGTGTTGTTGTCCTGACATTCAAGGACGCTTCCACCAAGACCTTATTTGTAGAGAACGTCGCTACCGTAACAGAAATGTTAAAGGAGCACAATATTGAATACAGCATGAAGGATGTCACGCGGCAGAGTTTCTTTACCGCCACCATCCTTCCGATGCTGATAATGGTTGTAATAATGCTGGTATTCATCAGCATCATCTCTTCACGTGCGGGGGGAGGCGCAGGCGGCGGCAATGTCATGAGTTTCGGCAAGAGCCGCGCTAAAGTTACTTCCCAGCAGGACAACACCACTACATTCAAGGATGTTGCCGGACTTAACGAAGAGCGTGCCGAGCTGGAAGAAGTTGTTGACTTCCTGAAGGATCCGCAGAAATACACCAGAGTCGGCGCACGTATCCCTAAGGGCATCCTCCTGGTAGGCCCTCCGGGCACAGGTAAGACCCTTCTGGCCAGGGCCGTATCAGGTGAGGCAGGAGTACCGTTCTTCCACATTTCAGGTTCTGATTTCGTGGAAATGTTCGTCGGTGTTGGTGCATCCAGAGTACGTGACCTCTTCAACGAAGCCAAGAAGAACGCGCCGTGTATGATCTTCATCGATGAGATCGATGCTGTTGCACGCCGCAGAGGTTCAGGTCTGGGCGGCGGCCACGATGAGAGAGAGCAGACACTTAACCAGATCCTCGTTGAAATGGATGGTTTCGGCGTCAATGAAGGCATCATCGTAATGGCAGCCACCAACCGTGTTGACATCCTGGACCCGGCTATCCTGAGACCAGGCCGTTTCGACCGTAAGATTTTCGTAGGCAAGCCTGACGTTAAGGGCCGTGAGGAGATCCTCAAAGTCCACGCGCGCAACAAGCCGCTGGCTGAGGACGTTAATCTTGAAACTACTGCCAGAACTACCGCCGGTTTCTCAGGCGCTGACCTGGAGAACCTGTTAAATGAAGCTGCCATCAACGCAGCTACCGCCGGCAGAGCATATATTAAACAGGAAGACATTGAGAAAGCTTTCGTCAAGATCGGTATCGGTGAAGAAAAGAAGAGCCGTGTCGTATCTCCAAAAGAGAAACGTATTACCGCTTACCACGAGTCCGGACACGCTATACTCTTCCACATTCTGCCTGAAGTCGGACCGGTCCATATGGTTTCCATTATTCCTACAGGAATGGCAGGCGGCTATACCATGCCTCTGCCTGAGAAGGATGAAATGTTCGTCTCCAAGCAGAAGATGCTCCAGAACATTATGGTTTCCTTCGGCGGACGTATCGCTGAGCAGCTGATAATGAATGACATCACCACCGGTGCCAGCCAGGATATCAAGCAGGCTACCGAGATTGCCAGGGATATGGTTACCAAGTACGGCATGAGCGAGCGTCTGGGACCTATCAACTATGCAGGTTCTGACAGCGATGAAGTCTTTATCGGCCGTGACTGGGGACAGGCCAAGTCATACTCAGAGTCTACACAGGCACTCATTGATGAAGAAGTCGATAACATCATGAACAAGTGCTATGCCGATGCCAAGGCTATCATTGAAGAAAACATCGATGTTCTTCACAGATGTGCAGAGCTCCTTATCGCTAAGGAGAAGATCACCAGAGAAGAATTCGAGGCGCTCTTTAACCGTGACGGCGGACCAGCTCCGGAGATTGTTCCTGAAGAGCCGCATACACCTGACTCAGGTGTTACTGAACCTGCTGCACCTGCTGCAGAAGCTCCTGCAGTTCCGGAGAAGCCGGAATCTCCAAAGGAGCCGGAGAAGCCGCTTCCTAAGGGCAACGACGTGATTCCGCCTGAAGGACCGATTGATCCGTACAAACCTTGGAACATGTAGCTATTTCATAAACAAAACGGACGGTTTTGTGCATATTGTACATAAGCCGTCCGATTTTTTATGCATATTTGTGAACACTGATTTTAAAAGTGGTGATATATTAACACTCGTAAAACCCCAATACATATTGTTTTACTACACCCCATAAAAATGAAATACCTTCTCCTTAAGAGAACCGGCGAGAGCTGGTTCTTTTAACTTTTAAACAAAGTCTGTTGAATCCTCTCTCCATATATGATAAAATAATGCAAACATATGTTTGTGTTTCGGAGAGATGCGCCTTGTCTGAGAATCACTATTACATCTGCATAGATCTGAAGAGTTTTTATGCCTCTGTCGAGTGTGTCGAGAGAGGCTTAGATCCTATGACCGCTTCACTGGTCGTAGCTGACCCCACACGTACAGATAAGACCATCTGCCTGGCCGTCTCCCCTTCGCTTAAAAAGCAGGGTGTCCCGAACAGGTGCAGAGTGTTCCAGATCCCTAAGAATCTGAAATACATCATGGCCCCTCCCCGCATGCAGCTCTACATTAATTACAGCGCGCAGATTTACGGCATTTACCTGAAATACTTTTCTCCTGAGGATATCCACGTCTACTCTGTCGATGAAGCATTCATGGATGTCACGCATTATCTGAAACTGTACAAGATGTCTGTCAAAGAGCTCGCCGTCACCGTCCTGAACGATATCCGGAATACTCTGGGTCTCTATGCCACCTGCGGCATTGGCACCAATCTGTATCTCGCTAAGATCGCGCTGGATATCACTGCCAAGCACGCTCCTGATTTCATAGGCATGCTGGATGAAGAGTCTTTTAAGAAGAAACTCTGGGACCACAAACCGCTGACAGATTTCTGGATGATCGGCCGGGGCACCAAAAACCGCCTGGCCAAATACGGCATGTACACCATGCGCGATATCGCTATGGCGGATGAGAACCTGCTATACCGTCTCTTCGGCATTAACGCAGAGCTGATCATGGATCATGCCTGGGGCATCGAGCCTACCACGATCAAGGACATCAAGAGCTACCGCACTAAGTCCACTTCCATCTCCAGCGGTCAGGTGCTCGCCAGGGATTACAATTATGACGACATTCGCCTGATCGTTAAGGAAATGTGTGACCTGCTCTGCCTCGACCTGGTTAAAAAGCATATGGTTACTGACAATATTTCCCTGTCCATGGGCTTCTCTTTCGGTGTAGAGCGCAGGCCCCTGTCAGGTTCACAGACGCTTCACGTCACTACCAGTTCCAACCGCATCCTCACTGAAGCGATGATGGAACTGTTCGATAAAATAGCTGTCAGAGATTACTATTACAGGCGCGTGTATATTGGTTTCAACAACCTCAAGGATGAGTCCATGGAGCAGTTCGACCTCTTTACCAATCCTGAGGATCTGGCCAGAGACAGACGCATCCAGCAGGCTGCCATTGACATCAAGAAGAAATTCGGCAAGAATGCCATCCTCAAGGGAATGAATCTCGAAGAGGCCGGCACCACCATTGAGCGAAACGGCCAGATAGGCGGCCACAGAGGCTCAGTGGATCCGCTGGAAGGAGATGAGACATTGTCATGACAGAGATCAGAACCCACAGGCCGGAAAGCAACAGGCCCAAGATGAATATCACCGACAGGGCGAAACAGTTCGCTCCGTTCGCGGCGCTCGGCAGGCTGGACAGCGTGCTGCTGGAAATGGAGCGCCAGATGAATAATGGCGAACTGACGCATGTCATGGACCTTTCCGACCTCTCCCCTGATGAGGCTGCCCAGATGCTCGCCGAGAATACTTTTGATGAATCTGAAGACTATTAATGTATTTATTATATTAAATATGTTAAACTAAAATTTATGGATCGATTCGTACTTAAATCAGAATACAAGCCGACGGGTGATCAGCCCAGGGCAATACAGGAACTGGTAGATGGCTTCAGAGCCGGCAACCAGTTTCAGACGCTGCTCGGCGTTACGGGCTCAGGCAAGACATTCACCATGGCCAATATCATTCAGGAATTGAACAGGCCTACCCTTGTCATTGCCCACAACAAGACGCTGGCTGCACAGCTTTACAGCGAATTCAAAGAATTCTTCCCTGACAACGCGGTTGAATACTTTATTTCATATTACGATTATTACCAGCCGGAGGCCTACGTGCCTTCGTCGGACACATATATTGAAAAAGACGCCAGCATCAACGATGAGATTGACCGTCTGCGCCATTCAGCTACTACATCTCTGGTCGAGCGCAAGGACGTTATAGTCATTGCCTCCGTTTCATGCATATATGGCATCGGCGATCCTGAAGAGTATGCCCGTATGAGCGTGTCTCTCCGTCCGGGAATGAAAAAGGACCGTGACGAAGTCATCCGCGAGCTCATTAACATCCAGTACGACCGAAATGACATGGATTTTCAGCGCGGCACCTTCCGCGTCCGCGGAGACGTTATCGAGATCCTGCCGGCAGTTACTGAAAAGAACGCCCTGCGCATCGAATTCTTCGGAGACGAGATTGACAGGATTTCTCAGGTGGATGTGCTGACCGGTGAAGTCAAAGGCAGACTGGAACATGCAGCTATCCTGCCGGCTTCTTACTACGTAGTCCCTCAGGACCAGATGAACCGCGCGCTGACCAATATTGCCAAGGAACTCGAAGAACGCGTGGCATATTTCAAGAGCGAAGACAAACTGCTGGAGGCTCAGAGAATCCTTGAGCGCACCAGTTTTGACATAGAAATGATGAGAGAGACCGGCGTCTGCTCAGGCATCGAGAATTACAGCCGTCATCTGACGGGCAAGGCTCCGGGCGAGCCGCCTGACACATTAATAGATTTCTTCAAGGGCGAATTCCTGATCATCGTGGATGAGTCGCATATGACCATTCCGCAGATCGGCGCAATGTATAATGGTGACCGTTCACGTAAACAGACCCTCGTCGACTATGGTTTCAGACTGCCCTCTGCCCTGGATAACCGTCCGCTCAACTTCAAAGAGTTTGAAAGCAAGATTGACCAGATGCTCTTCGTTTCGGCGACTCCGGGCAAATATGAGGACGCGCATGAACTGCTGAGAACTGAGCAGATCATCAGACCTACCGGCCTGCTCGATCCTGAAGTCTTCGTTAAGCCTGTTGAAGGCCAGATAGATGATCTCATTACTGAGATCAACAAAGAGACCGCCAAGGGCAATAAAGTCCTGGTCACCACCCTGACCAAGAAGATGGCGGAAGACCTGACCGTCTACCTCAAGGAGGCCGGCATCCGCGTCAGATACCTCCACTCAGACATTGCTGCTCTGGAGCGTACCGAGATTATCCGTGACATGCGTCTGGATATCTTTGACGTCCTGGTCGGCATCAACCTTTTAAGAGAAGGCCTGGACATCCCTGAGATTTCCCTCGTCGCCATCCTGGATGCTGATAAAGAAGGCTTCTTAAGGTCAGAGACCAGTCTGATCCAGACTATTGGCCGTGCTTCCCGTAATGCGGAGGGCCATGTAATAATGTACGCCGATACCATCACGGATTCCATGCAGGCAGCCATTGACGAGACCAACAGGAGGCGCACCATACAGCAGGCTTACAATGAAGAGCATGGCATTACCCCGACCAGCATTGTCAAGTCCGTCCGTGACCTGATCAGCATAACTAAGGAAGCCGCCAGAAGCATAGACAGGATTGAGAAGGATCCTGAATCCATGTCTTCTGATGAGCTGAAGAAGCTGATCGAACAGATTACTAAACAGATGCAGCGGGCAGCGGCAGATCTGGATTTCGAGACCGCCGCCGACCTCAGAGACCAGATGCTGGAGCTCAAGAAACTCCATGCGGACGATGGTCTGAAGCATTCATATAAATCCAAAAATACCAAGAAGAGAAAAGAATATGGCAGCAAGTGAGCAGAAATATATAAAAATACGAGGCGCAGCTGAAAACAACCTCAAAAATATAGACCTGGATATCCCCAGGGGCGAGCTGGTAGTATTTACCGGCCTTTCAGGCTCAGGCAAATCCTCTCTGGCCTTTGACACTATCTACGCTGAAGGCCAGCGCAGATATATGGAGTCCCTGTCTTCATACGCCAGACAGTTCCTGGGACAGATGGAAAAGCCTAAGGTTGAGACCATTGAAGGCCTCTCCCCTGCTATTTCCATTGACCAGAAAGCCACCAACAGGAACCCACGATCCACAGTAGGCACAGTTACCGAAATCCACGACTATCTGCGTCTTCTTTACGCGCGTGTCGGCATCCCGCACTGCCCGAACTGCGGCAGGGAGATCAAGAGGCAGAGCGTAGACCAGATGGCTGATGCTATCATGGAACTTCCTGAAGGCACCAGACTGCAGCTGCTGGCTCCTGTTGTCCGCGGACGCAAGGGCGAGCATGTTAAGCTCTTGGAATCCGCGCAGAGGAACGGCTATGTGCGCGCGCGTATTGACGGCATCATCTACGAACTGGATGAGCCTATTAAACTCGAGAAAAACAATAAGCACAATATTGATATCATAGTAGACCGAATTGTAGTCAAGGAAGGCATTGAGTCCAGACTGGCAGACTCCATCGAGACTATTCTGGAGATGGCTGAAGGCCTGATGACTGTCGAGGTCGTCAGCTGGCCTGAAGGTGCTGTTAAGCCTGAAGAAGGTGAGAGGCAGCTGCCTGTGGATGACAACAATGAAATACATTTTTCATCCAATTTCAGCTGTCCTGACTGCGGCATCAGCATTGACGAGATTGAGCCGCGTAATTTCTCATTCAACAACCCGTTCGGTGCCTGCCCTGCATGCGCGGGCCTGGGCTACAAGATGGAGTTTGACCCGGAACTGATGATCCCGGATAAATCATTAAGCATCAATCAGGGCTGCATCGTTGTCATGGGATGGCAGAGTTCCGGTAAGGCAGGCAGTTTCACAAACGCTGTACTCAAAGCCCTTGCGTCTGAATACAAATTCTCGCTGGATACTCCATTCGAGGATTACCCAAAGAAGATCCAGGACATCATCCTGTATGGTACCGGCGGCAAGAAAGTCATGGTACATTACACCGGCCAGCGCGGAAGCGGTATTTATCCTATCGCTTTTGAAGGACTGGTCAGGTCTGTCAACAGGAGATACCGCGAAGTCGCTTCTGAAGCCTCTAAAATGGAATATGAAGAGTTCATGCGTATCAGCCCTTGTGACGAATGCGGAGGCAAAAGACTCAAGAAAGAGAGCCTCGCCGTTACTATAGGCGACAAGAACATCCATGATATCTCCGCCATGACTATCCGCGAATCCAAGTCATTCTGTGAGAAGCTGAAGCTGAGCAAAACCCAGACTGAAATTGCAGGACCTATCCTGAAAGAAGTCAACGCACGCCTCGGCTTCCTGCTCGACGTCGGCCTGGAATACCTGACTCTGACCCGCTATGCAGCTTCTCTGTCAGGTGGCGAAGCCCAGAGGATCAGACTGGCTACTCAGATCGGTTCCGGTCTGACCGGCGTTCTCTATATTCTGGACGAGCCGAGCATCGGTCTGCATCAGAAGGATAATGATAAGCTGCTGGCCACACTCAAACGTCTGCGCGACCTGGGCAATACCCTGATTGTCGTTGAGCATGACGAGGACACCATGCGCCAGGCAGACTATATTGTTGATATCGGTCCGGGTGCCGGCGAGCACGGCGGCGAGGTTGTCGCTGCGGGCACAGTCAAAGATATCATCAAATGCAAAAATTCCATTACCGGCGACTACTTAAGCGGCAGGAAGTTCATTGAAGTGCCTGATTCCAGAAGGGTACCTTCTGGATGGCTGACCGTCAGGGGCGCTCAGGAAAACAACCTCCGAAACATTGACGTGAATTTCCCTCTGGGAGTTATGACAGCTGTAACCGGTGTTTCCGGCTCAGGCAAGTCATCCCTGGTAAATGAAATCTTATATAAATCACTGGCCAAAACGCTGAACAGAGCCAGGGTCATTCCCGGCAAGCACAAGAAAATAGAAGGCATGGAACAGCTCGACAAGGTCATCTGCATCGACCAGAGCCCGATCGGCAGGACGCCGCGTTCCAACCCGGCCACATACACGGGCGTGTTCGACCTGATCAGGGACCTCTTCGCCCAGACCACTGACGCCAAGATGCGCGGCTATGACAAGGGCCGTTTCAGCTTCAACGTCAAGGGCGGCAGATGCGAGGCCTGCGGCGGCGACGGCATCATCAAGATCGAGATGCATTTCCTGCCGGATGTCTATGTTAAATGCGACACCTGCAAGGGCAAGCGTTATAACCGCGAAACCCTCGACGTTAAATATAAGGGCAAGAGCATTTACGATGTGCTGAACATGACCGTGGAAGAAGCCATGGAGTTCTTTAAGAACGTGCCGAGGATCTACCAGAAGATCAAGACGCTGAATGAAGTCGGTCTGTCATATATCAAACTCGGCCAGTCCTCCACCACCCTTTCAGGCGGCGAGGCACAGCGTGTCAAGCTGGCTACAGAGCTCAGCCGCAGGTCCACGGGCAGAACGATGTATATTCTGGATGAGCCGACCACCGGTCTGCATTTCGCTGATGTACACAAGCTGGTAGACATTCTGCGCAGGCTTTCTGAGGGCGGCAATACAGTCGTGGTCATTGAACACAACCTGGAAGTCATAAAGGTAGCTGATTATATTATTGATATGGGTCCGGACGGAGGCGACAAGGGCGGCACAGTATTTGCCCAGGGCACACCTGAGGAGATTGCCGCGCATCCTGAGAGCTATACCGGCCAGTTCCTGAAACAGTATCTTAAAAAGGATAAATAATGAGTGGAATACTTGACTATTTGAAATGGCGGGGTGACGTCCCTTTTGACATATCCGCGTTTAACGACGTGGATATGGTCATTTTATGCGAAATATCATATCTGCCTCTCGAAGGTATCGTTTCCTCTGAATTAAAGGAGAAGATGCCTCTGAAGGAAGCCGCGCGCAGATGCATTCCTCTGCCCAAGCTGCCTCTGCACCCGGGAGATCAGGAGCTGTCGGAAATGCTTGCCGAAAGCAAGCGCTTCGGCGATCTGCAGCTGTCCGGGTTTGTCAATATCGTTGATGATGAGAAGCAGTTCTGTGCCCTTACTTTTGAATTCGGCTGGAGGAAGCATGCCGTAGTATTCAAAGGCACCGACAACAGCCTGATCGGCTGGAAAGAAGATCTGGACCTGTCATACTCTGATCAGGTTCCTTCGCAGAAATGCGCTGTGGATTATATTGAAAAAGTTTACAAAGCATTCCATGGCACTCTCATGGCTGCCGGTCATTCCAAGGGCGGCAACCTGTCCGTTTATGGATCTGCTTTCTGTTCTGAGAAAGTCCGCAGGCGCATCAGCCGGATCTATAATCTGGACGGGCCGGGCTTTAATGATAAGCTGATCGTAAAAGACAATTTCCGCGAGATAATGGACCGCACCAAGACTTTTGTGCCGCAGGATTCCATTGTGGGACTGCTGTTAGAACATAAAGAGCCATACACTATCATCAGCAGCACAGGCAAGAACGGCTTAGATCAGCACAGCCTCTTCACTTGGGAGGTAAATGCTTCCGGCATTGAAAAGCGCGAATCCCTCGGCAAGGCCGGCAACATTAGCAATGAAAACATTGACGAATGGATAGGCCGCCTGACATACGAGCAGAAGAAGGAATTCGTTGAGGCCCTGTACGAGCTTGCCCGCGACCGCAAAACTATTGAAAACATTTCCGCCCGCGACATGATAAAAGCTTATTACAAGTTAGATAAAGACAAAAAACATGCCATTGGAGACGTTGTCGGGCAGCTCGGATCCACCATTAAGGAAAATATTATCGAATATATAAAAGATAAGAAAAATAATTAGTTGAAATCATTATTTCTCTGTAATAAAATCATTCGTATATTATAAAAATTTAGGAGGAACCGCTATGTCAATTGATGTAAGACCTGAATCAATGGCCCGCATTAATACCCCGGAGCTTGCAAGAGCTTATATTGAAGAGCAGATTGCTGATATCCGCGCTCAGGTAGGCGACGGCAAGGTGCTTCTGGCTCTCTCAGGCGGCGTTGATTCATCTGTATGCGCAGCATTGCTTATTAAGGCCATCGGCCAGAACCTGGTTTGCGTTCATGTAAACCACGGATTATTAAGAAAGGGCGAACCTGAGCAGGTTATCAAGGTTTTCAAAGAAGAGCTCGGTGCGAACCTCATTTATGTAGACGCAGTAGATCGTTTCCTGGACAAGCTGGCAGGTGTTGATGATCCTGAAGCTAAACGCCATATTATCGGAGAAGAATTTATCGATGTTTTCGCAGAAGAAGCCAGAAAGCTGGATGGCATTAAGTTCCTCGGCCAAGGCACTATCTGGCCAGACATTCTCGAGAGCGAAGCCGGCATCAAGGCTCATCACAACGCAGGCGGTCTTCCGGAAGATCTGCAGTTCGAGCTGGTAGAGCCTGTACGTATCCTGTACAAGGATGAAGTTCGTATGGTTGGCAAGGAACTCGGCCTGCCTGATTCCATGGTTTACCGTCAGCCGTTCCCTGGCCCTGGCCTGGGCGTAAGATGCGTTGGTGCCATCACCCGTGACAGACTTGAGGCTGTTCGTGAATCAGACGCTATCCTCCGCGAAGAATTTGCTAAATGGGGCCTCGAAGGCAAGGTATGGCAGTACTTCACAGTTGTTCCTGACTTCAAGTCCACCGGCATCACCGACGGCAAGAGAACTTTTGAGTGGCCATGCATCATCCGTGCCATCAACACAATTGACGTAGTAGAAGTTACCGTTGAGCATCTGCCTGATGAACTTCTGGATCTTCTGGCAGAAAGGATCACCAGCGAAGTCAAGGGCATCAACCGTGTACTGTTCGATTACACACCGAAGCCACCGGCAACGGTTGAGTACGAATAATCGCGAAGCTACGAGCCAGGCAAATCCACGGAAAGCAAGCCGAAGAGAGCTTGCTCGCGAAAGGCTTGATTTTCGGGGATTTATGCGGCGACAGCCGCGTTGAGATTGACGCGTAGCGGCAATCGAACCGACTCGTAAGAAAAACAATTCATCCTGCCGAAGCGATTCGGCAGGATCTTTTTTTGAAAAGAAGTCAAAACCGCAGTATTATGGTACAATAACTAAAACCGCACTGCGGTATTATTCTTCAAAAAGAGGAGAAAGACATGATACCTGTACCTAAATTGTTCCGCAAAACCAAGTCTGTCAAGCGGATCAATGAATACATGGACACCAGATTTACAGAAGTCCTGCACACCACTCTCAATCCCAACGGTCCCGGAGCTGTGCGCATTCATCTGATCCCGCCCAAAAAGGAAGAAGAGTCGCTGAATCCCAGTGTTGCCATAATAAACGGCGCTGATATTGTGCCTGTGAATTTCACATGGGCTGTTATGCTCGCTGAAATGATTCAGGAGATCAATAAGTATGACGGCAAAGAGATCAGCGATGCGACTATAAACGACATACTGAACGCCACTTCGGAAAACGTTAAAAACATCATCCCTATCATGTCCAAAAAGCGCATAGCCGGGGATGTCCGCACCATATATGACACCATTATGCAGATAGCCTATCGCGAACAGGTCACGACTGCTGTGAATTATATGAGTCTGGGCGAATATGCTGAATATATGAACGCGCCTCACCGTATGGACGTAATGGTCAGCGCCATGACCAAGGATGGGAGGTGGCACTGCAACCAGAAGTGCATTCACTGCTACGCTGCAGGGCAGGCCCTGTCAGATGAGGCAGAGCTTTCCACTGAAGAATGGAAGCAGATCTTAGACAAGTGCCGCAGCGTGGGGATCCCCCAGATTACTTTTACCGGCGGCGAGCCTACCATGCGGGATGACCTGTTCGACCTGGTCCGCTATGCCCGCTGGTTTATTTCAAGACTGAACACCAATGGCATACGCTTGAGCGAAGACTACTGCCGTAAGCTCCGCGAAGCTGAACTGGACAGTGTGCAGATCACATTTTATTCAAGCGAACCGGAAATACACAATAAACTGGTAGGCGCGGAGCAGTTCAATAATACTGCTGCCGGCATCGAAAATGCCCTGAAGGCAGGTCTTTCAGTGAGCATTAATACTCCTTTGTGCACACTCAACAGAGACTATCTGAAGACTCTTTCCTATCTCCATGAGAGGGGTATCATTTATGTTACCTGCTCGGGCATGATCATGACAGGAAATGCCTTGAGCGAAGAATCCGAAGGCCTTCAGCTTAAAGGTGAAGAGCTGGAGCAGATACTGAGGGATGCAGTCGCTTATTGTAACGCAAACGGAATGGAGATTGCGTTTACATCGCCTGGATGGATACGTCAGGAAGTATTTGAAGAGCTGAATATTCCATCACCATCATGCGGCGCCTGCCTTTCAAATATGGCAGTCACTCCGGGAGGAAATGTAGTGCCATGCCAGAGCTGGCTTTCAGATGAACCTCTCGGAAATATGCTGAATGACGAATGGGAGAACATCTGGAACTGCCCTACATGCATAAAGCACAGGGATTTTTCAGCAGAAATGACCGGTGAGTGTCCAATAAGGAGGTGCTGCTCATGAACAGACATATGAAGACCATTGCCAGGATCATCCTTTCAGCAGTTGCCGTCCTGCTCACATTTTTCATATTGAAAGTACCTACACACGCTGCAGCTACTGATGAGATACTGAACTTTGCCATCACAATTGATGTAAATGAAGACGCTTCTCTGAATATGACCTACCATATAGAATGGAAGGTGCTTGATGACTCTATAGGCGAGCTGGAGTGGTTAGACATCGGCATGCCTAACAGCTATCACGGGAATATTACTCCCCTTTCCGACACCATCGACTTCATAAATGATATGGGCAATTCTTTGGAAATTTACCTGGACAGGGGTTACAAAGAAAATGAGACAGTGGTCGTGGAGTTTTCCCTGACTCAGGATCACATGTACCAGATTGATAAATATGTGGAAGGCGAAACCGTTTATACATTCACTCCCGCATGGTTCGACGAAATTGATGTAGACACTCTTACCATCCTTTGGAACGCTGCAGGTGCCGGTGCATGGCAGCCTGACTGTTATGAGGAAAACGGATATCTGGTATTTTACACTTCTCTTTCTGCAGGCGACAGATATACCATGAGCGTAACTTATCCAAATGATGCTTTCGGTTTTGCTTCTGACAGGCAGGAAGGCAGCGGAGACAGTGGAAACAGTGGTTACAACGATCCTGATTTCGGTCCGGATAATAAAAACGATATATTTGACATCATAGGAGGTTTAGTAGGTTTTGGCATCTTCGGCGGAATGATAGCAGTTCCTATCATTTTAATTACCAAGTTTATCAGATGGATTGCCAGAAGCGGATCTGGCTTCGGCACCAGTCAGACGATGCAGAAGAAGATAGTTCGTACCAAGATCGAATATTTCCAGAACTGTCCAAGCTGCGGAGCAGCTCACGAGGAAGGCAAGGATATATGTGAGTATTGCGGCAGGAGCATGATCAAGCACAAGGAAGTAGTTGAGGAGAGCCAGATCAAAGACCCTGAAAAATATACAACTAATGGTACTTACCGATATGGCGATTCTCCGAATACATTTATAAATGTCAATGTAGTAAACATTCCTGTAAGGAGTACCCGTAGCAGCAGTTCCGGCTCACGGAGCAGTTCAGGACATCACTCTTCATGCGCATCATCGTGCGCTTCGTCCTGTGCATGCGCATCCTCCTGTGCATGTGCCTGCGCATGTGCGTCCTCCGGCCGTGCAGGTTGTTCAGTTAAAGACTTCTTTAACTCCAAGCTGCATGAAGGACGGGTGCGTATAGAGAGCAAAAGGCACTCAATAGAAAAGAATAAGGAATAACAATTACAAGAATTATTTCTTTGCAACTTTTCCAAAATAAAAACGGCGGGCTGGTGAAAACCAGTCCGCTGTTTTTCTATTGAAATATTTTTTGATAAAGAGGCTCGTCCATCCGTTTATCACCGAGAAAGCCAAAGACTTTCAGCTCGGATGTACCGAAATCAAACCGGTACACCTTGCACTTGCTGAATCCCAGCCATCGGATGAATACTTCGAATGTCTGCTTTCCTGTCCATCGGCCGCAGGCCAATGTCTCCTGCGCGTATCCGCTGCCGAACTTAAATATATTATATCTGGATGCACCTTCCAGACCTATCATTATTCTCTGCTCTCCTGCAGACGTCGGGCACAGCAGCGCAGCTGTATTGTCATCAAACATGAATCTGAACTCCTTAATGGTTTCGCCCTTCGGAGCCTTGGTCATCATGTTAAAAGTTTCGTTTTCCAGGTCAAATCCTTCTTCACAGATAAACGTTCTGCCGTTAATAGTTCTTTCAAATACTGGCCTTTCTGATAGAGCTGCGTCCTGCAGTTTCAGCTGGCTCAGTCTGTCTTTAAGTATGCAAGCGGCCTCTCCGCTGCCTTCTATTGGAGCGTTCTGAATATGCGGAACAACTATTTTCCAGAACTGCTCGACTGCGTCCAGATCGCCCTTGCGGGTGCTGTTCTGATGCAGGGAGAGGATCAGATCGTAATCCGGCATGACCATCGCTATCTGCCCCAGGGCTCCGCGGCCGAAATACGCATTGTACGCCACAGATCCCCACATCATCCAGTTATAACTTATGTCAGCGCCTTCTAAATATCCTGTGTCCTGGCTTGTGACTATGTGATGCGGCTGAACAGCCTCTTTGGCAAACTCTTTGGACAGGAGCTGTTCACCGTACGCTATGCCGCCGTCAGCGTAAAGTTTCATAAGCCTGAGATTCTGCTCAGTAGTAGACAGAATGCCTCCTGCTGCCGCGTCCAGCCCGGTGCCGGCTTCCTTCAGCCATTCAAAATTCCCGGTTTCTATGCCTATCTTCCCGAAAAGTTTCTGAGCCAGATACTCTTCCATGGACATGCCTGTCTTCTTCTGGACAATCGCACCCAGAGCTGAGGCAGTGCCGTTATGATAGAAGAACTTTTCTCCCGGCTCGTATGCCAGAGGTCTGGCCATGTACCTGTCAATACTGTCAGTCGGGCCGAATTCCTCTTCCGCAAAGCCTGCGGACATGGACAGCATATCCCTGACCCTGACGCGCCTCATCTTCTCGTCCGTAACAAGTGAAGCATATTCCGGGAAGATATCGACCAGCCTGTCGTCAAGGCTAAGCAAACCCTCCGTGACGGCCAGCCCGATTGCTGTGCCTGTATAAGTCTTCGCGAGTGAATTCGAACCATGCTTCACATCCCGGCCATACGGTGCCCACCAGCCTTCTGCGCAGACCTTGCCGCGACGCATCAGCATCAAGCCATGCATCTCCGTCTGCAGCTCACCCAGACTGTCCAAATATTTCAGGAGCACCTCTGAAGGTATACCGACGCTCTCGGGCGTCACACGCTCGAAATTTGTAGCCATAAGACTTTACCTGCTCTTTCTTAAAGGTTGATTCTATTATAAACTATCTCGCTTATTGCGTGGGTTTTTTATTCATGCTATCATTTGAATAAGAAAATGTATGAGAGTCAGTCCAAACTGACCTTGCGACATCTATTTTTCTTTGATTTAATCAAAATCTGCGCCTTTTCGGCAATAATTCATTGCTTCAGGCGTATACTTTCCCTTTTTTATTAAGTTATCTGCGCCTCTAACTGTCTAATGCGGTCAAAAAGGCGTATTTTATCCCCGAAATTCTCTTAAAATCTGCGCTAAGCAATTAAACGAAAGGAATAATTCTATGGAAAAATTTATGAACACATTTAACGCCATCAATGATGAATTATATTACACTAACAGACTTTGGCAAGCGGCTGAAATGAGGCTTTGCGTAGCCCCTAAAGGATTCTTAAGAACATCACATCACAACGGCAGCATACAGTATTATCACCGGCAGAATACGAAAGACAAAAATGGAGTCTACATACCGGCAGACAACCTGGAGCTAGCCTCTGCACTTGCTCAAAAGAAATATGACCAGCAGCTGGTCAAAGCTGCAAGAGCACAAATCGAACTGATTTGCTCTTTTCTAAGAAAATATGATCCGGAAGCATTGGAAAAGGTCTATTCTTCTACCAGCAGATATCGCCACTGCCTTATAGAAAAGGCTATTCTACCCGATGAAGAATATGCAGCAAAATGGCTGGCTCAAGACTATGTTAAAAAAGGTTTTACAGAAGGCTCTTCCGAATACTATACACAAAATGGTGAACGGGTCCGATCTAAGTCAGAAGCTGCAATCGCTGATGCTCTGCTCCGCGCAGAATTGCCATATCTTTATGAGTACCCAATAGACATTGAAGATATTACTCTGTATTCAGATTTTGCAATTTTAAGGAAACGCGACCGAAGAGTAATACGTTGGGAGCATTTTGGAATGATGGATGATACTTATTATCGAAATGAAGCAATGAGCCGATTGAAACTCTATGAAAAAGCTGGCCTGGTTCCGGGAAACGGATTGATTATTACAATGGAAACCATTAAGCAGCCCTTGAATTTGAAAACTATAAAAACTACTATTGATCACCTTTTGTATTAGCCTTGTTGGCGCAGATTTCTTTATTATTCTAATATTTTTCTGCGCCTTTTCGGTTTATTTTTAATAACTTCGGCGCAGATTATCCTATGTTTCTCAAGCAATCTGCGCCAAAGCATGCTTTATGCATCAAAAAAGGCGCAGATTCTGATAATTAATCTCCAGAATCTGCGCCAAACCGACATATACTTACTTAATAATAATACTATCCCTCTCGGCTCCGACTGAAATATACTTGATCGGGCAGCCGATGGCGTCTTCGATCATGGTTACGTATTTGCGGGCCTGCTCCGGCAGGTCTTCCCACTTGCGGACGCCTGAGATATCACAGTTCCAGCCTTCGAAATACTCGACAACCGGCTGCGCGCTGTCCAGTGCCAGCGGGAATGGGAACTTGTCTGTCTGCTCGCCGTTCAGCATGTAATGCGTGCAGACCGGGATTTTCTCCATACTGCTGAGAATGTCCAGCTTGGTCAGGGCAATGTGTGTTGCGGCCTGAACTTCTACGCCGTAGCGTGTAGCAACGAGGTCGATCGGGCCGACACGGCGCGGTCTGCCTGTTTTGGCACCGTATTCTCCACCGGCTTCACGGAGTTTTTCTGCTTCATCTCCGAACATTTCGCATACGAAAGGTCCTTCTCCGACGCAGGTGGAATATGCCTTGACTACGCCGATAACATCATCGATTTTGGCTGACGGCAGTCCTGAGCCGATCGGTGCGAATGCTGCAGTCGTGTTGGATGAGGTGGTGTATGGGTAAATGCCGTAATCCAGGTCACGCAAGGAGCCCAGCTGGGCTTCAAACATGATGTTCTTGCCTTCCTTCTGCGCGTTCTTGAGGAATTCTCCCGTATCGCATACGTAAGGCTTGATCTTCTCGCATGAATCCTTGATCCACTCGTCCAGCATCTCCATGGTGAATGGCTCGCCGCTGTATACCTTGGTCAGTGTGAGGTTCTTCCATTCCATGATCTGCGCAAGGTGGTTTCTAAGCTCTTCTGGATAGAAGAGTTCGCCTGCCAGCACGGTTTTCTTTTGGTATTTATCTGAATAGAAAGGAGCAATGCCCTGCTTGGTTGATCCGTATTTCTTGTCGCCCAGACGCTTCTCCTCCATTTCGTCCAGTTCGCGGTGCCATGGAAGAAGGAGTGATGCGCGCTCGCTGATCTTCAGGTTGTCAGGTGTCAGAGGAACTCCTCGGCTCATGACTTCCTGCATTTCATTCCACAGGTTCTCCGGGTCCAGAGCCACGCCGTTGCCGAGAATGTTTACGACACCTTTGCGGAAGATTCCGGATGGAAGCAGATGCAGCGCGAATTTGCCATACTCGTTGATAACGGTGTGGCCCGCGTTGCCGCCGCCCTGATAACGGACTACAATATCATAATTTCCGGTGAGAAGGTCGACCATACGGCCCTTGCCTTCGTCACCCCAGTTGATTCCAACTATTGCACAGTTAGACATTTTTCCCTCCTGTATATGTAAGCTTTTCAGCTATAATCTGCATTCTGGCTTCATCTGCCTTACACAGAGCCCTGTCATATGTCAGCAGGCCGTTCGTCTCATCCTCCACATCGGAAACCTGTGTGTAGATTGCCCCGGCGAGACCCGCCTGCACCGCAGGAATGATTTCGTCTGTGTACAGCTTCTCCAGCGCATCCATAAACTGACCCTGATCCTTAAAGAATCTGTAGCCATAGGTTTTGCTCAGGTTGAAGCAGTGATCCGCTGCCTTGTATGAATATCCGCCGAACTCGCTCAGCAGCACCGGCTTTTCAGAAACAGGCAAGCTGAATTTCTTAAAATAAACATGCTCGCTCAGCAAGTCGCTCCCGTTCGGGCGGAACCATCCTGAAGCCGTGTCAATAATACGCTTATTGTCCAACTCTTTCAAGAGTTCATATACTTTGTCAGCATTAAATTGACCCCATCCTTCATTGAAAATGGTCCAGCAGCAGATAGACGGATGGTTGTACAGCATATCCACCGTGTTCTTCATGGATTCCAGGAACATACTGCGGCTCTCCGCATCCTTATTCAGATGGCTGTCGTTAAGCTTTTTGATGCCTATCGTCGGCAGCGCAGTATCCCTGAAAAACGAATACTTCCCGTTGTTGACCATGTCCTGGAATACGATCATGCCCAGCCTGTCGCACTCGTAATAGAACTGTTCAGGCTCCACTTTTATATGCTTTCTGAGCGTGTTAAAGCCCAGTTTCTTCATTGCCTTAATGTCTTCTGCGAAGCACTCCGGATCAGGCGGTGTGCAGATGCCTTCCGGCCAGTATCCCTGGTCCAAAAGGCCATGGAAGAAGAACGGCCTGCCGTTCAGGCAGATGCTT
Organism: Lachnospiraceae bacterium; assembly: GCA_017441295.1. Classification (GTDB taxonomy): domain Bacteria; phylum Bacillota; class Clostridia; order Lachnospirales; family Lachnospiraceae; genus RGIG5612. Next base: position 25,540 of record JAFRYA010000014.1, read on the forward strand.
TTCCCCTGCACCGAGATTGTGCGCAGTGCGAAGTATGAATGCACCTCGTCTCTGCCTGCGCGAACTGTGAACTCATATAATTTAGGGCTGTCGGGCGTCCAGCAAATGATTTCCAAAGGCGCCAGAGTAACGTGCCCGTTTGAATATGGGATTTCCCTGCCTTCGAAAACAACGGTTCCGCATGTTGGTCCGTCTATTTCTATTTCTGCCGCAGTCAGGTCTGTGTCTATTTTCAATGAGCTTATGTGCTCGGCGGGCACTACTTCTATCCACACGCTCTGCCATATCCCGGAGAATGGAGTGTACCACATCCCGCCCCTCTTCAGGGTCTGCTTGCCGTATGGGAAAGCCTTCCTGTTCAGATCATCAAAGGCTATGATTGTCAGCGTGTTTTCCCCGCTTAAAAATGGGGTGATATCTATCCCTGCGCGGCCCTGAAATGTATGTATATGCGCCGCCTTTACATCATTTACGTATACATCTGCCTCCTGATCAACAGCGTCTATGTGCAGCAGAACCACATCATCAGCGCCATACTGTATCTCAGGCAGCTGTCTAGAATATTTAAGCGGCGTTCCTTCCGGGAAATGCCGGCCAACGCCAGACAGCGAAGCCTCAACAGGATAAGGCACCTTGACCGTACCTTTATATGAACCCGCCTCGAAATCCCAGATTCCGTTCAGATTCAGAAAGCAGTCCCTTCTGAATTGCGGACGCGGATGAACAGCACCTCCATAAGGCACCGGTGGATTCTCCTGGCCGTATGTAGTTAACTGAACGGTTTCAGGCTTCACGTTTTTCCCCTTTTCTTAAGAAACGGAATATAACAATCAGCAGAGGCGCTACGCAGACTTCAGCGATCAGCGCCGCGATGAAAATGTTTGCGTTCGGAATGAATGACGTAGTGCCGTCTGAATTGACGATCACTTCTGCATTCTTCAGGACAGCTGCGCCAATGGCAGGTCCGATAATGCCCGGTATCAGCACCTGGCATACAATCCTGAGTCCCTGGAACATGCCTGCTCTGTTCTCAGGCGTGTTATCACGGATCATGGCTCCAAAGACAGCCATTCCGGCTAAATAGCCGCTCATCATCAGGAGAGATCCGATGAATACCGGCACTGTGCTGCGGAAGATAAACAGGACTATATAGCCCAGAGCCAACATGCCCAACGCAGGCAGAACAGCCACCTTGAAATGCACGCGGTCATAGAGTTTGCCATAGAACAGCGTGACTAGCGCGGCCACTATGATGGCCGGTGCCATTATCAGCACGTAGTTTTCCATGCCCAGTGACACTTCATAGTAAAGGATCAGGTAAGGCATGAAAATCTGTATCGAAATATTAAACACGGCGAAGGCCAGGAGTGAAAGATACAGGTTTTTGTTGTCCTTCATAACCGATGGCCTGAAGCCGTAAATGATGTTAGCGAAATATCTGGAGTTGCCTGATTTATCAATCTGAGGCTCTCTGACGATGAAAATGCCCAGAACACCAATGACTGACACTGATATACCGATGATCAGGAAAATGGTGGTCCAGCTCTCCGGCAGGTCCAGGTTGAATCCCATGAATCCGCCGAAAACCACGAGAATGGCTACCAGAGGCATCATCGCGTTGATACCCTCTGCGCCGCCGCGGTTCGTTGAATCAGTCGAATCCGTCAGCCATGCGTTGAAGCACGCGTCATTGGCTGTGGATCCAAAGAATGTCATTACGCAGTCCATTATAATTACCAGCGTGATACCGATGGAGGCGGCTGATGCCGTTACTGAAAAGATTGAGCTGATGATGTCTGTCCTGATAAAGGCGAACGAAACAATCGTGATGCCCCAGATAATATAGCCTCCGCAGATAAAGAATTTGCGCTTGCCCAGCTTGTCAGAGAGCGCGCCTATGAATATCGTCGTCAGCGTGGCAATGACCGCGCTGGCAGCTACCATCATGGAAATATCCGCAGCACTGGCGCGGAACATTTTATAAATGAATACGTTGAAATACATGTTTTCAACCACCCAGGCGACCTGCCCGACCAGGCTGAAAATGATCAGCGCGACCCAGAATTTGGGAGCAAGTTTTGTCTTCTTCATGAGGAATTCCTCCAATCGCTAAATGTATTTCACCTCGTGGCCTTTTTCCTGGTTTTTGCCCTTCAGTTCATGGACAGGGTAACCGATCGCCAGGCTGCCTGTCACAATCTCATCCTCGGCTACGCCCAGTTCCGTCAGCAGTTCTCTGACTGCGGCGTCTTTCTGGCAGCGGCGGACGTTGTTTACCCAGCATGTGCCGATCCCCAGTTCTGCTGCCTGGATCATGGCGTTTTCCAAAACGCACCCGCAGTCCGCGAAAGCGTTATATGCGTCCGCAGGTGATGTAACGATCAGCAGGGTCGGCGCATGATAAAAGAAATTGTATGAATCCATGTCAATGGCCGCAGCCCTCTCAGCGCTTACGCCTTCAGCATGGCCTGCCCTGGTCGCTGCCGCTATGGCACGGGCTGTTTTTTCAAGGACCTCGGGACTTTGGATCACAAACAGTCTGGTCTTTCTGGCATTCATTCCCGAAGGTGCCATGCGCGCTGCCTCTACTATTGCCTGCAGCTCGTCATCTGTAATCTGCTCCGCCTTGTATTCCCTAACTGAGCAGCGGTCAGCTATCGCTTTTAATACTTCCATTTTTACACCTCCGTCTGTTTTTTTCATTTTATCATACTTCAACAGCTTGTTGAAAGCTTAATGAAAATATGTTAAATTTGCCTCAAATAAGCAGAAAGAGAACATATATGAAAACAGAGATCAAAACTCTTCTTGAATCAGTAAAAGATGGAACAATGTCTGTGGATGATGCCCTGCTCAGACTGAAGGCTGAGCCTTACGAAGATATCGGTTTCGCCAAAGTCGATATGCACAGGAATGTCATCCAGGGAAACCCTGAGGTTATCTATGGCGCCGGCAAAACCACGAGTCAGATCATCGGCATAATGGACGCTATGATACGTAATGGCCAGAGTCGCATCCTGATCACCCGTCTGGACAAGGCTTCCGCTGAAGAGGTAGCCAAGGTTCATCCGATCAAATACGATGAACTCTCCAGAGTGGCCGTGCTGGGCGAAATGCCTGAGCCAAACGGTATCGGCAAGGTCGTCATAGCCACCGGCGGCACAAGTGATATACCAGTTGCTGAAGAGGCTGCCATTACCGCGGAGATCCACGGCAATGAGGTTATACGTCTGTATGACGTCGGCGTGGCCGGCCTTCACAGGCTCCTTTCACACAAAGAAGAAATCATGAACGCAAGCGTTATCGTAGCTGTCGCGGGAATGGAGGGCGCGCTGGCCAGCGTTATCGGCGGCCTGGCTGACTGCCCTGTCATCGCAGTCCCGACCAGCGTAGGTTACGGCGCTTCTTTTAACGGACTGTCTGCACTGCTGTCAATGCTGAACTCCTGTGCCAGCGGCGTTTCCGTTGTAAATATCGATAACGGTTTCGGCGCAGGCTATCTGGCCGGAATGATCAACCACATGGAGGTCAAAAAATGAGAACAATATATCTGGATTGTCAAATGGGCGCTGCCGGCGACATGCTGACAGCGGCTTTAATAGAGCTTTTGCCGGAACCAGGGAAAATGATTGAAAGACTGAATGGTCTGGGTATCCCGGGCGTTCATTTTGAGATGGAACCTTCCGTTAAATGCGGCATTAAAGGCACCCATATTTCGGTAACCGTGCACGGCGAAGAGGAAGATGAGCACATGCACGAGCACCATCACGGACATGAGCACCACCATCATCACAGCGGGCTGGCTGATATCGAGCATATCGTGTCCGGCCATCTGGACCTGCCTGAGAAGGTAAAGAAAGATGTTTTAAGTGTATTCGGGCTGATTGCTGAGGCTGAAAGCCACGTACACGGCGTGCCTGTAACTGATATTCATTTCCACGAGGTCGGTACCATGGACGCAGTGGCTGATATTACAGCGGTCTGCCTCATAATGAATGAGCTGGCTGCGGATGAAGTGATCGCCTCACCTATCCACGTGGGCAGCGGCCAGGTCAAATGCGCGCATGGCATCCTGCCTGTGCCTGCCCCGGCCACAGCTTATCTGCTGCAGGATATTCCTTCATACAGCGGAAACATTAACGGCGAGCTGTGTACTCCTACAGGCGCTGCTCTGCTGAAGCATTTCGTGACACGCTTCGGCAATATGCCTGTCATGAGAACGTCCGCCATCGGCTACGGCATGGGCAGGAAAGACTTTGAAGCAGCTAACTGTGTACGCGCCATGATCGGCGAAACAGCGCAGCTGACTGATACAATCACCGACCTTTCCTGCAACGTGGATGACATGACTGCTGAGGCTATCGGCTTTGCTATGGACCGCCTGTACGACGGCGGAGCTCTCGAGGTCTTTACCGTTCCTGTCGGCATGAAGAAATGCCGTCCGGGCACGCTGATCCACGTGTTCTGCAAGCCTCAGGACGAAGAAAGAATTGTTGAACTGATCTTTAAGCACACTACCACCATCGGCATCCGCAAGGCCTCCATGAACAGATTTGTCATGGACCGTCATATAGAAACCGTTGACACAGAATTCGGCCCGATCCGCCGCAAGGCGTCTACAGGCTATGGCACCAGCCGCTCCAAATATGAGCACGATGACCTGGCACGCATAGCTGCTGAGCAGGGACTGAGTCTGGCTGAAGTAATTAATAAAATATGTTAAATGCTAAGAAAGCCAACTTAATATCATATCTTCAGGAACTCGGACGTGCCGCAGTTGCCTTTTCAGGCGGCGTGGACTCCACTTTCCTGCTGAAGGCCGCTTACGAGACTCTGGGCGAAAACACTATGGCCATTATCGGCCGCACAGCATCTTCTCCGGCTCATGAGATTGCTGAAGCAGAAGAATTCTGCCGCTTACTCGGCGTCAGATACATCATTAAGGATGCCGACCAGCTCTCTATTCCCGGATTCGCGGAGAATCCGCCTGAGCGCTGCTACATCTGCAAGAAAACTTTATTTACAATCTTTCTTGAGACCGCGCATGCAGAGGGCTTCCCTTATGTAATGGATGGCACGAATGCAGATGATACAGGCGATTACCGTCCGGGCATGCGCGCCCTGGCCGAACTGGGCATTAAGAGTCCTTTGATGGAAGCCGGCCTGACTAAAGCTGATATCCGCGAGCTTTCAAAAGAATATGGCCTGCCAACGTGGGACAAGCCTTCATTTGCATGCCTGGCCACCAGACTTCCTTATGGAGAGACGATCACAGAAGAGAAACTCCGTCTGATCGAACGCGCTGAAGTCAAGCTGATGGAACTTGGTTTCAGGCAGATGCGCGTCCGCATTCACGGCGCAATTGCAAGAATCGAAGTTGAACGTCCGGACTTTGCGAAACTCATCGAAAAAGCCGATGAAATCAACAGTTTCTTCAAAGAACTTGGTTTCACTTACGTAACCATGGATCTGGCCGGTTTTAAGAGCGGCAGCATGAATCTGACGCTGAAATAAAAGGATTGTTATAATATGCAAAAGACTGCCTTAAAAGGCGGTCTTTTTTGTTTTTGAGCCATAAAAAATACACACTTTAATCTCTCCTATATGTTGATAATAAAAATCTATTATGTTACTATATATTGTAGTTTAAATAATAGTGGAGAAGTGGCTTTTCAGGAGAGTTAATTATGGCTTACGTGGCCCTTTACAGAAAATTCAGACCGCAGACTTTTGAGCTTGTCAAAGGACAGGATCATGTTGTGCGCGCTCTTAAAAATCAGATAAAAACAGGCCGCATCGGACATGCCTACCTCTTCACCGGCACACGCGGTACAGGCAAGACCAGCGTTGCCAAGATTTTCGCCAAGGCGATTAACTGCATGCATCCTGTGGACGGTGAGCCTTGTAATGAATGCGAAAGCTGCCTGGCTATCCAGCAGGGCAACTACATCGACGTTGTAGAGATTGACGCCGCTTCCAATAACGGTGTTGACAACATCCGCCAGATCATTGAAGAGATCCAGTACACTCCGGTCAAAGGCAAGTACAAGGTCTTCATCATTGACGAAGCCCATATGATCACCGGCAACGCATTCAACGCTTTTCTTAAAACTCTCGAAGAGCCGCCTGCATACGCGGTATTCATTCTGGCAACGACCGAGCCTCACAAGCTGCCAATCACCATTCTTTCCAGATGCCAGCGCTACGATTTCAAGCGCATCAGTACTGAAGTCCTGGCTGAGAACCTCGCATATCTGGTCGGTCAGGAAGGTGTTGAGGCTGAGGAAAAGGCTCTCAAATATATAGCCCGTTTAGGTGATGGCTCCATGAGGGATTCCATCAGCCTGCTCGATAAATGCATTGCGTTCAACCCGGGCGAAAAACTGACATATGATAACGTCCTGAACACACTGGGTGTGGTAGACACCGAGGTCTTCTCTCACCTCTTCAGGGCAGTCTACGCAGGAGACGCGGCATCAGCTCTTAAAGAGATTGACAATGCTGCCGCTCTGGGCAAGGACCTGAGTCAGTTCGTGACAGACTTCATCTGGTATCTGAGGAACATCCTCATGGTGAGCGTCACCGACGGCAAGGACCTGGATATGCTGGGCCTGTCCGCCGAGAACCTCAAGCTTCTCAAAGAGGATTCCGCTGTGGCAGACGCTGAGACCCTGATGAGATATATCCGCATTCTGTCGGAGCTGCTTAATCAGATCCGCTATTCACAGGCGAAACAGATTCTTGTTGAAATAGCCTTCATCAAACTGGCCAAGCCGCAGATGGAGACTGACACAGCCTCACTGGCTGACAGGATCAGACAGCTCGAGAGCCGCCCTCAGAGCTCTCAGCCGGTCTATTTCCAACCAGAACCGGAGAGGGAACAGATAGAAATAACATATACACCGGAACCAGTTCCTGCGGATATTCCATACGAAGCAGAGGCTCCTGCAGATATACCTGCCCCGGCGCCGCATGCAGCCACAGGCATGACACCGGCGCAAAGGGTCGTAGAACAATGGGAGACACTCAGGTCAGGCCTGAATGACATTATCCTGAAGACCCAACTCAAGAAAGCTTCACCATACGCGGAAGGCGATATGATCACCATTTACGTAGAGAGCAAGATGGGCGAGCGCGCGATCAGGGACGGCCTGGATCAGCTGAAGAGCCGGGCGAAAGAAATGGCAGGCACCGACATTGACATAACAGTCAAACTCGGCACCCCTCCGGATCAGGAAGGTCCGGCATTGGACGATGAATACTTATCATCAATTTTAGAAGTAATAAACATGGAAGTTGGAATGGAGGACAGATAAATGGCAAAAGGTAAAGGCGGATATGGTGGATTCCCCGGAATGGGCGGCAACATGAAGCAGATGCAGCAGCTGCAGATGAAAGCAATGAAAATGCAGAGGGAGATGGAAGAAGCTCAGGCAGCTCTTGAAGAAGAGACTGTTACAGCTACCGCAGGCGGCGGAGTTGTTGAAGTAACTGTTTCCGGCAAGAAAGAAATCGTTGCTGTTAAGATCGATCCTGAAGCAGTTGACCCGGATGATGTTGAAATGCTCGAAGACCTCATTGTTGCAGCCGTTAACGAAGGCCTGCGCAAGATTGAGGAGCTGTCCAGCGAGAGAATGTCAAAGATTACCGGAGGATTAGGCGGAAGTGGACTATTTTAGTGACCACATTTCAAAGTTAATAGGTGAACTGGAAAAGCTGCCGGGCATTGGTCCCAAATCAGCCAGCAGACTGGCATTTCATATAATTGACATGCCTGTTGAGGACGTTGAGGCGCTGGCTTCTTCACTGACCGATGCCAGGAAAAATATAAAACTGTGCAAGACTTGCTTCACTATCACGGATGAGGACGAGTGCCGCATCTGCAGGAGTTCCCACAGAGATCACAGCACCATCATGGTTGTGGAAACTACCAGAGATCTGGCCGCATATGAGAAGACAGGCAAATACAACGGTGTTTATCATGTGCTTCACGGAGCCATCTCCCCTATGCTCGGCATAGGCCCCGGAGATATCAAGCTCAAAGAGCTGGTTGCCAGACTTAAAGGTGATGTGAAGGAAGTCATCATAGCAACGAATTCCAGCCTGGAGGGCGAGACCACGGCGATGTATATCAGCAAGCTGATCAAACCGGCGGGCATCAAGGTCAGCCGCATTGCCAGCGGCGTCCCGGTAGGCGGAGATCTGGAATGTATTGATGAGGTTACACTGCTTCGTGCACTTGAAGGAAGAGTGGAGATTTAGAATGGATAAACAGGTATACAGAGAGATACTTAACGAAATCAAAAACGACTATGAAATAGGCAATTATGATGGTGTTATCCGGTCGGCTCAGGAAATTGACGTCGAGAAGATCCGCGAGACCGCCATCCTGGAAATGATCGCTGATTCATATGACAAGCTGGGCAGATATGACCTGGCCAAGGAGACTCTCCTTTACGCATACGAGAGAACCCCGTTTGGACGCAAGATGGCTTATAACCTGTGCCTCCTTTGCATCAAACTGGATGATCTGGACAATGCTGTAAGGTTTTACCAGGATTTCTGCAAGATGGCTCCGAGAGACAGCGACCGTTATATCCTGAAATATCTGATCGGCAAGGCTGGCGGCGTGCCGGTCAAAGAGCTCATCAAAGTTCTCGAACAGTACGTTTCCGAGAACATGGATGAGAAATGGCAGTACGAGCTGGCCAGACTGTATCATGAAGAAGGCCGCGAGGATGACTGCGTCCGCGCATGCGACGATATTATACTGTGGTTCGCTAATGGCGATTATGTCAAGAAGGCTCTGGAGCTGAAGTTCATGCACAGATCCCTGACTCCTTCACAGCAGGAGAAATACGAAGAGATCATGAGAGAATTCAGTGACGAACCGGCCAGACCTACCAGGGAAGAAGCCGAGGAAAGCCGTAAGCTGGATACTGATGCTGAAGTATTTGCCAGCGAGTTCCTGGGCGTAGAGCCTGAGATTGAGCAGCCATATATCGAAGAAGAGACCTTCGAGCCTGATTTCAATATTGATTATGATTCAGATTATGACATGGACTATGACGGTTCAGAGATTGAAGCGCAGATCGGCAGGAATGTCACCGAGACCGGCAGAATAATGGCTGAGATTGCCAAAGAGCAGACAGCTGAAATCCCTGCAGAAGACAATGAAGAAGTTGTCGAAGAAACTGAGGAATTTGCCGAGGAAGTTAAGCGCGCGACAAACGACGGACCGGCTGAAATAGATGAAACTGTATTCAGAGCATCTGATTCTGCTGAGCTGCTGGCAGCTCTCGCTGCTATCGAAAACGGCGATATAGAAGACGTCACTGAAGAAGAAGAGGAAGAATTCGAAGAAGAATTCGAAGATGTTTTTGGTGAAGAGGCTGAACCGGATGAGGAGCCATTCGAAGAAGCTGAAGAAGAGGTCGAAGAGCCTGAGGAAATCGTCGAAGAGATTTCAGAATCTGACAAGAAGTGGGTCGGACTCTATGGCAGCACCGCTGCTAAACTGGGCATCGGCACTGCCCTGCTGTCATCCATGGCAGGCAGCGTTGTAAAACCAAGCTTCAAGACTGAAGAGCCTGACGGCAAGACTGTGATCTCATATTATGCCGCTCCGAGAATCCTCGAGAATGTTGATATTTCAAACATTCCTCTGGAGGGTGAGGAAGACGGCCAGATTGGCATCAATCTGGACATGCTTTCAGATAACAAGGAAGAAATCGAAGGCCAGATGACCATTGATGAACTGTTCGAGGCATATTCCAGGATTATTGAGGACAACAAAGAGCAGGTGGCTCAGATCGAGGCTAACAGGCTCAAGGCTATCCAGGACGAAGTCAACCGCACAATGGTTGCCAGACCGCTCTTCAACATTGATGATAATATCAAACTGGACAAGAGATATCTGGATGAGGAAGACCTGAAGGCCCTCGGATATGACACCGAAGAAGCGCCTGAGGAAGCCGGAGAACCTGAAGAAGAATTTGCTGAAGACGCAGAAGAATTCGAAGAGGAACTTACCGAGGAACCTGAAGAATCCGAGGAAGATTTTGAGGAAGATTTCGACGACGATTTCGAGGAAGAATTCGGCGAGGAACCTGAAGAGGCTGAAGAGGCTATCGAAGAAGTTGAAGATTCTTTCGAAGAGTCTTTCGAAGATGCTGAAGAAGAACTCGTAGAAGAGGTTATTGAAGACCTTGACGAAGAGCCGATAGATATAGAAGACGACTTTGAAGACCTTGAAGATTATATAGAAGAGCTCGACTCCGTACCAGATGAGGAGTTTATTGAAGAGCCTGAGACCTTTGACGATATAATCCCGGAAGAAGAATACATTGACGAGCCTGTTGAAGAAATTGAAACTGAAGGATTCGACGAGACAGACATCGTTGAGGAAGAATATATTGACGACGCGGACAGCGCCATCGCCAGATTTGAAGAATCTCTGGGCACAGACACCGAATTCAGCGAAGAAGCTGAGATGGGTCTGGATGAACTGGGCGATACCCTCTTCGGAATGATGAGCGGCGTTGCTGCCATAGAGGCTGTTGCCGCAGATGCGGCTGAAGAACCAGCCGAAGTTGTTGAAGAAGCTGCTGAAGTTATTGAAGAGCCGGAAGCTGCTGAATCTGACCCGGTAGAGGCTGCTATTGAGGCTGCTGCCGCCAGACTGACCGGCGCGTTCACTAACCTGGGTTCAGACGAAATTGACGATGAAGATGAGCTCAGAGCTGAACTTGAAAGAGAAGGCATGGAAGAAGAATTCGATGAAGTGATCGAAGCCGATTTCACACCTGTGCCTGAGCCTGAACAGGCTGAAGAAATTGTTGAAGAGCCTGCAGAGGAATCCGAAGAAACAGCTGAGGAACCTGAAGAGGAACCTGCAGAGATTTCAGAAGAAAAACCTGCAGACGAGCCGGAAGAAACACCTGCTGAGGATGTTAAAGAGTCTGAAACTGAAGAGCCTGAAGTTCCTGAGGAGCCAAAGCTCTCTGATGAACTCAGAAAGGAGCTCAAGGAGCACCTGCTGGTTGACGGCATGGAGGACAACATTGCACAGGTTCTGGACAGCCTCATCAGCAGAAAGAATGCCGGCGACACGACAGGCGGCAACCTGCTGATCACAGGCGATGCCAAGAGCGGCAAGACCTATCTGGCTATTGCGCTTATTAAGGAAGTCGCCAAGCAGACCGGCAAACACGATGTCAAACTGGCACGTGTTGACGCTGAGAAACTGAACAACGCTGATATCGGCGCAGCTCTCAAGAAGGTTGGCAGCAACAATCTTCTTGTTGAAAACGTTGGATATCTGAACGATACTACCATACAGAAGCTTATTGACGCTCTGGATCAGGGTGTGGAGACAGGCATTATTGTTCTGGAAGGCAACCAGCTGGCCATGGACAATATCGTCAGCAACTTCCCTGAAATCGAAAAGTATTTCGTCAACAGGATCAATGTTGAAGAGCTCTCCATTTCACAGTGGGCCGACCTGGCATGCAACTATGCCGGCGGACTTGGCTACAGCATTGATGAGATGGCACTGCTGGCGCTGCATGCCAAGATTGACGAGATGAATGTTCCGACCGCCAGATTCAGCTTTGACAATGTTAAAGACCTGATTGACGAAGCGATCGAGCGCGCTGAAAAGAGGAATTCAGGCAGGCTGTTCTCTGCCTTTTCAAAGAAAAACAGCAACGTACTTACTGAATCGGATTTTATCTAAAGAGGGAGAAAAATGGACACAGCAGAGCTTAAAAGAATAGCAAATGAAGTTCGCAAAAACATTGTTACATCCGTTCACGCAGCTAAGTCAGGACACCCGGGCGGTTCTCTGTCATCAGCAGATATACTGACATATCTGTATTATGTAGAGATGCGCGGCCTGGACCCTAAGGATCCTAAGAATCCTGACCGCGACCGTTTCGTACTTTCCAAGGGCCATGCGGCACCTGTACTGTACGGCACACTGGCGGAGAAAGGTTATTTCCCGAAGGAAGACCTGGTCACGCTGAGACACATCGGATCGCATCTGCAGGGACATCCTGACATGAACCTGACACCGGGCGTTGATATGTCTACCGGTTCACTCGGACAGGGCATCTCCACCGCTGTAGGCATGGCATTGGCCGGCAAGATGGACGGCAAGGATTACAGAGTTTATACTCTGCTCGGAGATGGTGAAATCCAGGAAGGACAGGTATGGGAAGCATGCATGTTCGCCGGACACCGAAAACTGGACAACCTGGTCGTCATAGTTGACCTGAATGGCCTCCAGATTGACGGAGAGATTGCTAAGGTCTGCTCTCCATTCCCGGTAGATGAGAAGTTCATGTCATTCAATTTTAATGTCATCCACGCGGATGCCCATGATTTTGATTCTCTGGCCAAGGCTTTCGCTGAGGCTCGTGAGACCAAAGGAATGCCTACGGCCATCATCGCCAAGAGCGTTAAGGGCAAGGGCGTGTCATTCATGGAAAACAATGCTGACTGGCACGGCAAGGCTCCAAATGATGAGCAGTTCATGACAGCCATGAAAGACTTGGAAGAAATCGGAAAAGGATTGTAAGAAGGAGCGGGTTATGGCAGTAAAATATGATTTATCAGGTGAGAAAAAAATCGCGACCAGAGAGAGCTACGGCAATGCTCTGGTAGAGCTCGGACAAGAGCATGAGGATCTGGTAGTTCTGGATGCCGACCTGGCAGGAGCAACCAAGACCGGCACGTTTAAGAAAGCATTTCCGGACCGTCACATTGACTGCGGTATTGCTGAAGCGAACATGATGGGCATTGCAGCCGGACTCGCCACATGCGGCAAGGTTCCTTTTGCTTCATCATTCGCAATGTTTGCAACAGGCAGAGCGTTCGAACAGGTGCGCAACACAATAGCCCACGGAGAGCTGAATGTTAAAGTGGCAGCCAGCCACGCAGGCATTTCAGTTGGTGAAGACGGCGCAACACATCAGTGCTGCGAAGATATCGCCCTGATGAGGGTTATCCCTAACATGGTAGTTATCAATCCATGCGACGATGTTGAAGCGCAAGCAGCCGTCAAGGCAGCATATGAATACGTAGGACCTATGTACCTGCGTTTCGGCCGCCTTGCAGTACCTGTTCTCAACGACCCTGAAACATATAGATTTGAGTTGGGCAAAGGCATTGTCATGAGAGACGGCAGTGACCTGACCATCATAGCAACAGGCCTCGAAGTATATGAATCCCTGGTTGCCGCTGAGAAGCTGGCAGCTGAGGGCATCAATGCCGAGGTCATCAACATTCACACAATTAAGCCGATCGATAAAGAGCTGATCCGGAGCAGCGCGGCCAAGACAGGCAAGGTTGTCACTGTAGAAGAACATTCCGTTATCGGAGGATTATACAGTGCAGTCTGCGAGACACTGGCTGAGAAGAATCCGGTCAGGGTTTTGGCTATCGGCGTACAGGATGAATTCGGCCATTCAGGACCTGCAAAGGACCTGCTCAAAGAATTCGGACTTGACAGCGAAGGTATTTATAAGAAAATTAAAGAAATCCTTTAAGCAGTATTACAAAGGAGGAAGAGCGAATGAGGGAATCAGGTGAAATGTACCTTGAAACCATTCTGGTACTCGGAAAAAAGAAAAACACTGTCAGGGCTATTGACATTGTTGAAGAGATGCAGGTTTCCAAGCCATCAGTGAGCAAAGCACTGGGAAGGCTCAAGAAAGAGGAATGTGTAATAGTCGATGCGGACGGTCACATCGCATTTACAGAAAAAGGCAGGAAGATTGCAGAAAAGATATATGAAAGACATAACGTCCTGTCCCAGATCCTGATCAGACTAGGAGTAGACGAAGAAACAGCTGTCGAGGATGCATGCAAGATAGAACATGACATCAGTGACAAAACATTTGAGATAATCAAAAAGCACATAAAAGAAAACTAAGAAAAAGCTGCCGCGCATTAAGCGCGGCAGTTCTTTTATTCAACAGTATAAACATCTGAAACCGTGAATGCTTTCTCGGAAATCTCATTTCCGATGCCCGGCAGGTCCGGAATCTCCAGATAGCTCCTTACCGGTACCGGATTGTATTTGGTAAGGGCGATGAAGCCTTCTGTATTCGTATTAACATTATATTCGTGGATAGTGAAGCTCGGGATCGCCGCCTCCAGCTGAATGGACGCTGAGGCGATCAGCGGGCTGCCGCATACGTGGATCTGCACTCCGACCTCATACAGTTCGGCCATGTCGCAGATCTTTTTAACTTCCGTGAATCCGCCGCTGGTTCCGAGGTCAGGCTGGATAACCTGGATGGACTGCTTCTCAAAATGCTCCTTGTACTGGCCTCTGGAGAATATTCTCTCGCCGCTGGCCACAGGGATGCCGCATCCTTCATATACTGCCCTCAGCAGGTCTGCGCGCGGGGTAACCGGCTCCTCGTAATACATGATGCCGTATTCCTTGACAGCATTGCCCATCTGGATTGCTGACTGCACGTCAGAAATGCAGTGGTTTTCCAGAATAATATCGCCGTCTGGGCCCAGCTGCTTACGGACTGCTGCCACACGGTCCTTAACCAGCTTGAGGTGCGCGTTTCCGAAGCTGAATGTCTGATCATTGACCGGACGACGCCTGCCCAGGCTGTCATAAACCATGAAGTTCAGTTTGACCGCGTCGAAGCCGTCCTCCATGGCCAGAGCTGTATATCTGGCGTATTCATCCGGGAATTTGCCCGGTCCGCGATCGCTCCCGTAGCCGTTCTGCAGCTGGCTGGCGTAGGCGTGCAGTCTGTCATTGCATTTGCCTCCCAGAAGCTCGTAAACGGGCATATTCAGGGCTTTTCCTTTAATATCCCATATCGCTATGTCTATGGCGCTGATCGCGCCAAATACGACAGGTCCGCCGCCTCTGGCCCAGAAAATAGTGCTGTAAAGCTTTTTCCAGATGACCTCGTGCTCCATCGGGTTCATACCGATAATGAGCGGTGCCATCTCCCTGATCATTCCGCAGGCTGCCTCGGAAATGTTTCCGAAACCCAGAGCTGCCTCGCCGTCTCCGTAAATTCCCTCGTCCGTGTAAATTCTGCATAATACGGGGCGGTCTCCGAACAAGCTGACTTTGTGCGCATGCAAAATATCAACTTTTGTAATCTTCATTTGAGAACCTCCTCTATTTTAACTGTGAAAAGTAACTCCTGATCTCTTCCTCAGACGCGTTCAGCGTGCCCTGAGCGAATCCGCCCTTACCGCCGCCTCTGCCGCCTAGCGCGGCGTTCATTTCCTTAACAAACGCTGAAACATCCGCGCCTTTATTAATAACCGAATATCTATATGATGAGCCTTCAGACACCTGTGTCAGAACAACTGTGAATCCCTTGCAGGAATCAGATATCATATCCGCAAGGCG
The DNA here is from genome assembly GCA_017441295.1 of Lachnospiraceae bacterium. GTDB lineage: Bacteria > Bacillota > Clostridia > Lachnospirales > Lachnospiraceae > RGIG5612. Next base: position 40,937 of record JAFRYA010000014.1, read on the forward strand.
TCTTCCCTGATCAGCGTTCATCCAATCGCTGATGATCAGCACGTCTTCCTGACCTGCCAGAGACTCAGTCCACATCTTAAAGAAATGGTCTTCCATGGCCAGCCCGTCAGCCTTCAGCTTCACATATTCTGAGAGCTGCTTCTCTACTACCTTAGGGGTCTTGTCTTCTTTGGTACTGAGCAGTACGGCGACTGCCTTGTTTGCGTCATAGTTCATCGACAGGAAGTCCATAGCCCTCCTGCCGCAGTAGAGTTCGAGTCTCGTGCCTTCATGGAAATTGTGCGCGCTGGTGAGCTTTACCAGGCCAATTTCGCCGCTGAATGCCACATGGGTTCCGCAGCACGCGCATGTGTCTGCTCCCGGGAAGCGCGCAATGCGCACGTCTCCAGTGAGTTCTTTCTTGCTCCTGTAATCCAGCTCAGCGAGCTCCTCCGGTGTCGGCCAGAGCACTTCGAAAGCATGATTCTCCCAGATATATCTGTTCGCCTGCCTCTCAATTTCCTGCGCCTGCTCGTAAGAAATGCGCGTATTGTAATCAATCGTTACCACGTCGTCGCCCATGTGGAAGCCGACATTGTCGCATCCGAATGCGCTGCAGATCATGCCGCTCACTATATGCTCGCCGGAATGCTGCTGCATGTGATCGAACCTGCGTTCCCAGTCAATGCAGCCGTGAACCTGAATGCCTTCAGGGACAGCCTCTGACAATGTGTGCCAGATTTCATCTCCCTGCTCATGTACGTCCGTTACCTGAATACTCCTGCCATCCGACAGCATCAGTGTGCCGTGGTCTGCCGGCTGTCCGCCACCCTCTGGATAAAAAGCAGTCCTGTCAAAGCAGGCCTTATTTCCTGAAACAGCGGTCACAACCGCGTCAAAATCCTTAATATATGCGTCTTTGTAATATAGCTTTTCTGTCATTTCTCTATGTCGTACGGCCATGTGTTAATGCCGCCAAATTCCTTTACATTTGTGTATCCAAGCGTTACCAGAACATCCGAGGCCTTCTTGCTGCGGTTGCCGCTCCTGCAGTATACGAGGATCAGCTGGCCCTTGTCAGGAAGCTCTGCCTCAGCGCGCTCAGCTACTTCGTAATCAGGTATCAGCACTGCCCCCGGGATGTGGCCTTCCGCGAATTCCTCATCTGTGCGGACGTCCAGAATAATATAGCCGCTCTCGTTGTCCATTAAACGTTTGGCCTCTTCCTGGCTGATCTGCTGATAGCCTGCCGCCTCATCTGCAGTAGTTGTTTCTGTTTCATCGGACGAACATCCTGCCAGAATCGCCAGCGCCGCCAGAACCAGAAGCATTGAAATAATCTTTTTCATCTGTTTCTCCTTATTCCAGGGTAGCATTCCTGAACTCATCCCTGAGCTCGTCAGAAATATCCAGCTGATTTCTCAGGAAGTCCTCAACTGAGCCATAGTCATTGATGATCGTATCGTACAGGTGCTTGATGTATGACGGGTCGGCTTTGAACCTGTCGTAGAAGTCCTTGCCTGCCCTGTAGCTTCTCTTCTTGAAAAGGAGCTTAAAGAACCATTTCAGAGCCCTGCTGTACCAGAAAGGCGTAGCGCAGTAATCTGCCACAATATCCACCCGGCTGACACCCAGCAGGCTTAATGTAAGCAGCGCGATCAGACCGGTGCGGTCCTTGCCCAGAAAGCAATGGAACAGTACAGACCCGTCCATATCCCTCGCGTCAATGATCGTGTGCATGATCTTTTTGATCTGCTCCACGGAGCCCGAAGACTGAACGAAGCGGGCATACTGGTCGATCAGCTTGGGCGCTTTGGCCAGCTTCTGAGCCATGGTTTCTTCCTTCATTTCAGTCTGGTCGGTTGATTTAACGATGCTGCCTGACGGGCCGTCATCAATGGAAATCAGGTGCAATGTCACGCCCGGCATAGGTGTGTCAGGCTGCTCGCGCTGTTCCTTAGGCGATCTGAGGTCGATAACCATCTTCAGCTTATACTGATTAGTAAGTATATCGATATCCCCCGGTGTCAGATTGGAGATGCCGTCTCCGCGCAGGATGCGGCATGGCTTAACAGTCCTTCCGTCCATTGTTTTAATTCCACCGAGATCACGTATATTTCTGGCGGTTTTAAGTTTTATATTTTCCATTATAATCCTCTATTGTTTTTTCCATTAAAAACTGATTTGGAACCGATTTGGTCAGCCAAACGCCATTTGTTGATTTGTAAAAATGATAACCTAAAGCATACATCTTTTTGCAGTCAACCATATAAACGACGGGTTTTCCATGACGTTTGCCAACTTTAATTGCAGTTTCTATATTATCTGAAAGGTGAACGTATAGCCTAGATTTCGGTATAAGCCCCATAACATCTATAGATGGCACATATTTCTCTCCTGTTCCATGATAAAGAATATCAGGAGGCACAAATTCCTTCAGTTCAACATCAACAGGTACTGAATGTCCTTGGTTAGCACGTATAAGTGTTTTATTTTCATTAAAGGAATAGCGCTGCTTTTCGTCTGCTTCTACAATATGCTCCAGCAATTTCATATTAAAAGGCACTTTGTTGTTTATTCCTTCAACCAGATCATGAACATCTGCCCATCCATGTTCATCTAAAACAATATTAATTTCTTCGGGTTTATGCCTTAAAATAAAGGCAATATATTTGCTGATATCTTTTTCTTTCATTGACTTAACTAAAAATCTTTTTGTGCTTAAAAAACAAATGAAAATTCCAGCCCCTTATTGGTTATTCCTCTATCGCCTCCAGATAAAAGCTGACCGGTCTGAAACCGTCATTGCATGAAATCATGGCGGAGTGCGGATTCTTCATCCATCCGTCATAGAAGTCTCCGCCGCCATGTGCCAGTGTCATGACGAAAGGTGATATGCTGCCCCACGCGCTGTCACAGAACCCTTCAGGCTTCTGCCAGTCCTCTGATACGAATGTCTGTCCTTCCTGCATATCGCAGGCATGCTCTATCGGATTCTCGTACTTCTCCATAAGGTCAGGATAGGACGCGACCCTCATGACAGTGATCTTTACCTTTTTCATGACTCATTTACCACCTTGCCGCAAATGTTTTCCGGGATCAGCTCCATACAGAGCGTTCCGGCGCTGAAATGCTTGATTTCATTCTCTATATATTCAGAATCTGAAGTGTATTTATAGCTGAGAGCACGCGATATTTCCACAATTCTGTCCGGATCATCTATGAAGCTGATGCGGCCGAAAATGATAACGCTTTTGATATTCAGCGCCCATTCGCCCTTACGCCTGAATCCCTCATCGTAAACGCAGAAAGAAACCTTGTTATCTCTCTTCAGGGCGTCAATTTTATGGCCTTTCCTGCCTCCATGGAAATAGATGTGGCCGCTCGCCTCGTCAAATAGGAAATTCATCGGCATGCCATATGGATATCCGTTATCACCCAGCACGGAAAGGACACCCCTGGGGGCCTCCTTCAGTACCTTTACGCATTCCTCACGGCTGATTTCCTGTTTTACTCTGGTTAACTTTCTAAACATAGTTTTATTATACACAAAACTGCACATAAAAACAGTCCGGCTTTACGCCAGACTGCCTTTATTAGAACTTTTCGGAGGATTGTAAACTATTAATTATACCGGTGGAAGCTGTGCGAAGCTGGCCTCCAGCTCGGCATCTGTCGGAATGTAATCATCCATCAGGCCGTCATGGAATTTCTCATAAGCAACCATGTCGAAATAACCTGTGCCGGTCAGGCCGAAGACGATGTTCTTGGCCTCTCCGGTTTCCTTACATTTAAGAGCTTCATCAATAGCAACTTTGATCGCGTGTGAGCTCTCAGGAGCAGGCAGGATGCCTTCTACGCGGGCGAAGCGCTCTGCTGCTTCAAATACCTGGGTCTGAGGAACAGCGATTGCTTCCATCAGACCGTCATCATACAGCTGTGACAGAATGGAGCTCATGCCATGGTACCTGAGTCCGCCTGCGTGGTTCGGTGCCGGAATAAAGTTGCTGCCAAGCGTGTACATTTTGGCCAGCGGGCAAACCATACCGGTGTCGCAGAAGTCGTAAGCGTATTTGCCTCTGGTGAAGCTCGGGCAGGAAGCCGGCTCAACCGCGATGATCCTGCAGTCCAGGTCGCCTTTAATCTTGTCTCTCATAAATGGAGAGATCAGACCGCCGAGGTTGGAGCCGCCGCCTGCGCAGCCTACTATGATGTCTGGTTTAATATCGTATTTCTTCAGTGCAGCCTCTGTCTCAAGACCGATGATGCTCTGATGAAGGAGAACCTGATTAAGTACGCTGCCGAGTACATATCTGTAGCCCGGTGTGGATGTAGCCACTTCAACTGCCTCTGAAATAGCGCATCCCAGACTGCCTGTTGTGCCTGGATGAGCCTCGAGAATCTTCTGGCCAATCTGTGTGGTCATGGAAGGTGACGGTGTAACGCTGGCTCCATAGGTGCGCATTACTTCACGTCTGAAAGGCTTCTGCTCGTATGAAACCTTAACCATGAATACCTTGCAGTCCAGTTTGAAGTATGAGCAGGCCATGGAGAGCGCTGTGCCCCACTGTCCTGCGCCGGTCTCTGTGGTAACGCCTTTGAGGCCCTGCATCTTAGCGTAATATGCCTGGGCGATAGCGGAGTTCAGTTTGTGTGAACCGCTGGTGTTATTGCCCTCGAATTTGTAATAAATGTGAGCCGGTGTACCCAGCTCCTTCTCCAGGCAGTAAGCCCTTACCAATGGTGAAGGACGGTACATCTTATAGAAGTTGTAGATCTCTTCCGGAATCGGGAAGTACGCTGTATCATTGTCCAACTCCTGCTTGATGAGTTCTTCACAGAATACCGGAGCCAGTTCTTCGGCTTTCATCGGTTCATGGGTTCCGGGATTCAGCAGCGGAGCAGGTTTGTTGATCATGTCAGCCCGGAGGTTATACCATGCTTTCGGCATCTCGTTTTCTTCTAAATAAATTTTGTACGGGATTTCTTTCATTTTATTTACCTCCTAAAAAAATAACGGTACAGGTTAATCTGTACCGCATGAAATCAATATCATAACATTGCAAATCAACCTTACATCTAATATTTAGTAAGGCGCCACCAGAACTTATTTGCAATATCATATAATCTCTTCATAACTGTCCTCTGTTACTTTAAAGCGTTAAAAATATTGTGTGAAGTATAACCCCGCAGGCAATAGGTGTCAAGTATTGTTTTCCAAAAAGATCTTTTTTTATGCAACAATTCTTTTTCTTAAGTTGTATAATACGTCATTGGATATGAGTACTGATAATAATATTGATTTTTCGAATAAACAGCTGGCCAATCTGATCTGGCCGCTCATATTGGAACAGTTTCTGACGCTGGCGGTCGGACTGGCTGACTCGATGATGGTTGCGCAGGTCGGAGACGCTGCTGTATCCGGAGTTTCGCTGGTCGATTCCATCAGCGTTTTAATGGCATATATCTTTTCTGCAATGGGTGCCGGAGGCGTGGCCGTCTGCGGACAGTATCTGGGCAGGTCCAACAACAGCCTGGCCCGCAAGGCCGGCAATCACCTAGTTGCCATGATGTTCGTGCTGGCAGCTTTGCTGACCGCGCTGCTCTACATCTTCAATTTCGGCATCCTGCACCATCTGTTCGGACGGATCGACAGGGACGTAATGAGCGCCACAACAACCTACTACATGATCGTAATGGCTTCCGTTCCGGCCATCGCACTCTACAACGCCGGCGCAGCCCTGTTCCGCGCAATGGACATGACCAAGATGACACTGAAGACATCCCTGCTGATGAATGCTATCAACGTGGCAGGCAATGCGATCCTCATCTTCGGCCTGAAATGCGGCGTGGAAGGCGTAGCCATCCCTACACTCGTTTCCAGATGGATTGCGGCATTCCTGATCTTAGGACTGCTGCTGAACAAGAAATACATTCTGAATATCAGAGAACTGTTTAAGTTCAAGGTTGAAAAGCAGATTCTCAAGAATATCGTTTCTCTCGGCATCCCGAGCGGCATCGAGAACGGAATGTTCCAGCTGGGTAAGATAATGCTCTTCAGCTTTATTTCAACGCTGGGCACCGCGAGCATCACCGCCAATGCCATCGGCGGCACAATGGCGGGATTCCACTGCATGCCGGGATTCGGCATCAACCTCGCCATGACTACAGTTATCAGCAAGTGCATCGGTGCCGGAGCCTTCGACAAGGCGAGATATTATTTCAAAAAGCTGTATCTGTGGACAATGGCGCTCACAGCCGTCTGGTGCGGTCTGATAATAGCGCTCACACCTCTGGTGCTCAGGATTTATGATGTTTCGCCTGAAGCCACGCAGATGGCGCGGACCATCTGCCTCTTGCACGCCTGCAGCACGTTCGTGCTCTGGATCCCGGCCTTCGTAACACCGGCGTTCCTGAGAAGCACGGGTGACGCGACATTTACAATGATCTGCAGCTCGATCACGATGTGGGTCGGCAGGGTCGGCATGGGCATCGTGCTCGGCGGATATTTCGGGCTGGGCATCGTCGGCGTATGGATCGCCCACACGATCATCGACTGGATCGCGCGCAGCATCATTTACCTGCTGCGGTACCGAAGCGGCAAATGGACAACGAAAGCAATCAAGCAATAAAAAACTCCGGCTTCAGAGGCCGGAGTTTTATTTATTATACTATTATTTATGCCCTTCGGTTCTTTATTGCTCCGAACAACATGATCAAAGCGCAGACAATCATCACCACAGCGTCAGCTATCTGAACTAAAATATATGAGGTTAAGCCGATATGCATTACGGCAACTCCAAGTGCAGCGAGCGCGGCTCCCAGAACTATTTTACCCGCAAAAGAAATTATATATACCGGGATCCATCTCTTAGTTGTCTGAGACGCCAGCCCATAGCATGCCGCGAGCATAAACAAACAGCAGACTACAAGGAAATTACATATCGCTCCAACTCTTATCAGTCCTGCTGCCATTCTCTCTGTTTCACTAATACTTGTAAACAAACTGAAAACAAGCCTCGGAGCGAGCAGTTGGAAAGCAGATATTAAAAGCATTACAAATGCAGCTATGCTGCCAAGGATGATAACCGCCTTTTTTGCAGATGTTCTGGCCAGAATGAACAGCGCCAGCGCTATTCCATTCATTATTGACGACAGACCGAACATCGATAATGCGCTATTCGTAATTGATACTGCCGAAATCGCATCGGATCCTATCATGCCATAAAACGGCATTGTAATAATAGATTGGATATAGCCGGCCAGCCACATTATTACGGCAAATATATTAACCAGCAGCACATCCTTACCGGTAATCTTCCACAGGTGTTTTCTTCTGATTATCAGCACCAGGACCGGAGCAATCATGCTTATGATGAGCATACCAAGATTTATTAACGCTGAAGACAGGTATGCCGCTGCTACTGTACCATTGAAATAACCTGTAGATGACATCTGGAGCGCGGTAATTCCATAGTTTACCAGAATCCCCAGAAATCCCAGGGCGAAATATATTACTGCCAGCAGTACTCCTCTTTTCGCGGATTTTGGCGCGGCCGGTTCAGTTACCGGCGGCGGTGTTACAGGCGGAACCTGAGCCTGCTGGGCAAGCCGTGATCCGCAATAAACACAGAAAACACTTTCTGACGGCAGTTCCTTGCCGCAATTTGGACAATACATAAACGCTATCTCCTTTTACTTGCAAAGTTCCTCAACGACTTTGCTGATGACCTTGCCGTCAGCCTTGCCTCGGAGCTCGCCCATGACGTTCTTCATGATCATGCCTTTGTTCCTGGTGGCGATGACGTCAGCGAACTTCTCGTTCAGGACTGCCCTGATCTCGTCCTCGCTCATGAGCTTCGGAGCGTATTCATTGACAACGTTATATCTGAACTGGTACTCAGCCTTGAGCTCAGCTCTGGAGTCCGGGCAGGTGTCGATCTGCTCCTGGATGCTCTTGAGTTCTTTGAGGATGATCCTGTCAGCGAATTCATCCGTGATCTCGTCACGGTGACCCTCGTCGATGGCAACCTTCTTGATTGCCTCGATAATGCCTGAAATAGCTTCCTTGCGCGGCTTGTCGTGTGCCTTCATGGCCGCGATCATATCATTTCTAATATCTTCGTATTTCATTTTATTTCTCCTTTACAGGTTTGATTACTTTGGCAGGTGTTCCGACAGCAATGCTGTACGGCGGAATATCGTGTGTAACGACCGACCCTGCGCCGATTACACAGCCGTCACCGATGGTTACGCCCGGCAGCACGGTGCAGCTGCCTCCGAACCATACGTCCTTGCCTATATTAATGGCCTTACCGTGCGAAATTCCGGCTTTTCTCTTGTCAGGGTCAATATCATGGTTGATGCAGTAAAAGCCGCAATTTGGCCCAATAAGTGTGTTATCTCCTATATTGATGGGCGCCGCGTCAATAAATACGCACTGATAGTTGATCAGCACGTTTTTGCCGAGGTGCACATTGAAACCATAGTCGCAGTAGAAAGGCGGCTTCATCGTGAGTCCAGGTCCGCAGTCGCCGAACAGCTCCCTGCAGATTTCAGCCTTGTGCGACGCGTCTGTGTCAGACATGTCGTTCAGACGAGCGATCATCTCACGGCAGCGCGCCTTGGCCTCCATCAGCTCCGGCGCATTGTAGATGAAATCTCCGCCCTGTTTAATAATGTCAAGATTGTTCATTGTAAGCTCCTTTTATTTTAGTCCGCATTCGCTGCCATAGGCATCAATGAAATTCCGGATCGCGACCTGATGGAAACTCTTCCACGCGGTCGGATCAAAGCCCAGCCTGTGCACCGAATCTATCAGCACCAGCCCTCCATCGCCCGTGTCGACCAGATACTGATTCACAAACTTGCCCGGAATGCAGTAAACCCTGTCCAGCATCTTAAAAGGCGGCACATAATAATTCATGGGATGCTCCATAGTATCCTTTATAAGCTTAGCAAGCCTATTGTTATTTGATTCAAGTGCCATGGCAAACTCCTTTACTGAATATAATAGACTTTTGGAGTGATATTTGCAATGAGTTCAAATGGTCTGACACGGATTTAAGGCAGTGAGTGTTTTCCCGAAGCCACTGACACAAAATGAAGGATATGAGTGTTTTTAACGTGTCAAAACGCGCATAAGTTCAAATCCGTGTCAAAACACCTCTCATAAACGCTCACAAGTTCAAATCTGTGTCACATCCAACTCAATAACGCTCATAACCTTAAATACGTGTCAGCTTCTTCGGAAAAACTTTTACAAAATATTGGCCGTGCCACGGATTTTCGTTTCTGGCAAGCCACTGCTCAATATCATAACAAAAACCCCCTCCGCCTTATGCGGAGGGGGCAATTGCATCTAAGGATCAAACCTTACTTGGCGTATCTGTAGAGGAATACGATCAGGTCCTCTCTGAGGATGTTCAGGTCACATCCGTAGCAAGGTACCGGATACTCGTAGCCTGCAGGAACATCTTCAGCCTTGGTGTAGCCGTTGGCTATGCCTTCGCTGACTGCCCACTGGAGTGCTCTGTAAGTATCAGACTTCGGTTTGTATCTGCCTTCAACGTCAGTGTAGTTCTTGATCTTGTCAGGATTTGTCGTTGCAGCCGGTTTGCCTGAGTATCTCCAGATAATGATCATTACTTCTTTTCTGGTGATCGGACGGCCAACACCGAATTGTCCGTAGAGCGGGCTCTCCGGATCAGTGTAGCCCTTAACGATACCGTTCTGCTGAGCCCATGCAATAGCTCTCTTGAAGTTATTGCTGAGGCCAGAACCTGCAATATCGCTGAATACGTCCTCAAGTCCTGCTGTGCTGACCTTCGGCATTCCTGCCAGTCTGTACATGAACAGTACGAACTCTTCACGGGTTGCTTCACGGCCTACGCCGAAGTACTCGAGGTTGTAGCCCTGAGTGATCGGATATGGTACGTGATCTGCTGCCCAGTATACTGCTCTGTAGAAGTACTGGTAGTTGTCTGCGTGGCTGTCAGGTGAACCTGCAACGTCGGCGAACAGTGTGGTTACTTCGCAGTCAGCTTCGTATGTGCCGTCTTCAGAAACAACGTGGATGATAACCACTTTCTTCTGGCCGTACTTATGAGCTGTTACGAGACCGTTCTCGTCAACGCTTGCGATTGAAGGATCGCTGCTGGTCCATGTGCCCTTGTAGATCTTGCCATCGTTGCCTACGAGGTTGAGCTGTTCTGTTCCGTATACCGGGATGGTTGCGTAGAACTTATCAAGCTCGATTACCAGGAGTTCATACTTAGCCTTTGCTTCAAGGTTCTGTGCAGGCATCGTCTCCGGAAGAGCCGGATCCCAACCAGCGAAGAAGTAATCAGGATCTGTAGGCGTCGGATCTGTCGGCAGGTAATCAGCGATTGTTGCTCCGAATGGAACTGTGATCGTGATAACCTCTGAACCGTTGTTCGGGTCTAAGGTGATGGTGTAATCAACCGGAGTGGCTTTGTACTTAGCGGTGTATGTTGCATCGCCAACTACTGCGACAACTTCAGGATCCCATCCGTCAAATGTGTAGGTGTACTCTGCAGTAGCTTCCTTGGTCGGTTCATCGCCTGTGTAAGCAGGAACTGTACCATAAGGAACCTTGCCGCTCTGAAGCACGGTAGTGCCGTCCTCGTCAACGAATGTGATGGTGTACTCGTTAACAGTGGTCTTCCACTTAGCTGTGTAAGTAGCGTTGCCTGTTACCATAGCAATTTCAGGATCCCATCCGTCGAACTCGTAGGTGTACTGTGCGTCAGCTTCCTTGGTCGGTGTCTCGCCCTTGTATGTCGGAGTCTCGCCATAATCGTAAGTCTCTGTGGTCTCAGTGCCGTCAACATTCCATGTGATGGTGTAGCTGTTGAGTGTCTGGCTGAACTGTGCGGTGTATGTTGCATCGCCGGTTACAGAAGCAATCTCAGGATCCCATCCGGTGAATGTGTAGGTGTACTGAGCATCAGCGGCCTTTTCAGGTGTTCCGTCCGGATACTTAGGTGTTACGCCGTACTCATAGGTCTCAGTAGTTTCAGCACCATCAACAACCCACTTAACTGTGTATTTTCTGACTGTCTCAGTAAATACTGCTGTGTAAGCTGCAGCTCCGGTTACAGTTGCGATCTCAGGAGTCCATCCTGCGAATGTGTAATCGAACTGAGCTGTAGATGCTTTAACAGGTGTATCGCCCTTGTATGAAGGTGTTGCGCCATACTCGTAAGACTCGCTGGTTACAACGCCCTCGACAATCCACATTACAGTGTAGGTGTTCTTGGTTGCGGTGTATGTAGCAGTATAAGTTGCTTCGCCGGTTACTTTGACAACTGCAGGTGTCCAGCCCTTGAAGGTGTAGGTGTACTCAGCGGTTGCTGCCTTGGTAGGCATCTCAGCTGTGTAGTTAGGAACCTCACCGTAAGGTACCTGGAGGATCTGGAGTGTCTGGCCATCATCATTCTTGAATGTGATGGTGTAAACGTTAACGGTTGTCTTAAATACTGCTGTGTAGGTAGCTTCGCCGGTTACCTCTGCAATCTCCGGAGTCCATCCGTCGAATTCGTAGGTGTACTGTGCGTCAGCTGCCTTTACAGGTGTCTCACCCTTATATGAAGGTGTTTCACCGTATTTATATGTTTCTGTTGTCAGCGTGCCGTCAACATCCCATGTGATCGTGTACTCGTTTAATGTAGCCTCGAATACTGCTGTGTAAGTAGCATCATCAGTTACAGGGACGATTGCAGGTGTCCACTCTTTGAATGTGTATGTGTACTGTGCGTCAGCTGCCTTTACAGGTTCGCCGTTCGGATAAACCGGAGTTGCGCCGTACGCATAGGTCTCAGTAGTTTCAACACCGTCAACAACCCATGTGATTGTGTACTGGTCGCCTGAATACTTAGCCTTGAGAGCAACGTCTGCCTTAACAGGTGTCTCAAAGTCATAAGCTTCATCGCCTGCGAACCATCCAAGGAATGTGCATCCATCCTTAACCGGATCAGCAGGCTTAGCTGCCTTAGCATTGTAACGTACACTCTGTGCCTCAGGAGCAGGTGCGCCGCCGTCAGCGTCGAATGTTACGTTGAAGTACTCGTTCTTATCAACGATCTCGCCGTCCACAACAACGATCTGAGGATCCTTGTCGTTCTTGCCGGTGAGTGTGATGTCGTTCGGGTCAATAACAAGTACGAATACCTGAGCATTCTCTTCGTTGCCGTCCCAAGCGAACTTGAAGGTGTAGTTGATGGTCTTGCCAGCGGCAAGTGCTTCCTCA
>JAFRYA010000015.1 GCA_017441295.1 Lachnospiraceae bacterium
AACTGTAATGCTGATCATCGGCATGATGGTTTTTGGGGTCTCTTCGCATGCCGCGTCATCAGATCTTGAAGCCACCGGCCTGATAAACAGCTATAACGGTGCCTTCCTGAGAGCCCGGGCAAGCACGAAAGCTCCTGTCGTTACAGGACTTGATGACAATACTCCGATAGTAATAAAAAATGAAGTCTTCGTCACATTCCGCCAGTATAAGGCCAGCAAGAGATGGTATTTTGTCACTGACGGCAGACACACCGGCTACGTCAGGGCAGATCTTGTCAACAATATAAAATATGCCCCGAAGAAGGCCAAAACCAATGCCAAGGTCAAATACAGAAGAGGCGGCGGGAATTTAATGAAAAAGGCCGGCACAATCAAGAAAAACAGAAACGTCAACGTGGTGCTCAGGGTAAAGATAAAGGGCTCCAATAAAGTCTGGTATAAGATCCAAATCGGGAAAAAGTATTATTACGTAAGCAGTAGTCATGTAAAGCTCGCGGGCGAGTCTACGTCCTGGGCTAAGATCGAGCAGATAGATCCTGATGATATCGTTCAGTCCTCTGCCGCGCGCAAGATCGCCAGCGATGCTGCCGACTGGGCACTGATGATCGCAAACGATAACACCTTCCATTACGGAAACGGTCTGCACTCTCATCACAACGGATGTTATTTCTGCGGCACACAGCCTAAATCCAAGCAGAAATATGTTGTGCAGTGGGAAAAGACTTACTGCTGCAATCCGTTTGTAACAGCTGCCTATGCACATGGCGGAAAAGAACCTTTCATGCTTAACTCGGTTTGCTCGAAAGGCAATTCATACATGGCACCGGAATTCAAGAAATGCTCTCTCTTTGCAAATCTCGGTCATCCGGATCAGGAGAAGCTTGTCAAGGGCGATGTATTATGCGCAAGTGCACATGTAGCAATATATATCGGTGACGGCAAGATCGCCGAGGCCTGCACAACTGATAACGGCAAGCCAGGCACCTCAAGCTGGAACAATTCCATAAGGATCTCCACTCTGACCGCATCGAGGTACAGCGGATTCAAGGCCGGAGTATTCCGCTACATAGGTGAAGCTCCGCAGGAACCGGAACCGACGCCGACAGATACCCCTGCAGATACAAATACCGATGCAGGCAATCAGCAATAAAAGATATGAGAAAACCTCCCAGAGTTCATTCCGGGAGGTTCTTTTGTTTACGAGAGTGTGTGAAATAAAGTCTGTAAATAGCTCGCTATGGTAGCTAACTTACGCAGGGTGACTGGCTGTAAAGTCGGTCACCCTGTTTTCAACACTGTAATTTATAGCATTTTGAAAGTCAATAACAATCTCATGGACTGCCCCGAGCGACCCGCGCTGGCGGCGGGCACTAGAAAGCCCTGACGCCAGCTATAGGGCGTGTGTCGATCGGCTCGGCAGTCCCCGCAAGCGCCCAGGAGCGCGAGCGGCTAATCCGGCATTCTGCCTTCATACATTATGCAAAACTCGCTGTATACACTACCCCAGTTCCGGATCGACTGGGTCCATTTTTTTGTTACCTCCATAGTTGAAAGATACAGAGATTTGAGAAGAGCTGTAGGATTAGGGAACACGCTTCTCTGACGATTCAGCTTCTTGTAGGCGCTGTTAACACTCTCTATGGCATTTGTCGTATAGATGAGCTTCCTGGTCTGCATAGAGAACTTAAAGATCGGGCACACAGCATCCCAGTTGTCATACCAGCGCTTCATCGCGTAAGGGTATTTCTCGGCCCATACTTCGTTGACCTTGTCCAGCGCTGCTCTTCCTGTCTTTTCAGAGTCAGCAAGATAGATGGTCTTCAGGTCTGCAGCAAAGGCTTTCATATCCTTGTAATAGAC
>JAFRYA010000016.1 GCA_017441295.1 Lachnospiraceae bacterium
GTAGGCGGCATGCTGTTCGGTGTGCCTGTCATGGCTGTTATCGGTCATATTGCTGAAGAACTCATTAACACCCGTCTGGAGCGTAAAGGCCTGACCGACATGGTAGAGAGAGAAGAGGCTCCAAAGACGCTGAACTATTCAGATATGGTTAAAAACATTTTTAAGAAAAGGAAAAAGAAAACCGAAGAAGACAATCAGGATCAGGATGATAATGAATAAATAAATTATAAAAATTGTACAGATTTTACAAAGCCCTTTAGTTTATTTGACTAAGGGGCTTTTTGATAGTATAATGTTACGCGTATAATTATTCGTTTTTATGCATATTGATCAAATAAAAAAAAAAGGAATAACGATTCATGAAAGATATTTTCGAAAAATGCTACGAGCCACAGCTGCAGGACCAGCTCCGCGAGGCTGATCTGTATCCTTATTTCCGTGCGCTTGAGTCAAGACAGGATGTTGAAGTTATTATGGAAGGCAAGCGCCGCATAATGCTGGGTTCCAACAATTATCTCGGATTAACAGTTAATCCGGAGATCGTTGAAGCCGGCATAAAGGCTCTTGAAAAATATGGCACAGGATGTTCCGGTTCCAGATTCCTTAACGGAACTCTTCAGATGCACTACGAACTCGAAGACGAGCTGAAGAATTTCCTGGGCAAAGAAGCGGTTATGACATTCCCGACCGGCTTCATGTCAAACCTTGGTATTATCAGCGGTATTGTAGGCCGTCATGATTACATGATCCTGGACAAGGAAGACCATGCGTCCATTTATGATGCTACACGTCTGACCTACGGCAAGATGCTCCGCTACAAACACGCTGACATGGAAGACCTCGAGAGACAGCTCAAACTGGTTCCGGAAGAGTGCGGATGCCTCATTATTACAGACGGTGTGTTCTCAATGGGCGGCGACATTGCCAAGCTTCCTGAGATCGTAGCACTGGCTAAGAAATACGGCGCCAGAGTAATGGTTGACGACGCTCACGGCCTTGGCGTATTAGGCAAGGGCGGCAGAGGAACAGCCAGCCATTTCGGACTCGAAGACGAAGTTGATATTTATATGGGAACATTCAGTAAGTCACTGGCTTCACTGGGCGGATACATGGCAGCTGACTACAAGATCGTTGATCATGTAAGACACAATTCCAGACCTTACATGTTCGCTGCATCCATTCCTCCTGCACAGTGCGCGGTTGCTCTTGCTGCTCTGCGTTATCTGGAAGCTCATCCGGAACTGCCTGAAAAGCTTAACAGCAACGCTGACAGATTCAGGAAGAGACTCATCGAGAAGGATGTCAAGATAATCGAGGCCCCTACACCGATCGTTCCTATTTACACATATGAACCGGAGAATACTCTCCTTAAGAACAAACAGATTTATGAGGCAGGTGTATATACCAATCCTGTTCTGCCGCCTGCATGCGCACCGGGCGAGTGCCTGCTCAGGACCAGCCTGATGGCATCACATACTGATGCTCTTATCGACGAGGCAGCAGATATCATCGGCGAGGTAATGCACCGTCAGTAATCAGAATTATGAAAAACGAAAATAACGCTCCAATTGAAGAAACCACTGTGAAGAACAAGGTTGCCATCGTTACCGGAGGCTCATCGGGTATCGGTCTGGAAGCCGCCAAGGCGCTGAGCGCCGCAGGCTGCCAGGTTTACGAATTCAGCCGCAAGGATATTGAGTTCAAGGACATTGCCCATATGAGCGTGGACGTTACGGATGAGAAGGCTGTTATTAAGGCAGTCAAGACCATTATCGAGATCGAAGGCAAGATTGACATCCTGGTCAACTGCGCGGGCTTCGGCATTTCAGGCGCCATCGAGTTTACCTCGATCAAGAGCGCCCAGAAGCAGATGGATGTCAACTTCTTAGGTATGTGCAGATGCACCAAGGCTGTGCTCGGATACATGAGAGAAGCCAGATCAGGCAGGATCGTCAATATCAGTTCCATCGCAGGACCTATCCCGATCCCGTTCCAGGCATTCTATTCCGCGTCCAAGACGGCAGTTATGGACTACACCTGCGCTCTGGCTAATGAGGTCAGACCGTTTGGTATCACATGCTGCGCGGTTCTGCCGGGTGACACCCGCACAGGATTCACCGCAGCCAGGGAGAAATCCATTGACGGAGATCTTGAGTACGGCGGCAGGATTGAGAAGAGCGTTAAAGTCATGGAAAAGGACGAGGCTAACGGCACCGACCCTAAGGTCACCGGAGGCCTTATCGCCAAAGTCGCTCTGAAGAAGAATGTCAAACCATATTATTCAGTAGGATTCAAGAATCAGTTCTTCTATGTTGTTATGAAGCTTCTTCCGATCAGACTGGCGAACTGGATACTTTACCAGATTTACGGGAAATAATTTATGCTGAATGCTCAGAAGGTGGAGTACATGAGCAAGCTGGCTCTGTACGAACACTCCAAAGGTAAAAAAACCTTAAAACTGAATAAATATTTCAAGTCAGACTTCAAGGCTTCTGCTGCCATGAGGAGTGTTCCCTTCGGAATATTGTCATATCTTCTGATACTTGCTGCAGTGCTGTTGGTTGACACGAGCTGGCTGGTGAATCTGTCGGGCAGGATAGGCATATTCCTGACGGCGGCATTGGCGTTTGCCAGTCTGGTGGTTTTCGTGGTCCTATACTGTATTATTTCCAGCGCCATCCTCAGCCATCAGTATGAGGACCTGCGCAGCAGTCTTAGGGAATACAGCATGAACCTCAGGGGACTGGACCGCGCGTATGACAAAGAAAAACAGGATTCCCCGGAAGAATGAAGAAACTTATAGATATCAGAAACAGAATAGAGCACTATTACAAGCAGCATAACCGGATCGGCGGATATATACTGCGTTTGATCCTGTGCCTTGCAGTTTTCTTCGCCCTTCGCGGAAATTTGGGTTACAACACATTTTTGTCAAATGTTTGGGTTATTATAGGTATTTCAGCATTATGCGCATTCCTGAAAGTTAAGTACAGCATGCTCATAATGCTTGCGTATATAGTGGTGCAGATGTCGACTCTTTCGATGGGCATAGGCATGATGATGATGTGTGTGCTCATCCTGATGTATCTGCTGTATCTGCGATATGTTGAACAATACGGCATTGTGCTGGTAATTGTTCCGTTGCTGTTTATCTGCAGGCTGCCTCTGCTCGTGCCTCTGGTACTCGGCATTATTGCGCCGGCCAGCGCGGTTATAGCATTGGCTTTCGGAAATATTATTTATTACGCGATACATTATATTAATATTAACAGTGCTGTCATCAGCGGTCTGCCGGCTGATATGTCGGAGATCAACAAGGCCAGCATGGTGCTGAGGGGAATATTCTCATACAAGGAATTCCTTTACACTGCCGGCATCATGATACTGGTATTTATCGTGGTTTTCTTCCTCAAGAAGATAAACGTCAACCAGTCATTCATGATCGCTATACTGTCAGGCGCAGGGGTCTACATGATCGCCATGATACTCGCGAACCTGATCTTTGGCACCATTTCAAGCAACAAACTGCTCCTCATCATAGTATGCGGAGTGGCGTCGGCCATCATTGCGCTGCTGATAGCGGGCATAGTAATGCCGCTGGATTACTCCAGGACGGAGATGCTCGAATTTGAAGATGAAGAATATTATTATTTTGTAAGAGCGGTTCCCAAGGCCAATATTGCCAGGGAATCCGTAAATGTAAAACGTATCAGCTCACGCAGGAGGGTAGGGGCTGATGCAGAAAGGAAGGATGATCTTTGAGTTTCTGGGATAACATAGTTTCATACTTCAAGAGATATTTCGCAATAACGACTATCACGCCGTTTGATATCATCGAAATAATTATTATTGCCTTCCTCTTTTACGAAGTTCTTGTCTGGTTCAAGAAGACCAGGGCATGGGCTTTGCTGAAGGGCATTGTTCTGATACTTGTTGCAATACTCATTGCAGCCATCTTTAATTTCTCTACTATTCTCTGGCTGGCCAGCAAGACACTCAGCGTGGGTGTCATTGCTATCTTCATTATTTTCCAGCCGGAATTCAGAAAGGCTCTGGAGCAGCTCGGCCGCAGGAGGAGCTTCCTTCACAAATTCTTTACCGGAGGTTCGAGCAAGCTGACTATTTCAGACCAGAGCATCGAAGAACTCATGGCTGCAGTTGTCGAGCTTTCCAGAACACGTACCGGCGCGCTTATATGCATTGAAGAAGAGATTGAACTGGATGAATATGCCGCCACCGGCATAACGATTGATTCATCCATTTCCACTCAGCTTCTTCTTAATATTTTCGTAGACAAGACTCCGCTTCATGACGGAGCGGTCATCATAAAGGAGGACAGGATAGCAGCAGCTACATGCTATCTGCCACTGTCCGCCAAGCAGAATATCAACAAACGTTTCGGAACCAGACACAGGGCCGGCGTAGGCCTCAGTGAGGTCAGCGATGCCTTTGTTATCATTGTTTCCGAAGAAACCGGCAGGATATCCCTGGCGCTGTCAGGCAATCTCCTGGAGGATGTTGATTCTGTTGAGTTAAGGAACCGTCTGTTCGAACTGCATAAGGCAAGCGAATCAGCCAACCTGCTCGGATTATTCAAGAAAGGAAGGAAAAACGATGAAGTTCAAAGAGATACTTCAGAAGTGGGTAATAAATAACATCGGTTATAAAGTACTGGCCCTGGTTTTTGCTTTCGTTCTTTGGCTGGTAATCGTTAACCTTACAGACCCGACAGTCAGCCTGACCATCAGCAACATTGATGTTGAGATACTCAATGAAGATGCTGTGGCTGACGGATCACATGTTTACACAATCGAATCAGGCAAGGTTATTTCTGTAACTGTTTCAGGCAAAAGGAGTATTGTATCCAGCCTGAAAGCATCTGACTTCCTGGCCAGAGCGGACTTCTCAGAGCTGTCAATGACCAACGCGGCTCCTATCACTGTTTCAATGACCGGAGACAAATCGCGCTATTACAGCCAGCTGAATGTCAAACCGAGGACGACCAGCATGGTCATCAGCATAGAGAATATCGAGTCCAAGAGAGTTGATGTTGAGATAAATATCACTGGCTACGCCCCGGACAATATGATCATGGACGTACTGAAAGTATCGCCTGATAAACTGTTTGTCAAAGCTCCTGTATCAATACTTAACAGCATTGACAGGGCAGTGGCCACTGTTTCTTACGCCGAGATTGAGGAATCTTCGGATATCCGTGTAGTACCGGTGCTGGTGAATGCAGCCGGAGAAGAAGTCACAATTACAGACGATGTTACTGTGGACTACAACGACGTTGTGGTACAGGCATATATTTCATATATTAAGGATGTGACGGTTGAGGCGGCATATACAGGCTTACCTGCTGAAGGCTATCAGTTTGACGGCCTGGAGCTGAGCTTCACAGACACAACTGTTAAAGGCGATTCCGGATCGATCCGTTATCTCACCAGGATCGCTGTTCCGGTTGAGAGTATTGATATTACAGACGCGACAGAGGATATGGTATTCACATTTGATCTGAATGAATATCTGCCTGAAGGAGTTACCATTTATTCAGCAAACAGCACACTGACTGTTACGGCGCACATCTCAGAGATTCCTGAAACATCCACTGAAGAGGAATCCGGATCAGAAAGCGAATCAGAGACTGAAAACGGAGAACAGCAGACCGAGACTACAGAGGAAGGCAACTAGAATTATGAAGATATTAGTGACCGGCGGTGCAGGCTATATTGGCAGCCATACCGTAGTAGAGCTTATTGAAAGAGGACATGAACCGGTAATCGTTGACAATATGTACAACGCTTTTGAAGAAGTTTATGACCGCATTGAGAAGATCACAGGAGTAAGACCTGTTAATTACAAAACTGACATCAGGGATAAGGCCGGGCTGGAGGAGATTTTCAGCAAAGAGCAGCCGGAAGCGGTTATCCACTTCGCAGGGCTGAAGGCTGTAGGCGAATCGGTCAGGGAGCCGCTGAATTATTATGAGAATAACGTAGGTGGCAGCGTCACATTGTTCGAGGTAATGCAGGCAGCAGGATGCAGGAACATTGTTTTCTCATCATCAGCTACTGTTTATGGTATGAACAATCCTATCCCTTACAGGGAGGATTTCCAGACCGGACCATGCACAAATCCTTACGGCAGCACCAAGCTGACTGTTGAGACAATTTTGAAGGATGTATACGCTTCAGACAACAGCTGGAACGTCATCCTGTTAAGATATTTCAATCCGATCGGAGCTCATGAGAGCGGCCTCATCGGTGAGGACCCGATCGGCATTCCTAACAATCTGGTTCCGTATATCGCCAGGGTGGCAGTAGGCAAGCTCCCATTCCTGAATGTATTCGGCGATGATTATGATACACCGGACGGTACCGGAGTGCGCGATTATATCCACGTTACAGATCTGGCCAAGGGCCATATCTGTGCGGTAGAGATGCTTAAAGATAATCCGGGCCTGAAGATATACAATCTGGGAACAGGCAACGGCCTGAGCGTACTGGACGTAGTTAAGGCATTTGAAAGAGCATGCGGTAAGGAAATTCCGTACAAGGTAGTTCCGCGCCGCGCGGGCGATCTGCCGAGCTACTATGCAGATGCTTCACTGGCCCTTAAGGAAATGGGCTGGAAAGCCGAACTTGACCTGGACAGGATGTGCGCTGATACATGGCGCTGGCAGAGCCAGAATCCTGACGGATACAGAAAATAAACGGAAGCGGAAGTCTAATGAATCAGTTCAGAAACATATTTCACATAAGGTGGACATTAGTTCTGTATGATCTGGTCATCCTTCTGGTATGTGATTTCATAATGCTGGTCGCTTACCGCGGCTGGTTTATTGACACCGTGGGAGTCATCTCACAGGTGCTTGTTTCTGTTATCTGTGTGTTGGTCGCGAGGTTCTGCGCGGGCATTTACAGGCAGATATGGAGGTATGGCGGTATCCAGTGCTATATCAGGCTGATCCTGGCTGATGGCCTGGCTTTCGTTCTGTACATGATCATCAATTATCTGACACCTGTCAGGACCATAGCATTCTCCAGACTGACAGCTATCATCTGCGCGAACCTTCTGGGAGCCCTCGCCATGAGGATGTTCTACCGCTATTGCTTTAAGTGCAGGGATAACGAGACCTTCAAGGGCAAGTTCCTTTCATTCCTGCTCAGGATATTTGCAGGCAGGAAATTCGGCGAAATCTATAAAGACGATGACCAGAAGATCAAGGTGGCCATCATCGGAGCAGGCAGAGTAGGCGTAGGTCTGGCGGAAGAACTCATCAGCAATGAGAATGCTGCATATACTCCAAGATGCTTCGTTGACAAGGATAAGGAGAAGGCTGACAGAGTCATTCAGGGCATCCCTGTTCTGTCAGAAAGCGACGCTACTTTCGACAATTTTAAGAAATTCGAGATTCAGGAAGTTATCTTCGCCGTACCCCATCTGGACGGAGATGAGAAGAAACGCCTGTATGAATATTATAAAAACGCCGGATATAAGGTTAAGGTCTACGACTTCCCGACCATGAACACCGCCAGCGACAAGAGACATCTGAGAGAGTTCGACGCGGAAGAACTTTTATTCAGAAAGCCGCTCGACGTTGTGGATGAGAAGACCAGCAACTATTATTCAGGCAAGAAGATACTGATCACCGGTGGCGGCGGATCTATCGGTTCAGAGCTCTGCAGGCAGGTAGCCAAGATGAATCCTGCCCAGCTCATCATTCTGGACATTTACGAGAACGGCGCCTATGACGTACAGCAGGAGATCAGGATAGTAAACGGACCGGATATGGATGTCAGGGTTGAGATCGTATCCATCACGAACAAAGAAGGCATGAGGAGGGTATTCGCTGAATACAGGCCTCAGATAGTTATAAACGCGGCAGCTCACAAGCACGTGCCTCTCATGGAAAAGAACTGTATCGAGGCAGTTGAGAACAACGTCTTTGGTACGCTCAATGTGGTGCAGCTGTGCGAGGAATTCGGCACAGAGCGCTTCATGATGGTATCTACAGACAAGGCCGTCAATCCGACCAACGTTATGGGAGCCACCAAGAGGATGTGCGAGATGATCGTCCAGGCTTTCAGCACAGAGGGAAAGGCTGTATGTTCAGCCACACGTTTCGGAAACGTGCTGGGCAGCGCTGGTTCAGTTATTCCACTATTCAAGAAACAGATCGCAAACGGCGGACCTGTTACGATTACGGATAAGAAGATCATGCGTTATTTCATGACCATTCCTGAGGCTTCACAGCTGGTGCTCCAGTCAGGCGCCATGGCCAAGAACGGAGAACTCTTCGTGCTTGATATGGGCGAGCCTGTTAAAATCCTGGATCTGGCACAGAGCATGATCCTGATGAGCGGCCAGAAAGATATTGAAATAGTTGAGACCGGCCTGAGACCGGGTGAAAAACTCTACGAAGAACTCCTGGTAAAGACAGAAGAACTCGACAAGACAGAGAACAGCCTGATCTTCATCGAGAGAGATAAACCGCTCTCCAGAGAAGAAATAAATGAGAAACTGTACATCCTGAGGCAGGCTTGCGAGACCGGATCTGATGAGCAGGTCAAGGCAGCACTCAAGCAGGTTGTTCCGACTTTCCGTGATCCGGAAGAAGTAAATGACAGATAAGAATCCTTTCGAAGGCAAAAAAGTAATATTCATAGAGGATGACCGGGACGAGATGAATGCCGATGGAGTGAGGGGACACCTCGAAGCCGTCGGAGAATCTAATGTTCGTTCCGGTTTTTATGACAGGGTAGTCAAGAGGGTTGTTGATATAGTACTGTCCTTTTTTGGACTGGTTATCCTTTCGCCGGTGTTTGCGGGGATAGCCCTGGCTATAGTGATCGACGATCCGGGCCCTGTTATTTTTGCGCAGAAGAGGATCGGACGGAACAAGAAATACTTCAAGCTCCACAAGTTCAGGAGCATGAAGATGTCCACGCCTCATGA
Organism: Lachnospiraceae bacterium; assembly: GCA_017441295.1. Classification (GTDB taxonomy): domain Bacteria; phylum Bacillota; class Clostridia; order Lachnospirales; family Lachnospiraceae; genus RGIG5612. Next base: position 8,962 of record JAFRYA010000016.1, read on the forward strand.
CATTCCGACGCATATGCTGGAAAATCCGGATTCATACATTACCAAAATCGGCAGATTCATCAGGGCGCACAGTCTGGACGAGCTGCCGCAGATCTGGGATATCTTCATCGGCAACATGTCAGTGATCGGTCCGAGACCCGCACTCTGGAATCAGGACCTGCTGACAGCTGAGCGCGATAAATACGGCGCAAACGACGTCAGACCGGGACTGACCGGCTGGGCACAGATCAACGGCCGTGATGAGCTCGAAATTCCGGACAAGGCAGTACTGGACGGAGAATATATTAAAAGGGAAAGTTTCGCTTTTGACGCGAGATGTTTCATCGGCACCATCAGCAAGGTAGGCAGAGACGATTCCGTTGTGGAAGGCGGAACCGGTGAAATGAAGAGGAGATAACTCTTGAACAGAAAGAAGATAGCAGTTGTTTCAATAATGTATTTTTGGCTCCCTGAGGAGAAAGGACCTTCCAGGTTCTTTTATATCGCGAATATGCTCGGTGAGATGGGATACGATGTGGAGGTGCTGACAGGGAGCTTTCAGCATTTTGATAAAAGGCAGAGAGACCGTGCAATGCTGGAGAATGCTGACGTGCCTTTTAAGATTACTGTTATTGACCAGCCCAGCTATTCCAAAAACATTGATCTGAAGAGGCTGTCCGGATACCGTACAGTTAAGAAACATCTGGAAAGCTATCTTAAAGATAAGATCACCGAATATGACGCGGTGTACTGCGCGGTCCCGCCAAATGATATTTCAGCGGCAGTAGCCAGGCTCTGCCATGAGAACAATGTTCCGTTCATCGCGGATATAGAAGACCTCTGGCCTGAAGCTATGGAGGCTGTGCTTCCGAAGGTTCCGGGGCTGAAGATGTTCCTGGCTCCCCTTAAGAAGGATGCTGAGGAAACATATATGTACGCAGACGCCGCGGTGGGTACTTCAGATGAGTACACATCCAGATGCTTCCTTAATAATAAAAGGGAGATTCCGCACGCAACTGTTTATGTCGGCTGCGACCTGACGGTATTTGATAAAGGCGTGATCGACCATTCTGCGAGGATAATGAAAAGCTCAGGCGAATTCTGGGCAGTCTATGCGGGCTCAATAGGGCACACTTATGATATTGAGACTCTGGTGCGCGCGGCAGGCATCATTAAAGAGCGCGGCATAAATGATATCAAGATCAAGATTCTGGGACAGGGAGTGCTGATGAATGAGCTGAAAGTCCTGGCAGAAGAATTGGGATGCACCAACCTGGAGTTCCTAGGCTATCAGCCGTATGACATGATGGCAGCGTATCTGGTTAAGGGAGACGTCAGCATCAACATGTTCGCGAAGGGAGCGCCGCAGAGCATCGTAAACAAAGTAGGCGATTACTTCTCCTCAGGCAGGCCGGTGATCAATACTCTGGAGAGTCCTGAGTTCATGCAGCTGCTGGAAAGCACTGAAAGCGGAACAAACGTAGAGCCCGGCAAACCTGGACTGCTGGCAGACGCTATTATACATTTATATAATAATAAGGAACTCTGCGAAAAGATGGGCAGGAATGCCCGCGCTCTGGCAGAAGAAAGGTTCGACAGGAAGACAGCGTATAAGGCTATAGTGCGCCTGATCGAAGAAGTGACAAATTAATTTAATATTTTGAAAAAAGAGAGTTGACTCTGGCAATACCCTATGTTATAGTACGAATTGCGTGAGAGGAAACTCTTTTTTTTGTGCTCTGAATTTTTAAATTCATGCTCCGGACGCGGGGTCCCTCAAGTACAGAAAACGCACCCAAAATACACTAATTCAGGAGGGATTATTTGTGAGAACAAGAATTACTTTAGCATGCACAGAATGCAAGCAGAGAAACTACAACACAACCAAAGATAAAAAGACTCATCCGGACAGGATGGAGACCATGAAGTATTGCAAGTTCTGCCAGAAGCATACCATGCACAAGGAGACTAAGTAATAATGTCAGATAACACAGTTGAGAAATCAAGAGGCAGTTTTTTCAGGAATCTCAAGATAGAGTTCAAGAAGATCATCTGGCCGGACAGGAAGTCAGTAATCCGTCAGGTCGTTCTGATCCTTATTGTAACTATTATCCTGGGTGTACTCATTAAGCTCCTGGACACCGGTGTTCAGGCACTTCTGAGCCTGATCGCGTAGAGGTGAAGATATGGCAGAAGGAGCAAATTGGTACGTTGTCCATACTTATTCAGGATATGAGAATAAGGTAAAGGCCAACATTGAGAAAACTATAGAAAATAGAAAACTTCAGGATCAGATTCTGGAAGTTGCTGTTCCCATGCAGGACGTTGTTGAAATCAAAAACGGTGCCCGCAAGCAGGTACAGAAGAAACTGTTCCCGGGTTATGTTCTCATCAACATGGTTATGAACGATACCACATGGTACGTTGTTCGTAACACGAGAGGCGTAACAGGCTTCGTAGGTCCTGGTTCCAAACCGGTGCCTCTGACAGAAGAGGAGATGAAGCCGCTCATCGCCACAGGTGAGAAGATTGTTCTGTCCTTCGAAGTTGGCGATCTGGTCACAGCCATCTCAGGCGTATGGGAAGGCACTGTTGGCAAGGTTATCGCTGTTAACGAAGGTAAGCAGACAGTAACAATCAATGTAGACATGTTCGGCAGGGAGACCCCTGTAGATATAAGTTTCTTAGACATTAAGAAAATGTAGAGAAAGGGATAAAGATTATGGCAAAGAAAATTGACGGATATATCAAATTACAGATAGAAGCAGGCAAGGCAAC
>JAFRYA010000017.1 GCA_017441295.1 Lachnospiraceae bacterium
AGTTGAAAGTGTGGTTTTACCCGTGCCGCTCAGGCCAAAGAAGATAGCAGTGTGCTCGCCGTTCATATCCGTATTGGCTGAGCAGTGCATGGAAGCGATCCCCTGTAACGGAAGGTAGTAATTCATCATGGAGAACATACCCTTCTTCATTTCACCACCGTACCAGGTATTCAGAATAACCTGCTCACGAGATGTTATGTTGAAGAGAACTGCCGTTTCGGAATTCAGCCCAAGTTCCTTAAAATTCTCAACCTTTGCCTTTGATGCACAATAAACTGTAAAGTTCGGCTCAAAAGTTTCTAGCTCTTCTGCCGAAGGCTTAATGAACATGTTGCGAACAAAGTGTGCCTGCCATGCAACTTCCATAATAAACCGCACAGACATACGTGTATCTTTGTTTGCTCCACAGAACGCATCAACGACATACAAATTTTTGTTGGAAAGCTGTTTCAAAGCGATGTCTTTGCAGACTTCCCATGTTGCTTCGGATGCAGGGTGGTTATCATTTTTGTAGCCTTCAGTTGTCCACCATACAGTGTCCTTGGAATTTTCATCCATGACAATGAACTTGTCCTTGGGGGAACGACCGGTGTAAATACCAGTCATAACGTTGACAGCGTCCAGCTCCGTAAGTTTACCGACATCATAACCGGTAAGGGAAGGATCCATCTCGTCCTTGAAAAGCTGCTCATAGGAAGGATTGTAGAAAATCTCTTTTGTTCCGGTAATACCGTATTTTGTGAGGTCAAGATTTGCCATTATTTAAATATCTCCTTCAAAAATAAATTACACTAGAATTATCAGCCGAAAACGGAAAGCAGGAAGCCGGCCGCAATAGCAGAACCGATAACGCCTGCCACATTGGGGCCCATGGCATGCATCAGCAGGAAGTTCGTCTTGTTGTATCTTCTGCCGACGTCCTGAGAAACACGCGCTGCCATAGGAACCGCGGAAACTCCGGCGGAACCGATCAGAGGATTGATCTTCTTTCCTGAGCCGTAGTACATCGCTACACCGCCAAGCAGTCCGCCGATCGTGGAAATGGAGAATGCTATCAGGCCGAGTACGATGATCTTGATGGTATCGAACTTCAGGAAGTTGTCACCTGTCATTGTGGCCCCGACTGAAGTTGCCAGGAAAATCGTGACAATGTTCATCAGAGCGTTCTGCATGGTGTCGGAGAGACGGTCTGTAACGCCGGTCTCCCTTGCCAGGTTACCAAACATCAGACAGCCGATCAGAGGAGCGGTGCTGGGCAGGAGAAGTATGACAAACGTGGAAACAACGATCGGGAATACGATCTTCTCTGTCTTGGATACTTCGCGCGTCTGCTCCATCTTGACCACTCTCATCTCCGGAGTGGTGAAAAGCTTCATGATTGGGGGCTGAATCAGCGGGATCAGCGCCATGTAGGAATATGCTGCAATGGCAATTGGTCCGAGAAGTTCAGGGGCAAGCTTTGTCGTCAGATAAATGGCTGTCGGGCCGTCTGCACCGCCAATGATTCCGATGGAAGCAGCCTGAGGACCGGTG
>JAFRYA010000018.1 GCA_017441295.1 Lachnospiraceae bacterium
AAAAAGGAGCACAGGAATACTTAGATATCATGTCCTACGTTAATACAGCCAAAAAACTCGGAAGTAATGCATATGAAGCTATAAAAAACGCAATTTCAAAAAGGTCGGATTACATATTTTCAGAGGGTGCTGAGTAGTTACTTTGACGGTGCAATTGTAACAGATATGTACAATTCTAATTGCTGGCCGAGCACCATGCTGCTTCGTGCCGGAAACGATCTGCCTCTTGGCACAGTCGTTCCTGAAGGAAGCTGGAATGAAGCACTCCGGGATGGCAAGGGATCCGTAGAGGTCACCAGCGTAGCAAACTTTAATGTGGAGAAAGATTATAAGGCGGGTGATTACACCAGCACAGGCGCTTATGTAAGCCGTAATCTGGTACAGCATTTCTACCGGTTTAACGCAGATCACAGCGCAGGAACTCTTGATCTTGCGGCTGAAGCGGCCAAAGAAAATGGTATCGTCACGGAGGTATCAAAGGAAGATATTGCCGACGCCATTCGCGCTCAGAGTGATGTTCAGTACTATTATATCCGTATTTGCGCACTGCGGACGTTGTACACAGAAGCCAATATCATGGCTGCCCACAATGGGTATGATCTGAGAAAGGTAGCAGATCTTGCAGTAGAAGGTATCGCTCAGGGCAGCAATGCGGAAATATTGATCGCTGCAGAAGGAATTGAACCGAAGTCTGTGACGTATACTATTCTGAATGGATCCCTGCCGGAAGGTATGGCTCTTGGCGCAGATGGACGCATTACAGGTATCCCTGTGGGATATGCTGGAACATTCGAAGCTGTTGTACGCGTGGTTTACGACAGCTGGATCAAAGCGGACCAGAAGGTTACTATCAGTGTAGATCCTGCCTTTACGTACATCGAGAACGGTCCGGCACAGATTGGCAAGAATTATGTAGGTGCTGTTGATACGGAAGTTTTCATGGATTCTGAACTTTCTTATAGCATGTCAGGCAAACTGCCTGGCGGCCTGGAATTTGATGCAGGCACTGGCGAAATAGCCGGAGTTCCTGAAGAAGAGGGGACTTTCGATGTGGTCATCACTATTGGCGTAAAGGAAACCGTACAACAGGGCAATAGAGTGACAACTACTACGAAGTCCTATCATGTACCGGTTAAGTTTGTTATTGGTGAAGAAGCGGAATAAGGAGCTGCTGTCGGAATACAGAAGGACTGGTTCTGTTCTATAGCTCTAGAAGTCAGAATGTACAGCCGTTCTTTGTCATGTGTCAATGGTCATCCGTCGTGTTCCGGGAAGCGTTTCCGACGGATGACTCTCAGAATTACAGCCCGGCTGCTTGAAACAGCCGGGCTTCATTTGAAAGGAGATTCATATGAAGATAATAAGAACTTGGTGGATTACAGTGAGTCTATTGCTTTTTATTTCTGTTTGTTCCGCCTGTGGGCAGAATGGATCCTCTGCAGGTATCGATAAGCCAGGTGGAAATTCATCTCAGGCTGAGATAAAGGAGAAATATACGCAGACATTCGATTTCAACACAACCTCCACGGAATTTAGGTAGGAAATTGACCGCCATCGTCTAAATTCGAAACCAGATCATGTTTATAGCTAGATTTCTGCGCCTATATATGGTTGTTTAAG
>JAFRYA010000019.1 GCA_017441295.1 Lachnospiraceae bacterium
GATGACGGCAGGATCACCGACTCCCACGGCAGAGTGGTAGACTTCAAGAACACCATTATCATCATGACCAGCAACGCCGGAGCCAACCGCATCATGGAGCCTAAGACGCTGGGCTTCGCTACGGACAAGTCACAGGCGCATGATTACCAGGTTATGAAGGATGCCGTAATGGAAGAGGTCAAGCATATATTCAAGCCTGAATTCATTAACAGGATTGACGAGATCATTGTATTCGCTGCCCTGACCAAGGACGACATGAAGGGCATTGTTGACATCATGCTGGCAGAACTTGCCAAGAGGGCTAAGGAGCAGATGAATCTGACCCTGAACGTGACCGATGAAGCCAAGGCCTTCCTGGTAGAGAAAGGCTATGACATCAAGTACGGCGCGCGTTCGCTTAAGAGGAAGGTACAGACCTGCCTGGAGGACGAGATGGCAGAAGAAATCCTGGCAGGCAAGATCAGATCCGGCGCGGCAGTTACCGTCAGGGCCGGAGAAGACAAGCTTATTTTTGAGGTGGAGTAATAAATGGCAAAAGCTAAAGAAACAACGTTTTTCTGCAAGGAATGCGGCTTTGAAAGTCCTAAGTGGAGCGGCCAGTGTCCGTCCTGCAAGGAATGGAATACAATGGTGGAAGCACCCGCGGCGCCTAAGACCAAGGGTGTCATGAGAAAGGGCATCGCGGCAGGCATCGTTTCAGGTGACGCCAAGCCGAGCACAATGGCTGAAGTGTCAGCGGCTGAGGAGGAGCGTGTCAGGACAGACATCGGCGAATTTGACCGTGTCTTGGGAGGCGGGATCATCAAAGGATCCCTCGTTCTGGTCGGCGGTGATCCGGGTATAGGCAAGTCCACGCTTCTGACCCAGATCTGCAAAAGCCTGAGCGATAAGGGCATAGAAGTGCTGTATATTTCCGGCGAAGAATCCCTCAAGCAGATCAAGCTGCGCGCGAACAGGCTGGGAGAATTTACGCCTCAGATGAAGCTGCTCTGCGAGACGGACCTGAACACTATAGAAGAAGTAATTGCTTCAGAAAAACCTGAAGTTGTAGTTATAGACTCTATTCAGACTATGTACAGACAGGATGTGGAGAGCGCTCCGGGCAGTGCTTCCCAGGTCAGGGAATGCACCAATCTCCTGATGCAGATCGCGAAGGGAATGGGCGTCACCATATTTATTGTCGGGCATGTTACTAAGGAAGGTGTTGTGGCCGGCCCCAGAATGCTGGAGCATATGGTGGATACTGTCCTTTATTTTGAAGGCGAGTCACAAGGCCCTTACAGGATTTTAAGAGGCGTTAAGAACCGTTTTGGATCGACCAACGAGATCGGAGTTTTCGAAATGAGGAGCGACGGACTCAGAGAAGTAAAGAATCCGTCAGAATTCATGCTGCTGGGCAGGCCCGAAGGAGCGTCCGGCTCGATAGTATCCTGTACGCTGCAGGGCACCAGACCTATCTTAGTGGAGATACAGGCGCTTATTACACGTTCCGCACTCAGCAATCCGAGGCGCAGCGCGACCGGTCTGGACTACAGCAGAATGTATATGCTGCTGGCCGTTCTGGAGAAGAGACTGGGATTCCATCTGTCTGAGTGTGACGCATATATCAATGTCGTCGGCGGCATGAAGATAAATGAGACAGCCCTGGATCTGGCTGTGATAGTGGCCATTGCTTCAGGATATATGGATTTCGTCGTCGACAGGCAGACCATGGCCATAGGCGAAGTCGGACTGGCCGGTGAAGTCAGAAACGTAAACATGCTGGAGCAGAGAGTGAAAGAGGCTGAGAAGCTGGGCTTTAACACATGCATAGTGCCGAAAGCCGGCCTCAAAACGCTGAAAAACATCAAAGGAATCAGGATTATAGGCGTAGAAAATGTCAAAGAAGCAATAAATACAATGAAAAATGCTTTGAATGAGAGCCCGAATATTGTATAATACCTTTTTGATGTTCAAAAAATTTTACAGGGACAAAAAAAGGTCCGCTTTCGCGGACCTAAAGCAGGGGAAGAGAGATTCGAACTCCCGTGAACGGTTTTGGAGACCGTCATACTACCACTGTATGATTCCCCTGAACACTCTGTAGTTTATATCAAAAATAACAGTTTATGTCAAGAATGATATTTGGCAGGTAGCATAATTTGGAAACAGATTTAAGAATTATCAGTAATACAAGTGAAGAAAGCGAACGAATTCTGGCTAAGATGAACGCTCAGGATGTCAGGATTCCTGAGGATGTTCTGTACCGCAGACTGATCAATACGATACTCATGTATCATCCGTCTACGGACACAGAGATCATCAAGAAAGCATATGAAGTCGCCAAGGCAGCGCACCGCGATCAGAAGCGTAAATCCGGCGAGCCTTATATAATTCACCCTCTTGCTGTCGGTATCATTCTGGCTGAGCTTGAAATGGACAAGGAGACCATTGCTGCAGGCATTCTCCATGACGTAGTAGAAGATACTGATACCACACTGGATGACATCAAACGTGAATTCGGCGAGGAAGTAGCTGAACTCGTTGACGGCGTTACCAAGCTGACCAGGGTTAAGTACACCTCTGATAAGGTGGAAATGCAGGCCGAGAATCTCCGTAAGATGTTCCTGGCCATGGCCAAGGATATCAGAGTCGTCATTATCAAACTGGCCGACCGTCTGCACAACATGCGTACCATCCAGTACATGACGAGAGAGAAACAGCTGGAGAAGGCACGTGAGACTATGGAGATTTACGCTCCTATAGCCCAGAGGCTCGGTATTTCCAAGATCAAGACCGAACTGGATGACCTCGCGCTTAAATATATCGACCCGGTCGTTTATTACAATCTGGTTGAGCAGGTCAAGGCCCGTAAGGACTCCAGGGAGCAGTTCATCCATGAGATGGTCACTGAAGTCAAGAAGCATATGGACAAGGCCGGCATCGAATGTGAAGTTGACGGCCGCGTTAAGCATTTCTTCAGTATTTACAAGAAGATGATCAAGCAGAACAAGACCGTAGACGAGATCTACGACCTGTTCGCTATCAGAATAAAGGTCGATACAGTCAAAGACTGCTATGCCGCGCTGGGCATAATCCACGAAGAGTATAAGCCTATTCCGGGCAGATTCAAGGATTATATCGCGATGCCTAAGCCGAACATGTACCAGTCGCTGCACACCACGCTGATCAGCCATTCCGGACAGCCTTTCGAAGTCCAGATCAGGACTTATGAAATGCACAGGACAGCTGAGTATGGTATCGCGGCGCACTGGAAATACAAAGAGGGCAAGGACGTCAACGACAATACCATCAAAGAGAGCGAGGAGGCCAAGCTGGCATGGCTCAGGCAGATCCTCGACTGGCAGCAGGATATGTCAGATAACAAAGAGTTCCTCTCACTCCTTAAGAGCGATCTGGACCTGTTCTCAGACAACGTTTTCTGCTTCACTCCTGACGGTGACGTCAAGAACCTGCCTGCAGGCTCCACACCTATCGACTTCGCGTACAGCATCCATTCAGCCGTAGGCAACAGGATGATAGGCGCCAGGGTCAATGAGCGTATCGTAAATATCGATTACAAACTCAAGAACGGCGACCGTGTCGAGATCATTACATCACAGAACTCCAAGGGTCCTAGCATGGACTGGCTCAACATTGTACAGAGCACCCAGGCCAAGTCCAAGATCAACCAGTGGTTCAAGGCAGCCCTCAAGGATGACAACATCGCCAAGGGCAAGGAACTGGTTGAAAAGTATATGAAGGCCAAGGGCATCAATGAGCCCGGCATGTTCGCCCAGGAATATATTGAACCGGTCCTTACCAAATATAGCTGCAAAGACTGGAACGCAGTGCTGGCAGCCATAGGACACGGAGGTCTCAAGGAAGGCCAGATAATCAACCGCCTTTACGAGGAATACAAGAAAAAGAACAAGATCATGGATGTGACGGACGAGGATGTGCTCGAAGCAGCCCAGACCAGCAAGCCGCGTCACGAGATCAAGAATAAAACAGGCATCGTGGTCAAGGGTATCCATGATGTGGCAGTTAAGTTCGCGAAGTGCTGCGGACCTGTACCGGGAGATGAGATTGTCGGTTTCGTAACCAGGGGCAGGGGCATCACCATTCACCGCACCGACTGCGTAAATGTAGTAAACCTTTCCAGCATTGAAAGAGCCAGACTGATCGAGGCTGAATGGGACAAGCCGTCCAGCGCGTTCAAGGAAGAGACCTTCCTGGTTGAGATCAGGATGTACGCCGAGAACAGGATCGGTATGCTCGTAGACATTTCCAAAGTTATGTCCGAGAGGAATCTGGACGTTATCAGCATGAACGTCCGTATGAACAAGCAGCAGATCTGTACCATTGACATGGGCTTCAAGATCGCTTCCAGGGATGAACTGGACAAGGTGGCCGAGAAACTCAAGATGATCGACGGCATTATCGACGTCCAGCGTACGAGAGGATAATGAAATGATTAACATTAACTGCGTTGTTGTAGGAATGATTGAAACCAACTGTTATCTGGTCTATGACGATGAGATCAAGGATGTGATCATCGTGGATCCGGGCGACAGGGGAGATTATATCGTGAAATGTATTAAGGGGGCTGACCTGACACCTAAGGCCATCTTCCTGACACACGGCCATTTCGACCATATCACAGGCATTCCGGGTATCCTGGCCGAGTATCCTGATCTGCCGATATATGTACATGAGGCAGATGTTTCAATGCTTGAGGACGGCCAGCCGATGATGGGCGGAGGAGTAAAAATTAATCTTACTGACAAAGATGTTATCCTGCACGGCGGTGAGACCATCGAGGCAGCAGGAATGACCTTTGAGGTTATTTACACTCCCGGCCATACAAAGGGCAGCATCTGTTTCTATAATGCGGAGGGTAATTTCCTGCTGGCAGGAGATACGATGTTCTTCCATTCATGGGGACGCACAGATTTCCCTGGCGGCAGCGAGAGAGAGATAATGGATTCCATCCATAACAAACTCCTTCCGCTTCCTGAAGAAACCGTAGTGCTGCCGGGACACGAGAGAACAACATCAATTGCAGAAGAAAGAAAAGTACACAGGTTTAATGCCTGAGCAATAAAACGGAGGATTTATTATGATCACACAGGCTCCAAGAGGAACCGCCGACTGGTTCGGAGATGAAATGCACAAAAGAGAAGTCATTGAGCAGATCTGCAAGGATACTGCAGCGCTGTACAATATTAAGCAGATTATGACTCCTGTTTTCGAGCACACTCTGCTGTTCAGCCGCGGTGTGGGCGACACTACAGACGTTGTCCAGAAGGAGATGTATACATTTGAAGACAGGGGAGGCAGAAGCATTTCCCTTAAGCCGGAAGGGACCGCAGGCGTCATCAGGGCTTATCTGGAGCACAGCATGTATGCCGAGAGCGGACTGACCAAGCTCTTTTACATCACACCGGCTTTCAGATATGAGAAGCCGCAGAGCGGACGTCTCCGCCAGCACCACCAGTTCGGTGTGGAGTATATAGGCGGCAAGAGCCCGCTGGTCGAGGCTGAACTTATCAGTCTGGTCAGCACACTGACCAAGAAGCTTGGGCTTAATGATATCGAAGTCCACATCAATTCCATCGGCTGCGGCGAGTGCAGGAAAGAGTATAACAAAGCTCTGCTTGAATACCTGAAGAAACACGAGGATGCCCTGTGCCCGACATGCAGGGAGAGAATGACAAGGAATCCTCTGAGAGTGCTCGACTGCAAGGTTGAGACATGCAAGGAAATCGTAAAGGACGCGCCGCGCACCATTGATTATCTTTGCGATGATTGCAGAGACCACTTCGAAGAACTCAAGAGCATTCTGGAAGAGCTCGGCATAAAATATACCGTTGATACCGGTATCGTCAGAGGCCTTGATTATTATACCAAGACAGTATTTGAGTTCGTTAACAGGGACGGATTCACGCTGTGCGGCGGCGGACGTTATGACAATCTGGTCAAAGAGATTGACGGCAAGCAGGATATTCCTGCAGCAGGCTTCGGAATGGGTCTGGAGAGGATCATCTATTTCCTTGGCCTCGAAGGAGTTGACCTGGGAGAGGCAGCACCGCCTGATCTGTATGCAGCTATTCTGGGCGATGTCCGCAAGGAAGGTTACAGCATTGTCAGGGATTTAAGAAATGCAGGTGTCAGAGTTGAGACCGATTACCTTGATAAATCCCTCAAGGCACAGATGAAGTACGCCAACAAGATCAAGGCACCATACGTAGTAATTTTAGGCGAAGATGAAATAAAGGAAGGACAGGTCAGCGTCAAGAACATGGCTGACGGTACAGAAGTCCGCTGTGCTATTTCAGAAATCGCAGAACATATTAAATAAAAGGCTGTTAAGCCGGGAGAGACAAATGGCAGAATCAATGAGAGGGCTTGTAAGAAGCCACAGATGTACAGAAGTTAGCAACAAGAATATCGGTGAGAGCGTCACCCTGATGGGCTGGGTTAACCGCCGCAGGAATTTAGGCAGCCTCATTTTCGTGGACCTGAGAGACAGAAGCGGTCTTATCCAGCTGCTTTTCGATGAGAATATCATCGGCAAGGCAGGATATGAGAAGGCTTCCACACTCAGAAACGAATTCGTAGTAGCCGTTAAGGGCGTGGTTGAGAAGCGCGCAGGCGCAGTAAATGAGAACCTCGCAACAGGCGATATCGAAATCCAGGTTAAGGAGCTTTATATTCTTTCAGAGGCTCTGACACCTCCGTTCCCGATCGAAGAGGACATCCAGACCAAGGACGAGCTGAGATTAAAATACCGTTATCTGGACCTCAGAAGGCCTGACCTTCAGAAAAATATCATTTTCAGGAGCAAGGTAGCCAAGAGCATCCGCGACTTTATGTACAGTGAAGGTTTCCTGGAGATTGAAACACCGATGCTCTGCAAGAGCACACCTGAAGGTGCCCGTGACTATCTGGTGCCGAGCCGTGTTCATCCGGGTTCATTCTATGCGCTGCCACAGTCACCTCAGCTCTTCAAACAGCTCCTTATGTGCGCTGGTTACGACAGGTATTTCCAGCTGGCCAAGTGCTTCAGGGATGAAGACTTAAGAGCAGACAGACAGCCTGAGTTCACACAGGTTGATATGGAGTTCTCATTTGCGGACCAGAACGTTGTTATGGACCTGAATGAAAGACTCTTACAGCATATATTCAAAGAGTGCCTGGACTATGACATCCAGCTGCCGCTGCAGCGTATGACCTGGCAGGAGGCTATGGACAGATTCGGCTCAGACAAGCCTGATACACGTTTCGGCATGGAACTTCAGGATATCACTGAGGTAGTTAGAAACTGCGGTTTCGGCGTATTTACAGGCGCTATTGAGAACGGCGGTTCAGTACGCGGCATCAAGGCCGAAGGTATGGCTGAAATGCCAAGAAAGAAGATTGACGCACTGGTTGAATTCGCCAAAGGCTACGGCGCAAAGGGTCTGGCTTACTTAGGCATCAACCCTGACGGCACATATAAATCATCTTTCGCTAAGTTTATGACTGAAGAAGAACTGGCAGCCATCGTTAAGGCGATGGGCGCTCAGCCTGGAGATATGATGTTCTTCGTTTCCGATAGGGACAAGATTGTTTACTCAGTACTCGGCGCGCTTCGTCTCAACCTCGGAGAGCAGATGGGCCTCATTGATCATGACAAACTCAACTTTCTCTGGGTTGTTGAATTCCCGCTGTTTGAGTATTCAGATGAGCAGGAGAGATGGGTTGCTATGCACCATCCGTTCACAATGCCAATGGATGACGACATCGTATACCTGGACAGCGAGCCATGGAAGGCCAGAGCTAAGGCATACGATATCGTACTGAACGGCGTAGAGCTGGGCGGAGGCTCAGAACGTATCTACAATCCTGAGATTCAGGAAAAGATGTTCGAAGCACTGGGCTTCACACCTGAAGAAGCATATGAGAGATTTGGCTTCCTGATGGATGCCTTCAAATACGGAGTTCCGCCACACGCAGGACTGGCTTACGGTCTGGACCGTCTGGTAATGCTGATGACCAAATCAGAGAGTATCCGTGACGTCATCGCGTTCCCGAAGGTCAAGGACGCCAGCTGCCTGATGACAGGAGCACCGGGATATGTTGACCAGAAGCAGCTCGACGAGCTCGGACTGGAACTGGAAAACCCAAGCGAGGAATAACAGTGGCAGGAAACACTTTTGGTAAAAATTTCAAAGTGACCACATGGGGCGAATCCCACGGACCGGCTATCGGCGTTGTGATCGATGGCTGCCCGGCGGGATTGCCTTTATGTGAGGAAGACATACAGCCGATGATGGACAGGCGCCATCCGCAGCCGACACCTGTATTCAATCCTTATGGAGTTGAAATAGAGGCCGCGCCTGTGAACAAACGCAAGGAACCTGACAAGATCAGGATTCTGTCCGGCGTGTTCGAAGGCATGACCACCGGTACGCCGATTTCAATAATGATCGAGAATACTGACGTTAAGTCAAAGGATTATGATGATCTGAAGGACGTATACAGACCTGGTCATGCGGACTATACGTTTGACATGAAATACGGCATCAGGGATCACCGCGGAGGAGGCAGGTCATCCGGCAGGGAGACCGCAGCCCGCGTGGCAGCAGGCGCTATCGCTGTCAAGATTCTTGACGAGCTGGGCATTAAAATTTCATCAGATATCACATATCTGGGATTCGCTGATGAGGACGACAGCGCAGGCGGCACGGTTGAATGTGTTGTTACCGGAATGCCTGCAGGTGTGGGCGAGACGGTTTTTGATAAGCTGGACGCCAGACTGGGACAGGCTGTAATGAGCATTGGCGCGGTCAAAGCTTTCGAAGTTGGCGCGGGCGTAATGGCCAGCCAGCTGACCGGCTCAATGAATAATGATGAATTCATAGTTCTGGACGGAAAGATTACCAAGAACACCAACAATGCAGGCGGTATTCTGGGCGGAATGAGCGACGGAGACGAAATAGTCATCAAGGCTTATTTCAAGCCGACACCATCTATTTCCAAGCCGCAGAACACAGTTAACAAAAATGGCGAAGAGGTCACAATCACTATCTCAGGCAGGCACGACGACAATGTGGTCGAGAAGGCGCAGGTCGTTGTCGAAGCCATGGTGGCAGTGACGCTGGTGGATGCGCTGTTTGAAAACATGCATTCACGTTTAGATAAGATAAAAGAGTTTTACAGATAATGGGCAAATACGTAATTGACGCAACTGAAGGAAGGGCAAAGGCTGCCACATTTGAAACGGTGCATGGAACTATCCATACCCCGGTTTTCATGAATGTGGGTACGGTGGCTGCCATCAAGGGGGCGGTTTCTTCTGTGGATCTGCACAGCGTAGGCACCCAGGTAGAACTCTGCAATACATATCACCTGCATGTCCGTCCGGGAGATGACGTGGTTTACAAGATGGGCGGACTCAGGCCTTTCATGTGCTGGGACGGCCCTGTGCTGACAGACAGCGGCGGCTTCCAGGTATTCTCTCTGGGAGAACTCAGGAAGATAAAAGAAGAAGGCGTATATTTCCATTCACATGTGGATGGCCGCAAGATATTCATGGGTCCTGAAGAGAGCATGCAGATCCAGTCACATCTGGCATCTACCATAGCAATGGCATTCGATGAATGCCCATCAAGCAGGGCAGAGCGCAGATATGTTGAGGACAGCGTAAAGAGAACTGAGAGATGGCTGGTGCGAAGCAAGGCTGAAATGGACCGCCTGAACTCGCTGCCAGAAACCCTCAATCCCGATCAGATGCTTTTCGGCATTAATCAGGGGGCATGCTTCGATGACATACGTATTGATAATGCGGACTATATTTCCACACTGGACCTGGACGGCTATGCGCTGGGCGGTCTGGCGGTAGGCGAGACACATGAGGAGATGTATCACATTCTGGACGTTACCGTGCCTCATCTGCCTCAGAACAAGCCGGTATATCTCATGGGAGTAGGTACACCTGCCAACATTCTGGAAGGAATTGAGAGGGGCGTAGACTTCTTTGACTGCGTTTATCCGAGCAGGAACGGCCGCCACGGACATGTCTATACAAAGCATGGCAAGCTTAATCTCCTGAATGCCAAATTTGAGCTGGATGAGAGCCCGATAGAGGAGGGCTGCGGATGCCCAGCTTGTCAGCATTTCAGCCGCGCTTACATCAGACATCTGCTCAAAGCCAAAGAAATGCTCGGTATGAGATTATGTGTATTGCATAATTTATATTTTTATAATAGAATGGTGGCTGATGCCCGTCAGGCCATTTTGAACAACAATTTTTCTGAGTATAAGAAAAAAATGCTTGAGGGTTTCGATAATAATATGTAAAATAACAATGTTAGAGTTGTTTTATATTAGGAGGACTATCAATGAATTTAACGAATTTCTTGGCTTTCTTTAACTGCGCAGGCAACCAGGCAGCTACAACAGGAGCTGACGGTTCCAGTGGTGGCGGAAGCAATTGGATAATGATCGTTGTTTACATCGTGCTTTTCGGTGCGCTGATCTATTTCCTTATGATCAGACCATCCAGAAAGCAGAAGAAGGAAGCTGAAGCCAGGAATTCAGGCCTTGAACCGGGCGATAGCGTTCTTACCACCAGCGGATTTTACGGCACTATTGTAGCCGTTAATGGCGATACAGTTATCGTTGAATTTGGTAATAATAAAAACTGCCGTATCCCGATGAGCAAACAGGCCATCTCACAGGTTGAGAAGGCTAATGCGGCTGTTGCTCAGCCATCCTCATCTGCAGCTCCGGCCGGAGACTCATCCAAGAGCCAGGAATCTTCCAAGAGGAAATTCTTTGGCAAAGGCAAAGCAGCAGCTGAAGAAGAGCAGGCAAGGGCAGAAGCAGAAGCAGCTAAGGCAGCACAGGCAGCAGAGGAAAAGGTTGAAGAAGCCGTTTCAGATGCAGTTGAAGAAGTTAAAGACACCGCAGCCGAGGTTGTTGATGAAGTAAAACCGGACGATAAATAATCCGAGGTTAACAAGTAATCAGCGAGGGAGCCCAAAAGGCTCCCTCTTTTCTTTTCAAAATACTTTAACGCTTTACTTGATTAAAATATTTGTTTGGTGTAGACTATATGAAAATTTTAAAAAATTAAGGGAGAAAAAAGATGGCCAGAGTATATAATTTTTCAGCCGGACCTGCAGTCCTTCCGGAGGAAGTTTTGCAGGAAGCAGCAGATGAAATGATGGATTACAGAGGCTGCGGCCTCAGCGTTATGGAGATGTCACACAGGAGCAAGACCTTCGACGACATCATCAACACAGCTAAGCAGGACCTCAAGGACCTTATGAACATTCCTGATGATTATGAGATCCTCTTCGTTCAGGGCGGCGCTTCACAGCAGTTCGCGGCAGTTCCGATGAACCTCATGAGAAATAGAGTAGCTGATTATATCGTGACCGGACAGTGGGCCAAGAAGGCTTACCAGGAAGGCCAGATCTATGGCGACGCATATAAGATCGCTTCATCTGAGGACAAGACATTCTCATATATTCCTGACTGCTCAGACCTGCCGATCCATGACAATGCAGACTATGTATATATCTGCGAGAACAATACTATTTACGGAACCAAGTTCTGGAAACTCCCGAACACCAAGGGCAAGATCCTGGTTTCGGATATGAGCTCATGCTTTCTCTCCCAGCCTGTAGATGTTACTAATTACGGCCTTATCATTGCAGGAGCACAGAAGAACATTGGTCCAGCAGGTGTAGTTGTAGTTATTATCCGCAAGGACCTCATCAGGGATGACGTGCTGCCATGCACACCTACTATGCTGAAATACAAGACTCATGCTGACAACAATTCACTTTACAATACACCGCCTGCATATGGCATCTATATCTGCGGCAAGGTATTCAAGTGGCTCAAGGACATGGGCGGTCTGACCGTAATGCAGGAGCGCAATGAGAAGAAGGCTAAGCTGCTGTACGATTATCTGGATAAGAGCAAGATGTTCAGGGGCACAGTTGTCAAGGAAGACCGCTCAATCATGAACGTGCCGTTCGTAACAGATTCCGACGAACTGAACAAGAAGTTCATCGCTGAAGCAGCACAGAACGGTCTGGTACAGCTGAGCGGCCACAGAACAGTAGGCGGCATGAGAGCATCTATCTACAATGCAATGCCTTACGCAGGCGTTGAGAAACTGGTTAAGTTTATGAGCGATTTCGAGAAGGAAAACGCATAAAGGAAAGGGGACAACATGTACAGATACAAATGCCTGAATCCTATCGCAGCAATCGGACTGGATGGATTTACCTCGGATTATACAAAGGTTGCAGAAGATGAGGCTGCTGACATCATTCTGGTCAGAAGCGCCAAGATGCATGAGATGGAGTTCGAACCTGAACTCAAGTGTATTGCCAGAGCCGGAGCAGGTGTCAATAATATTCCGCTTGACAGATGCGCTGAGCAGGGCATTGTAGTTTTCAATACCCCTGGAGCCAACGCAAACGGCGTTAAGGAGCTGTTCGTTTTCGCGGCCATCGCATCACTCCGTGACGTGATCGGAGGCATCGGCTGGACAGCATCTGAAGCAGGTAATCCTGATATTGCTGCCCTGACAGAGAAAGAAAAGAAGAAATTCGTAGGCCACGAGATCACCGGCAAGAAGCTGGGCGTTATCGGCCTCGGCGCTATCGGAGCCAAGGTTGCCAATGTGGCAGTAGCTCTGGGAATGAAAGTAACAGGCTTTGACGCATTCCTGAATGATGCCATGAAGGCAGCGCTTGATCCTCAGGTCAAGATTGCTGCAAACATGGATGAACTGGTACAGGATGCTGATATGCTGACAATCCACGTTCCTGCCATGCCGGCTACTAACGGCATGATCAATGCAGACCTGCTGGCCAAAGCCAAAGACGGCGTAGTTGTGATCAACCTGGCCCGCGACACTCTGGTTAATGAGCCAGATATGGCTGCAGCCCTGGAGTCCGGCAAGGTAGCTAAATATGTCTGCGACTTCCCGACAGCAGGCAATACTAACATGAAGAATACTATCCTGATCCCGCACCTGGGAGCTTCCACTGAAGAGTCTGAAGACAACTGTGCTGTAATGGCAGTTGAGGAAATCGTGGATTTTATGGAGTATGGCAACATCAGGAATTCTGTTAACTATCCGGCCGCTGCTCTGGGCACATTTGTTGGCAGCAGGACCACAGTCTGCCACAAGGCATCGCTGGACGGCGTTGCGCTTATGAATGCCATCAAGGATGCAGGCGGCATTGTTGACAATATGATCTCCAAGAAGAGAGGAGATTATGCATATTCTATCTTTGACGTAGATAATCCGGAAGGAATTGAAGAAAAACTTAATAATATTGACGGAGTAATCAAGGTCAGAACATTATGGCACAAATAAAACCTTTCAAGGGCATCAGGCCAAATCCTAAGTATGTCCAGAGGGTAGCCAGCCTCCCATATGATGTTTATTCTGAAAAGGAGGCCAGGGAGATTGTGGCCAGGAACCCGATGTCTTTCATGAAGATCGTCAGACCTGAGACAGGGTTCCCGAGAAACGTTGACCCATATTCGGACAAGGTCTACGAAAGAGCCAGAAAACTCATTGATGATAATATTTCCAAGGGCATCTTTACTGTAGACACAGAGGATTGTTATTACATATACAGAGAAATAATGAATGGCCGGTCTCAGACCGGCCTGGTTGCATGCTTTGCGGTTGATGACTATCTGAACAACGTCATCAAGAAGCATGAGCATACCAGAAAAGAAAAGGAAGAGGACAGGACCAGGCATATTGACGTATGTGCTGCCCAGACAGGCCTTGTATTTCTGGCATTCAAGGATGAGTTCGGCGCGAGAGCCATCATGGAGCAGGTAACACATCATGAGCCTCTCTATGAATTCGTATCCATTGATAATGTTATGCAGCTGGTCTGGAAGGTGGATGATCCTGATAAGGTTGACAAGATCACCAAGGCCTTTTCCAAGGTTGAGAGCTATTATATCGCTGACGGGCACCACCGCGCGGCTTCAGCCGCAACCGTCTGCAAGAAGAGAAGGGTATTAAGACCTGACTATACAGGAGACGAGGAGTTCAACTACTTCATGGCAGTTGCTTTCCCGCACACTGAGCTGAACATCCTGCCTTATTACAGGGTCGTATCAGACCTGAACGGCCTCAGTCCCAAATTATTCCTGGAACTGGTTTCCAAAAAGTTTTATATCAAAAAGATCCATCGCACGATTTCGTTAAGGGAACGTAAGGGCGGCATTTTCCAGCCAAGACACAAAGGAGAGTTCGCGATGTATCTGGGAGGACGCTGGTTCAGGCTGCAGGCAAAGCCTGAGATACAGAGTAATGACGCTGTGGACGGACTGGACGTTATGATACTGCAGAAGAACATCCTCGACCCGATCCTGGGCATTAAAGACCCCAGAACCAACAAGCGCATAGACTTCGTCGGCGGCATCAGAGGAATGACTGAACTGGAGCGCAGATGCAAGACCGACATGAAGGTCGCGTTCGCCTTGTATCCGACTTCCATGGAAGAATTATTCAGGGTAACGGACGAAGGAAAGGTCATGCCTCCAAAATCCACATGGTTTGAACCAAAACTTCAGAGCGGATTATTTATCCACAAATTAGAAAGTTAGTTGAAATATAACTCAATAAGTGTTATAACAAGTAGTGGACTTTTAATAAATTAAATCTAAAGTTTAAAATTATTGGAGGAGAAATAAAAATGGCAGATTTAAAAGCATTAAAGAACAAATGTATCATTACCGTAGCTCCTACAGGTGCATGGCCAAAGAAGGAAAACAATCCTAACGTTCCTATGACACCAGAAGAGATCGCTGAAGACGTATACGAGTGCTGGAAAGCTGGTGCTGCAGTAGCTCATCTTCATATGAGAGACGAAAATGGTAACGGTATCATGGATCCTGTAAGATTCAAAAAGACTGTTGAACTTATCAAAGCTCACAAAGATTGTGATATCGTTCTTAACCTTACAACATCAGGTGACATCCATGCTGATGACGAAATCCGTGTTGCTCATGTTAAAGAGTTAAAGCCAGAGATGGCATCTTATGACTGTGGTTCTATGAACTGGTTAAACAGCGGTCTGTTCATCAACAGCCCTAAGTTCCTTGAGGACTGCGGACTTCTTTTCCAGGAACTCGGTGTTAAGCCTGAAATCGAAGCTTTCGATCCTGGTATGATCGCAAACGCTGCTTACTACATCAAGAAAGGTGTTCTTAAGACTCCTGTACACTTCCAGTTCTGCATGGGCTGCGCAAATGGTATCACAGGTACTATGAAGAACCTTGTATTCATGAAGGAAGAAGCTGAGAAGTTAGTAGGCGCTCAGAACTTCACATGGTCATGCTTCGGTGTTGGTCATTCAGCTATGGAAATGCTCTACGGTGCAGTAGCACTCGGCGGACATATCCGTGTTGGTATGGAAGACAACGTACTGTTCGCTAAAGGCCAGCTGGCTGAGAGCAACGCACAGTTCGTAAGAAGAGCAGTTGAGGCTGTTAAGCTGTATGGCCGTGAGGTTGCTACACCTGACGAGGCTCGTCAGCTCCTTAACCTGCCACCTTACAACGTACAGTAATCTGAACTAAATAGCTATTAGCTAGACAATTCTATGAGCCGGAGTTTTCTCCGGCTCATATTATAAAAAGACTTAGAAAGGAGTATTCATTATGACCTGGGGAGCTCAATATATGTGCTATGTCTGTGAGAAATGCGGCAAGAAATACAGGTATGCGATTGACCTGATCGGTGACTATGGCGCAGATTTTGGTAAATGTCCGGTATGCGGCAGCGAAGGTAAACTTACATGTGAAGGACCGGTTTCTGTTGAAACACAGCAATACGAGGATGTTGAATAATGAATAGACCAATTACACAAAGAGAAAATTTCCTTAGAGCAATAAGGCACGAGGATCCGATGTGGATTCCTCTGAATTCTGACTGCCAGCTCTTTGCTCCTGAAATCATTCCTGATAATTTGGCCAGAGGCATGCTGCGTCAGGAGGCACCATTTAATGGCAAGTTTGGCGGCCCGGACATGTTCGGCGTTGAATGGGTCTTTGAAGAACTGGTAGGAGGCTCCATGGTAGTGCCTGGCAATCCCAAGGTTCCTGATATTTCAGAATGGAGAAAGTATATCACCATTCCTGACGTAGATTCATGGGATTGGGAAGGCTGCGCCGCGGCTAATCAGGGAATGCTGAACTGTGGCAAATACATTAACGGACTGATCCTTTCAGGACTGTTTGAGAGGCTGATCTCATGGCTGGATTTCGATAATGCTTTATTCGCCCTGATCGACGAAGACGAGACGGAATATGTTCATGAGATATTCGGCGTGCTGGTTGAAGTTTATAAGAAGATAATCTTCAACAGCAAGAAGTATTTCAATATTGACGGAATGTGCCTCCATGATGACTGGGGTGCACAGAAGGCTCCGTTCTTCTCACCGGCTATGTGCCGTGAGATGATCGCACCTTACATGAAGCAGATTGTTGATTATGCTCACAGTCTGGGAGTATATCTTTATCATCACTGCTGCGGCAATGTCGGCCTGATGGTGCCAATCATGATCGAGTGCGGCATTGACCAGTGGGACGGTCAGGAGATCAATGACAAGGCAGCGCTGATCAAAGAGTATGGAGATAAGATACTGATCGGAAGCTCCGATACTTTAAGCGCTATTCCGGGACAGAGAGAAGGCCTGCCGGCAGACAAAATCCCTGGAGCAGTTGACGAGTACTTCAAAGAGTACGGCTGGGACGGACATACAAAGGGCAAACTGTTCTATCTGATGAACAAGCGTCCTGATGAAACTATCATCGATCCTTTCACAGAAAAGGGTCTTGAGCTCATGAAATAAAGGAGAGAAAAATGGTATTAGGAAGTTATTACTGCACTCTGACGTCAGAATTTGGTCTGATGCATGAGGGCGTTGTAGAAATGTATCGTGAAGACGATGGCTCTGTAAAGGGCACAATGATCGGCACATTCTTCTGGAAACCGACTCACTTTGTAGATGCAATTGTCGAAGGAGATACATTCAAATTTGACGCTTATTTCAACACACCTTGTCAGGCATACACCCTGCATGTTGAAGGACGCGTGGACGGAGATGACCTGACTGCTGACGTACAGAGCACGATCGGTCCATGGAAGCTGGAAGGCTACCGTGTAAACGACAGTTATCACACAGGCGGCGATGAAGTTGCTGTTAAGCACTCTTTTCAGAGGACTCTGCAGCAGCGCAAGGCCAGGATTTAAGGAGGTGCGGTATGAGCAGTGCATTGGACTATGGAATGAGATTTGGACACACCGGTGTGCACGGATACAATCTCAAAGAAGCTATTCAGTGGCATATCGATACATTTGATATGCATGCCGCACTGGATCTGGGACATAACCACGGACATTCTCCTATGGTTCAGTTCGTTAAGGTCGGAGATTCCAGAATCGAATTATACGAAGTAAAGAATGGTTATCCGGTCAGCCTTCATGATATGGAACAGTATATCTGTGCTAAATGGACAGGTCTGGCTGTTGTAGAGTATGATGAGTGGCTTAAACATGCTAAGGAAATCGGAACGAAGATCATCTTCGAAGGCGATGGCATGTGCATGGTAAATGATCCATCGGGTGTCCCTTATAAAGTAAAGAGAGACTGGCTTAAAGAAGACACCATTTACCGCGGAGGCAAATGGGGAACGAGAGTTGAAAGCTTCGCGATGACAGTTTACAACATCGAGGAGACCGCTTTCTGGTACGGAGAGATGTTCGGCTTTAAGAGACTTCCTGAAGAAGACTATGTTTGCCCGAAGTGCGGACAGAAAGTTGGAATCATCGATCTGGACAACTTCAGAATGGAACTCTTTGAAAATCCTGACGCTAAACCTTTCACTCTGATGGATTTTGAGTATTTCGTCGGATGTAAGCATCTGGATATCTATATGAAAGACAGGGCCGGCTGGACTGAGTATATGCAGACTCTTAAGTCACAGGCCCCGGTTATTGTTTCCATGGCCAACAGGCAGCACCCGGAACTCGGACCACTGCCGCACTATGTTCTGGACAACAATAATTATCTGATGGAAATGAGCGACGACGGCGCTTATGACAGAGACAAAAAATAGAACCTGATTACAAATCTGAAAGAGCGGATTTCAATCCGCTCTTTTTGTGTGCGTGTTGACTTTTAGCATTGCAATTGGAATAATACGTAATGAACATTCTTGAAGGGAAATAGAGAAACTATGAAAGGTTATACAGGAAGAATACTTTTTGTCGATCTGACAAACAAAGAAATATGCGAAGAGGCTCTGGAGGAGCAGACCGCGAGATGGTTCCTGGGCGGTCCCGGCCTGGGAGCATATTATATTTTCAGGGATATGCCGGGCAAGGCCGATGTGTTCGGCCCTGAAAGTGTAGTGGGCTTTGTTAACGGAGCCTGCGTCGGAACAGGCGCATGCTATGCCAACAGGCTTTATGTATGCAGCAAATCGCCGGTCACAGGAGGCTGGAATGACTGCAATCTGGGAGGCCTGCTGGGCACCGAAATGAAGAAAGCGGGCTTTGATGCCATCTTCGTAAGGGGCATTTCTGAGACCCCGGTATATATCCACATTAAGGAGGGAAAAGTCAGCCTGAAAGATGCTTCTGAAATCTGGGGGAAGACTATCTCTGAGACAGAAAAGTATTTAAGTGAACAGCTTGAAATCAAAAACCTCCATGCTGTAATTATCGGTCCTGCAGGTGAGAACCTGTCATATATGTCCGCCATAATCGGTGACGGACACAGGGCGGCTGCCAGGGGCGGCTCTGGTGCGGTCATTGGTTCTAAAAAGTTAAAGGCCATCGTGTTTGAGGGAGATGCTCAGGTAGATGTATTTGACCAGCAGAAGATCGGAGACTTAAACAAGATTGCCGGAGCAATGGCCAAGGAAAGCCCATTCGCAAAAGGCTTTTCGGCACTGGGCACTAACGGAGGATTTTCACAGCTCCTTCTGTCCGGTTCGGCGAATGTCAAAAACTGGGCAGGCTCTGAGCTGGATTATCCTGTTGATGAACTGGAACCGATGACAATAGCGGTCACGGATCCGCAGTACAAAGTCAGGAAGTATTCCTGCAGGAACTGCCTGATCCAGTGCGGCGCGTTCTACGACCTGAAGGACGACAGTCCTTACGGAATTAAAGATACTACCAGGCCGGAATACGAAACCTATTCGTCATTCGCTACAGCCCTGATGTGCAAAGACAAACATACCATTTACTATGCTAACCAGATGTGTAACGAATATGGTCTGGACACCATTTCATGCGGCACGACGATTGCCTGGGCGATGGAGTGTTACGAGAAGGGCTACCTGACGAAAGAAGATCTGGACGGCATTGAGCTGGAATGGGGCAGCGATAAGGCTATTAAAGATATTATAGATAAGATCTGCCTTAACGAAGGCTGCGGCCAGATCCTGAAACTCGGCACCTGGCATGCATGCAAGGCTTTTGGCAAGGGCGATGAATGCATGGCTCTGGCGGGCAAAATGGAAATCGGACAGCATGACCCGAGAAGGGAAGTCGGAAACGGCAGGGTTTATGCCTATGACCCTACACCCGGCCGCCATATGAGAGGAGGCCTGGGAGGACGTTACAGAGAGCAGACTTTCAACGAGCCGGGATTCAGCGACGTATATGGTGCAGCCATGAACGAGAATACGCAGAACGGCGGATTCTGCCTGTTCGGAAACGCTGCAGTACCGCCTACACAGTTCATGGAATACATTAACGCGGTTACCGGCTTCGGCTATGACGCGCAGAGTTATTATTTCCTGGGCGTACGCAGCTGGCTGATGCGTCAGGCATTCAATATCCGCGAGGGACAGAGAAGGAAGGACTGGACTATTTCAGGCAGGCTCGTGGGCAAGCCGCCAATGAGCGAAGGTGTCAATAAGGGCAGGATCAGCAACGCTAAAAAGATGGGAGACAACTTCTTTAATGCCATGGGCTGCAATCTGAAGACAGGCGTTCCTACCATGGGAATGCTGCAGCTGACAGGCGGTCTGGATATGGTCATCCGCGACCTGTACGAAGAAAAATAAAGAGCAGCCAGAAGCTGCTCCGTGCGTGAGCCTCAAACGGGACTTGAACCTGCGACCCCTTCATTACGAGTGAAGTGCTCTACCGACTGAGCTATTGAGGCGTACTGGTAAAAGTTAGCATATTTTGGACTTTTTTTCAATACTAAATAGAACTGCATGAAATCAATAGAAATCGAAAACATTAAAAACTTAACAACCGCTTTATTCACTGGCACAAACTTTGATGAATTCCTGGTGACAGAGGCTTATTTCAGCACTCTCTTTGACGTCAGCATTGAGGGACACATCAATGCAGATTTCCTGAATGATGAGGAAAAGGCCCTGCCGGAGAACCGGGAAGGCAGCGTCAGCTGGGGCAGGATCCGTGGATATTGCTTCGAACTCATTAAAGGCCGAAAAACGCCCCTAAAATTCAAGATTGTGTTCAGGATGCCCGGCAATAGGGCGGAAGGCTTTATTCGCAAATACGGGCTGTATTTCGAGCCTGAAGACATAAACGGATTATTCCTGAATGTGAACTATGAAGCTGGGAAGATGAAATGCGTTACCGGAACGTCTCTGAAGACTTTTACATTGGACAAAAGCCTGGAGGATGCCTGGGATAAACAGATGGAAAAGTTCATAAGTTCATTCTAATAATAGTCAGTTTAAATAAAATAATTACATTATTTTGCATAATATAAATAAAAAGAGCCCCACTTATTCAGTATATGAATAAGTGGGGCTTTGCTGAAAGAGAATATTGATATAAGTAAATGCTTATGGTCAATTGACACGTCATTTTTGCAATGCTTAAATTAAATTAACTAAGGCAGAATAGACTGCCGGGTTAATAATTAAGGAGGAGACAAAATGAAAAAGATTATTGCTTTAGTTCTTGCAGCACTCTTGATAATTGGCCTTCTTGCAGCATGCGGAGGTAACGGCGGCCAGCAAGGCGGTGGCGGTCAGGAAGGCGGCGGTCAGGAAAGCGGCCAGGATGGTGGCGAAACAACCCCAGGGGAAGCTGCCGGTGAAGATATCAAGTTCGCAGTTATTGCAGCAATCACCGGTAATTCGGCATCGGATGGAGCTTCTATGAAAAATGCCGTTCAGATGGCGGTTGATGAAATCAATGCAGCAGGCGGTGTTAATGGCAGAATGCTTGTACCGGATTTTATTGACGGTGGATCAACAGCTGACAGTGCACTTAATGTTGCACAGAAGGTTGCGTCTGATGGCAGTTATACAGCTATCTTTGGACCGCACTTCAGTTCACAGATTCTGGCTATTGGAGATACACTTTCTGAGGCTGAAATTCCTGTAATCACAGGAGGAACAGTTAAGAAGGTTCTTGAGACAGTAACTAGTGATTGGGTTATCAGAAATCGCTGCCCAGACACCGTTGTAGCTTTAGCTTCAGCTAAGTTCATGGTAGAAGAGATGGGCGTTAAAAAGGTTGGCATATTCTGCGCCAATGATGACTTTGGCCAAGGCGCTGCAGATATCGTTAAGGAATATTTTGATAGTGTCGGTGTTGAGTATGTATCAGAAACCTTTAATGTTGACGATAATGATGTTACCAGTCAGTGCTTAAAACTTAAAGATGCAGGCGTTGACAGTCTCTTTGTATGGAGTTTGGGTACAGTATTTGCTACAGTTGTTAGAAATATTATTGAGCAAGGCCTGAATACACTTCCTATTATGGCTTCTTCAGCTCTTACATTCCCAGACATCCAGGCTACACTGCCTACAGGCTGGGAAGAGGCTACAAAGGGCTGGTATGTCAATACACACTGGACAACTGACCTTGATGATGAGGCTTCAAAGACATTTGTAGCAAGATATAATGAATTGTATGGCCTTGAGCCTAACATGCTTGCAGCAGCTTGGTATAGCACAACATATTGGCTTAAAGATTGTGTTGAAAGGGCAGGCTCAACAGATCCGGCAGCCCTTCTTAAGGCTATGCAGGAAACACAGGGCTTTGAAACATTAAGCGGAACCTTTAATTATGCAGACAGAGATCTTATCCGTCAGATTCTCATTCTTGAGCAGGACGGCACAGGTTCATTTATATTTGTACAGAAGGTTATTGGAGAATAATTATCTGTAAATATTCAATTACACTAATTTTTGAAATGGCGGCTGCCGGTTTTATGCAACCGGCGGCCGCGATTAAAATTAACAGTTATTCAATTAAAATGAGGTAGTATTATGATTTCAACAGCTACACTGGTTCAGGCAATTGTCAGCGGAATCGCAATGGGCTTGATATACTCGCTTGTAGGTATTGAATATACTCTTATATGGAATACTACGGGCATGCTCAACTTTGCCCATGGCAAGGTAATAACATTCTGTGGATATCTGTTTGGCGCATTATGCTTAAAGCAGATGGGACTTCCGCTTGTATGGTCGCTTATACTAGCGCTAGTGCTTGCGGCCATCTTAGCACTCCTGATGTCCTCTTCCATTTTTATTCCGTTAAGGACAAAAGATAATCTTTGTTGTATTTTAGCTACCGTTATGGCTGGCAAGATACTTTATGAAGCGATGAGACTTATCTGGGGAGCATTTAATGTTGGTATTGATAATTATTTCCCAGGAACAATAAATATTTTTGGAGCTACACTTCCTGCAACATACATTTATGTACTTGCAATTGCCTTTGTGATGGTGGTGGCACTCCAAATATTCTTAAATAAAACAAAAATTGGTAAAGGAATGAAATGCGTTTCCCAGAACAAGAACGCAGCTTCTTTGATGGGCATTAACGTAACAAGATATATGAGGATAGCCACTATTCTCAGTTTTGTAGTATGTTGTTTTTTAAGCATACTGCTTATACCGCTTATTACTCTTTCAAAAGAAATGGCCGAAATGATTGCCTTAAAGGGATTCGCAGCAGGTATTGTAGGCGGATTTGGACTCATACCTGGATGTACGGTTGGCGGTGTAATATTAGGTGTTGTAGAAAATCTTGCTTGTATTGTAATTCCATCAGGCTATAAAGATGTTGTAGCATTTGTATTGCTTATAGGTTTCCTGCTTATAAAGCCTTCGGGAATTCTTGGCAAGAAAGCAAAGTAATCAGGCAGAAGGAGGTATTAATATGTTAAAAAACATTGCAAAAAGAAGTGCCCTGCCTGTAATTCTGCTGATAGTGGCTGTTCTGTTTCCAATAGTTGTACATAACAATTATTATATTCAGATCTGCTGCACGTCAATGATTTACCTTGTGGCGGTATATGGACTTAATTTTATTACAGGTATGACCGGCCAGACAAACCTTGGTACTGCAGGTATCTTTGCACTTGGTGCCTACACGTCAGCATTGTTCGAAACTGTACTTGGTTGGAATGCATGGCTTAGCCTTATTCCTGTTATTGCAATGGGCGTCATAATCGGTTTTGGATTAGGTTTCCCTAGCTTGAGATTACAGGGAATATATTTGGCTTTAACTACTATAGCGCTTACAGAAATAGTGAGAAAGGTTATTCTGGCTTGGAGCTCCCTTACTCAGGGTGCGTTGGGCATAAAGCAGATTCCTAACATTTCTATCTTTGGACTTGAGATAAAGACAACCACACAGTATTACTATTTTGCACTTGTGATTATAGTAATACTTAGTATTATCTGTTCACGTATCATTAAGGGTAAATGGGGACGCATTATGATTGCTGTAAAGGATAATCCGGAAGCGGCATCAACATGTGGAGCTAATATAGTTACTATTAAACTTACTGCATTTGTAATAGCTGCTATTTTAGGATGTCTTGCAGGATGGATGTTTTGCCATAATTACAATTATGTTAACCCAAGTACATTTACTATGGATATGTCTATTAACTTTGTAATTATGATGTCATTAGGTGGAGCAGGTAATATATATGGCTGTATGCTAGGAGCACTTGCTATTACATTATTGCCTGAATTACTCAGGGTATTCGGAGAGTATTATCAGATTATTTATGCATTGATCGTTGTGACGTTTGCAGTATTTCTTCCAGGTGGCATCACGTCACTGATCAAGAGAGGAATTGATTTTCTCAAAGTTAAGCTACGGAAAAATGCGCAGGCAACTAAATAAGGCAGGAGGATAATATGGATACAATATTAGAATTAAAAAATGTAACTAAAAGATTCTCTGGTCTAGTGGCAGTTGATAATCTATCTATATGTCAGGAGCGAGGAACAATCCATTCACTGGTAGGACCCAATGGATCAGGAAAATCAACATCAATCAGCATGATTAATGGTATGCTTCCGCTTACTGAAGGAGAAATATTCTTTAATGGGGATAAAATATCAGGGCTTCCCGTTCATGAAATTGCACAGAGAGGCGTGGGCAGAACATTTCAGAATATTAAAGTGTTTGGAACCATGTCCGTGCTCGAGAATGTTATGGTTGGAGGTCATGCATTAAACAAAAAATCTGGAGGAATCATAAAATATCTTGTGAATATTGGCGGAACTAATCGTGAAGAGAAGTTAATCAGAGAAAAAGCCATGGAAGCCCTTGAATTTGTTGGCATACAAGACTTGAAGGACATGCAGGTAAAGAATCTTGCTTATGGCCGCCAGAAAATGACAGAACTTGCCAGAGCGCTGGTTAATAAGCCACAGCTGCTTCTGCTGGATGAGCCGGCAGCAGGTCTTAACCCATCTGAAAGAGCCGAATTGACGGATATGCTTATCAAGATTCATGAATCAGGCGTAAGTCTTTTTCTGGTAGAACACAACATGGATATCGTTATGAACATCAGTGATATTATAACAGTTATAAATTTTGGTGCCAAGATAGCAGAAGGAACTCCAGACGTCGTTAAAAATGATAATGAAGTAATACGCGCTTATCTTGGAAGCAAATATAAGAAGGCTGAATAGGAGGAGAGATATGCTTAAGGTAGATAAAGTTTGTACCTATTATGGTAAAGTAATGGCTCTTCATGAAGTCAGCTTTGAAATCGGACAGGATGAAATAGTATCTATAATAGGCGCTAATGGTGCAGGAAAGTCAACTCTTATGAAGAGCATAATGGGTACGGTTCCCATAAAATCAGGCTCCATTCAGTTTGAAGGGAAAGAGATATCCAAACAGAAGCCGCACGTAAATGTAAAAAACGGTATCGTATATGTACCTGAAGGCCGTGAAATCTTCCCAAACCTGACCGTTAAAGAAAATTTGGAAATGGGAGCATTCTGCAGGAATTATAGTAGCAAGAAAATCAATGAATTATATGAAGAATGCTACGAGATGTTTCCGAAACTTAAAGAAAGACAAAAGCAACAAGCTGGTTCTTTGTCTGGTGGTGAACAGCAGATGCTGGCTATTGCCAGAGGCCTTATGAGTGAGCCAAAACTTATTATGTTTGATGAACCATCATTGGGCCTTGCTCCGGTTATAGTGGATGAAGTGTTTGATATTATTGTAAAACTCCAGCAAGCTAAACATATACCTGTAGTTTTGGTAGAGCAGAATGCTTTTATGGCTTTATCTATATCAAACAGAGCGTATGTATTAGAGAATGGAGTGGTATCGCTTAGCGGACAAAGTTCAGAACTGCTTAATATGCCTTCAGTTAAAGAAGCTTATCTGGGTGGTTAATGCATTAAGATATACAGGGGGTTAATTATGAAAATAACAAGTGTCGATATTATAGCGATTAAAAAGGTCGTTTTATCAGAAATGAGGCCTGTTATCGTACGTGTTAATACAGATGAGGGATTTTATGGTCTTGGTGAAATCGGTGTTGCTATAGTAACCGGAGCTTATGGCGCTCTTGAGGTTATTAAAGACTTTGTGCCAATGATTATCGGCATGGATCCTTTTGATACTGAAGTGATATGGCAAAAGCTGCATATGCAGACATTTTGGGCAATTGGCAATGGTGGTGTAGTCATGTCGGCAGTCAGTGCGATTGATACTGCGCTTTGGGATCTTAAGGCAAGAGCACTGGGCCTTCCTTTGTATAAACTTTTAGGCGGTAAGCAGAGAGAAAAACTACATGCTTATGCAAGTCAGCTTCAATTTGGATGGAATGTTGACGGTTTTACACTTCAGCATACTCCTGAAGGTTATGCAGAAATGGCCAGACGTGCAGTAGCGGATGGATTTGATACTATAAAGGCCAATGTTATCAAAACAGATAGACAGGGGAATAATATTGAGGCAAAAGACTGGGCTGGACTGGCAACAACGGATTACTTCAGGATTGCCGAAGAACGTCTTGCTGCTATGAGAGATGCTGTAGGACCTAAAGTTGACATTATTCTTGAGAATCATGCTACGACCGATACGGTGAGCGGCATTCGTATTGGACAGATGGCAGAGGCATATGGTGTAATCCTTATGGAAGAGCCGGCAAACCCTCTGAATATTGATAATTTTATCAAAATAGCGGCCAATACATCAATACCTCTTGCTACAGGAGAAAGAAGTTATACACGCTGGGGATTCAAAGATCTTATAACTAGTGGCGCATTGGCGGTTATTCAGCCTGACATTGGCAACTGCGGAGGTGTAAGTGAGTTCAAGAAAATTGCAGATTTTGCAAAACTATATGATGTTGGGGTTCAGGCGCATGTTTGTTCAAGTCCGATAAGCGTGGCAGTGTCATTACAGCTTGAGGCAGTAATTCCGAATTTTGCTATACATGAGCACCATGTAACTAATACTACAAAAGAAGTAAAAGAAATGTGTATTTATGATTATCAACCGATTAATGGCTTTTTCGAGATACCAGAGTTACCGGGCATCGGTCAGGATCTTTCTGAAAAAGCTCTTGCTGAGGCAAGCATCATTACAATGAAGTAATCGAGAATGTGCAGGGTTCTTCTGATCAAGAACCCTGCAAAGGTAATTGTAATAAGAAATACAGACATTTGCATAGGAGGAAGACCGTGGAATTATCTGAGCTTAATTATTTCATGAAGGTTGCTGAAACACTGAGCTTTAGCAAGGCAGCCAGCAAGTTGTATATTTCACAACCTTCTATGAGCAGAAAGATTGCTCAACTCGAAAGCGAACTTGGGGTACAGCTTTTTGTCAGGAATCGAAAGAAGGTGGAGCTGACAGATGATGGAAGATTTCTTTATGTTAAAGCAAAGGACATAATAGAAAACATAGACAAATTGCCAGGACAATTAGCTGATTACAGTCAGAGGGAGTCTTCATCAAAATATGTACTTAAAGTGGGTATAACCGATGTTCTTCTTAATCTTCCGGTTCATGCCAAAGCCTTTTTATATGCTGAACAAAAGACGCTAGACGAATTTCCTAATGTAAGGATTGATATGATCAACACACATATGGCTGTGCTTCAAAGAGATATGCGGAACAACATGGTTGATCTTGCGATAGTTATTACAGATGATTTAAACAACAAGAATATTACGGGAATAGATTACGATATTTTCAAGGAATACAATATGCTCCTTGTAACTGATAAAAACTCTGGTCTGGGACAAAATGAAGATAAAGAAACCCTTAAGGATTATCTTGAAGGAAAGCAGATCTTTGTTCCAGAGAATAGGGCACGTGTATTGATGCATGCAAGTCAGATATGCAGTCAGCTTGATGCAAGGCCCATAAATATTGATGCAGACGAAAGTCCAAGATTATTTATTAGAGTGGCAAGGGGCGAGTGCGCAGCTTTTTCATGGCACGATAAGATGCAATGGGAATTAAGCGATGAACTGACTTATACTAATCTTCCTGTTCCAGCGGCTAAGATTTATTGTTTTATGTGCCGGTCAGGACAATCGGAATGTGCAAATTATTTTGAGAAAGCATATTACGAATATATTGATAATTATTCAAAATTATAAAACTGATTTTTTCAGTCTATAGGAGCAATATTGATGAACAGACATCTGATTAAAAGTGTTCAGGCCAGACAGATTATTTCCGGAAGAGGAATACCCGCAGTAGAGGCAGAGGTGACTACATATGGTGGAATTACAGCACGCGCGGTATGTACTGCAGGACACTCTGTAGGCACACATGAGGTGGTGTTTGCCTATGATGGAGGAGAAAAGTGGAACGGACTCGGAGTAATAGGGGCCGTTGAAAATGTAAATACGATTATTAATAAAGTGCTCCATGACATGGACAGCAGAAATCAGGCAGAAATAGATTATGCAATGCTTGACATAGGGAAATCAAAACTCGGAGGCAATGCAATAGGCGCAGTGTCAGCTGCAGCACTTAAGGCTGGCGCTTTGTCAGCAGAAGAACCGTTATATTATCACATTGGCGGGCAATCAGCTGTGATGCTTCCATGCGCTTCTGACGGCGCTATAATGGGCAGCGACCGTTATTTGCCTGTTAAAGGCGGCAAGCCGACATATTCGTTTATTGCATATGACTTTAAGACTTTTTCGGAAGCAGCTGATGCTATATGGGAAGTATCTAATAAATGGAACGAATATGCCAGCAGGAAATATGGACTGGGAGCAAAGATACCTTCCCCTGGATTTCCATCAGGAAGATTTGTGGTATTCCCAAAGGGTATTGTGAAAAGCGATGTCGAACTATGGGAAATGCTAAATGATATCATCGTAGGATGTGATTATGAGGGCAGAGTAGGTCTTCAGGCGGATTTTGCCGGTGACAGTTATTACAATCGTGAAAAAGGTATTTATCAGGGACTGTTTGATGATAAGCCGCGTACCAGGGATGAACTTATTGATTATATTTGCGAGATTATTCCAAAATATAATTTTGTTGTCATTGAAGATCCGCTCTATGAAGATGATTTTGAAGGGCACGCCATAATAACAAAAAGATGTGGCATACAGCTGGTAGGAGATGATCTTTTTGCTACAAATGCAGAGCGTGTGTCTAAAGGAATAGAAATCAGTGCGTGCAATGCAGTTCTCCTAAAGGTTAATCAAATTGGTTCCATTACAGAAGCGTTAGAAATGGTTGACTTGGCTTATAAGCATAATTATGGCATCATGCCGTGCTGCAGTCGAGGAGAGAATCTTGACATTTGTGATTATTGCGTTGGCATTAATGCTGCTTCTATACGGGAAAGCTGCTATGGAACATCAGCTAACAGATTCATTGAAATTGAAAGGGAGCTTGGAAGTCGCGCACGCTTTGCGGGAAAGGCCGGCTTAAAGGGAAGACTAAATGAGGATTAAATCAATTGCAGCTAAACAGGTATATTCAGACTTAGGACCTGCAGCTATAGAAGTTTCATTAGAAACGGAAACGGGCATTAAAACGTCAGCATTAGCTACTCCTTTTATGAGCGGCAATATACGATATGCGGCTATATATGATTATTCAGATAATAACTTCAATAAAGGGCTTGGCAGCAGCGTGAATTATATTAATACTGTTATCGCACCACATATTTGTGATGTTAGCATAACTGACATTGAAGATGCTGACAGTCTTATTTTTGAGGAAGATAAAGAGAATGCGGGCTTGGCAGGTATTTCTGCATTTTCGCAGGCATCAGCGAAGGCCATTGCCATAGAGACAAAAACACCATTGTTTAATATATTTGGCACAGCCTGCTCACCTAGGATGCCTTTACCTGTTTATAGCGCTGCCAATGGGAGCACGAGGTATTCTGCAGAAAAAAATGAGGGCAACAAGCCGGAGTATTTTTTTGTTTCTTATGGTTTTGAAAACTATTCTGAAGGGTTTTATGCATTGTGGATTACAGCTAAAAAATATGCAACGCTTTTATCAGCGGTACTTCAGGTTAAAGTAGAAATAGACAGCCAGATAATGATCCCAAAAGACCGCATCTCTACTGACATAGTAATATTTGACATTATGACCAGAGCTATAGAAGATGCCGGATATGTTGGACGGATAGGCATTGGAGTGGATCTGTCAGGAAATCTGTTTTTTGACGGAGAAAGTAACAGCTATGTAAACATTCTAAAAAAAGGCAGCTTTTCATCTGATGAATTCATTGATGAGATTGCAGAATTATGCAGTAAATATGATATTAAAACCCTGATTAATCCATTTGATATTAATTTCACAGAAGGCTATGAGATTATTAAAAAGCTGGGAGTATCAGTGATTGTGAGCGACTGGCTTTTCGAGTCTCTGGATGAGATGACTGAATACGCACGCTACAATAGTCTCGGCATATGTATGTCATTGGAGAACTCAGGAACAATAAGTGCTGCATTAAATGCTGCAAGAATAGCAAAGGAAGATAATAGACAAGTTGTATTGGCAACTAATGGATTGCAGGAAGAAACACTCGCTGATTATGCGGTGGCTCTGGGATGTGACTATCTATGCTGTAGTGGCATTAGTTTTATTGCTAACAGAATAGCTGAAATAGATGAAATAATAAGGAGAGGGTGAAAACATGAACAGAATTCTAAATGCCGAAGTGCTTACAAGCCATGGCAATATTGAGGGTAGAAAACTGATGACTGAGCTTATGGACGCAGGGCTTACTGCAGCCGATCCATATTGGAAAGCAAGAGACCTTATGCACAGAGAAGGCAACTTGCTTTATGTGGGGAATACAGATTTTGAACCTATAGGATCACCACGTACTGGAGAGGATGTTTTCGATTTAGATAAAGATATTGACAGAGTGTTTATTATTGGCGCAGGAAAAGGCATCTGGAGAGCCGTACAGGCTTATGAAGAAATCCTTGGTGAATATCTCACAGGAGGACAGGTAATACTAAAATATGGTGATATAGCTGAATCTGAGAAAATAGGCATAGTATGGGCAAGCCAT
Organism: Lachnospiraceae bacterium; assembly: GCA_017441295.1. Lineage (GTDB taxonomy): Bacteria > Bacillota > Clostridia > Lachnospirales > Lachnospiraceae > RGIG5612. The sequence goes on from JAFRYA010000019.1 coordinate 30,822, forward strand.
CCGGTACCTGATGAAAATTGTGTAGAAGGATGCAGAAGAATAGTTTCTTTTATCCAAGAACAAAAATTTACGGAGCGTGACCTTGTTATTACAGTTGTCGGTAATGGAGTTTCTTCACTTCTCACGTTACCACCGGAAGAACTAAATCTGGATGATGTTATGAATGTAACACGTGTAATTCAGATTGAACGAGGCTTTCCAACTTGGCAACTTAATATCGTAAGAAATCAGGTGGACATATTAAAAGGTGGCAGGATTACGCGCATGATGGCTCCTGCTAAGATGATTCATACATTTACAATTGATATAAATGAACAGAATGATAATTTTGGCGTGGTTGGTTATAAAGCACGCACAGAATATAACGAATGGCTGCATACTCTTCCGGATATTTCAACTCCACAAATGGCAATAGAGTTTTTGAAAAATAACGACATGTGGAAAGACATGTCTGAAAATGTTAGGAACTATCTGGAAAATGGTGCAACCGAGCATCCTGTAATGAAACTGGAAGAGTTTGAAAGGCTTGATTGTAGGATTTATGGCCTGATGGCTGAAAGCAGAAGCTTTGTGCCAGCTGTAAAGGAAAAGGCAAAAGAACTCGGAATAGAACCTCATTTTATGACAAAACAGTATTTTTCTGAAGCAGGTTCAATATCCAAACTCATGTGCTCTATAGCCAAACTTATCGAAACAGACGATGAACCATTTAAGGCTCCATGTGTATTGATTTTTACTGGTGAAGCACTTGTATCTGTTGGTAAAAATGGGGGAGTAGGGGGCCGTAATCAGGAAATATGCGTAACGGCAGCTAAAACTATTGCAGATAGAAAACGTATTGTTGTAGGGGCAGCTGACACAGATGGCACAGACGGGCCTGGTGGGTTTATAAATGATGATGCAGAAGCGCAGGGTGTACGTATATTAGCCGGTGGCATAGTTGACGGATTCACACTGGCAGAAGCAAATGAGAAAGGTATTGACCTTGATCGGGCTTTAAGAACGCATGCCACATCTGATCCATTATGGAAGTTAAATAGTGCTATTGTGGCTACCCAGAATATAAGCATTAATGATTTGGTGCTTCTTTTGATTACAAAATAGTTAATAGTAATGTTTGGTTGTATTGAATAGTGTCTTATTGATTAAAAAGGATTATTGATGTAAAGGAGATACAGAAATGAAAGTTAAATTACCTCAAAATATGTGGCAGGGATTTGAACCGATAGAGATTGATATTCCTGATAATTGGGAAACTACCATTCACGGTATTGAAGCTGACAATATGCCTGAACTTACTAAAGAGCAGATAAGGGAAAAAATCAATAAACCGTATGGCCTTAAACCGCTTAGGGAGTTGGCAGTTGGCAGAAAAAAAGTCTGTATAGTTTTTGATGATATATCACGTGCTACACCTACCAAGGTCCTTGCTGAGGTTGTTCTAGAGGAACTTCACGCAGCAGGTATTCAAAAAGACCAGATTTCATTTATTTGTGCGTTGGGATGCCATGGAGCGCATAGTAGAGAAGAGTTTGTTAATAAACTAGGCAAGGAGATTGTTACAAACTACGCGATTTACAATCACAACTGCTATGATAATTTAACGAATATAGGTAAGTCAAAAGACGGTTACGATGTAATGATTAATAACGAGGTAATGGATTCTGACCTTAAGATTGGCATTGGAGCTATTCTTCCTCATGTGTTTAATACATTTGGCGGAGGCGGAAAAATCATTATTCCTGGCGTTGCCGGCATTGATAGTATTCAGCAGACACATATTGCCGCAATTGATTTTGCTAAAAAACATAATATAACATCGTCGGCTACCATGGGAGATTTAAGGGTTACTGCAATGCGTGAGAAAATTGAAGAAGTATGCGGTATGATCGGAGAGTTTTTCAAGGTGGACTGTCTGTATAATACAAGAGCTGAAATAGTAGACGTATACGCAGGAGATGTTGTAGAAGAATATTATGCTGCAATTCCGATGGCTTCTAAGATTTATTCTACCAAAAGGGCAGAAAACAAGGATGTTATTATAAGTAACGCAAATGCACGTTCAAATGAGGCCACAATCGCATATCAACTTGCATCATTAGCTTGTGGTGAGAAAGGTGGGGATATTGTAATTATAGACTTTACAGAACGTGGACAAGTTACACATTATATGTTCGGAACTTTCGGAGAAAAGTCACCAGGAAGAATGTATAAAAGTGAGCCTACAAGAGAGAGGTTTGTAAGAAAGATTATTCTTTACATGCCTAATTATATGGAAACAGACAAGTTTAGTTTTGGGGAACCGGAAAAACAAATTGTGTGCAGAACATGGGATGAGGTTTTGGCGGCATTGTCTGACAGAGGGGCAGGCACAACATGCTCCGTTTTGGTAGATGGTACTATGGAATTTTTCGAGGTTGATGAGAGCCTGATTCATTTTGAAGAATAATATAAGAATTTGGTATTTTTTTATCATTGCCTCCTTAGTTCTGCTAAGTTTATCATAATTTGGCAGGGACATTAATAAAAGGACAAAATATTAGCACTCTCGAAAGAAGAGTGCTAATATTTTATTGACTTTTGCTACGGACAAGACTAAAATTAATTCAGAAATCAAAAAACTTAATATAGATTGGAGTGACTGACAATGAGCACAGAAAAAGGAACGTTATCAATTAACAGCGATAATATGCTTCCTATCATCAAAAAGTGGCTGTATTCGGACCACGATATTTTTATCAGGGAACTGATATCGAACGGATGCGACGCCATAACCAAGCTGCGTAAGCTGGAGGTCATGGGAGAGTACCATTTCCCGCAGGACCAGAAGTTTGAAATAAGAGTAATCGCAAACCCCACGAAGAAGACGCTCAAATTCATTGATAATGGTATCGGCATGACGGCTGATGAAGTGAAAGAGTACATCAACCAGATAGCCTTCTCAGGAGCTGAGGCATTCCTTAAAGAGTACAAGGACAAGGCCAGCGAGGACCAGATCATTGGACACTTCGGACTGGGCTTTTATTCGGCCTTTATGGTAGCTGACAAGGTTACTATTGAGACTCTTTCTTTCAAGGAAGGCGCACAGGCGGTTTATTGGGAATGCAATGGCGGCAGCGAGTTCGAGATGAGAGACTCCGACAAGGACACCATTGGTACCGAGATCACACTGTACCTCAATGAGGACTGCTATGAGTTCTCAAATGAATACAGAGTCAGGGAGGTTATCAACAAATACTGCTCCTTCATGCCGGAGGAAATCTATTTCGTAAACACTGACACAGTAGGCAAGACCGAAGAAGGCAAGGAGCCTGAAGAGGAGAAGCCTCTGAACGATACACATCCGCTCTGGACCAAACATCCGAACGAGTGCAGCGAGGAAGAATACAAGGAGTTCTACAGGAAAGTATTCAACGATTACAGGGACCCGCTGTTCTGGATACACCTGAACATGGATTATCCGTTCAACCTGAAAGGCATCCTGTATTTCCCTAAACTGACTAACCAGTATGAATCACTTGAAGGCACCATCAAGCTGTACAATAACCAGGTATTCATCGCGGACAATATCAAAGAGGTCATACCGGAATTCCTGCTGCTGCTTAAAGGCGTAATTGACTGCCCGGATCTGCCGCTCAACGTATCAAGGAGCGCGCTGCAGAATGACGGATTCGTTACCAAGATTGCTGATTACATTACCAAAAAGGTGGCGGACAGACTCTCCGGAATGTGTAAGACCGACAAGGAAAACTACGAGAAATACTGGGACGACATTAATCCGTTCATCAAGTACGGGTGCCTCAGGGACGAGAAGTTCTGCGACAAGATGATGGACTACATCCTGTTCAAGAACATTGATGATAAGTATCTCACCTTCAAAGAATGCCTGGAGGAAAATAAAGAAAAACATGAGAATACTATTTTCTACGTAACTGACAAGAACCTGCAGGGCAGATACATCGATATGTACAGGGAAGCCAAGCTTGACGCGGTATATCTGAACCACATCATTGACGCCAGCTTCATATCCATGCTGGAGGCCAAAAATGAAGGCGTTAAATTCCTGAGGGTTGATACAGCACTAGACAAGGTATTTACCAAGAGAACGTCCAAGAAAGACCAGGAGGCGCTGGACGCAAAGGCAGAGACCATCAGAGACAGGCTGCGCGGACTGCTGAAAAACGAGAAACTGGAAGTTAAGATCCAGAACCTTAAGGACAAGAATATTTCTTCAATGCTGACGGTTTCTGAGGAGAGCAAGCGTATGGAGATCATGGCGGTTCAGATGGGACTGGACATGGATATGAACATGTTCAAGACACCGGGAACACTGGTGCTGAACGCCAACAATGATCTGGTTAAATATCTGATGGATGCGCAGGATGAAAACGCTGACATGGTGCTGGAGCAGCTCTATGACCTGGCCAAGCTGGGCAATGAGCCATTAACTCCTGATGAAATGTCAAAATTCATTGCACGCAGCAATAAGATTATGGTACTATTGACAGGTGCTGATAAAGCACAGGAATAAGTTTATAGGAGAGTTAAAATGGGAGACGAGAGAGAATTAAACGGAGAAGGCTGTGCACCTGAGCAGTGCGCAGGCTGCGAACATGCAGACTCCTGTCCGAGCAAGATGGCTCCTGAGGATTTCTTAGAGCCACAGAACCAGTTTAGTGATGTTAAACATGTTATAGGTATTGTCAGCGGCAAGGGCGGCGTAGGCAAATCATTTGTTACCGGCTCACTGGCATCAGCGCTGGCAAAGAAGGGATATAAAGTAGGCATCCTCGATGCTGATATCACCGGACCTTCTATTCAGAAGATGTTCGGTATCAAGGGCAATGCCACCGGTTCAGAAGAAGGCATCTATCCGCTTGAGACTAAAGGCGGCATCAAGGTGATAGGCATCAATATGCTTCTTGATGCAGAAGATACACCGGTAGTATGGAGAGGCCCTGTTCTGGCAGGCGTTGTTAAGCAGTTCTGGACAGACGTTGTTTGGGGCGAGCTGGATTACCTGTTGGTTGACCTGCCTCCTGGAACAGGAGATGTTCCTTTGACAGTATTCCAGTCACTGCCGATCGATGGTGTAGTTATCGTTACATCTCCGCAGAGCCTGGTTACAATGATCGTTAAGAAAGCATATAATATGGCTGGCCTGATGAACGTTCCTGTACTGGGTATCGTTGAGAACTACAGCTATCTGGAGTGCCCGGACTGCGGCAGGAAGATCAATGTTTTCGGCGAGAGCAACATTGACGAAGTTGCTGCTTCCATTGGCCTGAAGGTTCTCGGACGTATGCCTATCAGACCTGAATATGCTGAAATGGCTGACAAGGGTCAGTTCGAAGAGATCAGCAACGATATGTTAAATGACGCGGTTGAGGCAATAACAGCACTTGAGTAAAGGTGAGTACTATGGGAAATTACTATGAGATGACTATCGCGGGCTGCAAGAGACAGCTGCCGCTTTGCAAGATTTCAGATACTACGGCTATCGCGGGCTTCGTTATTTTCGGCGATGTGGAGCTGACACAGGCATGTGCGAGAGAGCTCCTTAAGAAAGCTCCGGAATATGACTATATGATCGCTCCTGAAGCCAAGGCTATTCCTCTGATCTATGAGATGGCCAGAATAACAGGTCAGAATGATTATTTCCTGATCCGGAAGGCTCCTAAACTGTACATGGAGGGCGTATTCAGCCACAAGGTTAAGTCCATCACTACAGAGAAAGTCCAGGAGATGTTCATGGATGGCAAGGACGCCAGAAAGATGAAGGGCAAGAGAATCCTTCTGCTGGACGATGTTATCTCCACAGGCGAATCAATGGAGGCCATGGAAGATCTGGTAAATGAAGCAGGAGGCGTTGTTGTAGGCAGGATGGCTGTCCTCGCTGAAGGCGATGCGGCCAAGAGAGATGATATTATTTTCCTGGAAAAGCTCCCGCTGTTCACCGCAGACTTCAAGCCAATTGACTAATGCAACAAAATTAACAAATAGCCACTGCCATTTTTGTGCAGTGGCTATATTTTTTTTGGCTAAAATATTAGTTAGAATATATTTGGATACATATGTATTGAAATTTCAATATAGGAGGAAAACAATATGTTACTTGACGATTTTCGCACAGCATCCGTACCGGGAAGATTCAACGAGTGCTTCGTTTATGCTACCCAGCTGTTATTTAACGTAGGCAGCAACGAATTCACACTTCGTGGCAAAAATCCTGCAGGCGGAGATGATATTGTAGAAAATCATGTTCTGCCGAGAAGCGTTGTACGCGTAAACGGCGAGCCTTATGCACCATTAGAGCTCTTCACAGAAGGTCTTTTCACTTACTTTACATTAACTGATGATGCTATTGATGTTGAGCGTTCAGGCTATGTTGCGCATTTCCCACTGGATGGCAAATGCGCATACAAGGATGACGCAGTTATCATGGTTCCTGTAACTCCTGTTCTGACACAGCTCCGTCTGGCTTATCAGTGGAATGCTGATCAGTGTGAAGTTATCGTTGAATCAATCGAGTGCGGCCCAAGAGCGCTGACACCGGCTGAGGAGAGACTTCCATACGCTAAGTATTATCATCGTTACTTCGAGACTCCGCTGGAGAAGAGAGCAGACTTTATTTCATGGTCCAAGAAAGCTGGCTATTACTCAGGCCACAATATGCAGGATCCTGCAACAATGCTCCACATCTCTGATGTTAACAAGATGATGGATGAGAACTTCCGTAAGAACGAGTGGAAAGAAGGCTGGACACTGTTTAACGATGGTACCGGCGTTATGACCGCACGTACAGAGTTCCCAGGCTCCACAGCAGAAGCTTTCAAATGGTGGTTTGCATGGCATGTTAAGGAAGACCTCCGTTACATGCTCTGGTGCCCGCCATCACATTACGGCATCAGCCCATCACTTGAGCTCCGCCGCCGTATTACCAATCCTGACCTTTCTCTTAATGAGAAATGCCATGACTGCGGACATGGTCCTGCAATCCATCATGTATTCGAGAGCACAGGCATTGACTACTTAAGCTACAATCAGGCTGGTCCATGCAAGTACTTCGACATTGACTTCAACAACCTTGAGTATCGTGGTTTCACCAAGGAGAACGCTGAGAAGATCATGAACAGCGACAAGCTCGCTGCAGTAGTTGGTGGTTCACCGATGCTTCACTTCTTCGTAGAAGATGAGGATGGCCCTGGCAAGAGTGTTCTGTATTCACACTTCTGGTTCGGACATGACCATCGTGATGAGAACGGATTATGGCACGGCAGCCTTCCGGGCCCACTGCCTCCACTGCTGTTCCCACTGATGGGCATCGCTCAGCACTGCAACAAGGAGTTCCCACTTCTGGCTGCATTACTTCCGGAACTGTATGCAGAAGAAGGAAATAAGCCGATCTAAGTTTGAGACAAAGAGGTAGGACTTGAGCAAATTTCATGATGAACTCAAGAAAATAGTAGATGACGGCATTTTAGAGAAAGACCTTATTGAAGAGAGTTCTCATAAAACACTTGAGGAAATTCTTCTCTGGATCCGCAACATTGCCGTGCTGGCAGCAGTCATACTGTTTCTGGTTTCGCTGATCATTCATGAGCAGGGGCATTTGTGGAAGGGTATAGCGTATTTCTGCGGTGCCGGAGCCTATGTGGCAGAGCTGCTTCTGCTGACAGAATGCTTCACCAAGAAAGCATCGCATAATGAAATGTTCATGGTTTACTGTTTCGGTCCATTGTACATATTGCTCGGATTATCCTATCTGCTGTAATTAAACAAAATAAGGCCCTCCCATTTCGGGAGGGCCTTTTTATTTATGTATCAATCCTGGTGATAATCATGCGCCCATGCTGCGCCGTATTCCCAATACTTGTTCAGGTCGGATCCGGCATTCCAAGGAATAAATCCGCCGTCCAGACCATGCTCATAAAGAGGGGAAACCTGTTCTATCATCTTGGAAGTGTCATAATCTACAACAGGGTCCCAGTGCGGTGTGTTGTATCCTGTAACCCAGGTACGGGCAACTGCAGGAGTCGGAATTTCTTTTTGACGATCTTCTGCCTGAGATGCAAATGAATCCATTATATAGAAAGGCTCAGACCATGTATCCTCATCAAAACCGTAATGATCGGTGTAAGGCATTGCGCTGATAACGTCAACGATGTTGCTCATTGCCGGCCAGTACTGACCATAAGCGGTTACATATGTGCCTACGCACTCGCCGAATACGTCGATGGAGAAGTAAGCGCCTGCTTTGTGGATCTCATCCGCAGCGTAGAACAGGAAGTTCTGGATAGCTTCGCCTTTGGACTCACCGTACTCGTTTTTGAAATCAACGGTCTCGTCATACTCTGACATCATCCATGTGCTCTCAGGGAATCTGATGTAGTCGAACTGGATCTCGTCAAAGCCGAACAGCTGGACAGCCTCGATGGCCAGTGAAACATTGTAATACCATGCCTCGCGGTTGAAGCCTGACGGCCATTCTCCTGAGGAATAAACTGAGTCGATACATGTCTCCGGATGATCCTGTGCATACAGGTAATCGTTGAAAACAACGATACGTCCGATAGTATATAAGCCATTGTCCTTAACACGCTGTACGCTTTCCTTGAACGTGTCGATTTCGCAGCAGTATGTATTATATGAAGTAGGGGAGAGCTCTTTGGCAACTTCTGATGCATATGTCAGCTGGCCGTCCTTGATGTCCATTACCATGGCGTTGACACCGTTTTCAAGAGCGCACTCGATATAAGCTTCATTGTTGATAGCTGCCTCGGCATTCAGATACATCGTCTTGGCTTCCCTGAGAAGAGGGTGATTTAACTCAACACGCTCATACGGATAGTAGTCCAGGTCTTCCGGATATCCGCCCCAGAGTGGGAAGTAATAATCCCTGCCGTTGTGGATGTCGAATGTGCCGTTCTCATTGTAAACAGCATCGGCAGCAGCCTGTGTGTCAACAAGGTACTTGCCGTATACCCAGCCGGTAGTGCTGCCTGAGGAAATCTTGTACATTTCGACCTGTCCGTCTTTGTCCAGGAAGTCAAAGCCCAATACCTGGAGCTCGTTGCCTTTCTTGATCCAGGACTCTATGCGCCAGTCAGTGTTGTTCTGGTAAACCGTAACTGAGGTGCGGACATATTTGACCTTCTCCTGAACGCATTTGGAGTATTCGTCAACGAGGGAATTTGTGCTGACGTAGCAGTTCTCATCGTTGTAAAGAATCTCGGTATATCCTTCTTCAGCCTCGGTAGCCTTGCCGTCAGTGAACTTGGTTACGCGAGTGCCCCTGACCAGCTCATCGATCTGAACGAATTTCTTGTCTTCGTTATAACCATATAATGAGATCTTGCCGCCTGTAGAAGCCAGGAAAGCCTCTTCGGTAGATCTGCCGGCCTTGCCGCCGCCGCAGCCCGCCAGGGCAGCCGCTGCAGAGAGCAGAAGCACTGTCGCTATGATCAGTGAAATAATTCTACGGATTTTCATTTTTTCTCCTTTAGTCAGCCAATAAAAATATCAACAGATATTTTATAATAATATTTATATAAATACAATTATTGTTTATATGTATGGCTCCACGCGCCGGAAATCTCTTTGAATTTTTCATAATCAGAGCCGCCGTTCCATGTCAGGAATCCGCCCGGCAGGCCTGCGTCATAGAGCGCCTGAACTTCAGTAATGACGTAGTTGGCATCTACGTCAACACGAGGGTTCCACAGAGGTACGTCATAAGCTGTCACCCATGTCCTCGCAATGGCAGGTGTCGGAATCTCAGACTGTCTGGCCGCGGCATGTTCAGCCCAGTCATAAACAGTTTCATAAGGCTCTGTCCACATGTCGATAGTTCGGTCGAAGTGGTCTGTATAAGGCATGCCTGAGATAACGTCCACGACATTGGAAATAGCCGGCCAGTATTGTCCGTACGCGGAAACATATTTATAAGCGCTCTCGCCGAAGACGTCGGCGGAAACATAAACGCCTTCTTTATGAAGCTGGTCCGTGGCGTAGAAGAGGAAGTTCTGGATGGCCTCAACCTTGCCTTCATCATACTTGTTTCTGAAGTCCGTGGACTCGCTCATGGACATGTTGTACGCGGATTCAGGGAAGCGGACGTAGTCGAACTGGATCTCGTTGCAGCCGAATCTGTGAACACATTCCTTGGCCAGTTCTACATTGTAATACCAGCAGAGTCTGGAAAAGGCTGAAGGCCATAACTGGTCGGATACATCTGAAACGATGCATTCCTCAGGATGGTCAGCTGCGAAGAATCTGTCGTTGAAAACTACAATTCGGCAGATGAGGTAAATGCCGGCTTCCTTGATCTTCCTGGCAGCATTCTCCATCTCTTCGGAGGTGATCAAAGTGTTCTTATAAGATATCGGGGCGATGTCTTTGATGCTCTCCATCGGGCAGCTGAGCGCGCCGTCCTTAACGTCCAGAACGATGCTGTTGACGCCGCTCTTTTTAGCCAGCTCGATATATTGGTCAATGTCTTTGGCGGCCTTGGCGCACAGGTACATTGTGCGTGCCTCCGTCAGCGGAGGATTGTCGTCAAAAACAGGTTTTTCTACAGGGTACCAGTCCAGTTTAGCGGGGTCTCCGCCGTAGAGATCCTTGGACTTGTAAATGCGGTCTTTATGGATGTCATGCTCGCCGTGCTCATTGTATACGGCTTTGGCAGCGTCTTCAGTGCTTTCGAGATATTTGCCGTACACCCAGCCGGTCACGTCGCCGCAGCGTATCTCGTACATGTCAATGCTGCCGTCCGGATTGACGGTGCTGTAACTCAGTATTTCCAGATGACTGCCTTTCTTGAGAAAAGAGGCGATGCGCGAATCTTCGTTATTCTGGTAAACGGTGACAGGCGTGCGGACCCATTTCTCGGTTTCAAGGACTATATCGTCCTTGGACTCTACGAGAGAAGTCTCGTTAACGTAGTATTCTTTGTCGTCATATTTGATCAGGACGTAAGTACGGCCGTTCTCGGTATGCTTTCTCTTGGTGTTGGTGACCAGAGTACCTCTCGCCAGTTTATCTTCAGAACGGAACATCCTGCCTTCATAGTCATCGTAAAAAAACAGCTCGGTAGTGTTGTTTTTTGAAGCAAGATACATCTTGCCGGTGGTCTCAAAGCTGCGCACGATAATAAAAGCGGCAACAGCTAAAACAACGATTATCGCTGAAGGGATCAGGATTTTCCTGAGCTTTATTTTCTTTTTCCTTCTGTGTCTGTAATAACGTTTTGCCATGTCATTAACCTTTAAAAAAGTTTTATATATTTTACCATAAACATAATAGGCAGTAAAAACTTTTGTTGCATATCGGGGTAAATATAATAAAATATTCACATATTTAGGAATTTAAGGAGGCCTGCGATGATCAAAGGCGCGATTTTTGATATTGACGGTACATTGCTGGATTCACTGCCTATCTGGAGGGAGTCCACGGAGAGATTTCTGGAATCCCACGGATGCAAGTCGGACGCTGAACTGGGCAAGGCTCTTAAGAACATGAGCCTGGAAGAAGGATCCGTATACATTAAGGAGCGTTACGGGCTGGATGAGAGTCCTGAGGAGGTACGCCACGGAATTCTCAAAGTAATTTCAGACTTTTACAGGTATGAAGCGCCTCTCAAACCTGGCGCGAGAGAATTCATCGAGAAGATGGCTGAGCGCGGCATACCGATGGTGCTGGCCACAACGAGTGACGGAGAGTCAGTCACTGCGGCATTTAAGCGTCTGGGACTATGGGACTATTTCGGCAGGGTATTTACTTCCAAGGAACTGAACACGAGCAAGAGAGAGCCGTTTATATTCCTGAAAAGCGCAGAATATATAGGCACAGCGCCTGAGGAGACGGTGGTCTTTGAAGATTCTGTTTTCGCCATTGAGGCAGCAAATGAAGCAGGCTGCACAACAATTGCTCTGTGGGACCTTACGAACGACAGGCTGACGGACGAGATCAAAGAAAAGGCCGATTTTTATATGGGCAAATTCGACTTTGATGTCTTTGAGAAAAACTTTTTGTAAATGTAAAGTAAAAGTACTTGACACTTCACCCGATGTATTGTAGTATACGTCGGGTGATTTATTATGGAAAACTTTGTAAAACAATCTTATTTATATGATTTTTACGGAGATCTCCTGACTGAGCATCAGAAGGAAATCTACGAGGCATACGTCCTCGAGAACTATTCTCTGGCTGAAATCGCCCAGGATAAGGACATCAGCCGCCAGGGCGTGCACGACATCATCAAGAGATGCAACGCCAGCCTGGAAGAGTATGAGGCCAAGCTTCATCTGGTTGAGAAGTTCCTCAAGATCAAAGAAGAAGTCTCTTCCATCAAGAAGTGCAGAGACATTGAAGAAGTCAGAAAGATAGCAGATCAGATCATAGATACTTTATAAAACATGGCATTTGAGAATTTAACCGAAAAACTTCAGAACGTATTCAAGAAGCTCAGAGGCAAGGGTGTCCTGACTGAGGCAGACGTTGAGACTGCCCTCAAAGAAGTCAAGATGGCCCTGCTGGAGGCTGACGTTAACTTCAAGGTAGTTAAGCAGTTCACCAATACAGTCAAGGAAAGAGCGGTCGGCGAGGATGTCATGAAGAGCCTGACTCCGGGTCAGATGGTTGTCAAGATCGTTAACGAAGAGATGACCAAGCTCATGGGCGGGACTCCGGTAGAACTGGAGCTCAAACAGGGCAGCGCCACCACAGTCATCATGATGGTCGGTCTGCAGGGCTCAGGTAAAACCACCACTGCAGCCAAGATCGCGGCCAAGCTGAAGGACAAGGGCAAACGTCCGCTCCTCGTAGGATGCGATATTTACAGGCCTGCTGCTATTCAGCAGTTAAAGGTTAACGGCGAGAAGGTAGGTGTCTCAGTATTCGAGATGGGCACTGACCACAGAGCAGCAGACATCGCTTCGGAGAGTATCAAATACGCTGCAGACCATAACAAGAACGTTATCATCATAGATACCGCCGGACGTCTCCAGATCGATGAAGACCTCATGACAGAGCTGGAGCAGATCAAGGCAGCAGCCAATGTCGACAAGACCTTACTGGTAGTTGACGCGATGACCGGCCAGGAAGCAGTAAATATTGCTTCAGGATTCAATGACAGGATCGGCGTGGACGGACTCGTTCTGACCAAGCTGGACGGCGATACCAGAGGCGGTTCCGCACTCTCAGCCAAGGCAGTTACAGGCGTTCCTATTATCTACGCCGGCATGGGCGAGAAGCTCAGCGATTTAGAGCAGTTCTATCCTGACAGAATGGCATCCAGGATCCTCGGCATGGGCGATATCCTTTCTCTTATCGAGAAGGCGGAGCAGACCCTCGATGAGGACAAGGCCCGTGAGATGGAGGAACATCTCAAGAAGTCAGAATTTACATTTGATGACTATCTGACAGCCATGCAGCAGATGAAGAACATGGGCGGCCTCGGCGCAGTACTCAAGATGATGCCGGGCATGGGCATTGATGAGGCGATGCTTCCGGATGACAAGAAGATGTCCCACATTGAGGCTATCATTTACTCCATGACTCCGAGAGAGAGACGCAATCCTAAGCTCATGAATCCTTCCCGCAAGATGAGGATCGCCAAGGGCGCAGGTGTGGATATTGCAGAGGTCAACAGGCTGGTTAAGCAGTTCGAGCAGGCCAAGAAGATGATGAAGCAGATGGGCGGATTCAAAGGCAAGAAGGGCAAATTCGGCACCATGAATATGATGAAACAGCTCAGAGGCATGAAATTCTAGTTAGAAATGACACAGTCATTCAGATATATTAACAATAATTAATTTTTTAGAAGAGGTAAACAAAAATGGCAGTTAAGATCAGATTAAGAAGAATGGGCAAGAAGAGGGAACCTATTTACAGAATCATTGTTGCAGATTCCAGATCACCACGTGACGGCAGATTCGTTGACGAGATCGGCACATATGATCCAAATCAGGAGCCAAGCCTTGTAAAGATCGACAAAGAAGCAGCTGAAAAGTGGCTTAAGAACGGCGCACAGCCAACAGAAATCGTAGCTAGATTATTCAAGAACGAGGGTATCACAAAATAAGAGGTGTCAACATGAAAGAATTAGTAGAGGTAATTGCTAAGGCTCTTGTTGACTCACCGGATGATGTTTTCGTGACCCAAAGGGATGAAGACGATGGAACCATCGTCCTTGAACTGCATGTTTCAAAGGATGACATGGGTAAAGTAATCGGCAAGAAGGGCCGCATAGCAAAATCCATCAGAACTGTTGTCAAGACAGCCGCTACCAGGAAAGACCTGAAGGTAGTGGTGGATATTGTTGAGTAACCATCTGTAATGGAAGATTTTCTGAGAATTGGAGTTGTTACCACAACTCACGGGCTGAAGGGCGAGGTCAAGGTATTTCCTACCACTGACTCGCCCAAACGTTTCCTTGAAGTTGAAAACGTAATACTCAAAACCCCGAAAGGTGATATAAGGACAAAGATCAAGGAGGTCAGGTTCTTCAAGAATCTGGTCATTGTCGGCTTCGAAGCTTTTGACAATGTGGATCAGGTGAAGGGCCTGAATGGTACTGACATCATGATCGCCAGAGAAGATGCCCAGCCTCTTGAAGAGGGCGAATACTACATCGCCGATCTCATCGGCTGCAAGGTCATCGCGAGTGAAGACAGCGCAGCTAATTGCGCGAATCTCCTTCGCAGCGGCAATGAACTGGGCATCGTTAAAGACGTGCTCCAGACCGGCGCCAACGACGTATATGTGGTCAAGACATATGCCAACGAGCCGGGCGAAGTGCTGCTGCCGGTGATTCCGTCCTGTATCAAAAACGTAGACATTGAAGCACGCATTATTACAGCTTATATAATGCCTGGATTGATCGATTAATGAATTTTCACATACTCACCCTTTTCCCGGACATGATCAATGCCGGACTGAATACCAGCATAACCGGACGGGCCATCTCGAATGGCTTTATTTCCGTTAATGCCGTAAACATCCGTGATTTCACGAATGAGCCCCATGGCCATGTTGATGACGCGCCATACGGCGGTGGTGCGGGAATGGTAATGCAGTGCCAGCCGATCTACGACTGCTATGCCAGCGTTACTAAGGAAATGCTCTCCAAGCCGAGAGTGCTCTATACTTCACCGGCGGGCAGGGTATTTGATCAGGCAATGGCCAGAGAACTGGCGAAGGAAGAAAACCTGGTCATTCTGTGCGGTCACTATGAAGGAGTGGACCAGAGAATACTGGATATTCTGGGTGCAGAGGAAGTATCAATAGGTGATTATGTGCTGACAGGCGGAGAACTCCCTGCCATGGTAATGGTTGACGCGATCAGCCGCATGGTACCGGGCGTCCTGACCAACGAAGACTCAGGCGTGGATGAGAGCTTTTCAAAGGTAGACCCATCCAGCGAGTTCACAAAAAGGGTGCGCCGCGAGGTATACGGCGAGCTGGCAGCTGCAGACGATCTGACGCTGTTGGAGTATCCGCAGTACACGAGACCTGAGGTATTCATGGGGATGTCTGTTCCTGAGGTGCTGCTGTCCGGCAATCACGCTGAAGTAGATAAATGGCGCAGACAGGAATCTTTGAAACGCACCAGGGAGAGACGGCCGGATCTGCTGAAGTAAGAAGATGCCATGCATTAAGCGTGGCTTTTTTTGAACAGCAATCTGACACAGATTTAAGCTTCCGAGTGTTTTTCTAAAGAGCGTGACACAGAATTAAGGTTGTGAGTGGAAAATGATATGAATTACACTCACAACCTTATTTTTGTGTCAAAAATATACTAAAAAACGCTCATAAACTCCAATATGTGTCACCCCTCATTAGAATCATATATTTCATAAAAAAACCACAATTAGCAGTTGACTTTGATGAGTGCCAGTGGTACTATAACCATAGTAATTAGCACTCCAATGTGTTGAGTGCTAACACACAAGTGAAGGTCATTAATACCAAGTGCCATTTTTATTTAATGAGCAACACTTAGGAGATTTACCGTGGAATTAGATGAGAGAAAGAAAAGGATACTTAAGGCCGTTATCAAGAATTATCTGGATACCGGCGAACCGGTAGGAAGCCGTACGATTTCCAAGTACGCGGACTTCAGCCTGAGCCCGGCCACCATCAGGAATGAGATGGCTGACCTGGAGGAGATGGGATATCTCTTCTCACCTCACACTTCAGCAGGCAGGGTTCCTACAGACGCAGGCTACAGACTGTATGTCGATGAGATGCTGGAGGAGAAATCCGAGGAGCTTTCACGCAAGTCCGAGAGCCTCGACAGGATGCAGGACATCATGGACAAGAGAGTTGACAGGATCGAGGAAGTCCTCAAGGACATGGCCAAGATGCTGGCTGCCAACACTCAGTACACATCAGTTGTCAGCATGCCGCAGGCGAATCGCAACAGACTGAAATTCGCGCAGATCACAGCACTGGATGCAGGCAAGCTGCTCTGTACGATAGTCCTGGAAGGAAACATTGTTAAGAATCATATGATCAATCTTAACCGTGAGCTGAACCAGGAGACACTCCTTAAGCTGAACCTGCTGCTAAACAATACACTGAACGGGCTGACACTGCAGGAGATCAACTTCGACATGGCATCACAGATGGCTTCCCAGGCAGGTGAGCATGCAGAACTGGCTACGGAGATCCTGAATTCCATAGTGGCGGCGATCGGTTCAGAGGACGGCATTGAGATATTTACCAGCGGTGCCACGAACATCTTCAGGTATCCTGAACTGTCCGATTCAAACAGGGCCAGCGAGCTGATTTCCACACTGGAAGAGAAGAAACTCCTGACCAACCTCATGAGCGAGGACCTGGGCGAGAATACCACGGGCATCAAGGTATACATCGGAGAAGAGACCTCGGTCAACTCCATGAAGGACTGCTCCGTAATAACCGCTACATACGAATTTGAGGATGGCGTTTACGGCAAGGTCGGAGTCATCGGACCGAAGAGAATGGATTACGAAAAGGTGCTGTCGGCACTCAAGGATGTGACCGGCAGTCTGGATAAAAAATTCACGAAAGATTAGGAAGGGTGAAGAACATTGGCTGACAACGAGAACATTAAAGAAGAAATAAATGAAGAAGAGCTGGCAGCAGAAGAAACTGCTGAAGAAGTAGAAGAGACAGCAGAAGAGAATACTGAACCGGATAAGAAAGAGCGCAAGCTCAACTGGACCAAGAAGGTTAAGGAAGCCGCTGATTCCATCAACAATGAAGTAGAGGGCGCGGCTCAGGGCATTTCAGATTCAGCTAAAGAACTTGCTGCTGAAGCAAATGAGAGATACACCAGGCTGTTTGCGGAGTTTGATAACTTCAGAAAGAGGACTGAAAGAGAGAAGTCCACAATGTACGACGCAGGCGCCAGAGACATGGTATCAAAAATACTCCCTGTCCTCGACGATTTCGAGAGAGGCATGGCTGCAGTTCCTGAGGATGAGCGCGACAGCGTTTACTACACAGGAATGGAGAAAATCTACAAACAGTTCCTGCAGATACTTAAGAATGCCGGAGTTGAGCAGATCGAAGCAGTCGGACAGCCTTTCGACACGAATTACCACAACGCTGTAATGCATGTTGAAGACGACAGCGTAGGCGAGAACATCGTAGTCGAGGAGTTCCAGAAGGGTTATACATATAAAGGTACTGTAGTCAGATACAGTATGGTAAAAGTAGCTAACTAAGTAAAAAACCGATTTTTTAGGAGGACAATACAATGGCAAAGATTATAGGAATTGATTTAGGCACAACAAACTCATGCGTAGCAGTTATGGAAGGTGGTAAGCCGGTAGTTATCGCCAACGCCGAGGGCTCAAGAACCACACCGTCAGTTGTTGCATTTACAAAGAATGGCGAAAGATTAGTAGGTGACGCAGCAAAGCGTCAGGCAGTTACAAACTCTGACAACACAGTTTCTTCTATCAAGAGGGAAATGGGTTCCAACTACAGAGTAACATGCGAAGGCAAGAGCTATTCTCCACAGGAGATTTCAGCTATGATCCTTCAGAAACTTAAAGCAGATGCTGAGGCACATTTAGGTGAGCCTGTAACAGAAGCAGTTATCACTGTTCCGGCATACTTCAACGATGCTCAGAGACAGGCTACCAAGGATGCAGGCAAGATTGCAGGCCTCAAGGTTGACCGTATCATCCACGAGCCTACAGCAGCAGCACTTGCATACGGACTGGACAATGAGAAAGAGCAGAAGATCATGGTTTACGACCTGGGCGGCGGTACATTCGATGTTTCCATCATCGAGATCGGCGACGGCGTTATCGAAGTTCTGGCTACAGCCGGCAACAACAGACTGGGCGGCGATGACTTTGATAAGAGAGTTACTGATTACCTCATCCAGCAGTTCAAGAACCAGGAAGGTGTTGACTTAAGCACAGATAAGATGGCACTTCAGAGAATCCGTGACGCAGCTGAGAAAGCTAAGAAGGACCTCTCAGGAGCAACCACAACCAACATCAACCTGCCGTTCATTACAGCAACAAGCGATGGCCCGAAACATATGGATATGGACCTCACCAGAGCTAAATTCAACGAGCTGACACATGACCTCGTTGAAGCTACAGCAGGACCTGTTCAGCAGGCACTGAAAGACGCCGGCATCGCAGCCAGCGAGCTCGGCAAGGTATTACTGGTAGGCGGTTCAACACGTATGCCTTCAGTACAGGAGAAAGTTAAACAGCTGACCGGCCAGGAGCCATCTAAGGTTCTGAACCCGGACGAGTGCGTAGCAATCGGTGCAGCTATCCAGGGCGGTAAGCTCGCAGGCGACGCTGGTGCAGGCGATGTCCTTCTGCTGGACGTAACTCCACTGTCACTGTCAATCGAGACACTGGGCGGCGTAGCAACCAGACTGATCGAGAGAAATACTACTATTCCTACAAAGAAGAGCCAGGTATTCTCAACAGCAGCAGATAACCAGAGCGCAGTTGATATCCACGTTGTACAGGGTGAGCGTCAGTTCGCAAGAGACAACAAGACATTAGGACAGTTCCGTCTGGACGGCATTGCTCCGGCTCCACGTGGAATTCCACAGATCGAAGTTACATTTGATATCGACGCAAACGGTATCGTTAACGTATCCGCTAAGGATCTGGGCACTGGCAAAGAGCAGCACATCACCATTACTTCAGGCTCAAGCATGAGTGATGATGAGATCAACAAGGCAGTTCGTGAAGCAGCTGAATTTGAGGCACAGGATAAGGCTCGTAAGGAAGCAATCGATGCACGCAACGAGGCAGATGCTCTGGCAGTTCAGGTTGAGAAGGCTCTGAACGAAGCAGGCGACAAACTGGATCCTGCAGACAAGACAGAGGTTGAGAATGATCTGAGCACACTGAAGGCTCTGATCGGAACAGACGCCAGCGTTGAGCTGACACCTGAGCAGGTTAACAGCATCAAGTCCGCTAAGGAAAAATTACTGGCAAGCTCACAGAAGGTATTCACCAAGATGTACGAGCAGGCACAGGCAAATTACCAGCAGGCAGGCGGCCCACAGCCAGGTCCTGACATGGGACAGCATGCAGGCCCGCAGCCGGGTTCACAGCCAGGTCCTGAAGGCGATGTTGTAGACGGCGATTACAAAGAAATCTAATCAAAACAAACCAAACCAATAACTATAGAGCTAAGGAGAAAGGCTGAGGCCTTCCTCCTTAGCCTATGTAAACAGGAAGTATAAAGATGGCAGACAAAAGAGATTATTATGAGGTACTGGGAGTTTCCAAGACTGCCAGCCAGGACGAAATAAAAAAAGCATACAGGAATCTGGCAAAGAAGTACCATCCGGACATGAATCCCGGAGATAAAGACGCTGAGGCCAAGTTTAAGGAAGCTTCCGAAGCGTACGGCATTTTAAGTGACGAGACAAAGAGAAAACAGTACGATCAGTTCGGTCACGCAGCCTTTGAACAGGGCGGCGCAGGCGGTGGCTACACCAACTACCAGAACATGAACGTTGACGATATACTCAGAGGCTTTGGCTTCGGCGATATTTTTGGCGACCTCTTCGGAGGAGGCGGATTCTCATCATCCAGACGCCAGGCATATAATGGTCCGCGTAAAGGCCAGAATGTCGGATTAGGCGTTAAGGTAACCTTTGAAGAGGCTGCCTTTGGATGCGAGAAAGAAGTCAGCATCAACTTTAAAGAAGAATGCTCACACTGCCACGGCACAGGAGCCAAGCCCGGCACGAGTCCTGTTACATGCAGCAAATGTAACGGCACAGGCCAGGTAACATACCAGAGACAGAGCCTCTTCGGCGTAATGCGTGAAGTAGGCGTATGTCCTGACTGCAACGGCACGGGCAAGATCATTAAAGAGAAATGTCCTGAATGCCGCGGCACCGGTTATAAATATACCAGGAAGAAGATTTCCGTATCTATTCCTGCAGGCATTGACAACGGCCAGAGCATCAGGATCGCCGGCATGGGCGAGCCTGGCGTGAACGGCGGCCAGAGAGGTGACCTGCTGGTAGAGGTTAACGTACAGAGACATCCTATTTTCCAGAGGGACGGCGTAAATCTGTTCTCAACTATGGAGATAACATTTACTGAGGCTGCTCTGGGCGGAGACATCAAGGTCAAGACTATTGACGGCGACGTGCTGTTCCCGATCAAGGCCGGCACTCAGACCGATACCAGGATCAGGCTGAAGGGCAAAGGCGTCCCATATCTCAGGGACAAGACCAAGAGGGGCGATCAGTATACAACGCTGGTTGTTTCAGTTCCGGAGCGCATGAACGCCAAGCAGCGTGAGGCGCTGAAAGCCTTTGATGAAGTAATGTATAAACACAAATAAAGGAGCCGATATGATCTGGACTAAATACATCATCAGAACCACGACCAGGGATGCTGACATGATCAGCGCAATCCTCATGGACTACGACATCAACGATATCGAGATCGAAAACAACGTCCAGCTCACAGATGACGAGCTGAACCAGATGTACGCGGATTTCGCTAAGGAACTGCCGGAAGACGACGGCAGCTGCACCATCAATTTCTACATGGAATTCAGCGAGAATGACGCAGACAGGGCAGCAGAAGTTGAGAAGCTGAACGCTCTGAAACAGGAACTCAAAGACGCTGAGGAACTGTTCGGCATTGAGCCTGTGGAACTCGAGAGTCTCGAAGTGGATACAGCCGACTGGGAGAACAACTGGAAGGAATACTTCAAGCCTTTTAACGTGGACGACATCCTGATCGCGCCTACATGGGAAGAGATTCCTGAAGACGCTGAAAGCAGCGTAGTTATAAGAATTGACCCGGGCATGGCATTCGGCACAGGCATGCATGAGACCACCAGACTGTGCCTCAGAGGCATCCGCAAATATATGAAGGATGGCGACAGGCTCCTGGACCTGGGCTGCGGCAGCGGCATCCTGTCTATCGGAGCAATGAAGCTCGGCGCCAAAGAAGTTACTGCAGTTGACATCGATCCGCAGGCAGTTGACATTGCCAGAGAGAATTTCGAAGTCAATGAAATCCCGATGGATAAAGTAACCCTTCTGACCGGTGACGTGGTTAATGATGAAGCCCTGAAGGCAGATCTTTCGAAGGAAGGCTTCGAAATAGTAGCGGCCAACATCCTGGCTGAAGTCATCGCGATGATGATGCCTACGCTGGACGTTTATTTGAAGGAAGGCGCTGTCCTGATCACATCAGGCATTCTGGCTACCAAGGAGCAGATGATCAGAGACGCAGTGGCTGCCAACGGACATCTGGAGGTAATCGAGGTAGTACCTGACGGCGACTGGATCAGCGTTGTGTGCCGCAAGAAATAAATTAATCTGACTGATAGCATATTGCAGGGCGACCTGCGATATGCTATTATTTTTTTGCAGGAAATCCTGCGTCAATGAGGATCCGTTCGGGTCTGATTTTTCCTTTTTAGATTATTGAGTAACTCAAACTTAATATGAAATATGAACTGTTAAAAGAGATCGGCAGAGGCGGCATGAGTGTCGTTTATCTGGCTATGGACAGGCATCTGAACAAGCAATGGGCGGTCAAGAAAGTTGATATCAAAGGCACGTCCCGCGAGGATGAGGCCGCTCTCAGAAACGTCTGGGCGGAAGCGGAGCTGCTCAAGAAGCTGGACCATCCCGCATTCCCCAGGATTGTCGATATTTTCAGCGAGAGAGGGAGCCTATATATCGTCATGGATTATATTGAGGGCGAGACGCTGGAGCGCATTATACGTGAGGAAGGAGCGCGTCCTGAAGAGCAGGTTTTTGACTGGGCCATACAGCTGTGCCGCGCTATAGGATACCTGCATTCACTGAGTCCTCCCGTCGTTTACCGCGACCTGAAGCCGTCCAATATCATGCTCAGACCGGAGGGCCAGATCAAGATAATTGATTTCGGTATCGCGCGCGAATATCAGGGCAGCCGGGACACCATCATAATGGGCACCGCGGGCTATGCGCCTCCTGAACAGCTGACCGGACAGACCGAGCCCAGATCAGATATATTCGCGCTGGGAATGACCATGAGAGCACTGGCGCTGGGGCGCGGACCTGACAGCTCAGCAGAGGCCGAAAACAGCCTCTCAGAGAGCCTTTCTGCAATAATAGGCAGATGTATATGCCCGGACCCTGCGGGGCGATATGAGAGCGCTGAAGAGCTCCTGTATGACCTGGAACATCCCGAGCTCATCACGGCCGAACACAGGAGATCAGCGAGGCGCAGGCTCATCAGATTTTATGCTTTGCTGGCAGCAGGATTGGTGATGTTGGCTGCATCACTGATCCTGCATCTCAGGTACGCATATCTGAACGAGAGAGACTATGACAGGCTGATAAGCGTATCCGAATCCCTCCCAATGGAGGAACGCCTGGACGCGTATGAAAGGGCTGTAAACATCTACCCTGAGAGGCCTGAAGGCTATATTAAGATGCTGGAAGCCTTCGAGGATAACGGCAGGTTCGGAGAGGCAGAAAGCGCGGCATTTCTGGCTCTGTACAGCGCGAATAAAGAGCTGATCACAGACAAGGCAGAGCTGTGCAGGCGGGCGGGACTTCTGTATTTCAACTTCTATTCGGATGGAGACACGGCCGTCCGCATCCAGAAATCATATCCCTTTTTCAGGGAGGACGAGACAGATATTTTCTATCTGATCTGCAGCTTTTATAAAGAATACATACTGGACTCGCTGAGCATGGAGGAGGCCTCTTTGGAGGCTTATGAAGGGCTGATATTAAGCATTGAAGACGCCTTGAACCGGGCAGGCGGCGCCAACGCTTACGAACGCATATCGCTCTATAACGCAGTGTTTCTGCTGCTGCATGACCAGTGGGAGAATATGCGCTCTGCAGGCATTGAATTGGACGAAATACAGAGCCTGATGGACAGGGTATATGAGTTGTCTGCAGAGCTGCAGGTGAGCAAGCTCAGGTCAAAAGAACTGAAGGCGGAGATCATTGATAATTATGAATTATACAGGGAGGAGATGATATGAGCATGAGATTATTGCTGGCAGCGAGAGTCCTGCTGGGCTTGGGCGCTGCCGGATTGATCACAGCCTCGATCCTTTTCTTCAAAGACAAGGTCTGGGCGCTGATGAACGAAAGAAAGAGGCCTGCATTTAAGCCTTCAGGCAGCAGGGGAAAGCCGTTTGAGGGGGAAACGGAGTTGATGGAAATGGAGGATGAATGAAAAGAATAATAATGGCTGTACTGACAGCTGTGTGCGTAATCCTGGGCATCCCTTTCTGGGCGGTCTGGGCGGATGAGGCAGAACCCCAATATATCTATTTTAACGGGCCTGTGAAGATAGAATTGGAAGCGGTCAGTAATGCCGCGGAGATTGATTATTTCACTTGGTCTTTCGTGAATCTGGATGAGAGCATTAGTGAATATAGGGACATTCGGGCAGAGGCGTTTGAGGCTAAAGAGCCGGGACATTTCAAGGGAGAGGCGGTAATACCGGAAACAGACGGACTTATGGGATACGTCGTCTTTACCGCTACTGACATGAGCGGAAACGAGTCCGCGCCTGTGTCCCGTGAAGACGAAATAATAGTGACAGATATGACTCCGCCGGTCATAAAGGTTGCTGATTCGGAGCCTGTGCCGGTCAATACTCTGGAAGGCATGGAATATTATGGCGCGGCCAGAATAGTCACGCTGGAGATTACAGAGACTAATTTTGACCCAACGCTGGCGAGAATCACAGTCTCGCAGAAAGATATCTGCGGAGAGGATCTGGAGGATACATATGCGCTATCGGAATGGGAAAGCGAAGGCTCAGTGCACAGGATCAAAATAAGATTCCAAGGAGACGCAATCTATTCGCTGACAGCATCATGCACAGACCTCGCGGGCAATGAATCAGAAGCCTTTGAAGAGGTCAGGTTTACGGTGGATACCACACCTCCGAAGGGGCTGAACATAACTTACAGCAGGGCTGAATCTGAAGACGAAGAGGCGCTTTATTATAATTACGGGATGCAGGTAACGATGATGGGCATGGAAGACATCTCAGAGATCAGCACATTCCGGTACAGATATTTTGATCAGGATGAGAGGAAAAGCTGCTCCGGTGAAATCACGGATGGAATAATCAGCGTTGGACGGAATTATTATGCGGTGCTGGATTTCCCGGGCGAATGGGAGCAGATGAAAGGATACTTTGAATTCCAGACAGTTAACACAGCAGGACACGAGTCCTGCTGGTTTTCTGATTCCAGGAAGGTGGTTACAGACAGCATTGCCCCTTTTATGAAGCTGGAGGCGGACGCACCTTTCCAGAGCCGGGACGGGACGGATTATTATGGACAGTCCGCGCGTTTTACGCTCAGGATTGATGAGGCGAATTTTCACTCTGCTGATGTGATAATAAGAGTGGAAAAGGACGGAACAGCGGAATACATCCAGCCGGTATGGATAGAAAACGAGTGCTCATTCGAGTTGGCTGAGGACGGCAGGTACAGACTGCTCATAGATTATTTGGATAGATCAGGTAACGCAATGGACAGCTTCGTCTCCAGGAGCATAGTAATTGACACAGGAATAATGGAGCCGGAGGTGCTGCTGAACGGAGAGGACAGCACAGGCGGAATGTATTCAGGTGAGATAATTCCGTCAGTTTTCTTCGAAGATGAGAACTTTGACAGCTGCGATATTGAGCTTTTGCAGGTAAAAATATACGGTTTGGAAGACGTTTCCGGCCATACAGAGCGTTTTTTGGACGTAAATGAGCATGGAATTAAGGGGATTTTGGACCTTTTTGAAGAAATTAGCGAGAATGACGGCATATATGAATTGACTGTTTCGGCATCAGATCTGGCAGGACATGTGAGTGAAAAGAAAGTGGATTTCACCGTGAACAGGTTTGGGTCAGTGTTCATTTTTGATGACATAATCAGAGATATTTCAGGGAAGTATCTGCAGTCCATAGACAAGGATTTGTTTGTCACAGTATACAATCCGGGAGAGATAACCGAGTGCAGGATAGACGTGACCAGAGACGGAAAACCTGTTCAATATGACGAGGACATCAGAAAGATTAAGAAAGATGGATGGAATGCATATTTATGCAATATTATAAATAAAATATTCATAGAAGACGGCCTGTATAAGGTCAAAATCATTACAGAGGATGCCGCCGGAAATATTTCTGAGACTTCATCAGAAGAGATCAGTTTCTGCGTGGACAGCACTCCGCCGGAAATCGTAAATATAGATGGATTATCCCAAAAGATAATCAACACTCACGAACATGAAATCCGTTTTCAGGTATTTGACAGCCGTGCTTTGGAGGAAATCCGAATCTATTTAGATGATATTTTGATAGAGAAAATTTCGGATTTTGAGGACCCGAATTCCTATGAAGGAAGACTGGTGATCGGAGAAGATCCAGCCGAGAGACATATCAGATTCCAGGTTAAGGATAAGGCGGGCAATCTGACCGATACAGATGCTGATGACTTCCGCCCGGCTTATGATTTTAACCCCAGAGTGACAATCTCATCAGATTTCTTTGTCAGGTGGTTTGCGGACAAAGAAATCTTCTTCGGGAGCCTGACGGCCATCGGAGGAGCAGCTGCACTGATCATTTTAGGCATCAAAAAGCTAAGAAAATCAAAATGATATAGTCCTATAAATTGGACTTAAATCTGCCGGAACTGACGAGCTCCGGCAGATTTTTTTGTACAACAAAAATACAATTTTACTGAAAATGACCAGTTGACATATATTTTTAATAGGATAAAATATTATCTAGATACTTAAAAAATCTAAAAAAAAGATAATATATTATCCAAATCATAAAAAATAACAGCTCAGAAGGCATTTTTAAAAAATGAAAAACTACATCTGGGAAACTGAAGAAGAGATAGACCTGGCTCTCGCCAAGAGGCTCCAGGAGATCAGGAAGAGGAGAAGCCTCTCACAGCAGCAGCTGGCCGCCATGAGCGGGGTCAGTTTCGGGTCTGTGAAGAGGTTTGAGACCTCTGGAGAGATCTCCTTAAAGTCGCTTACAAGGATCGCCATGTCACTCGGATGTACTGATGAGATCAAGGGCCTTTTCCAGGAGATTCCGTACCGCAGCATCAATGAGGTTGTGAAGGAGGCAAATGCCGCGAAAAAGGCTAAAATAAAGGAACAGGGGGACTATGATGGCAGATAAACTGGACCGCATTTTCGTAAAATATGGCGACAGGTCAGTGGGCACGATCGCCGAGACCAAAGACGGCAGATTGGCGTTTGCTTACTCTGAAGAATGGCTGGATACAGGCTTCGCCATCAGCCCGTTTTCGCTGCCTGTTAAGAAGGGAGTTTTCCTTCCGAACAAGCAGGCTTTCGCCGGCATGCATGGGGTGTTCGCAGACAGCTTACCTGGAAATTGGGGCACTATACTTCTAAAGAGGTATATGCAGCGAAATGGCTACGATGCCGATAAATTCAACATTTTAGAGCGTTTGGCCATGGTCGGACAGAACGGAATCGGCGCTTTAAGCTTCGAACCGAGGGCAGATTTCAACATGCAGATCCCAGTCTCCAAATATGACGATCTGGCAGAGGAGTCAATCAAGATTTTGACCTCCAAAAGTCTCGATCTGGAGAAGCTCGACGAGCTGTTTGTGCTCGGCAGCGTCACCGGAGGAGACCGTCCGAAGATTTTCACATGCAACGCCGGCATCCACAGGATTGTCAAATTTCCATCCAATTTTGATGCCACAAACATAGGTGAAATGGAGTACGATTATGCCCAGTGCGCCATCTCCTGCGGCGTCAACATGCCAGAGGTGAAGCTCTTCACCTCAGACAATGGAGGAGGCTATTTTGCCATCAGAAGATTCGACCGCGAGACCATTGCAGGAGAGGAAAAGAAAAACCACACTCTGACAGCAGCCGCCATCCTGGAGATTGATTCCAGAGTGCCTTGCCTCGACTATAATAACCTGATGAAGGTGACCAGAATCCTGACTGACAGGCGGTCTGACATAGAAAATTTATACACCAGAATGTGCTTTAACGTTTATGCGCATAATTATGACGATAATGCACGCAATTTTTCATTCATTTATGATGAAAAGAGAGATGCTTGGAGGCTGGCTCCTGCATACGATCTGACATATTGCTTCACTTCATTTGGTGAGCATTTCACCACAGTAGACGGTGCAGGACGCGACATAGTGATGGACGATCTGGTAAGCGTAGGCGTCAAGGCCGGCATGGATAACAGGAAATGCGTTCAGATTGCCAAGGAGGTCAGACACTGCGTTAACGAAATGCTCTGGAAATATCTGGAGCACAAGCCAACAAGGATCAACTACTACAGCATGTCTTACTAATATAAAAGGTTTTACAACAGGGGGTTACACGATGAGTTCTTTTAAAGATCTGAGAATTGTTGACAATTTCTACCAGACTTCGGCTTTCTACCCGATGCCGACAGTGTGCATCAGTACAATTAACGATGACGGAACACTGAATATCGGCTCATATTCATTATGCTTTCCGTATTACATCGCAGGCAAAGCGCGCTACGCCATGCTGCTGGAGTGCAGGAACACGTCAAACACATGCCACAACATCTTAAAACGCGGCAAATGCGCAATCAATTTCATTCCTGACGACAGGAAATATTTCAAGGAAGCTGTGCGCTTCGGCTTCCCTGGCCCATCAGAAGAGAAGATGCAGCAGAATCTGTTCACCATGGAGAAGGGCCAGGCAGGACCGGATGAGGCTGACCGTCCGCCGGTTATCGCGGAGGCCTTCCAGGTATTCGAATGCACATGGGATAAAGAACTGGAGAACGGCGGCAGATTCAGCGCTGACGACATAGACGACGGCCATCCAGGCCCATACAATGACTTCAACGGCATTACATCCAAATACGGTGCGCACTTCATCCTGAATATAGACAAGATCCTGATGAAGCAGCAGTACTACGACGCAATCGTAAATGGCGTAAACAAGAACAATTTCCCGCCGGTGCCTGTAGACTACGGATACAGAGATTCCACGAACTTCTGGTACACACAGTTCCCAAGGTTTAAGAAACCGGTAGCTGAGCCTATCCCGGCGCCGAAGGAAGTGGATATAGCTTCAATCAGATTTGCAGCTGACCGCTGCGACGATGTGGTCAAGTTCACGGACGATGCTCTCAAGAATTTCGTGAAGGTACCTAGGCCATTCCTGAAGACAGTGCTGAACGGCTGCGTCGCCTGGGCTAAGGAGAACAACGTCACCCTGATTACCGATGAACATGTCAAAATAATAAATGACAAAAGAAAACAGGAAAAAGATGCAAAAAATCGTTGACAAATAAAGACCACTTTGCTAAACTACCAATTGCGTCAAGCGACGACATGCGATAGTGGCGTAGTTGGTAACGCGCGACCTTGCCAAGGTCGAGACCGCGGGTTCGAGCCCCGTCTATCGCTCTGGTGATAAAGTTCCCGAAAACGTTGATTTTTCAAGGCTTTCGGGGATTTTTTTATGCGATCCGGGTAAGTGGTAAGTGGCTTTTTGTAAGTGGTAAAAAATGTATCGCTCATGAGAAGGATCGCAATGGAAAAAGTAATA
>JAFRYA010000020.1 GCA_017441295.1 Lachnospiraceae bacterium
CGGCAGCGGCAGGGACTTCTGATTACGAAAGGAAACACCATGAAGAGAATCGCAATAATACTCGCGGCGCTGCTTATGCTTTTCACCTGCGCCTGCACTGTTGTCACCTACATCAGCAGTACTGCAGCTACTATTTGTGATACAAAAGTAAAAACCTTTTCAGCCATTCTGCAACCGATATTCTTTATTATAAACACGCATCTCAAAGACAAAACCATGCCCTAAATCAGGACTGTAACAGGGAGTATTTCTGGCAGATATACATCCTCCAACGCTCCAAGTTTTTTTATTCGTATTGATTCTTTTTCAATCTTGTTCATTGTTGCAATCCTCTTTTTAGAGTGCAAATATACACAATTTTCCTGATTCCGCAATCATTTGCGAATAAAATGATGATAATTATGCTAATTTCTTTCCAATGCAACAGATGCAAAAGCGCATTCACTTCAATGGAAATCAAGGGAGCGACACGTCTATTGACTTTCCGCCCGTCCTGCCCTTTCATTTACGCCCCGATAATAGTCTGGATGATTTTCTCTGCCGCGTGTCCGTCACCGAAAAGTTTGGGAAAGACAATCTTCTTGCCCGTCAGCTGACGGTAGGCCGCCCAGATTCGGTCATAGCTTGCGTCAGCAATGATTCCTGCTCCATGCTCTACAATCTCCACCCATTCCGTCTCAGGCCGCAGTATCACACAAGGACGTTCAAAGAAGAATGCCTCCTTCTGCACGCCTCCGCTGTCTGTCATGACCAACCGCGCATTGCGTTCCAGTTCTATCATCTCAAAGAATGATGCCGGTGGAATCATCTTCACCTTTTGGCTATCCATAAGGCGCTCATACACAGCAGGTTCCAGGTTTTCTGGCAGCAGCTTCCTGGTACGTGGATGCAGGGGTAGAACAACCACAACGTTGTCTTTCTCAGCGATGTCCAATAGCGCACTGAAGATATTTGTTAGCCTAACCTTATCGTCCGTATTGCTGTCACGGTGAATGGTTGCTAAGACATAGTCCCCGGGATATACGCCTAGTCTATTGACGATGTCACAACGCTGTCGGGCTATCTCAGCAAAATGCAGGCTGTTGTCATACATCACATCACCACTGTTCACCACCAGCCGCCCTTTACCATTTTTAAAGTGAGCCTCAGACTTCATGAATCCCTCATTCTGAAGGTTCCTCATCCCCGTCTCTGTCGGCGTAAAGAGGATAGATGACAGCTGGTCGCATACGATACGGTTCACCTCTTCCGGCATTACCATATTGTGCGACCTCAGCCCCGCCTCCACATGAAAGATGGGAACATGGAGTTTCGAGGCAGCTACAGCTCCTGCCAATGTCGAATTTGTATCACCATAGAGCACGATACCATCAAAGTGCTCCGCCATCATCACCTCCTCGATGCCAGCAATCATCTTTGCCGTCTGTTCGCCATGCAATCCTGACCCCACGCCGAGGTTATAGTCAGGTTGCGGGATACCCAGCTCGTCAAAGAACACTGCCGACATATTCTGGTCATAGTGCTGACCAGTATGCAGTATCTTTTCTGTCAACTTATCTGCATACTTCTCCCTAACGACTCTCGATATCGCAGCAGCCTTGATAATCTGGGGCCTCGCCCCTGTGACGGTCAGTAACTTTATCATAATTATCTGAAA